>NZ_CP047399.1 GCF_020541325.1 Candidatus Vallotia laricis
ATGAACGATTTCTGGGAACATTGCTCAACTCTACTGGCGCGTGAGCTAACGCCTCAGCAGTACGTAACATGGATTAAGCCACTCTCGCCTGTCGGCTTCGATGTTGAGGCGAACACGGTGCGTATTGCCGCGCCGAATCGCTTTAAGCTTGACTGGGTGAAAAGCCAATTTTCTAGTCGTATAACCGATTTAGCACGCGATTTTTGGCAGCATCCAGTGCAAGTGAAGTTCGTCCTTCATGCTAAGGATTGCCTAAAAGCATCTCCAGCGCAACTCATGAGCGGTAGCGCACTCGCTAACGCTATAGACGCGGTTATTGCAGCGACTTCGAGCGCGTCGGCTGCTGCACCCGCTAATAGCTCAGTACCTTATCCAACGATAGATCATGCGCTTAGCATATGCAGCTCCTCAACTGTGAATAATAACTTGAATATGGGTGAGCTCAACCTAGACGTGAAAGAAGCTATGGCAGTATGGCGCTACCCCAGCCTCGGAGCTCTTACGTCCTTAACTGATACGGAGTCCACATACGAGTGTTCTAAACTTAATCCAGTGCTCACCTTAAAAAATTTTGTTACTGGTAAAGCGAATCAGTTCGCTCATGCTGCGGCGATCCAGGTTGCTGATAACCCCGGTATATCGTATAACCCACTATTTCTATACGGCGGCGTCGGTCTTGGCAAGACACACTTGATCCATGCGATTGGAAACGAACTTCTACGGGGCCGGGCTAGTGCTCGAATTCGATACATTCATGCGGAGCAGTATGTCTCCAATGTCGTGAGGGCATACCAGCGCAAGGCATCCGACGAGTTCAAGAAATACTACCATTCGCTTGACTTACTCTTGATCGATGATATTCAGTTCTTCTCTGGTAAGTCACGTACGCAGGAAGAATTTTTCTATGCTTTCGAGGCGCTTGTCGCAAATAAAGCGCAAGTTATCATTACAAGCGATACGTATCCGAAAGAAATATCTGGTATTGATGACCGATTGATCTCGCGATTTGACTCTGGCTTGACCATAGCAATCGAGCCGCCTGAACTAGAGATGCGAGTTGCGATTTTAATACGTAAGGCGCAGTCTGAAGACGTTGTGGTAAATGAGGATGTTGCATTTTTTGTCGCTAAGCACCTGCGATCAAATGTGCGAGAGCTTGAAGAGGCGATTCAGAAAATTCTCGCGTATTCAAAATCCCGTGGACAAGGAATCACGATTGATCTCACTAAAGCGGCACTAAAAGATCTACTAACAATTCAAAATCGTCAAATCTCAATTGAAAGTATTCAGAAAACCGTTGCCGATTTCTATAACATAAAAGCCGCTGATATGTATTCCAAAAAACGGCCGACTAATATTGCTCGGCCGCGTCAGATTGCAATGCACTTAGCTAAGGAGCTTACGCAGAAGAGCCTGCCTGAGATCGGGGAACTATTCGGTGGCCGCGATCACACAACAGTGTTACACGCAGTGCGTAAAATCTCTAATGAGCGCAGCAAAGACATACAACTGAATCACGAGCTACACGTACTCGAACAAACTCTTAAAGGATAAGCGACACAGCACTATATTGTGCTCTAGCTATTACTACACTTTAGTAAATGTTACGTAAAAAGGCATGATTGTGCCTATATGCATCAGGTACACTTGTGCGTTTTCAGGCACAATGGCAGTTTAAGGAAACAGCCGAAACTTAGTTTCTACGCAGGCAATGTGGAGTGTATAAACCATCATATCATATCAAGAAGGAATTCTATGGAATTGGTAAAGACCGAACGGGATACTTTGCTGCGTCCGCTACAGATGGTTAGCGGCATTGTCAAGCGCCGCCATACACTGCCGATTCTCGCAAATCTGCTTATATCTAAGAATGGCCTAGACGTATCATTCCTGTCTACCGATCTTGAATTGCAGATTACCACGCGTTCCGATTTTGGCGTCGGTAACGAAAAAGTAGCTACGACAGTAGCTGCGCGAAAACTTGTCGATATCTTGCGCGCGATTCCAGTTGGCAATGTCACACTTGCATTGTCTGCAAAGCGGCTAATCGTTCAGTTCGGAAAGAGTCGGTTTGCACTGCAAACTCTACCAGCCGATGAATTCCCGATGCTAGCACAAATAAAAAACTTCGGCGCCAGCTTATCAGTTTCACAGAAAACGTTTAAGCAATTGCTTGGGATGGTGTACTTTGCGATAGCGCAGCAGGATATTCGCTATTACTTGAACGGTATGCTTCTGGTAATCGATGGTGATCAGTTAATAGCCGTAGCGACTGATGGTCACCGCCTTGCGTTCGCATCAATGAAGACGGATAGCGCATTCGCGCGACAGGAGGTCATTATTCCAAGAAAAACAATTCTTGAGCTTCAGCGACTTCTAGATGATAGCGATCATCTACTAAAAATTGATATCGCACCTACGCAGGTGAAATTTATATTTGGCCAGGTAGAGTTAGTATCTAAGCTTATCGAGGGTAGGTTCCCGGAATTCCAGCGCGTGATTCCGAGGAACTATACAAACATATTTGTAATAGACCGTAACGAATTACAGCATTCCTTGCAGCGGGCTGCGATTTTGATGTCGGAAAAATTTAAAGGCGTTCGATGTATTATTGCACCAGGCCAGCTAAAAATTATGTCTACCAATGCCGATCATGAAGAAGCGCAGGAAGAACTAGAAATCGCATACCATGGTGATACGCTGGATGTTGGCTTTAACGTTATATATTTATTAGACGTACTCGCGAACTTGAAAGTCCGTATGATCCAAATCGCATTAGGCAGCGATTCAACATCAAGCGCGTTAATTACCATTCCAGAGAACAAAAAATTTAAGTATGTAGTAATGCCAATGCGAATATGATTAGGATAATGACTAGGATTCTAGTATAGGCCAGTCAATTTAATGTTTATTGGGTATTAAAGCAGCATAAAAAACCGGAAAATTTATGATTGAACAGCAAAATCCGCAATCGAAGTCAGATACGGATAATGGCTATGGCGAGTCCTCAATCCAGATTCTAGAAGGTCTCGAAGCTGTACGCAAGCGCCCAGGAATGTATATTGGGGACACTTCCGATGGCACCGGTCTTCATCATCTTGTATTTGAGGTACTCGATAATTCGATTGACGAAGCACTTGCTGGACACTGTAATGACATTCACGTAGTTATCCATACAGATAACTCAATCTCTGTAATTGATAACGGTCGGGGGATCCCAACTGATATTAAGCGTGATGACAAGCATAGACCGAAGCGCAGTGCAGCTGAAATCGTGATGATTGAGTTACACGCCGGGGGTAAGTTTGATCAGAACAGCTACAAAGTATCAGGTGGACTACACGGCGTTGGTGTATCGTGTGTTAATGCACTATCTAAATGGCTACGGCTCACTGTGCGCCGTAGCGGTAAAAAACATTTCCTAGAATTTCATCGTGGCGTTGTATTAGATCGCGTACTTGAAAAACGCGATGATCAACAAGTATCTCCTATGATGATTATAGGGGATACCAAGAGTCGCGGCACTGAAGTGCACTTTTTAGCAGATGAGGCAATTTTTGGTACTATTGAGTATCACTATGATATTCTCTCCAAGCGCATACGCGAGTTGTCGTTCTTAAATAATGGCGTAAGAATTCGGTTAACAGACCAGCGTAGCGGGAAATCAGAAAATTTTGAGTTCTCTGGTGGTGTGAAGGGTTTTGTAGAATACATCAACAAAACGAAACAAACACTGCATCACAATATATTTTATGTTAGCGGCGAGAAAGACGGCATTGGTGTCGAGATTGCAATGCAGTGGAACGATAGCTTCAATGAAAATGTCTTGTGCTTTACAAATAATATTCCACAACGAGACGGCGGAACCCATTTAACCGGATTGCGAGCGGCTTTGACTCGTGTAATTAATAAATATATTACCGACACCGATATAGCAAAAAAGGCAAAAATAGAAACAACTGGAGACGACATTCGCGAGGGACTGTCATGTGTACTTAGCGTTAAAGCTCCGGAGCCAAAGTTTAGTTCGCAGACGAAAGATAAACTAGTGTCCTCAGAAGTACGTGCTCCAGTCGAGGAAGTCGTGGCAAAAGCGCTTGAGGAATACTTGCTAGAGACACCACACGACGCGAAGATTATTTGCGGTAAAATCGTAGATGCGGCGCGAGCACGAGATGCCGCACGCAAGGCTCGTGAAATGACACGCCGAAAAGGTGTGCTAGATGGTATCGGTTTACCTGGAAAGCTAGCTGATTGCCAGGAAAAAGACCCAACAAAATCTGAGATTCATATTGTAGAAGGTGATTCTGCCGGGGGTTCCGCAAAGCAGGGACGTGATCGAAAATTTCAGGCGATCTTGCCACTGCGCGGAAAAGTGCTAAACGTCGAGAAAGCACGATACGACAAACTGCTATCGTCTGAGCAGATTGTCACACTTATTACTGCCCTGGGTTGCGGCATCGGAAAGCATGATTACAACCCCGAGAGGCTTCGCTATCACCGCATCATTATTATGACCGATGCAGATGTGGATGGCGCCCATATCCGAACGCTACTGCTGACATTCTTCTACCGGCAAATGCCCGAGATAATTGAACGCGGGTATGTCTATATCGCACAACCCCCCCTCTTCAAGCTAAAGACTGGAAAAGATGAGTTTTATTTAAAAGACCAGAACGAATTAAATCATTATATGCTTAAGCTAGCGTTATATGGTGCAGAGCTGATACCATCAGAAGGTGGAAAACCGATTCATGGTACTGCGCTAGATAAGCTCGCACGCTCGTACCTTCTTGCGCAAGCAGTAGTAGATAGGCTTAGCCCCATCTATGATAAAGATTCGCTTGAAGCAATTATAGAGGGGGTAACTATTGACTTGACGTCTGCCGATACAACACGTAAATCCGCAGAAGCAATGCGGAGCAAAATGCATGATATTATTCTAGGCGTATCAATCTCACCACAATATGATGCCACATATGAGTTATATTCGCTACGCATCGATCGGCAGTATCATGGTAATACTAAAACTTCAATCATCGACGAAAAATTCTTACTAACTACAGATTTCCAACAGCTGACGAATACTGCCAATATATTCAAGGGGCTAATTGGCTTCGGCGCAATAATCAAGCGTGGTGATCGGATGATGGCTATAAAAAACTTTAAGAGCGCAATGAAGTGGCTAATCGCAGATGTAGAACGAAACGTATCTAAGCAACGCTACAAAGGGCTCGGCGAAATGAACCCTGGGCAGCTGTGGGAAACTACGATGAATCCAGCTAATCGGATTTTACTACGCGTACAGATTGAAGATGCAATTGCCGCAGATAGAATTTTTACAATATTGATGGGTGATGAAGTCGAGCCGAGACGAGCGTTTATCGAGAGCAATGCCCCGCAAGCAGGGAACTTAGATATTTAAGGCCTACTATATGTAGATTACACTATCCCAAAGATCTCTTTCTATCAGTTAGTTAGAAACTTCAGTATTTCTTTTTTGTAAACTGCAAGACAAAATAATAAAATGGAATAACCGCATACTATCAAATAGTACTAAAATTTAGTAACCGACTGCAGTATCGATACTGTTATTTAAAAGAATAAAATATTTAGATTTAGCTCTCCGCCACTGCATCTTCCACTTATTTCATACATTTTATTAAAGTACTATTTAGATATGGGGGGTAAATTGCAAAATTAATATCGACTCGATAGTCTTGAAGACTCATTAAGCTATCTATTGATTAATATCAATAATTATTGCCTAGCTCTAGCTATACAGTATAGCCCTCATCTAGCTCTTGAAGATAATGACTTAGGAAGTATCAATTTAGAAAATCTCGGCGTATTTAATATAAATAAATTAATATTTCTATACATAGTAGAATATATAATTCTGCAATGGTTTAATCTTATTTTCCTTAGGGGGGTATTTAGAGAAATCAGATTATAATCAATTGTATTAGAGAAATCAAAAGTTTTCAACATGCATCGGTATTCTCGCGCAACCATGATCTTTGCTACACTGAAATCGGTTGGCACCCCATTTTTATTTTATACAAAAGAATAATCTAAGGAAAATTTTTACCGAATTCTTACCAACTGTAAGTGATAGTGGATACTCAAAAATTTTCTTCTACCGAATGCAATCTTAGCGTCAAGATTTATATAGAGATATTCTTATTCTTTAGTGCGAGCCGGCATATACTATTGTATATAAATTACATGCTGTCTTAAGCAAAAATATACTATTGTATGAAATTAATGCATATTTCATCTTTTCTATCGACAGTATTTATTACCATAGAGTAACTCTAAATTGAATTAAGAAATTAAAAAGTAAAAATCTTATTATATTTCATTGTGTCATTCGAAATACAAGTACTAAATATCTCTGGAAACATTAAGTTTTCAGAGATATTTCTATTGGACCCGATCGGTATCGTACAGTAGTTTACCTAAACTACGTCAACTAATAATCTACTCCAATTTTAGGTAGCAATATTATCGCTTTCGATATCTCTCGCACGTTACTAAACATACAGCCATGCCCAAGCAGATACTAGATTATAGAGGACCAGCACTAAAATTCTAGTGCGTTGATTTTGCTTATTGTGAATAAAGTAATCTTAGTAAGCAACGTAGCTCAGAAGAATACTGCTATATTTTCTAACGTCTAGCAAGAATAAGTATCGCGCTAATGTACAAGCGTATATATTACATATTAAAATGTAAATAACGATAGTAATAAAGTCGTAATGTTCTGTATAACAGGTAATCGTATAGATTAATCGGAGTATTATACATAATACTCCGTATATTCTGGATGGTTAGATCTACTGGTCAATAACGGGGTGTTTTTTAGGGAGATCTTTATGTACTTCCTCGTTTAGGAATTGGAGTAAGGCATAAGCGATAGACAGGACATTCATCCTAATAATGCTGGTTTTTTGCGACTATTCGATGTCGATGAGCATACCTTCTTTTGTAAGGATGAATATTTGGGATCAGAGAATAAAAGTCGCTTTATTATAGATATAATTCGATGATGTAAGCTTTGCTATCTTTATCTAAAGTTCATACATTACTAAATTACAGGTACTTACCTCATCCCTGAACACCTCGCTTGTCATTAGATTTCTGCTATATAGTTAAGCATTAGAAATATACTGTGAGTATATAAAAACCCTGAAGCTGGCCATACTATGGACTATCAACGTATGATATGCGGGAATGGTGCGCCGAGTCTTTAACTCGCAACACTCGCAATATAAGCTCCAGGCACATTTTACAGACTATGCTAATTATAAGACCGAGGTATCAGACGTTGATTCGGTGCGGCGTATACGCGTGGTAGGATTCCATAAACTGATCAAATTGACCTAGTTCAGCCTGCTCAATCTCATTTTGTTGCTGCAACGAACGCACTGCAAGTGTTGCATAGTGATCATGCATCTCTCTTGATAGCGGCCGAGCACGCATAGCTGAGGCGTGCTTTGCACTCTGCTCGAGTGCAAAGCGAATAAACGAACGACCTGTTGTGTTCATATCGTCTAATATACGCGCCGAAGGAGTCAACGCAAAGTTTTCAACCTTTGTGCGTTGTGCAGATAGTGCGGCGCAATATCGACCTCCACCATCCTGTGTATCAAGTAATACCGCAGCCAGCTCGATCTTCTCAAGCAATTCAATGGCCCAGTCTTGCAAAGAAACTAGTCGGCCATCGCGAGATAACTCAAGTCCAGGACGTCGTGCCTGCATTACTACACAAGCAAAGTTATTATTTGCTTCTATATGCTCCGCCGCATAGAGTAACGGACTTTCATCGAGCGCGCAGTATAATAAGTACGCCTCAAGAAAACGCGCGGTATTAGACGAGATTCCGATAGCCTCAAAGGGATCGATATCAAGTAATCGCACTTCAATATACTGAACGCCGCGAGATGCAAGAGCATGAAGGGGGCGTTCACCTGATTGCGTAATGCGCTTCGGACGGATCGTCGAATACAGCTCATTTTCCATCTGAAGCACGTTAGTGTTGATTTGCAACCACTCGCCATTTCGTTTCGTGCCGAGTTGCTTATAGGGAGGATAAGGCTGACTAATTGCATTCGCTACAGTATTTAGATAGTTATCTAAATTGTTATAATCTGCACTAACTGATGACTGTCCAGGAGTATTTTGGTAGCCAACTAAATCGCTCATTCGAAGACTAGTTGCATAGGGCAGAAATAACGTATCTGCATCGAAAGTATCTAGCCCATTCAGGCATCCACGCACGAAACTGCGTGAGAGTGCAGGCGAGGCACCGAACAATAGCATTAGTAGCCAACTGCTACGCCGGAAATTTCGGATGAGGGCAAGGTATGAATTCGACTGATACTGAAGCGGGGAGCCATCAGTGCGCTCGTGCTGTTGCAATAATCGAAAAATATCTTCATGCAACGAAAAGTTATAGTGAATACCAGCGATACACTGCATGGATTTTCCATAACGCAGCGCTAACCCGCGCCGGTAAACATGCTTAAGCCGGCCAATATTTGATGTGCCATATTGCGCAATCGGAATTTGTTCCTCGGGCGGCAGCACACAGGGCATTGATGCATTCCATAGTAACTCGTCACCAATCGACTCATAGACATAACGATGCAGCATATCAAGCTGCTCGAGCATTACATCGGAAGTATGCTGAGCTGGAGTGATAATCTCAAGTAATGACTCTGAATAATCGGTTGTCAGCTGAGCATGTATAAGCGCCGAGCCCAGTGCGGTAGGGTGTGGCGTAAGCCCGAGCATTCCATCACGCCGTACCCTTAGGCTTTCTTTTTCAATGCCCTGTAAACCTTTGAGCAGCAATGGTCGATGTGCGGGCTGCATCAATAAAGCCAGGCGTCTAGCGTACGTATCCGTCGTTTGGAAGGAAGGCGTGTTCTTGAACATTATCGTATAGTATACCGTAATCGGTTTTCTACCACGATATATATTCACGAGCAACATACTTTTAGATGCACCTTAAAGATTGCTGATTCTATCTAGATAAAACTAATTAGTTATTTTCAGTACTGTTTTCAAAATTTATCTGGTTAGCTATAGTGCTAATGTATCTTGATAACTAGACGATAGTTCGCGTAGGCTAAGATTCTCGATGCCCCTATAAATACCCCAAAATATACTATGCGATAAGCGATAATAACAGCTGTTGCAATGCGGCAAGACCCAGTATATACAAAAAGCCATTCTATCTGAGATTAACATGTTAAAGAGTTATACTCTTACCTAAGAAAGTATAATCTAGCGCTTTAGGCTATTCCAAGAAAAATTATAGGTTCCGCACTTATGTATCACACACAGTGTGATACTAGCTGAGCGCTAATAGATGGGTAAGGCTCGCAATTATTATGAGTGCGAGATACTTGAATAATAAAAGTTACATAGTATTACATCATAGGATGATAAAGCACTTCTTAAGCAATAATATGCGTCGGATTATTATAAGAACTATTCTTATAGTTTAGCGCTTACAACGCATGTTGTGTATGCAACATCAACAATCTCTCTATTAAACAAGACGTATTTTAAGTAGTACATCGACATCCTCGATGTCATAGGTTTTGTCAATTGAATAGCATGGTGTAGCACTAATGTAAGCATCTGATTTCATCAGCTAATAAAAGACAGCTACCTCCCCCACTTTTTTATAGATAGACCCTAAAAAGTCTGCGAAAAAGCAAAAATTTCGAATTCTGCGCGCCTCTAATTAGATATCTTTATCAGACCTGCAACGAAATCCCAGTTAAGTGCAATCACGCTTATTTTAGATAGGCGCATATTACCCGTGTTTTTTCTATAGGCTCCCTCTCTATATATGACTTTTATAGGCTAAGCCTAACGCTGGCTATATTTTGTCTCTCGGATCAAGATTGATAAATATTCCATACTCGTCTTATTCCAGGTGAGCGGATAACTATTAGTTAGAATGCACGGCATTTAGGCGAGTGTTTGTTTTATGTTACTACGTCGTGTAAGTTCTAGTAGCTAGAGTAGCATAGACTTATGTTTTTACCTCTAAATGATTCCTTTATCACTAACTTACCTAAGCTCGCCTAGAGCTAGCGCTGCGCCCCATACTCAGTCAGATTGTGGCGCTATGCTTTAGATCTTCATATATCTAACCGTAGAGATATATCGTGCAACATCTATATTTCCTCTACTTGCATGCTCATTTCTCTATGCAGTCTGTTATGCCGGGAGCCGCGTATGACTAGGATTGTGCTCCAACTTATTCTGATGCTTGCGGCAATTTTGCTTGCCGCTGAATTATTTACAAATGCGCTAGAACACCTAAGTAAGCGGATGAAACTATCCGATGGCGTAACCGGCTCATTATTCGCGGCAGTCGGTACTGCATTACCGGAGACGTCAATCCCGATAATCGCTATTCTGTCTGGGCGCGGAGAGCACCTTAACGAAGAAATTGGGATAGGGGCCATTCTGGGTGCGCCGCTGATGCTTGTGACACTATCCACATGTCTAATGACACTATCTATACTAGGCCGGCGTGGGCTTTGTGGTCGTATACAGCCAGAGACCAGCGGTATTAAACGGGATCTTAACTATTTTTTATGTGGGTTTTCGTTATCAGCCGTCACGATGTACGTGCCGCATACAAATGTAGTGGTGCGGGCAGGGTTGAGCATTACCCTTGTATGTATGTATATATATTACGTGTATGCGACATTGAAAGCGTCGCAAGCATTAGTGAGCATCGAGCACAGCACGACAGTGCTAGACCGCATGTATCTATCGCGCATTGGTATCCCTATGCGTCTCATGACGATTTTATTTCAGCTAAGTATTTCGCTAGTTTTACTGATTAGTGGCGCGAAAGGATTCATGTATTACGTAGATAAGTGCTCCCAGATGTTAGGAGTATCACCACTGCTATTATCCCTGCTAATTATTCCAATCGCTACGGAGTTACCAGAAAAGGTAAACACTATTTTGTGGGTGCGGCGCGGGAAAGATACCCTCGCATTTTCGAACCTTACTGGTGCTATGGTGTTTCAGGGGACAGTGCTCCCAGCGCTTGGCATTATGCTTACCCCATGGGAGCGGCATTTCGAGATTCTAACTAGCATCGTCATTACATTAATCGGGGCAGCATGGTGTCGAGTACTGTTGCACGATCGCGGCTTACCAATTTGGGCCTTGCTATGCAATGGAATTCTCTATGCGGTTTATTTGAGCATGATGTTAGCATAATCTCGTAGGATTCCTATAACTGCACCGAAAACGGAAATTTCCCCGGATTCGGTGCATACTAAATTAGATCGCCAAACACTACAAATTAGCGTTTAGCTTGCTAAAGTTTAACTGGGGGTCACGTCTATATAGTGCTACGCAATTTATGGGCTGCAGCTACCATATTGTGTAGTGCCGGGACAACCTCTTCCCATGCGCGTGTCTTTAGACCACAGTCAGGATTAACCCACAAACGCTGAGCTGGTATACGCTTAGCTGCCTGTAGCATTAGGTGGATAATATGATCTTGGGTGGGAATATTTGGTGAATGGATATCGTACACACCCGGTCCAATCTCATTCGGATAGTTAAAGTGATCGAATGCATCGAGTAACTCCATATCCGATCGCGATGTTTCGATTGTGATAACGTCTGCATCCATATCTGCAATAGATTCAATGATATCATTGAACTCAGAATAGCACATATGTGTATGAATTTGCGTGTTATCTCGTACACCGTTAGCCGCAATCCGGAACGCGCTGACTGCCCACTGCAAGTACTCATGCCATTGAGCTCTACGTAGAGGTAAACCTTCACGCAGAGCAGCTTCATCAATCTGAATTACGCGTACGCCCGCATTCTCCAGGTCGAGCACCTCTTCTCGAATCGCTAAAGCAAGTTGCTGACACGACACAGCGCGTGGCTGGTCATCACGTACGAACGACCAGTTTAGGATTGTTACGGGTCCTGTCAACATACCTTTCATCGGCTTGTTAGTTAGCGACTGTGCATATTGAATCCACTTAACCGTCATCGGCTTGGGCCGAATAATATCACCGAACATGATCGGTGGTTTCACGCAACGCGAACCATAAGACTGCACCCAGCCGAATTGACTAAAGGCATAACCCTCGAGCTGCTCGCCAAAATACTCGACCATATCATTTCGCTCGGCCTCACCATGCACTAAAACGTCGAGTCCTAGTAATTCTTGTTCGCGCACGCTACGCGCGATCTGCTCGCGCATAGCGGTGTTATAGCTCGACTCATTTAATTCACCTCGACGGAAAAGATTACGTATATGTCGAATCTCTTCAGTTTGTGGAAATGATCCAATTGTCGTGGTCGGATACAGTGGTAGTTTCAACTCCTCGTGTTGCTTGCACGCTCGTTCGGAATAAGGGCTAGTGCGGCGCTCCATATTAGCGTCGATACGCGCAAGGGCTGTCTTAACGGCCGGATTATGAACGCGTGTCGATACTTTACGTGCCGCTATAGCGGTCTGATTATCCCGAAGTTCAGTCTCCATAGACTGCCTGCCGTTATTTAACGCAGCAGACAGAACACTCAGTTCGTTGAGTTTTTGAAGTGCAAATGATAGCCATGAACGGAGTTCAGTATCGAGCTCACATTCACTTGTTATATCTACCGGAACGTGCAGCAATGAGCACGATGGAGCCAGCCAAAGGCGATGACCAAGTTGTCTATGAATTGGCTCAAGCCAGTCAAGTGTTGCGAGGAGATCAGTTTTCCAAATATTACGGCCATTGACAATTCCAAGCGACAGAACGCGGTCAGAAGCTAGCTCCATAATTACATCAGGGATCTCATTGTACGCATTAAGCGCATCTACATGTAGTCCCTGAACTGGCAAGCGACAGGCAAGCGACAAATTCTCTCTTAATTGCCCAAAATAGGTAGCTAATAGCAACTTCACTTGATCAGTATGCAGCGTATTGTATGCACGTATAAACGCCTGCTGCCAGGTCGGATCCAGCTCAGTCACAAGGATTGGTTCATCGATCTGCACCCATTCAGCACCTTGCTCGGCAAGCTTGGCTAGCAATTGTGTATAGACCGGCAACAGTCGCGGCAGTAATTCGAGTTTATCTGAGTCATCCTTAGTTTTTCCGAGCCAGAGATATGTCAGTGGCCCGATAATTACCGGCTTAGCTTTTACACCAAGGCATTGCGCTTGTTTAAACTCATTAAGAAGTCGCGATGAATCAAGCGTAAAGACGGTAGATGTGCTTAACTCTGGTACGATATAGTGGTAATTGGTATCAAACCACTTAGTCATCTCGCTGGCCTGTACATCATAATTGCATACCCTATCCGTGGCAGAACGCCCGCGAGCAATCCGAAAATAATTATCGAGTGAATCGCCAGATAGATCACGTACTCGTTCCGGTAAGTTGCCGAGAGTAAAACTCATATCGAGTACTTGGTCATAGAATGTAAAATCACCCACTGGTGACCAGTCTAATTTCGACTGGTTAGCCCAGTGCCGCTGACGTAATTCAGAGCCCACTGCCTTCAGTGCATCCAACGAAGATTGTCCCTTCCAGTAGGACTCGAGCGCGAATTTTAATTCGCGCTTCGCGCCGATGCGCGGAAAGCCTAGATTGTGCGTAATAGCCATAATTCTAAATGGGAGGTGTTAAAAGTAAATTCACTATATGAGTGCAGTTGCATGGGAAAAAGTGATAATATTTCATATATGCATTAATTATTATCATGGTTTAATATGCTCGAACGTATCCACCTGGCGATTGTGCGCGAGGTTGACAGGCGAGGTTCATTAACAGCTGCAGCCGAAGTATTGTGCCTGACCCAGTCAGCGCTCAGTCATACGGTTAAGAGAATGGAGCAGATGCTGGCTACGACAGTCTGGCGTCGTGAAGGCCGAAATTTACGACTTACCCAAGCAGGAGAATATTTATTAGCAGTTGCTAATCGCGTACTACCACAGCTAGAGCATGCACAAGCGCGACTATCCCAATATGCACAAGGAGCTCGTGGCACGCTACGCATCGGGATGGAATGTCACCCATGTTACCAATGGTTACTGAAGATAGTATCTCCTTATCTAGCACAGTGGCCAGACGTTCACGTAGATGTGAAACAAAAGTTTCAGTTTGGTGGTGTTGGCGCGTTGTTCGTCTACGATATAGACATCTTAGTTACACCTGATCCGTTGCGTCGTGCGGGTATTTATTTCGAGCCCGTGTTTGATTACGAGCAAGTGCTGGTAGTCCAACGTGGACATGTATTAACACGCGGTACTCATGTAGATCCGATACAGTTAACGAGCGAGGTTCTCATTACCTATCCAGTTGATATTGATCGGCTAGACGTATATATGCAATTTCTAGTGCCGGCTGGCGTTCGGCCAAAGCTTCACAAAACAATCGAAACTACCGATATTATAGTGCAAATGGTTGCTAGCGGACTCGGTGTTGCTGCATTACCTTGTTGGTTAGTGCGGGAATATGCAGATAAGATGCCGATTGATACCGTCCGCTTAGGACGCGATGGTATTGCTAAACAGATCTTTGTTGGCATGCGAGAAGCCGATATTGACACAGACTACCTTAGTGCGTTCGTCGCGCTTGCCCGACACTCACACTGCTATGTAGCAGTATAGCAACACATAGCAGTGTGAGTGTCGGGCAGTACGTTCAAAATATGGGATACTTGAAATAATGCGAAAGAATGTTGTAATGACACTATGCTCTTGCTACTTTTCCCTGAAATATGAAAACTTTGTTTTCTCACATTGAGCAGCATGATAATCTGTAGAGATAGGGGATACTTATCCTAAAACGCTCCAACATTATAGATACATAAGTGATGTTAATAAATTAAAACCTGTTCGTATGCATCAAGTCTGCAGCTAAATGCGCAACTCTTAACTAAATAAGCTATAGAGTTTATTTTGTTAGACTAGTTATTCCAGAGTAAAATACTAGCTACTTGTAGTAGAACTGGCTCATATAACTTCTTAATAAGAAACCTTGTAGTTTTAGCCTGTTACGCTTTGATATTTTGTGGTTAATTAGATTCACAATACCGGACTGATCATCAAGAAATATTTTTTGAATCTTTTCTTTAGAACTCTGTCGCGTATATTCTGCTATACACATATAGTATTCTGCTAACGAGATAGTGAAGTACCGTTTAATCTAATTAAAAAAATGAGTTTTTGAGTATGAGTATGAACTTCACACATTATTTTCATGAAATTCGTTATACTTTTTCGAAGGAATGCCGGCCAATAGTATAATTGTGGCTATTTGCTACTGAGCTAGTGGCACTAGTATATTTTTTAGACGAGCTTTGAGTTAGCAACGGTAAGGCATAAAAAATAATGCTAGGCGGAGATCACGCGCTGCATATAGATCTTTACTTATGCGCAACCACTATTTCTACCTTATAGGAGAACCTCCGACTTAGCCGCTGAGCGAGTGCCTGGAACCGGTAAATTACTAATACCATGATAAGTGAAAACTAGTGAAAACTTGATGTCATCAGATAAGTTTTTTCCCGCTGCATGCAATGTATTGCAATGAAAGAATATTGCATCACCTAAGTTTAAAGTTGGAGAAATAGCCGTTCTAATCAACGCCACATTCTCCGACGTATCAAGGCGGAAAAACTTCGATTCGTCAAAACGTTCAGCGGATAAATCTAATATATGGGATCCCGGCACAAACCGTAGTGCGCCGTTCTCTTCAGTTTCAGTACCAAGCGCAAACCATACAGATATAAGGTCCTCTCGCTCAAATGCCCAATACCGGACATCTCGGTGCCAGCTTGTCTGGCTTCCGTATGTTGGATGCTTCGTCATCAAACAATTATGATGCGCAAGAGAGAGCGCGATATGCTCGTCAAAGTACAATGCTATCCGGCTCCGGATTTTTGCTGATTTTGCTAGATTCTGATATATTTTACTTCGTGCGTAAGCGTCTAGCAAACGGCGTACAGTATTTCCGCCAGGTGCAATACGTGATTTTGGTGCGCCTAAGTAGTGCAAATCTGATTCAAATTCAATGGCCCCATTCAGCCGTGTCAGCTCAGTTCGGGCCGCATACTTGATCGCTTCGCAAAGATTAGCCGGCAATAATCTAGGTACTATGACAAAACCATCCCGCCTTAGCAACTCAATCTGGCCTTTATTTGATAAATACTCCGCCATCGCATATCCGGTTCAATGACTTAGAATAATTTTACGTGTAGTAACGCGTAGCGAGTTTTTTATCTTATCTTTACTTGCTTGCATACATACACGCGTCATAGTAAACAGTACTACTGTTGGTCATCTATTCAGATGTATTATGTGCACTGGCTATCTTTACTTTGCCGTTTCTTATTTCTTTTGCACTACAAGTAACACATCATTCACGTTAAATTCTTCTTCATACCATGATTATTATATGTCGAAGTTCTCTAAATAAAAGCTATTCACATAATCTACCCAGTTCAGCTATGTCAACTAGTCGATACTTCGCAAAGATCTAGTTAGCGTCAGTTGCTGCTGACGCTTCACTAATTTTAGTATGGTGATACCAGTGGGTAACAACTCAGCGAGTGGGGGTAACATTGATTTAATCGAATTATCTGCGATTTATAGTTTTTGAAAAGCTCTACATCATAATAAGATTATATATAAACTATAAACCTCGCACTACTGTACTAATATTAACAATATTAGATGTATGCCACTCACACCGGTACAGATAGAGATCGGATAATCTACAGGTGATAGTACTATATTCAAGTGTTCATCATATTAGCTAAAGCTTTATTTAAAAAAGCATTCAAATCAAAAAATGTCGAGGATATACATATAGAACTCACTACGTAAAATGCTCAGGTTAAACGAACCTTATAAATGCATATCATATCAGACCTACCCTAGATCGCCTGGAACTCAACACCGCCTTCATAATTTACGAGATAAACAATCCAGCTACTTGTATTCAGATATATCTGAGCTTTTATCTGAAATGCATTTTCGGGGTCGTTGAGGGGGGGCATAAATCTGCAATTGAATTATTTGATCTTAGCAATAACAGTGATTAACAGTGGTTTCTAGAATGCTAGAAGTTAGTACTGACCTTCGAAAATAAACTAGGAGCATAGTATAGTGTGTTTCTATCTACTGCATCTATCCACTCAGTAGCTAGCAAATAGCTAAACAGTAATAAGTACCTTCCAGTACTTCCTAAGTAATAGACACCCAGAGACAGGTGATACGAGCCGATACTGATGACACCTGCCTTTGCTTTCTTTGAAAAATATAGCCCAGCCAATTCGTAAGCTGGCTTTATATAACAAGCTAATACTTCCACGCTCTCACACTCTTAATAAGGTAGAAAGCATATTAGAATGTGATTGCTGCTAAGTATAGATTCTGAACCCAGTATCTTGTTTTCAACTCAACGAACTTCGAAGCAGTATGTCTGATAACACCAACTTAGGTAACTTCCCAATAAATATAATCTGCATTAGTAATATCATTACTTTTTAAACCGAACACGACCCTCGACTGTTATTTCGTCGAGATCCAGATTATATGCACTCTTCCTCGTATTTCCATGATCCGTTACTACACAATAATTGCGTAGTTAAGTACTACAGTAGATATCTTATATAAATGAGAATCCTTCACTACAAGACTAGAACTGATGCTTGAGTGACTCTAGAAGTTATGATGGTGGGTATACATGCTCCCGTTATTTTAAGTTTCCAATATACTTTGACGGCTTCCGGATCAACATTTATAAACCCTATTCTTGTGTTAAATATCAGTTATTACCGAGTCGGTACAGATTTGCATGCATTCATGATTGTAACAATATGGGTGGCTTTAGCGTGATGATTCCGGTCGTGATGACTCTTGATTTTAGATGCTAAGAAAGAGGCCAAGATCCCTAAAATCGCGATCATGACCATAACTTCAATAAGTGTCAAACCACGATGGCGTATCATCTGTATATTGACTAATCGCCGAATTTTTCGTTTTGTGTATCGCATTCTTGCCTCATTACTTAAATTAACTAAAATCTATGCGACAAACCATCTATTAGATCCAGGTGACTCGTTTTATACTCAAAGCTATTTAAATCTGCTATTAAGATTAGTATACTAAGGAGATATTCACACTTCTGTATATGGCTATAAAGCATGAATCATCTAATAAAACATTTAATAATTAAACGCGCTAACGTACAAATCTTACTTGAGATTTAGCGACGTCTTCTCGCCCTTAGTAGATACGATGGGATGTTCTATTGTACTGGGGTTTTACTAGATTGCCATAAGCAGATCAAACCCTAAAGCTTCACATCGTAAATAAATCATCACATCTATCCCTTATATACAACATGCCGGTATAGACCACTAAGTCAGTAATGTCTGCTGTACTACTATCCGCAGTTTTAAGTCCTAAATTTCTCAGACCAGTATAACTTTCGTTTATATATCATTAAACTGCGAAAGCGCATTAAGATCTATTATCTATAGCCCCGTTTAATTATTATCTTTAATATGCTTAATAAATCTTACTATCGCGCGCACGACATCATATAATGTTGTTTTTTAACGATAGACTCTTAACGAAATTTGTACTTTCACTATAGGCTTATACGTAGGATAAGCGAGTTACATGGTAACTATTTTATGAGAGATTATAGTGCCTAATGTGTGATTCCATGCTCAAATACACACTAAATATATTCTCGAGTGTTAATACCTTATATAGTCTTCACGAATTCGTGATCAGATAGTCGGTGCTTTATCATTAAGACGAAAATAGCTATTCGACCCTCAGGAATATTTTATTCAGTCCAGATAGTTAGCTCGTAACCTCACTGACCACTTGAGTAACACTTTTTCTGAGAGCATGCATGCGCCTTCTTCAAACCATCTACTTAGAAACACACTTTAATTATTTATTGGTATATGAGTTAACAATAATCTAGTCATCGCTTGAACTGTCTGTCTATCAATATAAGCAGCATTAACTAACTACCACTCTTTATATGGTAGTTTCCGGGCGGGAAATTTTATGATACTGGAAAGTTGTGTTTAACACTGGTGCAAGAGCTCACTTAGTGCACAACCATAAGTCATGTGAGTGAATAGAACAATAAGACTTATCATATTTAATGTAAATTGCTCTAATGAACTAAAGTTACAACGGTAACTTACACCAAACATTAAAGAACTGTGAATAGAGAGCCTTAATTCGTCTGTATTATTAAGATTTTTACTTTTAGGATCTTATCCTCATAAAAACGAGGTTACTTTATATATCGTCGATGTTTGCGGGGGGGTGTAATGTATGCTACACCCCGCACATTCAGTGGATATAGCTCAAAAGTGCACCTATACAGGTGGAGCAACATAGGTGCACCCGTAATATCAGCGATTATTGACGGCGTCTTTGAATGCTTTTCCAGCAGTGAATTTGATGGTCTTTGCAGCGGGAATCTTGATCGCCTCACCCGTCTTTGGGTTTCGGCCGGTGCGTGCTTCGCGATTACCGGTGCCGAAGCTGCCGAAGCCGATCAACTGAACGCTGTCGCCACTGGAAACAGATTTTTTAATAACTTCGAGCAGAGCGTCGAGTGTCTCACTAGTTTGCAGCTTGCTGGTACCAGTCTTCAGAGAGACTATGTCGATCAGTTCCTGTTTGTTCATACGTATCCTTTTGAAGTTAATTAATTATGAACGCTACAAACGCGCCGATTATACGTGCGTGCACTAGACATTGCGTCTAGTTCTGTGATTCTGCCTTAAGCATTCCGAGAACCACTTGCATTAATACGGTATTAGTATTGCTACCCTCCCGATTAGGGTTAATGCTCTTTATGCGTATGTGAATAGTACCGTCCGTAAAAACCATAGAAAATTTTTCTAAAATTAGTTTGGAGTAATTTACTCGCTCTTTCGTGTGCTGTATGTAGTATGCAACGAGATTCAGAAAATATTAGCTTCTAACCTTAATAGAAACTGGCCTAATATTAGTTAGGCTTTGCAAATTTAAACCTCGAATTACCAAGTTTTATTTGGGCATTTTATCCGTAGAATATCTTAAAAATTCCTATCAGGATAAAAACATCAGTACTATGCTGATCATTTATTATTCGATTAGCATCATCAAAGTATGTTCATAGCTTCTACTTTCTGTACTGTAATCCGAGAGATGCGCATTATAATCTACGGGGTGAGTAAGTAAGACTTACATGCGATTATAGAATTTTTCTGGTCTGCCTAATTCAGCTAGAAGTGCTGCGCTATTAGCGTTCAAAAGTGCAAAATTATAATCGCAAGATGTTAGGAGTATGCTTAACTTTGGTAATTCGGTTTTTGTTTTTATCCAGATAATTATGGAATCTGGTAGCTCCTGAGCATAGACGTTCTCTATACACCAGGAGTGCTGTTGGGTATTGATCAACTTTAATTATACGCTATAACTAGATAAACTAGATTAATGATCGGAATCAGCTATCGCTATGAGTGACGCTAACCCAGCGGGGATTAGGATAACTCCCTCTGCTAGAGGGAGTTACATGGTATTAATTGATTCGAGAGGGGTGTAGAAGACAGATGATAATCTTATGCTTAGTCGAGAAAGTGACTAACTTTAGAAACATCGGAGTTTGTACGGCGGTTCGCTGATAGTTTATAAAGATTTGTATTGTCAGTGATGGAGAATGAATGTATCGATAGCCAGATCAATAGAAAGCTAAAGCTACTAAGCGTGGGGGGGGCTGGTGAACGCATTGAGTGGACGCATTACCGTCTGAAGTTATCTAAATTGTACTGTAGACAAGAATATCAATTACCAGAGTATATCACTGGATACTTTCAACCACGAGTTTATGCTTGCAATAAGTGAGACAAAAATATAGTGTTTGGCACACATTTTTATGTGGTTTTTTCACTCCAGTAAGTCTCTGTTTAAATTAAGATAATTAATGTTATGCACAGGAAAATCATTCCTTTGTTAACTGCTATTATATTTAGATATAACAAAGAATTTTTATACAAGACTTGTAAAAGTTACAAGTCTCTAAAGACTATGTATTCATACATATAATGAGGTTCACAAATTTGTTATTGCATTCTATAATAGAAACCACGTTATTTACGTGTATTGAAAAATCTGAAGCAAGATGCATACTAATATATTCTGAGTATCGTTTTTCTGGTTTGGGTACACTAATTTTATTCTTAGTATTTAATAGCTATAGTTTTACTAATCAGCTTTAGACACTAGTGTTTCACACTAGATATTCCCGCTTAATATTTCTAGAAAACTTCTGGGTGCTTATACCAGACCTTTCTTTTTTCTGTGGTAATACCATGTTGGGGCGGTTTTATATTCGATTTTCCTGGCTAATTTTTATGGCGAAATTTGATCGCTTTTAGTTCTGGCCTATATAGTAATGAGTCTCCGTCGTATTTTGAGAGCGTGTTTTTTAAAAATTACTATCTAGCTAGTATAACTAAAAATATAGTAGCTCACTCACATCGATATATTCGATTGCAGTCTTCATTTTTTAATTTTCTTAAATAAATATTTGTTAAAATCATAGATAATTTTTATATTAAAAATTCTAAAAATAGACAAAATTCTACAGTTGTGATCTAAATTGGAGTGTCTTTTTTAGTTGCAACTAAAGTATGTGGTTTAATTGCATATAGTCCGTTTATATTAGTTCTGTTTAGATTTTTTATTTTTGAAAGTTACGAATTATAATAAGTAAGTTAATTTTGCTTGCTTCATTGACTCTTTAAAGCAGCTGGTTCGAATACGAAATTTTCGAACGATTATATGGTCTGTGTCCAAAATAAGTGTTTTGCCTGAAACTTAGTGCATAGCCGTATTACTTCTGATAGAAGGCAGCTATGTATATATTCTAGTGCTGAAATTTGTGAAGACGAGATATTTGGATTTTTCTAATTGTAGAAGAAATACCAAAAGGTTTTCTATAGATATAAAACTCTTTATCAATAGATATTAACCTAATTTACGCAAAATTAGAGAAACTGCTATTAAGTTATCAACTAGTATTTTTTCTGCTGTGAATTAGCGATTCCGATATGCGAAGTATTGTTCTCGATCTGCGCAATATGGATCGAGAACAATAATTTTAAGCCATGAAACTAGTAGCATATTTTTAGGCATGTTTTTTGATCTCAAGATCTATTAGAACTAAACGATAATGGAACTCAAAGATTTATAGTGTTCAATATGCACCATGCATGCTAACTGCTTAGATATGCGAGTATAGTATTTCAATTGCATTCGATATCGTAGTATATTGCATCCATCATCGGGTTATTTTTTACTGCGACTCGAGTTAATTAGAGAAATTCGATCAGCCTAGGTGCGATTCATTGCGTCAGATACTTAAGAGATTTCTATAATTTATTACTTAATGAGCAATAGATATCGTCCGAAAACCACTACCTCGTCTATATCATCAGTCGTTTTGAGATCTCTATCTAGTGTTCTTTCTAATGCACTATATCGAATCACTCGTATATACGCTGACCAATATTAATTGGAGCATGTACAACTGTGAGAATGATTTGTTACAATCACGCGTTGAACTAGTAAAGGTCATGACTATAGCGAGTATAGTATCAAATACTATGACTTCATATCCAATACATCACTGTATTGCAACTATGTTTGTATGCAAAATTGTTTGAAATTCTAGAAAAATATCGTATGGTGACTGAAAGCACTTCACTTGCCGAATAAAATAAAAGGCTGTATAGAGTGTCTCTTGGGTAATTTTAGGTAGATAGGCCAGTAGAGTAGGCTTTCTGCTCTTTTTTCTGGGGTACGTGTTTAGGGTGTTGCGTTATTACTATGCTTTATCCCACCGAATTTGATGTTATCGTAGTTGGTGGCGGACATGCTGGCACCGAAGCTGCACTTGCTGCTGCTCGAATGGGCGTTAAAACTTTGTTGTTAACACATAACATTGAAACAATTGGCCAGATAAGCTGCAATCCATCGATTGGTGGTATTGGTAAAGGACACCTGGTTAAGGAAGTCGACGCTTTAGGGGGAGCCATCGCAACAGCGGCTGATGAAGCTGGAATCCAATTCCGTATTCTTAATTCGTCTAAAGGGCCCTCTGTTCAGTCAACGCGCGCGCAAGTTGATCGTCTCTTATATAAATCGGCAATCCGTCGTCGTCTAGAAAATCAACTAAATCTATGGATATTCCAACAATCTGTTGATGATCTCATTATTGAAGGAAATCGTGTCTCAGGAGCCGTTACTCAGATCGGAGTTCGATTTAGGTCCCGTGCGGTTGTCTTGACCACAGGCACATTCCTAAACGGAAAAATTCATGTAGGTTTAAATAGCTATACGGGTGGGCGTGATGGCGATTCGGTAGCAGTGTCACTTTCGGCACGCCTCAAAGAACTAAAATTACCTGGTGGGCGATTAAAGACAGGCACACCACCCAGGATAGATGGTCGATCTATAGATTTCTCAAAACTGGAAAAGCAATTAGGTAATCTCAACCCAATCCCGATATTCTCGTTTTTAGGTCGACCTGAGCAGCATCCTCAGCAAGTTCCATGTTGGGTAACACATACAAACCCTCAGACGCATGAAATCATACATAGCTGCCTAGATCGCTCACCAATGTATACCGGAGTGATCGAGGGTGTCGCACCTCGTTATTGCCCGTCAATCGAAGATAAAATTCATCGATTTTCTAACAAAGATTCCCATCAAATTTTTTTAGAACCGGAGGGACTAACAACAAATGAATTTTATCCAAATGGCGTCTCGACCAGCTTACCATTCGATGCACAACTTAACCTAATTCGTTCGATGAAAGGTCTTGAGCATGCCCATATTCTGCGACCTGGCTATGCAATCGAATATGATTATTTTGATCCACGGGCACTAAAGGCATCATTAGAGACAAAAGCAATCGCAGGACTGTTCTTTGCTGGACAAATCAATGGAACTACTGGGTATGAAGAGGCGGCTGCTCAGGGGCTACTAGCTGGCATTAATGCAGGGTGTTTTGTGCAACAACAACGTGATGCATGGGTACCACGTCGCGACCAGGCATATTTAGGTGTGCTCGTTGATGATCTTGTAACGCAGAGCATTTCTGAACCCTACCGGATGTTCACTAGCAGGGCCGAATACCGATTAAGCTTGCGCGAAGATAACGCAGATACTCGACTCACTGAAATTGGTTGGGAATTGGGTGTTGTCGATAAAGTGCGGTTCTCGTTTTTTTTGCATAAACGCGATGCCGTTTTACGAGAAACAGTCCGATTAAAATCTATATGGGTTACCCCGCAAACCTTACTAAAAGAAGACGCAATTGCGTTTTTAGGTAAGCCTATTGAGCATGAATATAGTTTAGCGGACTTTTTACGCCGTCCTGGAGTTAGCTATGATAAGTTGATGGCACTACAAGATAGTCGCTATGCGCCATCTGACGTATTATCTGACGAGCCGGAAATGCTTGCGCAAATCAAGCATCAAGTCGAAATTGGAGTAAAGTATCAAGGCTATATTGAGCGCCAAGCAAGAGAGATCGCACGGAATGAAGCGTATGAAAATACCAGGCTTCCAGTAGATATAGACTATACACAGGTCAGTGGATTGTCGTTTGAAGCCCAACAAAAGCTGAATCATTTTCGCCCTGAAACTATGGGCCAAGCCTCACGGATTTCCGGCGTGACGCCAGCTTCCATTTCACTATTGATAGTGCACCTAAAGAAAAGCTTAGGTCGATTGATATTTACAAAAGTGCAGTGCTAGAGAATACTTTTATCTTTGAATAAAGGCTGTCGATCCTATAACAGGTGCCTCTTCCAGCAGATATACCGTATCATGATCCGCACTAGAAGTGACCGAATTCGAGGTGGGTACGAAGATTATGCGGCGCAACAGATAGAGCTTCAGAAGTTGCTGCGTGATGGTGCTGTCGAGCTGGGAGTTGTGCTATCAGAAGAGCAGATCGTCGGATTATTAGACTATGTTGCTTTGTTATCAAAATGGAATGCAGTCTACAACTTAACGGCGATCTGCAATCCACGTCAAATGGTAATACGGCATCTTCTCGATTCGCTGGCGATCGTACCGCATATTGCGGCTCTATTGCCAACTTCGTTGCTTGATGTTGGTTCAGGTGGTGGTCTACCAGGAATTGTGATTGCGTTTGCTATGCCATTCTGCGCTGTAGTAAATAACGATATCGTTCAAAAAAAAACCTCGTTTCAGCAGCAAGCTAAATCAGTCCTTCGACTGCCTAATTTATCTATAGTTACTGGACACGTAGAAAGGTTGCGTGCCGAGACTAACGTACTACCTCGATTTGAGGCAATTGTATCGCGCGCCTTCTCGGAGTTAGCTGATTTTGTTGCGCTCTCTCGGCATTTGATCGCGCCAGGCGGGGTGTTATGGGCTATGAAAGGCACTTACCCAGATAAAGAGATCGCTCGGTTACCAGCTGGCGTGACAGTGCAACAGGTTATTCGGCTTACCGTTCCATCGCTTGATGCCGAGCGGCATATTGTTAAAATAGCTATAGAGCCCGACTGTATCGGGATACTAGATTACTAAAATTATAAATCGATGATACTGGTTAACCCCGCTGAAATCTGGGTAATAAAGAACTATGCGTATCACTAATCGAGCAAGAGAGCACATGATTTTTTATCGACTAGTATATAAGGTACATGCCTGTGCTGATGCTCTTCGATAATATATTTTCTGGCCTAGTTAATGCCGTCATAAGATTCACGAGGAGTGATGCACTTTATATTTAATAATTAAATCTGATGAATTATGCTACAACAATATAGGTATTTATTAAATTAATGAGGTTATTTTATCTAAAGTTTGATTGGTTGAGGATACTAACTACATCCTATTAGGTTTCTTCTTGATCGTGTGGTCGCCTAAATGAGGGAGATCATGCAGAACACAGCATGCAGTCAGAAGTATACGTATTCAGGATACATATGAATAAACGGCCTAGTGTAAAATTAAAATCAATCGCTATAACTTCGAAAGACTATTGGTTGACCTTGGCGACTTTAATATACGAGGCATAGTATTTTCTAGTACCCATTTAAATATATAGATGCACTTGGATGGCAGGGATTTTGCATAGCTGCAGCTAACCTACCTTATTAAGCTTCACAAGACTCCATAGGATTGGTCTTCTTCCGTAAATTTAGAGTAGCGTTAGCGGCTTTATTATCTCGATCGATCAGAGTCTTTCTATAACGTGCATTGACGCCATATAAAATATATATGGCGTCAATGCACGAAAACCTAGGTCAGATAACATTTATATACACCCTTCACGTATAAGGGTGATAGGCTTGTACCGGTAGAGGTCATTGAATACGCCACAGCAATAGCCTACAATCGTCCGTATTTATCGGTTTTAGTATCGCTGAAGTTTAATGACAACTAGCATTCTAGCCTAGAAAAAGCAAATTTCTTATAAGTCATGAAGCTAAGGCCTGCCAATACGAGTAATGATCATGGAGATAAACTGAAGGACAATAACAGCGCGCAGCTGATATTGATTTTTGCTAAACACATATTCGAGTTTTGGCGAAGCCCTACATTAGGTGTTAAGCTAATAAAAATTGTGATAGTACAAATAGTTGTATCATTAGTAGCGGCGCTCGGGTGGTGGATTTTTAAAAAATCGCCAGGTAATGCTGTGATGTCCTTGTCTTTAGGTGGGTTAGTATGCTGGGTGCCAAGTGCGTTGTTCGCGGTACTCCTGAGAAAAAAGAGGCACTGAGAGCATATTTTCTTTGGTGCTAAGCGAAGCAGTGAAAATCGCATTAACAATCGTGTTGTTTATTTCCACCGTTCTACTGTATCAAAACGTCTGCTGGCTTGCGCTGCTTGTCACCTACCTCGTTACGTTGAAGGCAACATACTGGCTCATGCTGGTATAGCGCTGACTGGCGCGGTACCCGACGAAGCAGATTTTCGATTTATTGGGTTGACACGTCATGATCGCTAGCGTAAGAACGCATCCGGATCCGTCCGAGTATATTCAGCATCACTTGCAGAATTTTGCATCAAAGCATCAAAGCTTGATTCTCGATTTCTCGGTTATTAATATCGACACGCTATTTTGGTCAATTTCGATGGGTCTAGTTACTATTGTGATATTGGCTATTGCTGCTTGCACAGTAACAACGGGTGTTCCTAGCCGCTTCCAATGCGCGATCGAAATGTTAGTCGAGATGGTTGAAGACCAATCTAAAGCTATTGTCTGTGGAGATCGACATTTTATCGCCCCACTAGCACTGACCCTATTCCTTTGGGTTGCATTAATGAATTCTCTAGACTTTATTCCCGTCGATCTACCTGGAAGTGTTATCCAATGGATTGGATTGTCAAATATGATTCCACATCATCGGCTTGTGCCAACTGCTGACTTGAATGGTACATTGGGTATTTCGCTGGGCGTGCTTATTCTGATGTTGTATTACAGCGTAAAGATAAAAGGGATTAAAGGCTTTATGCGTGAGTTAGTATCAGCTCCATTTGGCTCGAATCCGTTTCTTTGGTTGCCTAATCTATTGCTAAACTTAATTGAGTTTCTTGCAAAGACCATTTCGCTTGGTATGCGATTATTTGGGAATATGTACGCTGGCGAGCTACTATTCTTATTGATAGCGTTGCTAGGTGGTATATGGGGATTTGGGATGGATACAACGGTGCTTGGCTTTATTGGTCACGTACTTGCTGGGAGCATATGGGCAATCTTCCATATCCTTATCGTATTGTTACAAGCCTTTATTTTCATGATGCTAACGCTGGTTTACCTTGGCCAGGCACATGAGTCTCACTAAGGTTTTGCAAACATAAAAGTTTGAATTTCAAGTTCTTAAGTCTTTTAAAAAGGAGTGATTATGCAAGCTTTCATTGCCAACGTCCAAGGACTGACTGCTATTGCTATAGGCATCATCATCGGTTTGGGTGCGATAGGTGCCTGCCTTGGTATTGCGCTGATGGGTGGTAAATACATTGAGGCATGCGCCCGCCAGCCAGAATTAATAAATCCATTACAGACCAAAATGTTTCTGCTTGCAGGTTTAATTGACGCGGCGTTCCTGATCGGTGTCGGTGTAGCTATGCTATTTGCATTTGCGAACCCATTACTATCTAAGCTTGCTGGATAAGTTTTTTGATTAAGCACGCGTTGCATGATGTGCGTCGTATTAAAGAGCGGGTGAAATCTTTGCTAGGTCTTGTGGAAATATTCCTGCTTTTAATAATTCCGGAAAAGCTATAGTTGTTAAGGAAACACCGTGAATCTAAACGCAACTTTGATTGCACAAATGATCGTGTTCCTGACCCTTGCATGGTTCACGATGAAGTTCGTTTGGCCACCGCTTATCGGCGCGCTTGATGAGCGGGCGAAGAAGATTGCTGATGGGCTTGCTGCTGCTGATAGAGGTAAAGCAGAGTTTGAGGCAGTACACAGGCAGATTGTAGAGGAATTAACAAAAGTGCGTAATGAAGCACAGCAGCGTATTTCAGAGGCCAAAGAGCAAGCTCAACTTGTGGCCGACGAAATTAAGCGTAATGCACAATCTGAGGCGGCAGGGATAATCAATCGAGCAAAAATGGAAGCTGAGCAACAAGTAATTAAGATCCGTGACGCGTTGCGAAGAGATGTTGCTATATTAGCGGTCAAGGGTGCGGAGCAGATCTTAAGGCGAGAAATTGACCAGAACACACATACAGAACTACTAAACAAGCTGCAAGCCCAGCTTTGACTATGACCGAACTAGTAACTATTGCTCGTCTGTACGCTAAAGCCCTATTAGATATTGCGTCAACTAATCGTGTGTCTTGGATTACATTAGTTCAGGAGTTATCGCAAATTGTATATTTTCCAGAAGTTCTCTCGGTTGTATCGAACCCAAAGATGAAGTGCCAACAGATTGTAGACTTGCTACTTTCCGAATTAAAGTCACCATTAAAAAGCGTACCCGCTGCGAGAAACTTCGTACAGATGCTAGTAGAAAACCACCGGGTTCGGTTGTTGCCTGAGATCGCTACCCAGTTTAGCGCATTAGATAACACAGAGGAAGGTTTAACTAATGTAACTATTGAGAGTGCATTCTCGCTCGACGGGGATAAGCTGTCTAAACTAGTTGTGGCGCTTGAACGCAAGTTCCAACGAAAGTTAAAGCCAATATTGAAGCTTAATCCTGCACTGATTGGAGGCGTGCGGGTGACGGTCGGTGATGAGGTACTCGATACCTCTGTCCGCGCGCGGATTGCGGATATGCAAGCAGCGTTGATTGCATAACTAAATTATGATCCGGCTACATCAAGCTAACGTGTCATGCAATAGCATTAAACATTAGGAGTGATTATGCAAATTAACCCCTCTGAAATCAGAGAGCTAATCAAGAGCCGGATCCAGGGGCTGTCCGATAATGCTGACATCCGCAATCAGGGAACCGTAGTATCTGTAGCAGACGGCATTGTGCGAATCCACGGTTTATCTGACGTGATGCAAGGTGAGATGCTGGAGTTTTCTAGAAATACCTTTGGCTTAGCACTGAGTCTAGAGCGCGACTTAGTCGGAGCAGTAATTTTAGGTGAATTCGAACATATCTCCGAAGGAGATACAGTCAAGACAACGGGCCGAATCCTCGAAGCTCCGATTGGTCCCGAATTAATTGGGCGTGTCGTTGATGCGTTAGGCAATCCGATTGATGGCAAAGGGTCGATCAACGCAAAGAGCGCTGATGCGATTGAAAAGATCGCGCCAGGAGTAATCTGGCGTAAGTCGGTATCCGAGCCAGTTCAAACGGGCCTAAAATCGATCGATTCGATGGTACCAATCGGTCGTGGTCAGCGTCAGCTGATTATCGGTGATCGGCAAACCGGAAAAACCGCTTTGGCCATTGATACAGTTATTAACCAGAAGGGTAAAAATCTGACGTGTATCTATGTTGCGATCGGCCAGAAAGCGTCGTCGATCATGAATGTTGTTCGCAAGCTCGAAGAGCATGGAGCAATGGACTATACTATAGTCGTAGCTGCCTCAGCATCTGACTCCGCCGCAATGCAATTTATTGCACCATATGCTGGTTGTACGATGGGCGAATACTTTCGTGATAGAGGTCAGGATGCGCTAATTATTTATGACGACTTGACAAAGCAAGCATGGGCGTATCGTCAGATATCGCTGCTTCTTCGTCGTCCTCCGGGACGAGAGGCATATCCTGGTGACGTGTTCTATCTGCATTCGCGTTTGCTTGAGCGGGCGGCACGCGTATCCGAAGAATATGTCGAGAAGTTTACAAAAAGCGAAATAAAGCATAGAAGTGGATCACTGACTGCCCTACCAATCATTGAGACACAGGCTGGTGACGTGACTGCATTTGTTCCAACTAATGTTATCTCAATTACTGATGGCCAGATCTTCTTGGAAACTGATTTATTCAACTCCGGTATTCGTCCGGCGATTAATGTCGGTATTTCAGTGTCACGGGTTGGTGGGGCAGCTCAGACAAAAGTGATTAAAAAGCTATCTAGTGGAATTCGGACTAATTTAGCGCAGTATCGTGAGCTTGCGGCATTTTCGCAGTTTTCGTCGGACCTGGACGAAGCGACCAGAAAACAGCTTGAGCGGGGCCGTCGTGTTACAGAATTACTTAAGCAACCACAATATCAGCCTCTGCGAGTTTGTGAACTAGCTGTCGCACTATTCTCTGCGAACCATGGATACTTAGATGATCTAGAGGTGAAGAACGTTCTACCATTTGAAAAAAGTTTGAATGACTTTCTAAAGCTTAACTATGCCCCAATTATTGAGCGTATAGAAGATAATAAAGATTTAAGTAAAGATGATGAAACTGCGCTGCATGTAGTGATTCAAGGCTTTAAAAAATCTTGCACCTACTGATTCGTGATCTTAAGAACATAATCAAAGTTTGCTTTACATTACGCATTATGAGGATTGGCCGTGCTGTTTCAGAGAAGGAGTAAGCAATGGCTGGAATGAAAGAAATCCGCGGAAAAATCAACAGCATTCAGAACACGTGCAAGATCACAAAAGCTATGGAAATGGTGTCTGCATCCAAGATGAGACGAGCACAAGAACGTATGAGAGCAGCACGTCCGTATGCTAATAAGGTGCGCGATATTATTACACATATGAGTGAGGCGAATCCGGAATATTGTCATCCATTTATGGTAAAAAACCGGGGCGCAAAGAGGGCGGGCATTATTGTTGTAACTACTGATAAGGGCTTATGCGGTGGTATGAATACAAACGTTTTGCGCACGCTAGCGCAGAAGTTTAAAAGTTTCGCTGTGCAAGGTATTAAAACAGAATCAACTGCAATCGGCAGTAAAGGCGTCGCCTTCTTAAGCGGTCTTGGCAGTGAAATCTTATCTCAGGTTACTAACCTAGGCGATACTCCACACCTAGAGCAGTTGATCGGTGCGATTAAAATACAGCTTGATCGGTATTCTCAGGGTAAATTATTAGCAGTGTATCTGGTTTACACGCGTTTTATTCATACGATGAAGCAGGAGCCAATAATCGAGCAACTGCTGCCATTAACAAATGAACGATTCGAAAAGCGTTTAGATATAGACACCCCCCCCAAGTTATTGTGGGACTATATCTATGAGCCCGATGCGAAGTTAGTAATTGATGATTTAATGGTTCGCTATGTAGAAACGCTTATATATCAATCTGTTATTGAGAACATGGCATCTGAGCAATCAGCGCGCATGGTAGCAATGAAAGCGGCATCTGATAATGCAAGGACGGTTATTAATGACCTCCAGCTTATCTATAATAAGAGCCGTCAGGCAGCGATCACCAAAGAACTATCAGAAATTATCGGCGGTGCAGCAGCGATCTGAGCATTGTATAGCTAAAGCCACAGTCCACTCGCTTAGAAAAAATTAAGTATTTAAAGGAAATACAATGAGTACTAATGCTTTGGTAGAGGGCAAGATTATACAGTGCATCGGTGCCGTTATTGATGTTGAGTTCCCGCGTGCTCATATGCCAAAGATTTACGACGCGCTAATTCTAGAGGGTAGTGATTTAACCCTCGAAGTCCAGCAACAACTTGGCGATGGCGTTGTACGAACGATTTGTTTGGGATCATCAGAAGGTTTACGCCGTAGGCTAATAGTAAAGAATACAGGTAATCCGATTACTGTACCAGTTGGTATGCCAATCCTTGGTCGGATTATGGACGTTCTTGGCCGGCCAATTGATGAGGCGGGTGAGATTTCGCACGAAAACACACGATCAATCCATCAGAGATCGCCGGCGTTCGATGAACTATCTCCATCGACGGAGTTGCTTGAAACCGGTATCAAAGTAATTGACTTAATTTGCCCATTCGCAAAAGGTGGGAAAGTAGGCTTATTTGGCGGCGCCGGCGTAGGTAAGACGGTAAACATGATGGAATTAATCAATAATATCGCGAAGAAGCATGGAGGTTACTCTGTATTTGCGGGCGTGGGTGAGCGTACTCGTGAAGGAAACGACTTCTACCATGAAATGAAAGACTCAAACGTTTTAGATAAAGTTGCGCTAGTGTATGGCCAAATGAACGAGCCGCCAGGTAACCGGCTACGCGTAGCGTTAACAGGCCTGACAATGGCTGAGCACTTTCGTGATGAAGGTCGCGATATCCTGTTCTTCATCGACAATATATACCGATTCACTTTAGCGGGTACAGAAGTGTCTGCCCTGTTGGGACGAATGCCGTCCGCAGTGGGTTACCAGCCGACGCTCGCTGAGGAAATGGGCAAGCTGCAAGAGCGCATTACGTCAACAATAACTGGCTCGATTACTTCAGTACAAGCTGTGTACGTTCCAGCAGATGATTTAACTGATCCATCTCCAGCAACTACGTTCGGTCACTTAGATGCCACCGTTGTATTGTCGCGTGACATTGCTTCACTAGGTATCTATCCAGCAGTTGATCCGCTTGATTCGACGTCACGTCAGGTCGACCCTAACGTGATTGGTGAGGAGCACTATAAAATAACGCGGAGTGTTCAACAGACATTACAACGTTTCAGAGAGCTACGCGATATTATTGCAATTCTTGGAATTGATGAACTATCAATGGAAGATAGGCTAACAGTAGCTCGTGCGCGTAAGATTCAGCGTTTCTTGTCACAGCCATTCCATGTGGCGGAAGTGTTCACGGGATTACCTGGAAAGTATGTGCCGCTAAAGGAAACGATTCGTGGATTTAAAATGATTGTTAATGGCGAGTGTGACGATCTACCGGAGCAAGCGTTTTACATGGTTGGTTCGATCGACGAATCTTTCGAGAAGAAAAAAGATATTTAATTAGTTTTTTGCTTGTATTAATATTAATAACGTTAAGATAATAAAAACCCATTATTCTTATCTCGAAGATTTATACCTCACTATTAATTAATATGACAACTATTAAAGTGGACGTAGTGAGTACCGAGGAAAGTATTTTTTCCGGAAACGCGAAATTTGTTTCGCTCCCGGGCGAAGTGGGTGAGCTTGGCATTTTACCGGGCCACACTCCATTTATCACTCGTATCCGATTAGGCTCTGTACGTATTGAGGACGAGAATGGTGATGAACAGTTTATATTTATCGCTGGCGGGATCCTTGAGGTGCAGCCTAGAACAGTAACAGTGCTCGCAGAGACTGCGATTCGTAGCTCAGAATTAGACGAGGTGAAAGCTGAGCAGGCACGTAAGTGCGCCGAAGAGATCTTGCAGAATACTAACTCGAATATTGAGTATGCTACAGCTCAAGCTAAGTTAGCTTATGCTACTGCCCAACTCGCGGCTATCGCACAACTACGCTGTCGTAACCGACGGCGTTGAAAATATATCCGCAAGATGTTTAAATTTATACTTGTTTATATATTGAAAATATCTTGAAAAATAAAAAAATCTAACACTTATTTTGCCTCTATCGCAAGATAAGTAATTACTTGAATATGTTAAAAATCTCAACTTAATTACTACCCTTATAAAGAAATCGTGCATAGGAGTATTTACTTCGTTATTTATCTAGCTGTCGCTTTCTAAAAATACACTGAAGATAGTTGTATATTATTGACATTAATTTAATGACTACTTAATTATCTTAATAAGAATTATAAACATAGTAATTTTATTTATTTCAATACACGGCATCTAACTATAGCAGCTAATAACTGGTTGTGCTGTGTTAAGCTGCACGCGTTGCTCAATTTCTTGAGTACTAACCAAGCCTAGTAGTTAAAAAAATTTTATTTCCCTTAAAACAAGATTTAAATTCCCCTAGTTTTATAGAAATAAAAACACCGAGCTTATAGAGACAACTAATTTAGTGTAGTGCTGGTCTTCTGCTATAAGTGGCATGCATATTACGCACAATATATTAAGTTTTAATCACATAAACATTCGATTATCTAGCAGTACCTATAAAATCCAAGAATCACTCCTTGAATTGTTCAAAAAAATTGTGAGAATTTTATGCAATAATGCATAAATGCAATATTTATTGCTAATTTCAATAAATTATCTGAGAATTTATTAACAGTCTTTTATATTTTATAAATATTGATTATTGTTGATGGAATAAACTATTACCAGACTCTATGCGAGTCTTATATCACTCAATAGTTTTTTCTCTGAAAAACTACACTGTAATTCACAATTTTGCTAACGATACTTTCTATGCGTATAGTGGAGAAAACTAGAATATATTTAGATAGTACGTGGGAGGGTTATTGTTTACGTGAGTAGCTACTAGCACTCGATGCGGCAGATATTATGCAGTAGCCGTTTGATTACCACACGCTAAAGAGGCGATCTATTTATAGACATTCACAATCCCTGAGACAATATGGGCCTGAGATCTAATTCCTAGTCAGGGGATATTGCACACGCCCTATGTAGTTTAGAAAAATTACTCATTTAGAAAAGTTACTTAGCTAGCAGTGCTAGTTATCGATAAGATGCTAGCCCGTTACTGATGAGTATAATACGCATGCGAGTAGAGAGATTACTTGATAAAGTAATTTGGGTGCAAATGTATTGTGTACTTCACCTACATAGGTCCAGCAGATGAGCGACATCCACAATTATTATCATAAACACCTTTTAAATCAAATTGGATAATGAACGTATTTATAGCATTTCAACCTGTCGGACTACTATGGGGCATTTTCTGTAACTTTTTAGAAGTATACGGCCAACTTATACACATTCTTCCGGGAGCTTTTTACATCATGGATGGTACAAAACCATAGCATTACATTCTTATAATTGAAGGTCTTTTATATTAATAAATATAATCGATTAATTTATAGCTGAACGATATTATTTTAGATAATTCCTATATTATTATCATCTCAGCTTAATGTATTAGTTTCTGTAGATACACGATTTAGTAACCGATGTCTTTTTGTTACGTTAGAGTTGCTCTAGACTACCCTCGTTCAGCGCTATACGATTATTGCTGGGCCCTGCCATTGCAACCCCTGCCTGGTATGCTTGTCCAGGTACAATTTAGGTGTCGTCAAACAGTAGGACTTGTCATCGAGGTTGTGGATACGACTAACGTGCCACTGAATAAATTGCGAGATGTGCAAAATGCATGCATTAATTGTCCTCCTCTAAACAAGGAGTTGCTTCAATTAATCTCCTTTGCCGCAAGCTACTATCAGTATAGTCATGGGGAAGTAGCATTGCTAGCACTGCCTCGGGCGCTGCGCGATGCTGCTCGTTGGCCCAAGTTATTTGCTCAGAAGATAATCTATCGGTTAACAGAATCTGGACGTGATAAATTACCGGATATATTACCAGCTCGAGCTACGGGGGCACGTCGGCTTGCCAAGGCATTTTTTCGGACAGAGTTGCTTAGCTCGGCTGATGTCCGATCTCTTTATTCTAAAGCCGCTGTAGTGCTTGAGCACTGGAAAGATCGCGGATGGGTACAGATGCAATTGTGTAGTGCTATTGAGTCACTGAAAATGGGCATAACGCACCCAATCTATGAGCAGCAATCTACAAATATCATATCGTCTCTAAACCAGGGTAAGGGTCCAAATCTCAATGATGAGCAGTATGCGGCTGTCGAGGCAATTGATGCCGCACGTAGTTTTATACCATATGTATTATATGGTGTGACCGGCAGTGGAAAAACTGAAGTATATTTGCACGGATTAGCTGCGTTGTTTATCCGACAACCTGATGCACAGGCTTTAGTGATGGTACCAGAGATCAACCTAGCCCCACAGTTCGAAGCGGTATTACGGGAGCGTTTTTCTAGCTGGCCATCTACTGCTTGTGTAACCTTACATAGTTCTCTAGCCGATGGTGAGCGCACCCGCAATTGGCTAGCAGCCCATATTGGGGGGGCTCGGATTATATTAGGTACACGTATGGCAGTGTTCGCTTCCTTGCCTCGTCTAGCACTGATTATCGTCGATGAAGAACATGAGTCTGCTTATAAGCAGCAAGAAGGACTATGCTATTCGGCACGAGATTTAGCAGTGTGGAGAGCCAAGCAGTTAGGCATTCCTATCGTGCTCGGATCAGCCACGCCGTCACTCGAGACGTGGTGGCATGCATGCCAACGCTGCCATACAACGTTGGTTTTATCTCGGCGAGCAGTGGGGGATGCGGTGTTGCCCAGGGTTCGTCTAATCGATATGACAATAGAAAAACAGGTAGGTCACTATCGATCAGGTGAGCTGTCGCTGTCACTTGTGCAATCGCTAAGGGATTGTTTAGAGCGTGGTGAACAAAGCTTAGTATTTCTTAATCGCCGAGGATATGCACCCGTTCTAACTTGTAGTGCATGTGGATGGGTTATAAACTGTTCGCGCTGCAGCGCATATTTAGTACTGCACAAAATCGAGCAGCGTATGCGATGCCATCACTGCGGGGGGGAGAGCCGAATTCCACAGACGTGTCCGGCGTGTGGAAACGTTGATCTAGCGCCGCTTGGCTTTGGTACGCAGCGTATTGAAGAGGCGCTTAGTGCTCTGGTGCCAAATGCGAGAGTATTGCGTATTGATGCCGATAATACGAAACGTAAGGGCAGTGTAAATACCTTATTGTCAGAAGTGCATGCCGGTGATATCGATATTCTAGTTGGCACGCAGATGATTGCGAAAGGACATAATTTTAAACGTGTTACTCTAGTCGGAGTATTAAATTCGGATGCCGCGTTGTTCTCACATGATTTTCGCGCCGGAGAGCGATTATTTTCCCAGTTAATACAAGTCTCAGGACGGGCTGGTCGAACAGGTGTTCGGAGCGAGGTATTAATTCAAACTAAGTATGTGCAACATCCGTTATACGCGTCTCTGGAGCGATACGATTACGTTGGATTTGCCGATGCAGCGCTAGCCGAGCGACGTGATGCACACTTACCTCCATTCGTTTTCCAGGCTTTGCTGCGAGCTAGCGCACATAGTTTAGATAATGCACTACGATTTTTAAATGCAGCCTCCGCTATACTTTATACAATACCTGGCGCTGAGTGCGTAACACGCTATGATCCAGTACCTCTCAATATCGTTAAAGTGATGCACGTGCATCGTGCGCAACTGCTACTTGAAAGCACTTCGCGCATAGCTCTACAGCGTACGATGCGCATTTGGGTACCGCAACTGCACATACTTAAGGGTGTATATCGCTGGAGTATAGAAGTCGATCCGCTTAATATTTAAGCTAGCATAAAAGCATAAGATTTTTCAATCTGTCTATTGGGGGAAGAAAAGTAGACCGAACAACTATGTTTGATTAAAATGGTTTGTGTAACAAATGATAAGTTTTCCGGTAATAGCTGAAATCAGCAAAAGCACTTTTATGCTAGCTTAAATATACGAATCTGTTAAATTATTAGAACTGCATACTAATTCCTTAAATCTTACGCATATTTTTCGGTATTTCGAACCTCGATTCAAACATATCTAACACCTGCTTATGCTATTTTAGCCATAGATTTATTTACAAACTATCACGATATGCCCCTTACGTCTTGATAGCTAGTAAAAGAGGCTTTGATGCAAAAAATATAGTTAAAAATTTAACTTTAGCATTAAAATTAATACATTGTAAATAACCCTTACAAAACAATACTTACGTTTAAGTATCTATATTTAAAGAGTATATTTAAAAAACTAATTCAGTAGATAATTAGCATTTTTATAAAAAATTTAAAATGTATAGTAGTTTAGCTACACGTAGTGACTACCGAGACTTATTGATACTCTGATATTAGAGAATATTTCGCTTTTAATCGATTAAAGAGGGGTACCTATAGACAGCTATTATAAGATAGGGCTATTTTATGCCAGCTTTGGTGCTTCTAGAGCGATTCGGATAAATATAAATAGAGAAAAAACTAGTGCTAGGATATAAAACTTTAAATAGAGTCAAATATCGAAAGTAAATTACCCATGTCATGCTCACATCAGCAACGTTATAATAATAAATATAGCTTGATAAGGATTTTATTGACTAATAGAGCAAGCCTATTAAAGGCTTGTAATAAACCAATAATATTTAATCTAATGTATTAGTATTGAGCATTAAGTGGTGCAGAGTCATGGTCAAAGATTGGCGCGCAGGACTAAAATAGATTACGATTTAGCTTGCTCAACTTTCACCTGTGCGTTCTGGCCTTGTACGGCAAAGATCACTAAGTCCTATCGTGGTGTCACAGTAGCTCTAAAGCTACCTTGTATATTAAGATTTCGTAGCCAGCAAATATCTTTGTCAGTGGTACTGGTGTTGACCACGATTCGGAAATTCGAAAAAAGTATATGATGAGGTCATCGACAATACCTCCTCTCTGGTTTAGCATGCACGAGTATAGCGCCTGACCCGGTGTTCTCGGTTTATTAATATTTTAGCTAATACTATTTGTAAGAACGCTCGTGCGCTAGCACCAGCTATATCTATAACGAACATATTGATACGTCGAACATGCCAGCGTCACTGCGCACGACGCAATGCTCATTAATCGTGAGCCGTAGTGTAATGGCATGTCCCCCCATCCTGCGAAATTAACCATACGAGCATGAAGTGCGTGATAGATCTCGTTGAGTTGGGTAAGTCTTGAGTTGAATCATGAAAGATTTTGGTGACGAAAACATAAAATCGTGCAAACATGCGGGAGGCACTAAAGGCGTGAATTCCTAAACATATATCTGTTCTATGTTGTTTGCATACCGCGTATGCTGTATCTATTTAGTACATGATCTGCGTGAGCACTGTCATGAGCATAATAGTTACTATTACTCCTGAAAGTTTCGCGTTGATCGAGATGAAATACAAAAGAGGGTCGTCAATATAACATGCATAGTTTTCGAGAGTCGTAACCAACCTAGAAAGGTTGCAATCGCATATTAGCATACTTCACTCTACGTGCCTGCCGTGTCCATTAAACTGGCTTAATGTTATAAACATGATGCTGATTACTAGTGCAGTCTATATCCCCGAAGATCTAGATTGGAATACGCCGTCGTTATAGTCGACAGCGGCGAATACGAATGGGTCTGCTATGCGAGAGGTACTCAGTTACTCGTCTTTTCTAGATTTCTCGAGGATGATCAGACTACGCCCCTAGCTAGATTAAAATCTTTGAGCAGATAGACATTTTTCACCAGTCTTCGCGAGACTGGTGATTTTTGATTAAGGCACTATCCTAAAATTTTATATTAATTGAGTGGGTTTATATTACTTGCATCGTGTAATTTTCTAGGCGCACCACCACCCTCATTGACTATGCTGCGTCAGCAAGCTTTGCTTTAGGTTTATCTTTCACGAGTCTCAGGCTAAGCTAGATATAGCTACTAAGCATATGTATATTGAGTGTATCTTAATCTCAATTACTAGGTGGACAAAAAATCACCGGGGCAACTCGCATATTTTTGCTATCTTCTTCTATCTATTATCAACACTCTTATGGATAGTTAGCATGCAACTTCGAGTGAAATATTTTAACTAATCCACGTTATCAGGAGGCCGTGTATTGTCTCTGTATAGAGTAATATTTTATAAACGCTTCTGAAGCAGGGCCATCAGGTTCTTCAGGCGCTCCTTCGGAGTCATAGGTGTTTCATCCGGAACGGGTGATAGCGCATTATCTAAACGCATTTCCGCAATAAAGCGAGATGGTTTGCATAAGATCGCTATTTTCGAGCGATTTCGCTTCTTACAATAATTTAGATGTAAGCTACGCTGTGCGCGTGTGATCGCGACATACATTAGACGGCGCTCTTCTTCAATCTGTACTGGGTTGATAGGCTCGTCATCGGTGTCACTATAGTGCGGGAGAATACCTTCCTCGACACCTACTAAAAATACGTGAGAGTACTCTAGTCCTTTCGACGCATGAATGGTCGACAGGTGTACCGCGTCTGGATTTTTTTCTTTTCCATCGAGCGCCGACATCAGTGCGACTGTCTGAATTAGTTCAAGTAGATTCTTACCGGAATCAGCTAGTCCATCTAAACTATTAGGGGCGAATGCATATTGCTCGTCATTATTAGAATTTTTACCGCCTGCTTTATCCGCTACACCAAGCGCAGTATCGAGTTCTAGCTTTGTACCCCTTTTTTTGAGCCACTTTATAAACTCGAGAACATTTGCCCACTTAGTCTGCGCGTGTTGCTCCTCAAAAGTATTATATAAGTGTTGCTCATAATGAATAGCCTCCATTAGGTTATCCAGTAATATCGTTGCTGGATCAGTGCTAGCTCGTGACGCAATACGTTGAATAAAATCGCAGAATACTCGCAATAGCTCGATTTGACGCAGTGAGAGCCACGTCTCAACGCCACCCATATAGACCGCCTCAAATAATGAGGCCTTTGCCTGGCTAGCAAATAAACAGAGAGTTTGTAGTGTTGCTTTGCCGATACCCTGTCTCGGTGTAGTGATTGCACGTATGAACGCTGGATTATTGTTATGATTGGCGATAAGTCGCAGATGGGCACAGATATCTTTAATTTCTGCTCGATCGAAGAAAGATTTTCCACCAGAAATTAGGTACGGAATGTGCTCACGTCGCAGCACCTGCTCTAAAATTCGTGCTTGAAAATTTCCTCGATAGAGAATCGCATAGTCGCGAAACTGCGTTCGCCGTTCAAACTTATGCGCCGATAGACGGAACACTACTGATTCAGCCTCATGCTCCTCATGATTACATGGCGTTACAGTAATAGTATCGCCCATTCCATGCTCGGACCACAATTTTTTCTTGAACAGTTTTCGATTTTGTGTGATTAAACTATTCGCGGCGTTTAGAATGCGTACTGTCGAGCGATAGTTTTGCTCGAGTTTAATAACTTTTAGAAGAGGGAAATCTTCCTGCAAGTGACCGAGATTTTCTAATGTTGCGCCGCGCCAGCTATAAATTGCCTGATCATCGTCGCCGACTGCCGTAAATGCTGAACGTGATCCTGTGAGCAACTTTAGTAGCTCATACTGGCATATATTAGTGTCTTGGTACTCATCTACCAGAAGGTAGTGAAAACGATTTTTCCATTTTTCGTGCACTAGTGCGTTCTTCCGGAATAATTCTGTAGGCAATAAAATTAAGTCATCAAAGTCTACTGACTGATACGCATCTAAAATAGCTTCATAATCATGAAATATAACTGCCGCTCGCATTTCGTCTTCATTCTGTGCAAGTGCACTTGCCTGTTCTGGCGTAACTATACCGTTTTTCCATAACGATATGATCGACTGTATTCTACGAATGAGCGCCTTGTCCGTCGTACCAACTTGCTCCTGAATTAAGGAAAAACAATCATCCGCATTCATGATCGAGAACTGCGGTTTTAAGCCGACATGTATTGCTTCTTGCCGCAGGATATGCATGCCAAGCGCATGGAATGTGCATATCTGAAGCTGCTTAATAGGGGATATTCGACTTTCCTTACTAGGTATCGTCAGTATTTTTCCCTTAAGCAACTTGCTAACCCGTTCGCGCATCTCAGCTGCCGCCTTATTTGTAAAAGTAAGTGCTGCAATATGACGTGGCTCAAAGCCTTTTTCTTCGATGAGATAAGCGATCTTCTGGGTAATAACACGTGTCTTACCACTTCCAGCACCCGCAAGAACGAGACATGGGCCATCACAGTAAATAACTGCGGCGCTTTGCTGAGGGTTTAGACCATACATAGACGTAGCTAGAGCGACGACAAGCGCCGCATGGACCTAAAGTACTAAAACAGATAGTGGTGCGATAGATATGGTCGGCTTAGCCATAAAGTACAGGGGATCGTCGGATTCAGCATGACATTCCGTGGCAATTTAGATATTACAATTATAAATTGAGCTATAGAATATAAAAAATAGATACCTTTATTAGGTAATGATAATTATATGATAATCTTTAAAATCTAGCATTAGTGTTAAATTATATCCATCCCATATAATATAGTCTCGAATTGTTTAAACCTGCTCAGTATTTAATGTCAGCATTAATTACTGGTATACTAAAAGTAAGATATTTACCGCCCGATAGGGGTAAAGATGCGATAAAAAATCTTTTAACTAGAAGTTATGAACGATATGAGCTCCATCTATTTTTGATCCTAGCTTAATAAGCTGGGACTGTGTTGAATTTTCTCTCTCACAAAGAATTTAATGGCATTTAGTACGCACTAAAGATATGGTAGAAGAAATACAAACTTATATATACCTGAGAACTAGGAAGCACTAAAGTTCGCGTTGCACTAGAAATTGAGTATAGAGCATGCAAGCATCAATATTTTATCCCATATCATATTACCCTTTAATTTTTAAAAAAATTAAAGGGTAATATGATATGTAACGGAATAAATTCATGGGGAATAATGGCTATAAGGGTAATTATTATTTAATAGACATTGCGGTTAAGGTAGCTTATAGTTCAAGCTCATTTAGCGTTCAAGTTTCAATTGCTTATGTGTAAAGCGCCCGTAGCTCAATGGATAGAGTACTGCCCTCCGAAGGCAGGGGTTGCTGGTTCGATCCCAGCCGGGCGCACTAAATAGCTGTTTTTATAAATTTTTTTACTACTTTATTAATATAAAGTGACATTTTTACACAAAAGCTAGATTAGAAGCCTCTGCTAATAAGCATTGTTTTGAGTTTTTAATTCGCTAAGTATGTGAACCACTCATGCGTAGCTTAGTCAACTTATGTAAGTTAGTTTTATTCTAATTTAGAACAACGCACTAGGTATATCGCTTGCTACTCAGCACGTAGTATGCAGTAGAAGACAGTATTCTAGAGTTCTCAAGATAGTAAGCTCGCTTTAATAGCGCAGACAAGGCAGGGAAGAAGCATATTGCGGTGCAAAATTATCGCTTCGCTTAACAGCCTACCACCCCCCGTACACATCTTACCAATAAATAAAGACTAAAGACGCTGCCATGTTGACTTAGGGGAAACAGCAGTATTCAGTATGGGTTGTCGCATGTAGTCGATTTCTTAAGACAATGATTTGTATGCGAGAGTAATCTAGGGTTAAGGCTAACAGTATCGTATTACACTTAAAAGTGTCAAGAACAGAGGCTGCGATGAGTAAAGATAACTAGGTTAATAGTGGTGTCCGTACGATTTACGTTCGCATTTAGCTTACCCATGCCTTGCATTACTGTAATCCGACGAGAATAGGAACAGATCTTCTCGTTATTGCACAGCAGGATATATGTCATCACATATAAAGACTAATTGCGCGGCTATTAGAAATAGCCATTTATTAAAAATACGGAGCTAGTCAAGAAGTGTTAAGATTTAGAGTGTACTAGGTCGACTGAATACTGTGGATCCTAACAATTTTACTTCATAATATGCAGCCTATCTAGTATAGGCTAGTGCAAACTTATCTAGTTTTAACAGGAGCGATGGATTGTACCGCATCTTGATAGATGCGCTCGTAAATCTGCGCGTCAACCAACAAAAGCTTTTTCGAAAACATAGTCACCTGGGGTTGAATTACTGCCTTCCATAAAATTAAAGCTATCAAGTAGCTTCCGTGTTTCATGAAGCATATGCGGACTTCCACACAACATGATTCGACTATTCTCTCTCGAGAACGTTGGCATGCCAAGCAAAGCGAATAATCTACCTGTTTTAATGAGCTCCGTAATTCGGCCACGATTTTGGAACGACTCACGCGTTACAGTCGGGAAATATATCAGTTTTTCTCGGATTCTCGCTCCTATATGCTCATGCATCGGTAAATGCAAAGTGATGTATTCTTGGTATGCGAGCTCATTAACGAAACGGCATGTATGCGTGAGCACAATTTTCTCATAACGATCGTAGATGTTTAAGTCTTTTATGATAGATAAAAACGGAGCCAGACCGGTTCCAGTAGACAGCAGCCATAGAGTTTTACCTGGAAGGAGGTTATCAAGTACTAACGTTCCCGTCGGTTTCTTTCCGACATAGATTTTATCACCTACTTTCAAGTGCTGCAGCCTAGAAGTAAGCGGGCCACTCTGTACCTTAACGCTTAGAAATTCAAGATTTTCCTCGTAATTAGCACTTGCTATACTGTATGCACGTAGTAGCAGCTTACCATCTACCTTCAAGCCGATCATTGTAAATTGACCGTTATCAAAACGAAATCCTGGGTCGCGAGTACAAGTGAAGCTAAAAATCGTATCAGTCCAATGATGCACACTAAGAATAGTTTGTTGGGTTAGGTTACTCATGCTATTTTAGCCGAATTAGTAGCGGTTTAGATTAAAACTTAGACAGTCCTAGGCCCCAATAAATTAGGTAATTTATCATTTTACCGTGTCTCATAAAAATGATCTGATAATGGCATATCTGATAATGGCATAATAGCGACTTGCTAGAATAAATAGAACACTGATATAGTGTCTTTTATAGAGCTCCGAAGCCGAGAGATTAAGCGACTACTATCGGCGCCTGACTCTAGCTGATCGAGTTAAGGTTTGATGACGGCAAATTTTATAGTGCAGTAAATAACAGAAAACGCTCTATTCTAGCCTTACAAGTTATAATGTATGCGAACGATCGCCGCCCTTGAAGGCGGCTAGTCTAGCATCAAATCCGCGACAAAATGCAATTACTTTAAATAGCTCGCCCATCTCAGACTCTGACAGCAGCTTTTGTACTATATTAGCTTTTGGCAAAAATCGGACTGAGTCGGTTGGATCTAGTTGCATAAGTAAATCTGTAATACCGGCGTTTATTAAGAAGTGCGCCTGTGATGTATATCCGAGTAAATGTGCGCCTGCGATACGGGCTGCTTGTTTAATAGCACTGAATTGCACGTGTGCGGTAATATCTTGTAAGCCTGGATAGAGGAATGGGTCGCTATGAGCGTGATGTTGATAGTGGCACATTAGCGTACCCTCCGTGCGTTGCGGATGATAATACTCGGCAGCCGGGAAACCATAGTCGACGAACAATGCGGCACCGCGTCCGAGTGCTGAGCACACCGTATACACGAATTTAGTTGCCGCCTCATGTGTCTCAGTGACGTAGTCGTGCTCGTTTGGAACATACGCAAGCGTGGCTGGTATTAGGGCGGGAATCAAAGGGCGATCGGCGAATACAAATCGACTTGCATCTATCACCGAGACACCGCGTTCATACCATAAGCTATCCTGACGCGCAAAAATACGCACCGGCATTGCATCAAGAACTTCATTGCCAACAATAACGCCATCCACGCGCTCTGGGATTGTATTGACCCACTGAACGCAGGGGATAAACCGCTCCGCAGTCTCTGCAATATATTTATGCTGCCGCTCGCGTAACGTGTCGGACAATTCTATGATCGTGTAGCGTGTACACTCGATACCTAACTCATCTAAAGTACGCAGTAAGACGGAAGCAAACTTACCTGTACCAGCCCCAAATTCGACTACGTGGCTAGTATTGGTAGCATTAAGTATCTCAGCCACTGGCTTGGCGAATGTTTGAGCAAACAGTGGCGTGAGTTCCGAGGCAGTAATAAAGTCGCTACCATCATCTGGGCTATGACCAAACTTAACCGTACTATTGCTATAGTAGCCCAGGCCAGAGGCATATAAGGCCAGTTTCATATACCTGTCGAATGGCATCCAACCACCAGATACGTCGATGTGTTGAATTATGTATCGTACCAAAGAACACATGTGCTCAAGCGCGGTGTCGTTGGGAATAGGTAATCCATATCGCTGCGTTATGTTTATTTGCATCTAGGTATTTTAAAGAGGCAACTTGTGATGCGCTAATTAGCATCTAAAACGCCCTTATTCATTTTGCCACAGCGTATTGTGGCATTTCGGAACCGGGTACAGCACTGAGTGCTAGAATTTGATAGAAGCTTTATCGAAACGAAATAGTATGAACATCTAGATAAATATCGAGGCTAGAGCTAATACATTAATGCGGTGTAACTTGACAGATGCATAACAAGTGCGGCATTACTAATCGATAGTAAGTAGTATCTCATGCCGCCGATATTCTCGTAATATGCATAGTAGCTTGAGCGTAATTCCCGCCCATCTATTGCCATAGCGTGTTGCACAACTCCGCTTCACTTTTAACTAGATTAATTTAGATCATCTTATGCTTTCCGCTCTTTCTCATCCGAGACTTATAAACTGTCGACGCTTATTCTTACGCAACTACGAAATTTACATTAACATTGGCGTGCATGATTTTGAGAGACATGCTGAACAGCGTGTCATTGTTAATATCGATTTGTTTATACCGCTGGTCAAATCAACGCCTCTCGCCGATGAGCTAGTCGAAGTTGTTGACTACGATTTTATGCGCTCGACAATTGCACAGCGCGTCTTGCGAGGACATGTTAATTTGCAGGAAACGTTATGCGATGAGATAGCTAATGCTATGCTGTCTCACCAGAATGTTAGAGCAGTGCGAGTGTCAACCGAGAAGCCTGACGTTTATCCTGATTGCAAGTCAGTAGGCGTCGAAATTATCCGTATCAAAGAGATTTAATATTAATGTATTAAGAACCTTAACCCACAGCAATAGATCATCAAAAAACAAGTGTCTAAGTAAGCAAACCGATAGACTTAACGAGATCACTCTCTACAACACCTATAACAATATAACAAGGTAAAGAAGCAAAACAATAGTTTATATCTGAAGAAAAGAAGGATGTATACTACACTAGTGTAGTGCTGTAGTAACATTTCTTATTGAAATCTATATCAACAATTAAGATACGTACAGTATTATCATTTCTACCGAAGGGTGGGCTAATGCTCTAGTATTTTTATCAAAGTACTCTATGAAAGTAGAGTGTTGTGAGTAAGTTTGGCGTGACCAAGATTGAGGTTTTGCTGCGGCGATATTCTACAAACGATTTTACTAGCATGCTCTCAGTAGATGGTTCGAGAGTTACTCTTCCTAGACTGTAATTCGATAAAAACTAGCATACCGTGATTCGGTTATGTACCTCTGTAAAAAAGAATGCTCTGTAGAGAGTATGCATAGTTCCGTGAATTTTAGGTTATTCCATAAATGTACGCAGTAGCTAGTACGAACCTGCGACTTAATGAGATGGAGATCTAACTTTGGGAATGCAATTACCCCAAAGAATCGGAGTACATGTTAAACCGCTTAGACGATATTATGTGATCGCGCCTGACGTATCGTTTTATTTTCAAATAACACACTATAAGCCGGGACGATCTATGGGCGATAGTGAGTTCAACGATAAACCATATACCATACCTATACTAGTAGTGGTATCTCCCGATTTGGGTAATTCAACTCGTCGAAAGCTATATTTTCAATATATCTGTTCGTTGGTTACGCTACAGAATAAAGTAAGCCCGGTACAAAAAATTATCTCCTTGAGATATCCCCGGATATTGATGCGGTGAATATTGTCATTCTTGCGGCTGGCATAGGAAAACGCATGCACTCAGAGCGACCGAAAGTATTACAACCACTAGCCGGACGACCAGTGCTATCGCATGTTATTGCTACAGCTCGTACACTAGCGACAAGTCCACTCATTGTAGTAGTCGGACATGGTGCCGACGCCGTATGCAAGGCTATCGACGCACCCGATATTAAATTTGTTCTACAAGCTGATCAACTGGGTACCGGTCACGCAGTTCAACAAGCGCTTCCATTTATTGACCTAGCACTGCCTACTCTAGTGCTGTACGGCGATGTTCCACTCACGCGAGCTTCAACACTACGTCGGCTGGTTAAGGCAGCCGCTAACGGACATTATGGGGTGCTTACTGTAACGGTAGATGATCCCTTCGGTTATGGTCGCATAATACGGAATTCCGCCGGACGCATTATTAATATAATAGAGCAAAAAGATGCTAATTCGTGGCAACGAGAAATTTGCGAGATTAATACTGGTATCGTTATCTCGCCCAGCAGACGACTCGAGGCTTGGCTCAGCTCGTTGAAAAACGATAATATTCAGCGCGAATTTTACTTAACAGATGTCGTCGAGCAAGCAATTAATGACGGTATTGAGATTGTGGGTGTACAGCCAGATGATATCTGGGAGGCGATTGGCGTAAATAACAAGCGTCAATTAGCTGATCTAGAGCGCGTTTACCAGCGTAATGAGGCACAGCGATTGCTAGACGCAGGAGTCACATTGATTGATCCGTCTCGTATCGACGTGCGTGGTACGCTAGAGTGCGGGTCTGAAGTACTGATCGATGTCAACTGTGTATTTGAAGGACACGTTGTACTGGGTAACTATGTCAGTATTGAGCCAAACTGCGTTATCCGAGAGACGACAATCGGCGAAGGTGTACGCGTAAACGCGTTCACGTATGTCGACGGTGCTCATCTAGGGAAGAATGTTGTATTAGGCCCATATGCGCGGCTACGTTCCGGGACAATTCTGTCTAGCAACGCACATGTAGGTAACTTCGTAGAGGTTAAGAACGCAGTGCTGGGACATTACGCGAAAGCTAATCATTTGAGCTATATAGGCGATGCCGATATCGGGGCGCGCGTAAACATTGGTGCCGGAACAATCACCTGTAACTATGATGGGGTAAACAAACATCGTACCATTATCTGCGATGATGTGTTTATAGGATCTGATACTCAACTTATTGCACCAGTTACCGTGGGTTCTGGAGCAACACTCGCAGCCGGTACGACTGTATGGCATGATGTGCCTGCCAGGGCACTGGTACTAAATGAAAAAACGCAGGTCGAAAAGCTGGAGTATGTACGCCCAGCCAAGAAAAAAGCTTAAACAGATACTCTTAGATAAGCTGGTAGAATCTGGTAACCACTATTTTGACGGATACATATCATGTGTGGCATTGTTGGCGCGGTAGCGAAACGTAATATTGTCCCGGTTCTTGTCGAAGGGTTGCGACGCCTGGAATACCGCGGATACGATTCGTGTGGTGTAGCCGCTATCGACGGCAATGGCGTTGCCCGGTGTGCTCGTAGCGTATTACGCGTAGCGGACCTCGAACGACAGATTCGCGACACAAAACTTCTTGGTGAAACAGGTATCGCGCATACGCGATGGGCGACGCATGGGGCACCAGTTACGCATAACGCGCATCCGATTTTCTCGCATAATATGATTGCGCTAGTGCACAATGGGATTATCGAAAACTATGCGGCTCTTCGTAAAAGCCTACGAGCGAGTGGTTATAAGTTTGTCACACAGACTGATAGCGAGGTTATTGCCCATCTAATCTATAGCGTTTATCGTGATGACCTATTTTCGGCTGTACGAGAAGCAGTGAAGCTTCTTCATGGGGCCTACGCAATTGCAGTTTTTTCAAAGAACCAACCGCATCGACTATGCTGTGCACGTGGTGGCTCACCACTGGTAGTGGGGTTGGGAGAGCACGAGCATTTTCTAGCCTCAGATACGCTAGCCCTAGCAGGCAGTACTAATCGTTTTATTTTCCTTAAAGAAGGCGATGTGGTCGAATTGACGCTCGATAGCGTTCGGATCGCAAGCCGTAATGGAGAGCTTGTACAGCGGCTGGTGCATACCGTCAACACTTATAGTGATGCAGTGGAACTCGGGCCCTACCGACACTTCATGAAGAAGGAGATATTTGAGCAGCCGCAGGCTATTGCAGATACGATTGCGCATATCGACGCATTTGATCCTGAACTATTCGGAACTGGCGCTAGTGATGTGTTTAAGGAAACCGATAGCCTCTTAATTCTTGCGTGCGGCACTAGCTATTACTCCGGCCTGACAGCGAAATACTGGCTTGAATCAATCGCTAAAATTCCTACTCAAGTTGAGATCGCCAGCGAGTATCGCTATCGTGACTCCGTACCAAACCATCGATCATTAGTTGTAGTCATCTCTCAGTCTGGTGAGACAGCGGATACCCTCGCTGGACTGAAGCATGCGCATGCGCTTGGACATTCGAATACGATGGCGATTTGCAATGTGGAAAGCAGCACGATAGTACGACTCACCACACTGCGCTTTCTAACGCACGCGGGTACCGAAATTGGCGTGGCTTCAACAAAGTCATTTACAACGCAGCTCGTCGCTCTGTTCGTTCTTACGGTAACGCTAAAATGGTTGCGCAGTAATACTGATGCTGGTCTTCAAACGCAGTATCTAAAACAATTGCGACACCTTCCGGCCGCACTCAACAGCGTGCTTGCGCTTGAGCCTCAGATCATTGCATGGGCCAAAGCATTTTCACACAAAGAAAATGCATTGTTTCTTGGAAGGGGCATGCATTATCCAATTGCACTAGAGGGCGCATTAAAATTAAAAGAAACCTCATATATTCATGCTGAGGCATATCCAGCTGGCGAACTCAAGCATGGACCACTCGCGTTAGTGACCAAAGCAATGCCGGTAGTTACCGTTGCTCCTAATGATATTTTGCTGGAAAAACTAAAGGCTAATATTCAGGAAGTTCGCGCACGAGGTGGCCAGCTCTATGTATTTGCTGATGCAGATACGCGAATTGTTAACGATGAAGGCTTACATGTGATCCGGATGCCCGAGCATTATGGGCTGTTATCGCCGATTTTGCATGTAGTTCCATTGCAATTGCTTGCATATCATACTGCCTGTGCACGCGGTACCGACGTAGACAAGCCTCGTAATCTAGCTAAGTCAGTGACGGTAGAATAATAGATTAGATATTTTTAAACGCGTTATTAAATATTTCGATGCGAGATGATAATCTATAAGGTTATTATATGTTGCAATTCGGTGGATTTGCAGATTGTGCGCAAGGTGTTGCACTTCTCAGGTTAAGCGGATAATAGCCTGAAGTAGCTTACAGGCTAGATCGATCGATCATGTGCTATAAATACAGCGTGTCCAATCTACAAAGGTGCAGAATAAATATAAAGTGCATTGCTTGGATTGATCTTCCATGCCAGAGCACGTGGAACTGTTCCGACATACGTGCAGCAGGGTGATTCGGAATTTTATAGTGCTGGTAGATAATTAACCACCTCACAAATGCTGAGTACTGTATAACTGATGGTATTCAATAGTGAAATCGTAATAACGGTAATTGTTAATCTTTTAAATTTAGCGTTTTTAGATTTTTTGTAAACTTTTTATATAATATTTGATACAGCAGATCTTAACTATATAGTTGAGCGTTCCGAAATACAGCAACTATAGATTATTAGTCGTCTGTTTTTTAGTTTTTTAGGTTAAAAGTTATGTATCGTGCAGTAGATAACAAACTAAATCAGCTCAAATAGCTATACACGCATCTTGCTAGATGGCAAAAGTAAAAGTTAGTTGGGAAACTTTATAGTATAACTTATGCATGCAATAAATATTGCGATGTCTAGCACGAGCGATATGTATCTATCTTTAAAATAAAGAATACTGCTATACCTAGTAGGTAGGATGGAAGGGAAAGTTTGATGATATGCCTCGAGTTTTTAATAAACACAGGGAATTTGTATTGACACCGGTAAATTAACAATCGGGCGACTCATCTTATTATTCAGCATCCTTATTTAAAATAATTAAGCACAAATATCCTGGAATTAGCAGCGTATACTGTACCCAAGCACTAGCGTTTAATCAAAGTAATTAGACGCTGGCTTTTATCTAACTTGTTTGAGATTTAATATAAGCTTGCATTTTTAGGAGGTAGGCGCTAGACTGGTTATGTTCTTCCTCATACAAATTCAAATTTAGCCCGCCGCTTGGCGGGTTTTTTTTGAGTAACGTAGTCGATATAAAACTGCCGCACTTATTATACGGCCACTTAGTGCTGGCCTTAGATTATCTTTTTCTTATAATAAGAGTGTATTTATCCTCGGATTTTCCCTTAGTGGTGGTATTATCTTCAGATATATGTCACTCGGACAAAAAACAGGTAAATACTCACGTTTTTGGAAATTAGATATTGATCTATATCTTTATAATACCAAAGATTACTTATATTGCCGCTAGCATGAATTTCAAGACGATAGTGCATAAAGTCGGATTTAGCGTTATAAATGTCGTAGAAATCAGAGTTTGAAACTATTAATATAGTTAACTAGTTGGTATGTTATGGTGCATAGGAAAAGATGTTTGTTATAGAAGCCTCATACGAAATCATCTACACCGATCATAAGGTTCATACACAGCAAAACTCCATCTGATGCAGCTTTTCTTTGGCTGTCAAGTTGCGAAATCGCTATAATTTTCTCTGCATTCCAAAAGACAAAAAGTCAACTCGATTGATATCATATTAGCTTGTGCATCGAAAAATTTATCGTCTAGATTTTCTTGAGAACCGAATGACATAACTCGAACAAACGTTTCACCGGTATAGTAGTTGGCAGCACGGTATGAATATCAGTTAGGTTACCTGCTATCTTAATTTCCCCTGGGGGGTAGGTTATAACCACTATCTCCTTATAACGCGCATTGACAATCAGCTCTAGCATTAGCATTAGCCCGGAATAGATCCTCATTTCTGGAAAGTGTTGTATATCTGCCTAAGTGCAAAGGAGTGGACTTAATAATGCATGGGTAGAGTAATTCTCATGCGGCAGGATTAATTTTTGCCGCCACTACTGCATCTAGTAATCGAATAGTTTGTCTCGACGAACTGGCGGCTCAATATCTGCGGAGATAGTGGATGCATTTCTAAAATGAACGCTAACGCATGGCGTCTGAGTACTGCAATGGGCTTTCTCAATGTATTTTCTTCCGCTGTCTACAGTTTAGCTTGGGTAAACTGTAGACCTATCTTGTTGCGCTCGGGACGCCATGCTAGGTCGTAAACACATGGTCAATTTAACTAGCGATACGGATGCGCGCGAGGTAGTATTTAGTAGGAATAGAGGATAACGTCAGAAGCATTAATCAGTTGCCATCACTTATTAGAATTTTGCTCTTATCCTCATCAACGCGTAACACTTCAATATCGCGCCGTTTGCTCGATATTGAAGTGTTTAGCCCAGTTGTATCATTCTGTTTATCGACAAAAACTTTTATTTTCAATACATGCCTACTTCGTACAATGACACCAAAAATACTTTATATAAGTACGACAGAGATGCGGCGATTTTAAAGAGAAATCTATTTCTATTGGGGAGGGCGCTATGCTAATTCGTAGCGGTGGTTAGGCGGTCCTGAAGATTAGCGGCAGTCTAGGTACGTAGAGTTCTATTAAGCCAAAATAAGACACTTTCCTAAAGAGCCTTAGACGCCGGGGATTGAATGCATGGCGTACGTCGTCTACCGCAAGAATCGGGTCAGCAGTATTAGATACCAAAAAGTCCGTAGAATAATTTATTCTACTATCTATATCTCTATTATAGATTGTGTGTAGCATATTCTAGTTGTAGTTGAGATTCGTGCTACGCGCTAACTCAGGTTAGTCATGGGGGTGTTATGGGCAATCTTCTGATAGGCTGTTCAAGCGGTAGATATTCTAAGCATAGGGTGAGAACAAAATGTAAACATGCGTTTAGTATTGGCTAGATAGAATAGGACTAGATAGTATCTGCTACTCTCACATGCTAGCCGCAGATTCTAGCCATTACGGCTGAAGGTTTTCCAGTTTCGATAGATTCTACTCACTCTTGTGACGCAGATATCACGCCACCATGTTCCGCTGACCACTGGGCGGGGGCGTGGAGGAACTTCTCGATCTCATCTAGTGTTCTCGCGTCAAAATATTTTTTATCTCTAGCTACGCGTAGCAGGTCCCACCACGTCGCTAATGCATGTAGATCGACACCGATATCTTGAAGAGCCGACATATTTTCTCTGAAAATATTGTAGTGGAATAGTATAAAACAGTGCTCAACACTCGCGCCGGCGGTGCGTAGTGCATTGATGAAGTTAATCTTGCTTCGGCTATCAGTTGTTAGATCCTCGACCAGTAAAACTTGCGAACCTTCCTGCAAAACCCCCTCAATTTGTGCATTACGGCCGAAACCTTTTGGCTTCTTACGAATATATTGCATCGGCAAGCCCATGCGATCGGCAATCCATGCAGCAAATGGGATTCCGGCAGTTTCTCCACCTGCTACAGAAGTAATTTTTTCGAATCCAATGTGGGTATAAATAACCGATTCGGCCATGTCCATTAATGCATTGCGTACTCGTGGATAAGAGATGAGTTTCCGGCAATCGACATAGACTGGGCTAGCCCATCCGGATGTGAAGATATACGGTTTTTCGGCGTTGAAGTAAATAGCCCGTACCTCTAGCAGAATCCTAGAGGTAGCGTCGGAGATTGTTTGACGATCGATATCTATCATCGAAATTCCTTAAAATATAGGTGGGCTATGTAGAATCATACCTTTCGTATAACTCACGGTTATAAATTATTAGGATACTATTTTTCTTGACTATGCTTTGAGTTACTATGCGAACCGGCTAGTTGTTGAGCAATGGTTGATAGATTAAAAATCTTTTTGCAACTATATCTAATTCTATATGGTTATATACGTCACATTATAGAGAAATAATAAAAGAACAGAACTCTTACCCATTATTGAAATTAAAATCCCGGCAAGCTCTTGGTCATCCCGCAATAATCGCTATCCAATTAGATTAACCAGTCAACCAATTATTCTTGAATCGTACATAAAAATTAATGCTGAGCTATATAATGCGTAAATCTATACCTTTCTAAGCAAAGTAGTTAATGTCGATAACATACCAGTCGTTGTCTGGAATTGTCTGGACAAGTTAGTAATAGTTAGTAATTAAAAATTACGGAATTTTTATGTAAATAAGGATTTTATTGTCATATGCGATAGCAAGCATTCGAAATGTGACCTGGGCATGTATACCTTAAATATACGATCGGATTATGAAGTTAGGATAGTAACCAGGTAGTTTCATACTATATGTCCAATGTATCACCGTAACATCTTGTTTGCATTAGAATCAAGTGATTCTATGCGTTTTTCAGACTTCAGTCGATAGTAGCTGATAGCTACAGATCAGTATGTTAAATATGACTTGTGTGAGCTCAAGTGCCGCCTAACGTCTCACAAACTTGCCTGGTAGCAAGCTGCGATTCCTAGAAGATATATCCGCAATATTTAAGCTGTCTATAAAGATATATTCGTGTCAGATCATTGGTCGCTATATAAAAATATAAATGACGACTATGAAAACGCGGCTATATTAGAAGTATATGCATAGAGCAATATACGTGCTAGAAATCGCTATTCTAGACGCTCTCGATACGCTCGAGAGGCTATGTTTTCTCTTCAGACTTGATATCCTAATTGAATATATAGATAGAAATCCGAGCTGACTATATAGGACAGATCTGCTAACGGCATGCACTACGCGTTCCACATCGCAGGGCTTGACCGATATGGACGGTTAGATATATAGGACACCTATGCAGACCAGCTTAAGGTTATTAACGAGGAGCTCGTATTGACCAGGCTATTGACTTGGAGAATTACTGAAGTAAGATAACATATGTAAACACTGCGCCGAAGCTTGTAACTCATAGCGGGCATTATTTCACTGAGCCCCCCCCCGTATGAGCTCTTTAGATGAGTGAGGTGCGAGACATTTGACGCACAAATTACTCAGTTGAGTTTACGGAGTGTGTCCGCGGTCTAGACTCTCCCTCTATTGATACGCTCAGATAGTCATTGAAAGAATATTATTAATAACTAAATTTAAAACTTTCTCGTGCCGGATTATGTGATTATAAGCCCTGACTCTAGAGAAAATTCAGTTAAAGAATTGCGCAGCAGCGCAATAGAATGGCGATGTCTAGAGCAAACAGTAGTCGGTTGATAGAACTACAATGCCATCGTATTGGTTAATTAAACACGAAGCTATCTTTCGAGATCTGGACGGTAAGGTCACTCACTGCCCTTTCTTGATCATCGGAATGTATACAACATAGTTTAATGACGTATAGACTCTAGTATAAGGAGTTTTCTTATTGGTGTAGTAGTTAAAATCGAGCGCGCATACGCCTAGACCGGCTAAAACAGTCTGCAGCGCACTGATTGGCAACTAGCCAGCCGGATATGTGTGTAGCTGGATGGTTGCTGCTAATACCATTCAATATTGATGCGCTGCTTCAGTATTGAATAACTAAAGTGACACTTAGGTGTCATTCTCATGTGATTTTGCGAACTTATTTATAGGGTGGGTGATGATAACTAGCTGGTCGCTAGCTTTTACAAGTTTATTTGCGTTTAGTTATAATGGTTGCGCTCTTTCTCTATTGGAAGTCTTTTGATCAGCGTGACATCAAAAACTTAGCCTTGCTTTATATTTGATACTAACATATCTAGTATATAGATAATAAATCTTCCTGTTTTGGATAAGCACTCTCGTTAGAGACTGTGCTGCAGAATCTATGTGTATTAGCTAGTAATATATAAAAGCCCAAGTATTAATAGCATTATAGGAGATGCAGATCTTATCAATGATAAGGATTATTCGTACGGTACATATAATATATTTTATTTGTGGGAGCACACTGGACTAGTGATGACGTGCAGAATAGCGTATCGATTATTCGATCGAGCAAAAAAACTATAGTTTCTGCGGCACTGTTCCGGTGTAATCAGCTACCTTCTATTCCGGGCTTAGTAGTAAAGAGTCTTCTTTCATTTCAATCTCAGATTATGATTAGTTTGTATAATTCTGTAAAGTTTTGATGATTTCATCATTATATTTCAAAAGACCTACTGCAGTGCTATGAGGGTGTTCAGTAGAACTGAACGATCGTATATATAAATAGTTTTATCAAAGATTTTTTACCTAGAGAAATCGTACTAACTAGTTAATTCATAGCTTTAATCATCGTCAATGCACCACAGTTTCTTGTATAAGAAGCCAAATTTTTAAGATAGGGCGGGTGGTATTACCAATATTATGTCCTTACATATAAGAAATATACAAAAAATATACTAGGTTTATTCGATCTTTATTATTCCAGCAATTCTAGTGACTCATCTATGGTGTTCGAGGTGGTAAGTGTGCTTTTGCTAAAGGTCTATTCAGCGCACTTCCCGCAAGGTCCGTCACCAAATGTGAATTTACTAGGTATGTCTTAGCTATGACCATTCAGTGATATCTTGTTTGACGATCCGGCGCAGCTTACGGCAGTTTAATTAATCAATCGATAGAAATAACTTTTATCTAAACGTCAATATATAAGCATCTATAGAAATATTAGCTATCGACGGTGCGATGTATAGCACATTCGCATACTCTAATAGATAGAAATTAATGATAGCCTCTAAGTTTTCGAGGAATCTTAAAACCAAAGCTGCATAAGCGATTGAATCAAGATAGATAAAATTTTTGAGAGCATAATAATCTGTAGTTGTTAGTCCAGATTCTGGAGATTAATCATTCTCTTACAGCCGCAAAAATACAAAAGTAGTACAATAAGAAACTTAAATAAAATGATTATCAATTGGCATCAACTATTTTTTACCGAAGACTCAGAAAAAGAGAGTATCGACTCTAATTTTGGGATTAATTAAAGATAGTAAGTCACTAAATTTGTGATATAAATAGCGTTATACAGGAAGATAATAAATAATTATGCCCCAAAGAGCCTAATAAGATTTTTAAGAAAGTTTTTAAGAAAGCTCTTGACGTTTCGCAGCATTACATTGAGAATGTTAGTTCTTTGCTAATACTATGGCAAAGTGTCGAGAGTACTTTAGCTCAAATAACTGAGCTAAAGTAAGCTCAGTACAACGTTCTTTAAAAAAGTAACAGCCGATAAGTGTGGGTACTTGATGGCTAGACTAGCTACACCCTATGTTCTACACTGGGTGTAGAAAATCAAAGAAAATCATCAAGTCTCATGCAAAATAAAAAACAAGTTTTAAAAAACTTGTCAATGTTTTGGGTTGAGCGACAAAGCTTAAAAAGCTTAAATAAGTAACAGGTTTAAACTAAAGAGTTTGATCCTGGCTCAGATTAAACGCTGGCGGCATGCCTTACACATGCAAGTCGAACGGCAACGCGGGCTTCGGCCTGGCGGCGAGTGGCGAACGGGTGAGTAATACATCGGAACGTGTCTTAGAGTGGGGGATAGCCCGGCGAAAGCCGAATTAATACCGCATACACTCTCAAGAGAAAAGCGGGGGACCTTCGGGCCTCGCGCTCAAAGAGCGGCCGATGGCAGATTAGCTAGTTGGTAGGGTAAAGGCTTACCAAGGCGACGATCTGTAGCTGGTCTGAGAGGACGGTCAGCCACACTGGGACTGAGACACGGCCCAGACTCCTACGGGAGGCAGCAGTGGGGAATTTTGGACAATGGGGGAAACCCTGATCCAGCAATGCCGCGTGTGTGAAGAAGGCCCTCGGGTTGTAAAGCACTTTTGTCCGGAAAGAAAGCAATTTAGTTAATACCTAAATTGGATGACGGTACCGGAAGAATAAGCACCGGCTAACTACGTGCCAGCAGCCGCGGTAATACGTAGGGTGCGAGCGTTAATCGGAATTACTGGGCGTAAAGCGTGCGCAGGTGGTTTGCTAAGACCAATGTGAAATCCCCGGGCTTAACCCGGGAACTGCATAGGTGACTGGCAGTCTAGAGTATGGCAGAGGGAGGTAGAATTCCACGTGTAGCAGTGAAATGCGTAGAGATGTGGAGGAATACCAATGGCGAAGGCAGCCTCCTGGGTCAATACTGACGCTCATGCACGAAAGCGTGGGGAGCAAACAGGATTAGATACCCTGGTAGTCCACGCCCTAAACAATGTCAACTAGTTGTTGGGGATTTATTTCCTTAGTAACGTAGCTAACGCGTGAAGTTGACCGCCTGGGGAGTACGGTCGCAAGATTAAAACTCAAAGGAATTGACGGGGACCCGCACAAGCGGTGGATGATGTGGATTAATTCGATGCAACGCGAAAAACCTTACCTACCCTTGACATGGTCGAAACTCTACTGAGAAGTAGAGGTGCTTGAAAGAGAATCGGCGCACAGGTGCTGCATGGCTGTCGTCAGCTCGTGTCGTGAGATGTTGGGTTAAGTCCCGCAACGAGCGCAACCCTTGTCCCTAGTTGCTACGCAAGAGCACTCTAAGGAAACTGCCGGTGACAAGCCGGAGGAAGGTGGGGATGACGTCAAGTCCTCATGGCCCTTATGGGTAGGGCTTCACACGTCATACAATGGTCGGAACAGAGGGTTGCCAACCCGCGAGGGGGAGCTAATCCCAGAAAACCGATCGTAGTCCGGATTGTAGTCTGCAACTCGACTGCATGAAGCTGGAATCGCTAGTAATCGCGGATCAGCATGTCGCGGTGAATACGTTCCCGGGTCTTGTACACACCGCCCGTCACACCATGGGAGTGGGTTTTACCAGAAGTGGCTAGTCTAACCGCAAGGAAGACGGTTACCACGGTAGGATTCATGACTGGGGTGAAGTCGTAACAAGGTAGCCGTATCGGAAGGTGCGGCTGGATCACCTCCTTTCTAGAGAAAATGTCTATCTGCAAGTACCCACACTTATCGGCTGTAAAGTCACGGGGGACAGACAAAGGGTCTGTAGCTCAGTCGGTTAGAGCACCGTCTTGATAAGGCGGGGGTCGTTGGTTCAAATCCAACCGGACCCACCATGCGTGTCTAGCAAATAAATATCAAACCCAAGAAGCTTGGGGGCATAGCTCAGCTGGGAGAGCACCTGCTTTGCACGCAGGGGGTCGTCGGTTCGATTCCGTCTGCCTCCACCACTGTTTAATTGCAAGTATTCAAGTTTGAGTATTAGTAATTAAATCTGTGTATCAAGAATTTTTTGTTAGCTGTAACGTTCTTTAAAAATCTGGAAAAAGCAGTATATCTATTAGAGCATCTTGAGATGGATGCAAAAATAGATGGGTAGAGAATTTATTTTCTTGAGTAACTCAAAATACTCAAAAAGTATGGCACAGCACAAAGCTCACCCATAACTTGCTCGTTGCAAAACGGACTTGTTATAGGATCAAGCAAGTAAGTGCATGTGGTGGATGCCTTGGCGATCACAAGCGAAGAAAGACGTAGTAGCCTGCGAAAAGCTGCGGGGAGCTGGTAAACAAGCTATAATCCGCAGATGTCTGAATGGGGTAACCCGACCTACATAGGTCATCCGTGATTGAATCTATAGATCATGTGAAGCGAACGCGGCGAACTGAAACATCTAAGTAGCCGTAGGAAAAAAAATCAACCGAGATTCCCAGAGTAGTGGCGAGCGAAATGGGATCAGCCTGTACCATGTAACTCTCTAGTTAACTGAACGCTTTGGAAAAAGCGGCCGCAGTAAGTGATAGCCTTGTAAGTAAAAACTAAAGTGTGGAACTAAGGGTACGATAAGTAAGACGGGACACGTGAAATCTTGTCTGAAGATGGGGGGACCATCCTCCAAGGCTAAATACTCGTGATCGACCGATAGTGAACTAGTACCGTGAGGGAAAGGTGAAAAGAACCCCGAGAGGGGAGTGAAATAGATCCTGAAACCACATGCATACAAACAGTCGGAGCCTTGTAAAGGGTGACGGCGTACCTTTTGTATAATGGGTCAGCGACTTACGTTCAATAGCAAGCTTAACCGATAGGGGAGGCGTAGCGAAAGCGAGTCCGAATAGGGCAATAAGTTGTTGGGCGTAGACCCGAAACCAAGTGATCTATCCATGGCCAGGTTGAAGGTGCGGTAACACGCACTGAAGGACCGAACCCACTAACGTTGAAAAGTTAGGGGATGAGCTGTGGATAGGGGTGAAAGGCCAAACAAACTTGGAAATAGCTGGTTCTCTCCGAAAACTATTTAGGTAGTGCCTCGTGTATCACCTTTGGGGGTAGAGCACTGTCATGGTTGAGGGGTCCATTGCGGATTACTTCGTCATAGCAAACTCCGAATACCGAAGAGTGTAATCACGGGAGACAGACGCCGGGTGCTAACGTCCGACGTCAAAAGGGAAACAACCCAGATCGCCAGCTAAGGTCCCTAAAATTAGCTAAGTGGGAAACGAAGTGGGAAGGCAAAAACAGTCAGGAGGTTGGCTTAGAAGCAGCCATCCTTTAAAGAAAGCGTAATAGCTCACTGATCGAGTCGTCCTGCGCGGAAGATGTAACGGGGCTAAGCTAATTACCGAAGCTGCGAATACGTGCGTAAGTGCGTATGGTAGGAGAGCGTTCCGTAAGCCTGCGAAGGTACACTGAAAAGTGTGCTGGAGGTATCGGAAGTGCGAATGCTGACATGAGTAGCGATAAAGGAGGTGAAAAGCCTCCTCGCCGTAAGCCCAAGGTTTCCTACGCAACGTTCATCGGCGTAGGGTGAGTCGGTCCCTAAGGCGAGGCAGAAATGCGTAGCTGATGGAAAGCAGGTTAATATTCCTGCACCATTGTTAGATGCGATGGGGGGACGGATCGCGGAAGGTTGTCCGGGTGTCGGAAGTCCCGGTCCCTACATTAAAGAAGGTGCTCTGGCAAATCCGGGTACATAATTCAAGGGTGTGGGGCGAGCAGTTTTAAGCTGCAAAGCAATTAGAAGTGGTCCCAAGAAAAGCCTCTAAGCTTCAGTCTAACAAGACCGTACCGCAAACCGACACAGGTGGGCGGGATGAGTATTCTAAGGCGCTTGAGAGAACTCGGGAGAAGGAACTCGGCAAATTGGTACCGTAACTTCGGGATAAGGTACGCCCTATTAGCCTAACTGGCTAGCGCCAGCAGGGTCAAAGGGTTGCAATAAACTGGTGGCTGCGACTGTTTAATAAAAACACAGCACTCTGCAAACACGAAAGTGGACGTATAGGGTGTGACGCCTGCCCGGTGCCGGAAGATTAAATGATGGGGTGCGAGCTCTTGATTGAAGTCCCGGTAAACGGCGGCCGTAACTATAACGGTCCTAAGGTAGCGAAATTCCTTGTCGGGTAAGTTCCGACCTGCACGAATGGCGTAACGATGGCCACACTGTCTCCTCCCGAGACTCAGCGAAGTTGAAGTGTTTGTGATGATGCAATCTACCCGCGGCTAGACGGAAAGACCCCATGAACCTTTACTGTAGCTTTGCATTGGACTTTGAACAAATCTGTGTAGGATAGGTGGGAGGCTTTGAAGTGTGAACGCTAGTTCGCATGGAGCTGTCCTTGAAATACCACCCTGGTTTGTTTGAGGTTCTAACCTAGGACCCTGAAGCGGGTTCGGGAACCGTGCATGGTAGGCAGTTTGACTGGGGCGGTCTCCTCCCAAAGTGTAACGGAGGAGTACGAAGGTACGCTAAGTACGGTCGGAAATCGTGCTGATAGTGCAATGGCATAAGCGTGCTTAACTGCGAGACCGACAAGTCAAGCAGGTGCGAAAGCAGGTCATAGTGATCCGGTGGTTCTGTATGGAAGGGCCATCGCTCAACGGATAAAAGGTACTCTGGGGATAACAGGCTAATACCGCCCAAGAGTTCATATCGACGGCGGTGTTTGGCACCTCGATGTCGGCTCATCTCATCCTGGGGCTGTAGCCGGTCCCAAGGGTATGGCTGTTCGCCATTTAAAGAGGTACGTGAGCTGGGTTTAAAACGTCGTGAGACAGTTTGGTCCCTATCTGCCGTGGGCGTTGGAAGTTTGAGAGGGGCTGCTCCTAGTACGAGAGGACCGGAGTGGACGAACCTCTGGTGTACCGGTTGTCACGCCCGTGGCATCGCCGGGTAGCTATGTTCGGGAGAGATAACCGCTGAAAGCATCTAAGCGGGAAACTTGCCTCAAGATGAGACTTCCCCGGGGACTTGATCCCCTTGAAGGGTCGTTCAAGACTAGGACGTTGATAGGTCGGATGTGTAAGCGCAGTAATGCGTTAAGCTAACCGATACTAATTGCCCGTAAGGCTTGATCCTATAACTGGTCCGTTTTGATGTTGTGCTATTATCTACTAACTGCTTTTACCCCAGACTAGTTACGCGCTATAGCGTAACAACAGTTTTTTGCCTGATGACTATAGTAAGTTGGCCCCACCCCTACCCATCCCGAACAGGACCGTGAAACGACTCCACGCCGATGATAGTGCGGATTGCCCGTGTGAAAGTAGGTAATTGTCAGGCTCTTCTTTTTAAAACACGACGCCCGCTTTAAATAATGAAGCGGGCGTCGTGTTTTAAATCTCCTGAAAATTGGATGGATACTGGAAGTAAGTATCTCATAAGGTTGCATGCAGGTTGCATACTCCAAATAGCCTATACAAGATAGGCAGGCTAGCCCGTATGTTAGGCCATAGAAAAACTAAAATGCGCTATAAGTAAGCGGGCGAGTAGGGGAGGTTGACACTTGCATCCAATTAGCTGACAATGCACATCTTAGGCTAGGAGGGGTGCCCGAGTGGTTAAAGGGGGCAGACTGTAAATCTGTTGGCTCACGCCTACGTTGGTTCGAATCCAACCTCCTCCACCAAAATTTTGCGGTAGCGGTATGAGACAAAACTATATTGCGGGTGTAGCTTAATGGTAAAGCAGAAGCCTTCCAAGCTTATGACGAGGGTTCGATTCCCTTCGCCCGCTCCAATGTTTAAGTGTTTGCCCATGTGGCTCAGTGGTAGAGCACTCCCTTGGTAAGGGAGAGGTCGGCAGTTCAATCCTGCCCATGGGCACCAGTAGACCAGTAAGTCTCAGTAATACGTTTGCGCGCGAAGCAACAGATCAAATCCCTGTTAGGAGCTAAAAATGGCCAAAGGCAAGTTTAGACGAACCAAGCCGCACGTGAACGTAGGTACGATCGGTCATGTTGACCACGGAAAGACTACGCTGACGGCAGCGCTTGCGACAGTGCTCTCGTCGAAATTTGGTGGAGAAGCGAAGAAGTACGATGAGATTGATGCAGCACCAGAAGAAAAAGCCCGTGGTATCACGATTAACACAGCGCATATCGAGTACGAGACAGAACAGCGTCACTACGCACACGTGGACTGTCCGGGTCATGCAGACTACGTAAAGAATATGATAACAGGCGCAGCGCAAATGGACGGTGCGATCCTGGTTGTGTCGGCTGCAGACGGCCCGATGCCGCAAACGCGTGAGCATATTCTACTAGCACGTCAAGTAGGTGTACCGTATATCATTGTTTTCCTCAACAAGTGCGATATGGTAGACGATGCGGAGCTTCTTGAGCTGGTAGAGATGGAGGTTCGCGAGCTACTATCTAAGTATGAGTTCCCTGGCGATAACACGCCAATTATAAAAGGTTCGGCAAAACTAGCGCTAGAAGGGGATAAAGGGGAGTTAGGTGAGGTAGCAATGATGTGTCTAGCTGACGCGCTAGACACATATATTCCAACACCTGAGCGCGCGATTGATGGTACGTTTCTTATGCCAGTGGAAGATGTTTTCTCAATTTCTGGTCGGGGCACAGTAGTCACAGGGCGCGTAGAGCGCGGGGTGATCAAGGTCGGTGAAGAAATAGAGATTGTAGGTATCCGTAACACGGTGAAGACAACATGCACGGGCGTAGAGATGTTCCGAAAGCTGCTAGACCAAGGTCAGGCAGGTGACAACGTAGGTATCTTACTACGAGGCACTAAACGTGAAGATGTAGAGCGTGGCCAAGTACTTGCTAAGCCCGGAACAATTACTCCACATACACAATTCACGGCAGAAGTGTATGTGCTAAGTAAAGATGAGGGTGGGAGACATACACCGTTTTTTAATAACTATAGGCCCCAGTTCTATTTTCGTACAACAGATGTAACGGGTTCCATTGAGTTGCCTACCGACAAAGAAATGGTCATGCCAGGTGATAACGTATCTATCACAGTCAAGTTAATTTCGCCAATCGCGATGGAAGAGGGTCTACGCTTTGCGATCCGCGAGGGTGGACATACTGTTGGTGCCGGTGTTGTTGCTAAAATTATCAAATAAGATCACGGGATTTAAGAACTGCAGTAATGGCGGCTATTGCTGCCATAGCAGATTTTAGGGGTATAGCTCAACTGGTAGAGCGTCGGTCTCCAAAACCGAAGGTTGGGGGTTCGATGCCCTCTGCCCCTGCCAATGTAGCACAGCTTATGCGGTGCGTTTGTTTGGAGTGTTATGGCGCATTCATCCATCGAAACTGTAAATACTACAGGCGATAAACTATTACCTATACTAAGCGTATTGCTCGTTATTGCCGGCATTTCTGCTTTTTATCTTCTAGAGACATATAATTGGTATGTGCGTAGTTTAGTTTTGGTATTTAGTATTTCTGTGGGTATTGCAGTAGAGCTTTATTCCGCCTCAGGAAGAAACTTTATCGCATTCGCGAAAGATTCGTATCACGAAATTTATAAAGTTGTTTGGCCAACTCGAAAAGAAGCCATTCAAACAACTATAGTTGTATTTGGTTTTGTGTTACTGATGGCAATCTATCTTTGGATTAGCGATAAAACTATCGAATGGATTATTTTTTCGCTAATTCTGGGTTGAAAATGATATGAATGATAGCGCAGCGTTATCAGGTGAAAATCGTTGGTATGTCGTGCACGTTTACTCAGGTATGGAAAAAAGCGTACAGCATACGCTCCAAGAGCGTATTAGGCGCGCTGGCATGCAGGATAAATTTGGTCGAATCTTAGTCCCAACAGAAGAAGTCATCGAGATTAAGGGTGGACACAAGTCTCTAACCGAGCGCAGATTTTTTCCAGGCTACGTGCTAGTAGAAATGGTCATGACTGACGAAACATGGCATTTAGTTAAAAATACCGCTAAAGTAACTGGTTTTGTTGGTGGTGCTCGGAATCGCCCAAGCCCAATCTCTCAACATGAAGTTAGTAAGATTATGTCGCAAATGCGTGAGGGTGTCGAGAAACCGCGGCCAAAAACTCTATTTGAGGTTGGAGAGCTTATTCGAGTTAAAGATGGTCCATTTACAGATTTTAATGGTAGCGTCGAAGAGGTTAATTATGAGAAGTCGCGAGTTCGTGTTTCAGTGACTATTTTTGGTCGCGCTACACCGGTTGAGCTTGAGTTCGGGCAGGTTGAAAAAGTCTAAAAAATAAGATTTATTCTTGACATGCACATATCACGTAACAAAGTTCTGTGAAGAATTAAAGCACACTCAATGCGTTCATCTTTTATTAAAAAGCGCTGATAATAATTTTCTAGGAAGCGCATTATTACTCGCCGAACGTTAGGTGTTTATCCAAGGTTTTAAATGGCAAAAAAAATTATTAGCTTTATTAAGCTGCAGATTCCTGCAGGTAAGGCCAATCCTTCGCCGCCTATCGGCCCAGCACTAGGTCAGCGAGGACTAAATATAATGGCGTTTTGTAAAGCATTTAATGCGCAAACTCAAGGCCTCGAGCCAGGTTTGCCAACGCCGGTTTTAATTACCGCTTATGCAGATAAAAGTTTTACATTCGTTCTAAAAACTCCACCGGCAGCTGTGCTTATTAAAAAAGCAGCAAAAATTGATAAAGGATCAAATAAGCCGCATATGGATAAGGTGGGTAATATCACATACGCGCAAGCCGAAGAAATCGCTAAGGTAAAAATGCCAGATCTTACTGCAGCTAGTCTCGATGCGGCAGTTCGAACAATCGCCGGCACGGCTCGTTCGATGGGCATTACTGTGGATGGTGTATAAATGAGTAAAGTTTCAAATCGCCTGAAAGTACTAAAAAGTAAGGTCGATCACCTAAAGCTGTATCCAGTAGATGATGCATTGTCACTTGTGAAACAGTGTGCAACTGCTAAATTTGATGAGTCAATCGATGTCGCGGTGCAGCTTGGTATTGATTCAAAAAAATCAGATCAAGTAGTTCGTGGCTCGGTTGTATTGCCGGCGGGCACGGGAAAAAGTGTGCGTGTTGCTGTATTTGCACAAGGTGATAAAGCGGAGCAAGCTAAAGCTGCGGGCGCCGAAATTGTCGGGATGGAAGACTTAGCTGAACAAGTAAGGGCCGGTAATCTAAATTTCGACAGCGTGATCGCATCACCAGATACGATGCGCGTAGTTGGCGCGCTTGGTCAGATCCTAGGTCCGCGCGGTTTGATGCCGAATCCTAAAATGGGCACGGTTACACCAGACGTAGCAACTGCAGTAAAGAATGCGAAAGCTGGTCAGGTGCAGTTCCGCGTTGATAAAGCCGGAATTATTCACGCGACAATTGGCCGTGCATCATTTAAATCTACCGATTTAAAATCTAATCTAACTACATTAGTCGGTATGCTACAAAAGGTAAAACCTACGACTAGTAAGGGCGTCTATCTACGAAAAATTGCGATATCAAGCACAATGGGTATCGGTATTCGGGTCGACCTAAATACTATTGTTGCATAAAAAGAGATATCTATAAAATGTGCCCAAGAAGTTGTAATTTCTAACTAAATATAGACTAGGCAACCGTGTTATTGTTGTAAAAAACGACATAGTAATTGTCACAGACCGTTGGTGAAAGGGTGATTATAGCGCCCGTTCTTAATTAAAAACCAACGCAGATGGCGAACCCGAAACAGTTTTGCTGAATAGAAGCTAGAAACTGTAATTATTTGTACTAGCCGAAATACTCTAACAATCTCGGGAGCCGGTTATAAACGCGGTGCGCGATGTGGTCGAACGACCCTCTAGCGGACCAAATCTGGAGGTTAAACGTGCCACTTAATCGTGAAGATAAGCGAGCCATCGTGGCTAAAATTTCCGCTAAAGTTGAAAGAGCTCAGACTATTGTATTAGCAGAATATCGTGGAATTTCCGTTAGTGATCTAAATAATCTTCGCGCAAAGGCATGCGAGCAGCAGGTATACCTGCGCGTGTTAAAAAATACACTCGCACGTCGCGCGGTCATGGGTACTCCATTTTCTTTGCTCGCCGAGCATATGACAGGTCCATTGATTTATAGCATTTCAGATGATGCAATTCCGGCGGCCAAAGTTATCTATGACTTTAGTAAAACTACTGACAAGCTCGAAATTAAAGCCGGCTTCTATAACGATAAGGTAATAAACAAGGCTGATGTGCAAGCGTTGGCTTCTATTCCGAGTCGAGAGGAACTGCTTGCGAAGCTTTTGGGAGTTATGCAAGCACCTGTTTCCGGCTTTGCGTGCGCTTTAGCTCTTCTAGTAAAAAAGCAAGCAGCATGAATGAGGTCGTCTGACAGGCAGCCGAGTACGAGCTCGGTTAACTGCGGATCATTAGCTAAAATCCAAATTCCAAGTTAGGAGTATTTTAAATGGCAATCGCAAAAGAAGACATCTTAGAAGCCGTTGGCGCGATGTCAGTCCTGGAGCTAAATGAGTTAGTTAAGGCCTTTGAGGAGAAGTTTAGTGTATCGGCTGCTACTGCGCTTGCTATTGCGGGTCCAACAGGTGCAAGTGGTACTACTGCGATAGTAGACGAGCAGACAGAATTTACAGTAAACCTACTAGAAATCGGTGTGAATAAGGTATCAGTTATTAAAACTGTTCGTGAACTTACGGGTCTTGGTCTAAAAGAAGCAAAAGATTTAGTTGATGGCGCACCAAAGCCTATTAAGGAGGCGGTGCCAAAAGATGTCGCTGAAGAAGCTAAGAAAAAGCTCGAAGACGCTGGCGCAAAAGCTGAAATTAAATAATTTTCAGTTTTTTGCGCGAAGGGCTGGCGGTTCCAGACCGTCAGCCTTTTTGCGCTTTGTAGATCTGGCAGCACTCCATATGTTAGGTGTCGATGTAATTGCCACGGAAATCAAGGGAAAAGTCTTTGCATAATGTATTTATCTTTTCCTTGTCTTCTAAGGCGACCGCAGAAGACAAGTTTGGTCCGGGTAGCGGCGAGGAATATAGGCAACCGCTGCTGTCAGCCAGCGGTTGGTAGCGGCCAACCACCAAGCTTCTTGGTCTGTTCAAGCGTCTGAACAACCATATGGTTTCAGTCGGTGAACACTCGGGCAATTTTGTTCGCTGCTGTTGGAACAATGAACTATTACGCCGTGATTCGGAGATCGTATGCAATATTCCTTCACCGAGAAGAAGCGTATTCGCAAGAGTTTTGCGAAACGCCCTATCGTTCACCCGGTTCCTTTCCTGCTGGCTACTCAGCTTGAATCATTTAGTGCTTTCTTACAAGCGGATATACCTGCTACACAACGTAAGCCAGAAGGGCTGCAGGCTGCTTTCATATCAGTTTTTCCAATTGTCTCGCATAATGGATTTGCCCAGCTTAAGTTTGTCAGCTATGCGTTATCATCACCAGTATTTGACGTTAAGGAATGCCAGCAGCGTGGATTAACCTATTGTTCTGCGTTGCGGGCTAAAGTTCGCTTAGTAATCCTTGACAAGGAATCGTTAACTAAGCCAGTTGTAAAGGAGGTTAAGGAGCAGGAAGTGTACATGGGCGAGATTCCGCTTATGACGCCGACCGGCTCTTTCGTAATTAATGGCACCGAGCGTGTAATTGTCTCACAGCTACACCGATCACCAGGTGTGTTCTTTGAACACGATAAGGGTAAGACACATAGCTCGGGTAAGTTATTGTTCTCGGCGAGAATTATTCCCTACCGCGGTTCTTGGCTAGACTTCGAGTTTGACCCGAAAGATATTCTATATTTTCGAGTTGATCGTCGCCGTAAAATGCCAGTAACAATTCTCCTAAAAGCTATTGGCTTAACGCCAGAGCATATATTGGCTCATTTCTTCGTATTCGATAACTTCACGTTAATAAACGAAGGTGCGCAAATGGAGTGTGTGCTGGATCGTCTACGAGGTGAGATTGCGCGTTTTAATATTACCAACCGGGATGGAAGAATTATTGTTCAGAAAGACAAGCGGATTAATACTAAGCACATCTATGATCTTGAAAACGCAAAGATAAAGTACCTCTCGGTGCCAGATGACTATCTGATTAGCCGTATTCTTGCAAAAAATGTGATTGATACTAATACCGGTGAAGTGATTGCTAATGCAAATGACGAGATAACTGAGACTTTACTTGAAAAGTTCCGAGAAATGCGTGTGCAAGAAATTCAGACGCTATATACGAACGATCTAGATCACGGCCCATACATATCATCGACACTCCGTATCGATGATACCACCGATAAAACTGCCGCCAGAATTGCAATCTATCGAATGATGAGGCCAGGTGAGCCGCCTACAGAAGACGCAGTTGAGGCGTTATTTAACCGTCTCTTTTATAGCGAGGATGCGTACGATCTGTCGAAGGTTGGTCGCATGAAGTTTAATCGTCGTGTTGGTCGTGAGGAAGTTCATGGTCCAATGACCTTAACCGATGATGATCTTCTCTCGGCGATTAAAATTTTAGTCGAGTTGCGTAATGGCAGGGGTGAAGTAGATGATATTGACCACTTAGGAAACCGTCGTGTACGCTGCGTCGGTGAGTTAGCCGAGAACCAGTTTCGCGCTGGACTAGTGCGAGTAGAGCGCGCCGTTAAAGAGCGTCTTGGTCAGGCGGAGAGTGAAAATCTAATGCCGCACGACCTGATTAACTCAAAACCGATTTCGTCAGCGATTCGTGAGTTCTTCGGCTCCTCGCAGCTATCGCAGTTTATGGATCAGACTAACCCTCTATCTGAAATTACGCATAAGCGGCGTGTATCGGCGCTAGGACCTGGAGGATTGACGCGTGAGCGTGCTGGCTTTGAGGTGCGTGATGTACACCCGACCCACTACGGTCGTGTATGCCCAATCGAAACGCCGGAAGGTCCAAATATCGGTCTGATTAACTCACTCGCACTGTATGCTCATCTGAATAAATATTGTTTTCTCGAGACACCATATCGTAAGGTAATCGATAGCAAAGTAACCGACCAAATTGATTACCTATCTGCGATCGAGGAGGGGCGATATGCAATCGCTCAAGCAAATGCGGCAATTGACGATGAAGGTAGACTAATTGACGAACTAGTTTCGGCTCGTGAAGCTGGTGAAACGCTGATGGTTATACCAGATCGCATTCAATATATGGATGTCGCGCCATCACAGATCGTATCTGTAGCTGCGTCACTGATTCCGTTCCTTGAGCATGATGATGCAAACCGTGCATTAATGGGTTCAAACATGCAGCGGCAGGCGGTGCCTTGCCTGCGGCCAGAAAAAGCGGTAGTTGGCACTGGAATCGAGCGTAGAACTGCCGTAGATTCCGGTACGACAGTGCAGGTTTTCCGTGGTGGAGTAATTGACTATGTTGACGCTAGCCGCGTAGTCATTCGCGTAAATGATGACGAAGCGGTAGCTGGTGAGGTTGGCGTTGATATATACAATCTAATTAAATATACACGCTCGAATCAAAATACGAATATCAACCAGAGGCCTATCGCGAAGGTTGGAGATCGTGTTGCACGTGGTGACGTAATTGCTGATGGTGCGTCAACCGATTTGGGTGAGCTTGCACTTGGCCAGAATATGCTGGTGGCGTTTACGCCGTGGAACGGCTATAACTTCGAGGATTCACTCTTAATTTCTGAGCGCGTTGTTTCCGATGACCGATATACCTCGATTCACATTGAGGAGCTTAATATTGTGGCACGCGATACAAAACTCGGACCAGAAGAAATTACGAGAGATATCTCTAATCTAGCTGAGGTGCAGCTAAATCGCCTAGATGAATCTGGAATTATTTATATCGGCGCTGAAGTCGAATCGAGTGATGTATTGGTTGGTAAAGTAACACCGAAAGGCGAGACTCAGTTGACTCCAGAAGAAAAGCTTCTACGAGCGATCTTCGGTGAGAAAGCGTCTGATGTCAAGGATACCTCCCTGCGTGTTCCATCGGGCATGACCGGAACAGTAATCGACGTACAAGTATTTACACGCGAAGGAATCCAGCGAGATAAACGCGCGCAGCAGATCATTGATGACGAACTGAAACGCTATCGACTAGACTTAAATGACCAATTACGTATTGTCGAGAGCGATGCATTCGAACGGTTAGCGCGTATGCTTCACGGCAAGATTGCGAATGGTGGTCCAAAAAAGCTCGTAAAAAATGCGAAGATTACGCAGGAATACTTAGATAATTTAGATCATTATCACTGGTTCGACATCAGTCTTTCCGATGAAGAGGCGGCAGCGCAACTAGAAGCAATTAAAGAATCAATCGAGCAAAAGCGTGATCAGTTTAGCCTTGCATTTGAAGAAAAGAGAAAAAAACTTACGCAAGGAGATGAACTCCCCCCGGGCGTACTAAAAATGGCTAAAGTATACCTGGCAGTCAAGAGGCGATTGCAGCCTGGCGATAAGATGGCGGGTCGCCACGGTAATAAGGGTGTCGTCTCTAAGATCGTTCCGATTGAAGATATGCCATATATGGCTGATGGTCGTCCATGCGACGTTGTATTAAATCCACTAGGTGTGCCATCAAGAATGAACGTTGGACAGATCCTTGAGACCCACTTAGGCTGGTCTGCAAAAGGCTTAGGTTGGCGCATAGGTGAAATGTTGCAAGCCAAGAAAGTAACGCTAGTCCAAGATCTACGATTATTTTTGACGAAGATCTATAATGAGTCAGGTCATCTAGAGTCGATTGATGAGATGTCTGATGATGAAATTATTGAGCTTGCCAAAAACTTAAAAGAAGGGGTGCCATTTGCAACACCAGTATTTGATGGAGCGCACGAAAGAGAGATTTCACGCATGCTTGATCTAGCGTTTCCCGATGAGATAGCGAAGCAATTGGGAATGACGAAATCGAAGAACCAAGTGACACTGTACGACGGAAGAACAGGTGAGGCCTTCGAACGTCCAGTAACAGTTGGCTATATGCATATGCTGAAGTTACATCATTTAGTAGATGATAAAATGCATGCCCGATCGACTGGTCCATATTCACTAGTAACACAGCAGCCATTGGGCGGTAAAGCACAGTTTGGTGGCCAACGATTTGGGGAAATGGAAGTTTGGGCGCTAGAGGCATACGGCGCATCTTATGTGTTGCAAGAAATGTTGACGGTGAAGTCGGATGATGTAACGGGTCGCACGAAGGTATATGAGAACCTCGTCAAGGGTGATCACATGATCGATGCGGGGATGCCGGAATCATTCAACGTGCTAGTAAAAGAAATACGGTCACTCGGTATTGATATCGATCTAGACCGGAACTAATCGGACTACTGGAGAAAAGCAATGAAAGCTTTGCTCGATCTATTCAAGCAAGTCCAACAAGAAGAAGTTTTTGATTCCATCAAGATAGGCCTGGCCTCGCCAGATAAGATCCGGTCCTGGTCGTTTGGTGAAGTAAAAAAGCCAGAAACTATCAATTATCGCACCTTCAAGCCAGAACGCGATGGTTTATTCTGCGCGAAGATTTTTGGCCCAATCAAGGATTACGAGTGTTTATGTGGCAAGTATAAACGCTTAAAACATCGTGGTGTAATTTGCGAAAAGTGCGGTGTTGAGGTGACACTTACAAAAGTACGCCGCGAGCGTATGGGCCATATTGAGCTTGCTTCTCCGGTTGCACATATATGGTTTCTAAAATCTCTGCCGTCACGCTTGGGTATGGTGCTCGATATGACATTACGCGATATCGAGCGCGTGCTTTATTTCGAGGCATATGTCGTTATCGATCCAGGCATGACATCGCTGAAAGCGCGGCAGATTATGACCGAGGAAGATTACTATAAAGCCGAAGAAGATGGTGAAGAATTCCGAGCAGAAATGGGCGCAGAAGGTATACGTGAGTTGCTTCGAGCTATCGATATTGACGCACAGATTGAGCAACTTCGAGCGGAGTTAAAGACCACCGGCTCGGAAGCAAAGATTAAGAAGTACGCAAAACGCCTAAAAGTGCTTGAAGCATTTCAGCGTTCCGGGATTAAGCCAGAATGGATGATTCTTGAGGTATTGCCTGTGCTGCCGCCGGAGTTACGTCCGCTAGTGCCGTTGGACGGTGGCAGGTTCGCGACGTCAGATCTAAACGACTTATATCGTCGTGTGATTAATCGTAATAATCGGTTAAAGCGTTTACTTGAACTAAAAGCACCCGAGATAATTATTCGAAATGAAAAGAGGATGCTGCAGGAAGTAGTCGATTCGCTACTCGATAATGGACGTCGTGGTAAGGCGATGACTGGTGCTAATAAACGACCCCTAAAGTCACTTGCTGATATGATTAAAGGCAAAGGCGGCCGCTTCCGCCAGAATTTACTTGGCAAGCGTGTTGACTACTCTGGCCGTTCAGTGATTGTCGTCGGTCCAACACTTAAACTGCATCAGTGCGGCTTACCTAAGTTAATGGCACTTGAATTGTTTAAACCGTTCATTTTTAACAAGCTCGAAGTAATGGGTGTTGCGACGACAATCAAGGCAGCAAAGAAGGAAGTTGAAAGCCAGACATCGATTGTGTGGGATATTCTTGAAGAAGTTATCCGTGAGCATCCAGTGATGCTGAACCGCGCACCAACGCTACATCGTCTAGGGATTCAAGCATTTGAGCCGGTACTAATAGAGGGAAAAGCAATCCAATTACACCCACTCGTATGCGCTGCGTTTAATGCGGATTTTGATGGTGACCAAATGGCTGTGCATGTACCGCTTTCGCTCGAAGCACAGATGGAGGCGCGCACACTAATGCTTGCATCTAATAACATTTTGTTCCCGGCTAACGGTGATCCCTCTATCGTTCCATCACAAGATATCGTTTTGGGTTTGTACTATGCGACGCGCGAAGCAATCCATGCGAAGGGCGAAGGAATGGTCTTTACTGGCGTAGGAGAAGTGCTTCGAGCATATGAGAATAAGACAGTAGAACTAGCGTCGCGCGTTAATGTACGGATTACCGAGAGGGTGGCTAATGAGGATCATTCTAATGATTCGCCTAAATTCGTATCCAAGATTTCCCTATATGCTACTACCGTAGGTCGTGCGATTCTATCAGAAATTTTGCCACCTGGCCTGCCATTTAGAGTCCTAAATAAACCTTTGAAGAAGAAGGAAATCTCTAGACTAATTAATACTGCTTTCCGTTGTTGCGGCTTACGCGAAACAGTCATTTTTGCTGACCAATTAATGCAATCCGGATTTCAGCTAGCCACTCGAGCTGGAATCTCGATCTGTGTTGACGATATGCTTGTGCCAGTACAAAAGGGAGCAATCGTCGGTGAAGCTGCTAAAAAAGTCAAGGAATATGATCGACAATATATGTCGGGATTGGTTACTGCCCAGGAGCGTTATAACAACGTAGTCGACATTTGGTCAGCAACCTCTGAGTTAGTTGGAAAAGCAATGATGCATCGACTTTCAACTGAACCAGTAATCGATAGAAATGGCAATAAAACGCATCAAGAGTCATTCAATTCGATTTATATGATGGCAGACTCTGGTGCCCGTGGTTCAGCAGTGCAGATTCGTCAATTAGCTGGTATGCGTGGTCTTATGGCTAAGCCGGATGGCTCGATCATCGAAACGCCAATTACTGCAAATTTCCGCGAAGGCTTAAATGTGCTGCAATACTTTATCTCAACGCATGGAGCCCGTAAAGGATTGGCGGATACTGCATTAAAAACTGCGAACTCAGGCTATCTAACTCGTCGTTTAGTTGACGTAACACAAGACCTTGTAGTGGTTGAAGACGATTGCGGCACTAGCCAGAGCGTAGTAATGAAAGCTCTAATCGAAGGCGGTGAGGTTATCGAAGCGCTACGCGACCGGATTTTAGGCCGAGTAGCAATATCCGATATAGTCAATCCAGAAATCCAGGAAACGCTATACAAATCAGGCACTTTACTAGATGAAGCTGCGGTTGAAGAAATTGAGCGCCTCGGCATTGATGAGGTGCGCGTACGTACGCCACTTACCTGCGAAACACGCTATGGTTTATGCGCGAAATGCTATGGTCGAGATCTTGGACGCGGCGCACTGGTAAATGTAGGTGAGGCGGTAGGTGTAATCGCCGCGCAATCAATTGGCGAGCCTGGTACGCAGCTAACAATGCGCACATTCCATATCGGTGGTGCTGTATCACGATCAGCTGTAGCTTCTAGTGTTGAAGCGAAGTCTAATGGAACTGCACGCTTTACCCCAACAATGCGCTATGTTACGAACACAAAAGACGAGCAGATTGTTATTTCTCGTTCTGGAGAAATGATTATCGCAGATGACCACGGTCGTGAGCGTGAATGCCACAAAATTCCATATGGTGCAACGCTACTACAATTAGATGGCATGCAGATCAAAGCGGGTACACAGCTTGCGACGTGGGATCCCATGACACGTCCGATTATTACCGAGTACGGTGGTACGGTAAAATTTGAAAATGTTGAAGAGGGAGTAACCGTCGCTAAACAGATCGATGAAGTAACCGGCCTATCGACTCTCGTTGTTATTGACTCAAAGCACTGTGGCTCTCAATCACCTAAGAATGTACGCCCACAGGTAAAGCTTCTATATGAGACCGGTGACGAAGTAAAAATTCCAGGTACAGAGCATGCGGTGCAAATTGGTTTCCAGGTCGGTGCATTAATCACTGTTAAGAATGGCCAGAAGGTGCAGATCGGTGAGGTGCTTGCGCGGATTCCAACTGAGTCGCAGAAGACTCGCGACATTACTGGCGGCTTACCCCGAGTTGCAGAGCTATTCGAGGCGCGTTCTCCAAAAGATGCGGGCTTTCTAGCAGAAGTCACCGGAACAGTATCATTCGGAAAAGATACGAAGGGAAAGCAGCGTTTAATCATCACAGACCTAGACAGAAATCAACATGAATTTCTAATTTCTAAAGAAAAGCAAGTACTTGTACACGATGGCCAAGTTGTTAACAAGGGCGAAATGATCGTCGACGGTCCGGCAGATTCGCATGACATACTGCGCCTGCAGGGTGTCGAGGCGCTCTCTCGCTATATCGTTGATGAAGTGCAAGACGTATATCGCTTACAGGGTGTGAAAATTAATGATAAGCATATTGAAGTGATTGTGCGCCAAATGCTGCGACGCGTGCAAATCGTGGATAATGCTGATACTCGGTTTATCCCGGGCGAACAAGTAGAGCGTTCCGATATGCTTGACGAGAATGATCGGATTATTGCGGAAAGTAAACGGCCAGCAACTTATGAAAATGTGCTACTTGGTATTACAAAAGCGTCACTATCGACTGATTCATTTATCTCAGCTGCATCGTTCCAGGAAACAACGCGCGTGCTGACTGAAGCAGCGATTATGGGCAAGCGCGACGATCTTCGTGGTTTAAAAGAGAATGTGATTGTTGGTCGCTTGATTCCAGCTGGTACAGGGCTTGCATTCCACAAAGCTAGAAAGAGTAAGGAGATGGCTAATAGAGAACGTTTTCAGCAGATTAAAGAAGAGGAAGATAATTCGAGTCCATTTGACTTTACTATGCCCAAAATACCAGTCGAACAGCCGTTTTCTGAAAAAAAATAATGCTCCAGCCCGCTAGTTTAGAATTAACGATTCTAGAGAGCCAAGTTATGCACCAAATATTAGTTCGGCAATAAATTCTGCGTACATGTACAAGAGTGTTTTTGTGTACATGTACAAGAGTGTGTGAGATTTATTTTTATGTAAATCGACTGAAACAGTTAGCGACAAAGATTTGTATAGTTAAAAGTTTTATTTTTTTACTTTTCGCCCGATATTTAGCTTGTTTTACATTCAAAGTCTTAGATAAGAACAGCATATATGATGAAAAGCAAAGTATAAAACTGGGGTAGTTTAAGATTTCTAGTCGACTAAATACTCATAAAATTTATGAGAGTATCTTCTAGAGTATGTCTTATTACCACTTTTCTTAAATTATTTGAATGCATGTGCTTAGTGCAGTAGCAGAATAGTTCATCGCATAACTGACTTTTAGTGCAGGTAACTCTGCTAAGCAGCATAGAATTACGACTTACTTGAGGTTATAAAACCTATAAATAAGACAAGAAACTTTAATATCAATAGTAACACTGTTGTGCAATATCTCCATCAGCACAGACAGATAGGCTACCATTCATATGAATGGTTTGGTAGAAAATTGGATATACTAATTTTGTAATGTTAAAAACTAAATTTTTGTCCCCCGAAGAACCAAAATACCTTCTGCTTCATAGAGTAATTACTCTATGAAGCAGAAGGTATTTCATCATAAATCTTCTAATGAAGCGCCGATTAACTTACAAAAGTAGTAATAAGTTATTATAGATAATGCTAATCAAATAATTAAAGTGCCTATCATTTACAATGAAGAGTTATATGCAGCTCTTCAACTCTTCAATAAAGTACAAGCAAAACACGAGACGTTTTTAAACTGCTACCACTGCTTCTGTTGCGGGTAAGGAAAAAAGATAGACCGATGAGCTAGTAATACTAAAGACTAGGGCGGATTGTTAACAGCGAACTTCATAGAACTGCTCACGAGAAGTCAGTAAAGTTATTTGCAATTAGTAAAGCTTCTGTATATCTCAGTAAGGCTATGTTTACGGTGCAAGTACATGTGTATGCATATATATTGCAATATTATCGTGCATTTCTAGAATGTACGCTGCATTGTCCAGACCTCCATATCAAGGACGCGTTTGCACGAGAATAATCATCAAGTGGCTATTGCACTAAACAACGTACCAAACAATATTCGAGTATTTTTTCCGAATTTTAATTGATCGAACATTGATTACCAAATCGTTGAGAAAAATAATGCGTATATACAAATTATACTTTACTCACGCTTAGTCTGCTAACGCAGACAGCGCTGTTGATTCGCGTATTATGTATTGCGCCTATCTCCCCGGAAAAATGAATAATTAGCTAATTTAGTGGGGAATACAGGCGTCACCCTGCTAGTAACTCGGCTTTGTTAACAGAGAGCGGGCATTATAAATATATCAACATTCCCTTTAGAATAAAACTTAGTAAACTAAGCACGCATTTTATCCCGCATCTCTTCCTAAGAGTATTAAGACTTTCTTAGAAAACTAGCGGCTGCTAATAATAACCTTTCCTTGAATACATATATATTCCGCTGTCTAAACGATGTTATGCAGCGGAGCTGAATGATTCGTGAGTCTATGTATGGCTAACGAATTACATAGTCAAGTATAGGCAGAAAGCTTGAGATGTGTTGCATGTATTGTGCAGACACTAAATATCAATGTGTACAGAGCTGCTTAGCCACTTAGATAGATAGCTAACCTGCTCGTATCTAGCCAAAACCCCCTAATAACACAAGCGCAGCATTGAAATAATCCCGTTAGTATACCGCGCACATCGGGCTAGTAGATTTGATTTGGGAGCACTTAATCGATATATTATAAGGTAATAATCTCATAGATTAAGCGCTAGGAGGATCTAATTCCATGAGAACTTTTAGTATTATTAACTTCTTGTTAGGGGTGTAATAGCAATAAATTCATAAATTCATCGATGTCCCTCTTTCCAGATATTACAAGTCTATGGAGAACCACTTCTTACAGAACCAAGTAAAATTAGCACTAATGGGAGTGTAGTGTTACGATTCGTCAATATACTGTATCTAAGTAAAGTAAAGATAAATATCCGTACATATCATAGTAAGCGTACGGCCTAGACATAGCCCGCAGAGTATCGCCGTCCCGGCGTATGTTCTGAGATTAATTAGCGGCTTTTATATATCAATATAATTACACGATACGGTATAAGATAGCATATCGTTAGTACATATATTTTAGTCACTACCACTCAAGAGTAAATAATATATAATAGCACTGGCTATGTTGGTGACGCGAGAAAATTCCGAAATCTATTGACGTACCTAAAAAGTCTAGAATAAAATAGCGGGTTATTCTATCGGCGAAGCTGCGCGAACATTACTAGCCACTTATTCAATATCTAAGCCGGCTGATTTTCAGCATACTGCTGCCCGGGCCAGCGTTATCCGGTTTTGACCACTTCCAGGAATCATGATGCCAACCATCAATCAATTGGTTCGCAAAGGCCGCGCTTCGGAGCATACGAAGAGTAAAAGTCCTGCATTACAAGACTGTCCGCAGCGCCGCGGTGTATGTACTCGTGTGTACACGACAACGCCAAAGAAACCGAACTCAGCACTTCGTAAAGTCGCAAAGATTCGTTTGACAAACGGCTTCGAGGTTATCTCATATATTGGTGGTGAAGGCCATAACCTACAGGAGCACTCAGTTGTGCTAATTCGTGGCGGCCGAGTTAAAGATCTTCCGGGCGTACGTTACCACACAGTGCGCGGGTCCCTAGATACCCAGGGAGTCAAGAACCGTAAGCAAGCGCGCTCAAAATACGGCGCAAAGCGCGCTATTACAGGTAAGTAAGTAATATTTCTGCCAATGTATGGGCGATAATACTAAAATTAGTCGGCCCTATCGAGTAAGCGCTTAGATGATTAATATAGTTAATCGTAAGATGGATCGAGATTTAGTAGATAGCCTCGAGAGAAAAGAAAAACCGATTCAATCGAATAGTTAAAGGAAAAAAATGCCGCGTCGTCGCGAAGTTCCTAAGCGGGAAATATTGCCAGATCCAAAATTCGGTAATGTTGATGTTGCAAAATTCATGAATGTATTGATGCTTTCAGGTAAAAAATCAGTCGCCGAGCGCATCGTATACGGGGCTTTTGAGCAAATACAGGGAAGAGGTGGGAAAGACCCACTAGAGGTGTTTACAGTCGCACTGAGCAACGTGAAGCCGGTAGTCGAAGTGAAGAGTCGTCGTGTGGGCGGAGCGAACTATCAGGTTCCAGTTGAAGTTCGGCCATCACGTCGTATGGCATTATCAATGCGTTGGTTGCGCGAGGCTGCGAAGAAACGTAGTGAGAAGTCTATGGCGCTGCGTCTAGCGGGTGAATTACTAGAAGCTGTAGAAGGTCGAGGGGGTGCTATGAAGAAGCGTGATGAAGTACACAGAATGGCGGAGGCAAATAGAGCTTTCTCCCATTTCCGTTTCTAATAGCCATTAGTCTGGCGATCCGTAATAAACGAAAAATTTCGGGCGGGTGCGCTTACGAAGCGCCTCGCCCGTTTATATTAAGGCGCATCGCGATTTTCCCGCTGCGCAATCCTCTTGAGAGATTAAAGTGGCTCGTAAGACTCCTATCGAGCGTTACCGTAATATTGGTATTAGTGCTCATATTGACGCCGGCAAAACCACGACAACAGAGCGTATCTTATTTTACACTGGTGTAAATCACAAGATCGGCGAAGTACATGATGGTGCTGCGACGATGGACTGGATGGAGCAAGAGCAGGAACGTGGTATTACAATTACGTCCGCTGCGACGACAGCTTTCTGGAAAGGCATGGGTAATAACTACCCAGAACATCGCATCAACATTATCGATACGCCAGGTCACGTAGATTTTACGATTGAGGTCGAGCGCTCAATGCGCGTGCTCGATGGAGCATGCATGGTGTACTGCGCCGTTGGTGGCGTTCAGCCGCAGTCCGAAACGGTATGGCGGCAAGCTAACAAATACAAGGTACCTCGGCTTGCATTTGTTAACAAAATGGACCGTACTGGCGCAAACTTTTTTAAGGTATATGATCAGCTAAAGGCACGCCTAAAAGCTAATCCAGTACCGATTGTAGTACCGATTGGTGCAGAAGAGTCGTTTAAGGGTGTTGTGGACCTGTTGAAAATGAAGGCGATTATTTGGGAGGATATTTCGCAAGGAACGAAGTTCGAATATGTTGATATTCCAGCAGAACTCTTAGATATGTGTCAAAAGTGGCGTGAGAAAATAATTGAGTCGGCAGCTGAAGCCAGTGAGACACTTATGGAAAAGTATCTTAGTGGAGAAACATTAAGCGAACCTGAGATCGTTAAAGCGTTACGAGATCGCACGATTGCCTGTGAAATTCAACCAATGTTGTGTGGAACCGCATTTAAGAATAAGGGTGTGCAACGCATGCTAGACGCGGTGATTGACTTCCTACCATCGCCAATCGATATTCCGCCGGTTACGGGAGAGATGGAGGGTGGTGGGGGTATACAACGTAAGGCATCCGATGACGAAAAATTCTCAGCACTTGCATTCAAAATTATGACAGACCCGTTTGTGGGTCAATTGATTTTTTTCCGCGTGTATTCAGGTGTAGTAAATTCCGGCGATATAGTGCTAAATTCGACGAAGGGCAAGAAAGAGCGTATCGGACGGATTCTGCAGATGCATGCGAATCAGCGCGAGGAAATTAAAGAAGTGCGCGCTGGAGACATTGCCGCCGCGGTCGGCCTAAAGGAAGTGACAACTGGTGACACACTATGTGCTCTAGTCAACCCAATTGTGCTTGAACGTATGTTATTCCCAGAGCCTGTTATCTCGCAAGCCGTCGAACCAAAGACAAGAGCCGACCAGGAAAAAATGAGTATTGCACTAAACCGCCTAGCGCAAGAAGACCCATCGTTTCGTGTACATACTGACGAAGAATCTGGCCAGACAATTATCTCAGGTATGGGAGAGTTGCATCTAGAAATTCTAGTCGATAGAATGAGGCGCGAATTCAACGTCGCAGCGACAGTCGGTAAGCCGCAGGTTGCTTACCGTGAAACAATTCGAAGCTCAGCAATCGATATTGAAGGAAAGTTTATTAAGCAATCTGGCGGCCGAGGTCAATATGGTCATGTGGTAATCAAGCTAGAGCCTAATGAACAGGGAAAGGGCTATGAATTTCTTGATGAGATAAAAGGTGGTGTGATTCCGCGTGAGTACATCCCTGCAGTTGATAAAGGTATTCAAGAAACTCTGAAAAGCGGCGTGCTTGCTGGTTTTCCGGTAGTCGATGTAACGGTACACTTAACGTTCGGTTCGTATCATGATGTAGATTCAAATGAAAACGCATTTCGGATAGCCGGATCGATGGCGTTTAAGGAAGCTATGCGTCGGGCGAGTCCCGTAATTCTTGAGCCAATGATGGCTGTCGAAGTTGAGACACCAGAAGAGTATATGGGCAATGTAATGGGTGATCTATCCGGCCGCCGCGGTATCGTGCAAGGCATGGAAGATATGACTGGCGGCGGTAAGATTGTCCGTGCTGAGGTGCCTATGTCTGAAATGTTTGGATACTCCACGTCGCTGCGCTCGCTGACACAAGGCCGCGCAACGTATACGATGGAGTTCAAACATTATTCCGAGGCCCCAAGAAATGTGGCTGATGCAATTATTAATGCAAAAGCGAAATAACAGTTAGCAAGTATTCACGAAACACTTTTGGAAGAAGAGAAAATGGCCAAAGGCAAGTTTAGACGAACCAAGCCGCACGTGAACGTAGGTACGATCGGTCATGTTGACCACGGAAAGACTACGCTGACGGCAGCGCTTGCGACAGTGCTCTCGTCGAAATTTGGTGGAGAAGCGAAGAAGTACGATGAGATTGATGCAGCACCAGAAGAAAAAGCCCGTGGTATCACGATTAACACAGCGCATATCGAGTACGAGACAGAACAGCGTCACTACGCACACGTGGACTGTCCGGGTCATGCAGACTACGTAAAGAATATGATAACAGGCGCAGCGCAAATGGACGGTGCGATCCTGGTTGTGTCGGCTGCAGACGGCCCGATGCCGCAAACGCGTGAGCATATTCTACTAGCACGTCAAGTAGGTGTACCGTATATCATTGTTTTCCTCAACAAGTGCGATATGGTAGACGATGCGGAGCTTCTTGAGCTGGTAGAGATGGAGGTTCGCGAGCTACTATCTAAGTATGAGTTCCCTGGCGATAACACGCCAATTATAAAAGGTTCGGCAAAACTAGCGCTAGAAGGGGATAAAGGGGAGTTAGGTGAGGTAGCAATGATGTGTCTAGCTGACGCGCTAGACACATATATTCCAACACCTGAGCGCGCGATTGATGGTACGTTTCTTATGCCAGTGGAAGATGTTTTCTCAATTTCTGGTCGGGGCACAGTAGTCACAGGGCGCGTAGAGCGCGGGGTGATCAAGGTCGGTGAAGAAATAGAGATTGTAGGTATCCGTAACACGGTGAAGACAACATGCACGGGCGTAGAGATGTTCCGAAAGCTGCTAGACCAAGGTCAGGCAGGTGACAACGTAGGTATCTTACTACGAGGCACTAAACGTGAAGATGTAGAGCGTGGCCAAGTACTTGCTAAGCCCGGAACAATTACTCCACATACACAATTCACGGCAGAAGTGTATGTGCTAAGTAAAGATGAGGGTGGGAGACATACACCGTTTTTTAATAACTATAGGCCCCAGTTCTATTTTCGTACAACAGATGTAACGGGTTCCATTGAGTTGCCTACCGACAAAGAAATGGTCATGCCAGGTGATAACGTATCTATCACAGTCAAGTTAATTTCGCCAATCGCGATGGAAGAGGGTCTACGCTTTGCGATCCGCGAGGGTGGACATACTGTTGGTGCCGGTGTTGTTGCTAAAATTATCAAATAAGATCACGGGATTTTAATATAGAAATTATACGTAGTGTCTGGGGCAGCCTCCCGTTAATAGGAAAACGGGAGGCTGCTTTGTGTTCTTTTGTGGCGATATAATATCGCTTCGCTCTTTACAGGAAATGTCATGCAAAAGCAGAAAATCCGTATTCGGCTAAGAGCTTTTGACTATAAACTAGTTGATCAATCAGCGCGCCAGATTTTTGAGACGGTACAGCGTACCGGAGCAGTTCTCGTCGGACCAATTCCGCTGCCTCGGCGTATCCAGCGCTTTGACATTCTACGTTCGCCCCATGTAAATAAAACATCGCGTGATCAATTAGAAATCCGCACACATCTGCGTCTTCTAGATATTGTTGATCCGACAGACAAAACTGTCGATGCCCTTATGAAGCTTGATTTGCCTGCTGGTGTCGACGTCGAAATAAAACTGCAGTAACACTACTGTATAGTGCTTTTTATGCAGTCCTGTGTGCTGCTCGAAAATAATTTTTATTTTAAAAAAACGAGAATTCTGTTAAAATTCTTCCGTATTTGCGTTTTAAAAATTTGTATAGTCCACATATCTCAAACCATCACATATTTGTCAGTCATTAGTAATTAGTAGTCAGCCCCGACCAATCGCAGTCGGAAATGGAGAAAATAATGAGCCTTGGACTCATAGGTCGCAAAGTTGGGATGACCCGAATTTTCGCGGATGACGGTTATTCAATTCCTGTAACTGTGCTAGACGTGTCAAACAACCGAGTAACGCAAATTAAATCTGTTAAAACAGATGGTTATGCGGCGGTTCAGCTTGCCTTCGGAAAGCGTCGCGCTTCGCGCGTAACTAAACCGCAAGCAGGACATTTTTCTAAAGCCGGTGTTCAGGCTGGTGAAATTCTTAGAGAATTTCGGTTGAGGACCGATCAAACAGTTGAGTTATTACTAGGCGAAGTAATTAATCATAATTTATTTGAGGTGGGTCAAAAAGTTGATGTTCGAGGTGTCTCTCTTGGTAAAGGCTATGCTGGTACGATTAAGCGCTATAACTTTAGTTCAGGTCGTGCATCGCACGGTAATTCACGTTCGCATAACGTGCCAGGATCTATCGGTATGGCGCAAGATCCAGGTCGTGTATTTCCTGGTAAGCGCATGACTGGTCACCTCGGTAATATACCAGTTACCACCCAAAATCTTGAGATTGCTCGCATAGATATAGCGCGCGAACTTATCTTTATTAAAGGTGCGGTACCGGGCGCAAAAAATGGAAAAGTTTTTGTGACGCCAGCTGTCAAGGCTCTCGCAAAGAAAGGAGCATGACAATGGAACTAAAGCTCCTAAACGAAGAAGGTCAGGAGAATGCGGGCGTAAACGTATCAGATCTTGTATTTGGTTGTGCCTACAATGAAGCGCTAATTCACCAAATCGTCGTTGCATACCAAGCGAATGCACGCGGTGGCAACCGCGCGCAAAAAGATCGACAGCAAGTTAGACATACAACTAAAAAACCATGGCGGCAAAAAGGTACAGGCCGCGCTCGTGCTGGTATGTCATCAAGCCCATTATGGCGCGGCGGTGGCCGTATCTTCCCAAGCTCGCCAGAAGAAAATTTCAGCCAAAAAGTCAATAAAAAAATGTTTCGCGCTGGCGTCCGATCGATTTTGTCACAACTCGCCCGCGAAAATCGTCTATTAGTGATCGAAGATATTAAAATCGAGGCACCAAAGACAAAGTTACTATTAGCTAAGTTTAAAGCGATGAGTCTTGAGTCAGTTCTCATAATAACTAATGTTATTGATGAGAATTTATATCTTGCATCGCGCAACCTACCGCATGTGGCAGTAATTCAGCCGCGTTATGCCAATCCGGTATCGCTGGTCTACTTCAAGAAAGTACTAATCACGAAAACTGCGGTTATGCAAATCGAAGGGCTACTGTCATGAGTATCATTTATAAGAATGATCATCATTTAATGCAGGTTCTGCTTGCGCCAGTAATTTCTGAAAAAGCAACGTTAGTATCCGATCAAAATAAACAAGTTGTATTTGATGTTGCGCCAAATGCTACAAGGCAAGAGATTAAGGCAGCAGTAGAGTTATTATTCAAAGTCGTAGTAAATTCGGTTAATGTGCTTAATATAAAGGGTAAAATCAAGCGATCTGGCCGTTTTATAGGCCATCGAAAAAGTATTCGTAAAGCGTATATAAGTCTACAGCCGGGTCAAGAGATTAACTTTGAAACGGAGGCTAAGTAATTATGGGGCTTATTAAGCTTAAGCCGACCTCGCCCGGCCGTCGTGCGATGGTAAAGATATCTAACAAAGAACTGTATAAAGGTAAACCTTACGCAGCACTTTTAAGTAAGCAAATCTCTATCGCCGGTCGAAATAATCATGGCCACATTACAACACGACATAAAGGTGGTGCTCATAAACATCACTATCGTGTAGTCGATTTTTGCCGCAATAAAGATGGTATTCCAGCAAAAGTCGAACGTCTCGAGTATGATCCTAATCGCAGTGCGAATATTGCTCTTCTGTGCTATGTTGATGGAGAGCGCCGCTATATTATTGCGCCCAAAGGCGTAGTAATTCATGCGCAGCTATTATCGGGTTCAGAAGCACCAATTCGGCCGGGTAATGCACTTCCGATTCGTAATATTCCAGTAGGCACAACTATTCACTGTGTTGAAATATTACCAGGTAAAGGTGCGCAAATTGCACGATCTGCTGGTTCGTCAGTGATGTTGTTAGCCCGTAAGGGCGCATATGCACAGCTGCGTTTGCGCTCGGGCGAAATTCGACGTGTACATATTGAATGTCGCGCCACGATTGGTGAAGTCGGTAATGAAGAACATGGTCTTCGCCAGATTGGCAAGGCTGGTGCAAATCGTTGGCGTGGTATTCGTCCGACAGTCCGTGGTGTTGCAATGAATCCGATTGATCACCCGCATGGTGGCGGGGAAGGACGTACTGCAGCGGGTCGTGATCCGGTAAGCCCGTGGGGTAAGCCAACAAAAGGCTTCCGCACGCGTCGCAATAAGCGCACGAGGACGATGATCGTCCAGCGTCGCCATAAGCGTTAAGGAGTAGGAATGGCACGTTCTGTTAAAAAAGGTCCTTTCTGCGATGCCCATTTGCTCAAGAAAGTTGGGATAGCTGTAGCTTTACGTGACAAAAAACCAATTAAGACCTGGTCACGTCGCTCAACTATCTTGCCCGACTTTATCGGCTTGACAATCTTTGTTCATAATGGCCGCCAACACGTTCCAGTATATGTTTCAGAAAACATGGTAGGTCATAAGCTCGGAGAATTCGCGTTGACCCGTACATTTAAGGGGCACGCAGCTGATAAAAAAGCTAGGAAATAAGGGACAATTAAGATGGAAGTAAAAGCAATTCATCGCGGCGCCCGTATTTCAGCGCAAAAAACGCGCCTTGTAGCCGACCAGATCCGTGGTTTACCAGTTGACAAAGCGCTAAATATTTTAGCATTTTTACCAAAAAAAGCGGCCGGTATTATTAAGAAAGTGCTGCTATCGGCAATTGCTAATGCGGAACACAATGAAGGCTCAGATGTCGATAGTCTAAAGATTAAGAGAATTTATGTTGATAAAGCAGCTTCGTTGAAGCGTTTTTTTGCGCGCGCGAAGGGTCGTGGTAACCGTATCGAAAAGCAATCCTGTCACATCACTGTGACGCTCGGGAATTAGGGAATCACACGATGGGACAAAAAATTCATCCGACTGGCTTTCGTCTAGCTGTTAGCCATAACTGGGCATCGCGTTGGTACGCAAATAATACTCAATTTTCTAGGATGCTCAAGGAAGACATCAGTGTTCGAGAATATCTAAAGAAAAAACTAAAGAATGCATTAGTAAGCCGTGTTGTAATCGAGCGTCCAGCAAAAAATGCACGTCTCACAATCTTTAGTTCGCGACCGGGTGTTGTAATTGGTAAAAAAGGTGAGGATATTGAGTTGTTGAAAACTGAATTGCAGCGCCGCATGGGCGTGCCGGTTCACGTTAACATCGAGGAAGTCCGTAAGCCAGAAACTGATGCGCAACTAATTGCTGATTCAATTACACAGCAGCTTGAGCGGCGGATTATGTTCCGTCGTGCGATGAAGCGCGCAATACAAAATGCGATGCGGTTAGGTGCGCAAGGTATTAAAATTATGAGTGCAGGCCGTTTAAACGGCATCGAAATCGCGCGAACAGAATGGTATCGCGAGGGCCGTGTACCACTGCATACACTGCGTGCTAGCATTGATTATGCAACTTCCGAGGCAAAAACAACTTATGGAATTATCGGGGTCAAGGTATGGGTTTATAAGGGCGATATGCTTGATCGCAGTGATCCGCTAATTGCTGAAGAGCCTCGAGAAGATAAACGTTCACGTCGTAATGTCCGGCCAAGTGATCGTCGCCCACGTCGTGGCGGTTTTGCTGTAAGCGGCGATGTAAAAAGTGGGGCATAGAATATGCTACAACCGAAACGCAGAAAGTACCGTAAAGAGCAAAAAGGCCGTAATACTGGAATTGCCACACGTGGAAATGCAGTATCATTTGGCGAGTTTGGGCTGAAAGCAATTGGGCGCGGTCGTTTAACTGCACGTCAAATCGAAGCCGCACGTCGAGCAATGACTCGTCACATTAAGCGTGGTGGTCGCATTTGGATTCGTATATTTCCAGATAAGCCGATTTCAAAAAAACCTGCTGAAGTGCGGATGGGTAACGGTAAAGGTAATCCAGAATATTACGTTGCCGAAATTCAACCTGGTAAGATGTTGTATGAAATGGATGGTATTAACGAAAAATTAGCACGTGAGGCGTTTCGTCTGGCGGCAGCTAAGTTGTCATTAAAGACAATATTTGTTACTCGACAGATTGGTGCTTAAGGAGTTGGGAGATGAAAGCTTTTGAGCTTCGTGACAAGGATAAAGTCTTGCTTAATAAAGAGTTATCAGACCTACTAAAAGCCCAATTCGGGTTGCGTATGCGTTTTGCAACTCAGCAGCTACAAAATACTAGTCAGCTTAAAAAAGTCCGCCGCGATATCGCACGTGTACGTTCAATATTGACTGAAAAGGCGAACTAAATGAACGATAGTGTTAAAACGTCGCTTAAGCGGATCTTAGTGGGAAAGGTTATTAGTGCTAAAATGAATAAAACCGTCACTGTTCTGGTCGAACATCGCGTCAAGCATCCAATCTATGGTAAGTATGTTGTACGCTCAAAAAAGTACCACGCGCACGATCAAGCAAATATGTATAACGAAGGCGATCTTGTGGAAATTCAGGAAAATCGTCCAATTTCAAAAACAAAAGCTTGGACTGTATCTAACTTAGTTGGAGGAGTAAGCGTTACTTAATTAAGTAAAAGCAACACAATTCTACGTGTAACAAATAATTATTGCAAAACTATAATTATTTGTTACAATCTAGTTGTACTTCTTAATACTCAAGAATAGTAGCCACTAAGTAGTAAAATTAAATTGGCCACTACCATATAGATATTTATTATTTAGCCGCAAGAATTTTAAATTTCATATCATAATCAGTTCTTGCTTTCGATAAGTTTATAATAAGGTCAGTAAATCAACTGACAGAACCAAAACTGATCGGTTGAATAAAAATGACATACCGAATTAAGTTGGGAAAAATAAATAATGATTCAGACAGAATCTCGGCTTAAAGTAGCCGACAATACAGGGGCACGAGAAGTATTATGCATTAAAGTGCTCGGTAGTTCAAAGCGTCGCTATGCACGTATTGGTGATCTTATTAAGGTTAGTGTTAAAGAAGCTACACCACGTGGGCGTGTAAAAAAAGGTGAAGTTTATAGTGCGGTAGTAGTACGAACAGCTAAAGGTGTGCGTCGACACGATGGATCACTTATTAAGTTTGACAATAATGCTGCCGTACTATTGAATAGTAAACTTGAGCCAATCGGCACACGTATTTTTGGACCAGTTACGCGTGAATTGCGCAGCGAACGTTTTATGAAGATTGTTTCACTAGCGCCAGAAGTATTGTAAGGAATCGCAATGAATAAAATTCGAAAGGGCGACAAAATTATCGTTATCGCTGGTAAAGATAAGAGCAAACACGGTACAGTTCTAGTAATTTCTGGCGACTATGTGACGGTTGAGGGTATTAATCTTGTAAAAAAACATCTTAAACCAAACTCCATAAAAAACGCTACTGGCGGCATAGAACGTAAATTAATGCCGCTACATGTTTCTAACATTGCATTAGCTGATGCAAATGGTCGGGCTACACGCGTAGGTATCAAGGTCAAAGATGGACAAAAAGTGCGTTTCTTGAAAACTACCGGTGCTATGCTAAGCGCCTAAGTTTGGAGGCAAAATGGTACGTTTTCAACGAGTGTATAAAGAACAAATTATTTCTAAACTTACTAAAAAGTTTGGTTACAAGTCTGTTATGGAGGTGCCTCGTATTACGAAAATCACTTTAAATATGGGTCTTGGTGAGGCAGTTGCTGATAAAAAAATTATTGATAGTGCAGTAAGTGATTTGGCAAAAATTTCGGGGCAAAAGCCAGTTATAACGAAAGCTCGTAAAGCAATCGCAGGATTTAAAATCCGCCAAGGCTATCCTATTGGTGCAATGGTTACGTTGCGCGGTCGAGTTATGTATGAGTTTCTTGATCGTTTTATAACGATTGCACTGCCGCGTGTACGGGATTTTCGTGGTATCTCAGGTCGCGCATTTGATGGTCGAGGTAACTACAATATTGGAGTAAAAGAGCAGATTATTTTTCCCGAGATTGATTACGATAAAATCGATGCGCTGCGCGGGTTAAATATAAGTATTACGACTACCGCAAAAGCTGATGAAGAAGCCAAAGAACTCCTCGCCAGCTTTAAGTTCCCTTTTAGAAATTGAGGTTACTGTGGCTAAATTGGCATTAATCGAGCGTGAAAAAAAACGTGCCTATCTTGCGATAAAGTTTGCACCAAAACGCGAAGCTCTAAAATCTGTTATTAATGATACAAGTAAGTCTCAGGAAGAGCGCCATGAAGCACGTCTAAAATTGCAGCAACTGCCGCGTAATGCTAACCCAACTCGCAAGCGTAATCGCTGCGCGATTACTGGGCGTCCACGCGGTACGTTCCGTAAATTTGGCTTAGCGCGCAGCAAAATTCGAGAAATTGCATTTCGCGGCGAGATTCCTGGCTTAATAAAAGCGAGCTGGTAAGGAGCAACATAATGAGTATGAGTGATCCTATCGCTGATATGCTAACTCGCATCCGTAATGCCCAGATGGTCGAAAAAGAAGCGGTGACGATGCCCTCATCCAAAGTAAAAGTCGCAATTGCGAATGTTCTTAAAGAAGAGGGCTATATTAGTGATTTTGTCGTAAAAGTTAGCGTCCCAGAGATAAAATTAGATATCGCACTAAAGTATCATGCCGGCCAACCAGTTATTGGACATCTAGAGCGCATCTCTAAGCCTGGATTACGTGTATATCGTCGTCATAACGAGATACCGCGAGTTATGAATGGCCTGGGCATCGCCATAATATCTACCCCAAAGGGAGTGATGACTGATCGCAAAGCGCGTGCTATAGGCGTAGGTGGTGAAGTCGTTTGCTATGTCGCCTAAGGGTAGATAGGAGGTTACAATATGTCTCGAGTAGGTAAAAGTCCTATTCTTCTGCCTAACAATACAGAAGTAATGCTTAGTAGTGTACAGATTATGCTAAAAGGACAATTAGGCATTATTTCTCAAAAGCTAAATCCTTTAGTAACGATAACTAATCATGGCGGTCAACTAAAGTTTGACCCAATCAATGAATCTAGGGAGGCAAAAGCGCTATCTGGCACAATGCGATCACTCGTTGCAAATATGGTGATCGGCGTTACAAAAGGCTTCGAACGCAAGCTTATGCTAGTTGGTGTTGGTTATCGTGCGCAAGCGCAGGGTAATATATTAAATCTATTATTAGGCTTCTCGCATCCGATTACATATCACATGCCAGAAGGTGTAATAGTAGAAACGCCGTCACAAACAGAAATTATTATTAAAGGAATCGATAAGCAAAAAGTCAGCCAAGTAGCCGCAGAAGTGCGTCGATACCGTCCACCAGAACCCTATAAAGGTAAAGGTGTACGCTATGCTGATGAAATCGTAATTCTTAAGGAAACGAAAAAGAAGTAAAAGTGCGCAAAATTATGGATAAAACTCAATCTCGTCTGCGCCGTGCTCGTCAAACACATATTAAGATTGCAAGGCAACGAGTAGCGCGTTTAGCCGTACACCGAACTAACCAGCATATTTATGCTCAGGTATTTTCGCCATGCGGTACGCGAGTAGTTGTTGGTGCGTCAACCGTTGAGAGAGAAGTACGACAACAATTAAGTGAAAAATCTAGTAAAGGTGGTAATATTGATGCGGCTCGGTTAATCGGGAAGCGCGTTGCCGAGAAAGCAAAAGCTGCCGGTATTGAATCTGTTGCATTTGATCGTTCTGGATTTCGCTATCATGGACGCGTCAAAGCGCTTGCTGATGCCGCACGTGATGCTGGACTTAAGTTTTAAGGATAAGATTCGTTATGGCAAAAATGCAGGCGAAGATTCAGGCTAGTGAGCGTGATGATGGTCTACGCGAAAAAATGATATCGGTTAATCGTGTAACTAAGGTTGTAAAAGGTGGCCGAATTCTTGGTTTTGCTGCACTGACAGTAGTCGGTGATGGTGATGGCCGGATAGGTATGGGAAAAGGTAAAGCTAAAGAGGTTCCGGTCGCCGTCCAAAAAGCAATGGAGCAGGCTCGCCGAAATATGTTTAAGGTGCCCCTAAAAAACGGCACTCTGCAACATGAGGTAGATGGAAAACATGGTGCATCAAAAGTTTTACTTGCACCAGCTAAGCTAGGTGCGGGAGTAATTGCTGGTGGCCCGATGCGCGCAGTGTTTGAAGTAATGGGTGTAACAAATGTCGTAGCAAAAAGTCACGGGTCGACGAATGCGTACAACCTTGTTCGTGCCACACTCGATGGTTTACGCCGTCAGTCTACTCCAAGTGAAATTGCAGCTAAGCGCAGCAAAAGTATAGAAGAAATTTTAAGCTAAGAGGCAAAGGTAGTCACTATGTCTGAAAAAACTATCAAAGTCCGACTTGTAAAAAGCTTAATTGGTACTCGAGATACGCATCGTTCGACAGTGCGCGGTCTCGGTTTGCGTCGCTTAAATTCGGTTAGTGAACTTCAGGATACACCCGCAATACGGGGCATGATTAATAAAGTCTCATACCTTGTTAAGATTGTTGACTAAGTACTATGCGAGCTTAAGGGGTGAGTATGCAACTAAATAATCTCAAGTCAGCTCTAGGCTCTAGAAACGCCAAGCGTCGCCCTGGACGTGGCATTGGATCCGGTCTGGGTAAAACTGCTGGCCGTGGTCACAAGGGTCAAAAGTCACGCTCAGGTGGCTTCCATAAGGTAGGTTTTGAGGGTGGACAAATGTCATTGCAACGCCGTTTGCCTAAACGCGGATTTACTTCACTGATGAAGAGATACGTTTGTGAGGTGCGTTTAAGAGATCTAGAAAAGTTATTGGCTGAAGAAATTGATCTACTAGAATTGAAACGAAGCAATCTTGTCGGCGCCTTTATCAAAAACGCAAAAATTATTGCAACCGGTAAAATTAGCCGAAAAGTGATAATTAAAGGACTGAGTATCACAAAAAATGCCCGTACCGCAATTGAAGCTGCAGGTGGGCAGATTATTTGCTAAGTAAGTCTTTTTGTAATACAGGATTATTTAGACTTACTACGGAGAGAGTTTTTGGCTAACAGTCCCATTTTTTTAAAAACTAGTCGCGGTAAGCAACGGTTTAGTGACTTACGTCGGCGGCTAATTTTTTTATTGCTAACATTAATTGTTTACCGCATTGGTGCGCATATCCCAGTTCCGGGAATTAACTCTTATCAGCTAGCCAAGCTTTTCCAAAGTCAGTCCGGTGGTATTTTAGACATGTTTAACATGTTTTCGGGTGGCTCGCTATCGCGGTTTACGATATTTGCGCTGGGAATCATGCCGTATATTTCGGCATCAATCATTATACAGCTGCTTACAATTGTATCTCCGAAATTAGAAGCCTTAAAAAAAGAGGGGCAAACTGGTCAACGTAAGATTGCTTACTACACACGTTACTCTACAGTAGCGTTAGCAGTCTTTCAGGCTTTTAGTATTACGCTTGCTCTTGAAAGTCGACCAAATTTAGTAATTAATCCAGGTATAATGTTTTGCTTTACAGCTGTAGTAACATTAGTAACAGGAACAATGTTCCTCATGTGGCTTGGTGAGCAGATTACTGAGCGTGGTTTAGGAAATGGGATTTCAATTATTATTTTTAGTGGTATTGCTTCAGGCTTTCCGAATGCAGTTTCTAGTTTATTTGAATTAGTAAATACCGGGTCAATCAGCATTATTTCTGCAATTATTATTATTGCACTAATTGCTGTAGTCACGTATTTAGTAGTTTTTATCGAACGGGGGCAACGAAAAATCCTCGTAAACTATGCAAAGCGCCAGGTTGGAAAAAAAGTCTATAGTAGTCAATCTTCACACTTACCATTAAAGTTAAATATGTCGGGTGTGATTCCGCCGATTTTTGCGTCATCTATTATTTTATTACCTACGACTATTGCTAACTGGGTAAGCACTAGTGCTAGTATACGTTGGCTTCATAAGCTTATGTTGATGTTAGAACCAGGACAACCTTTATATGTAATTTTATATTCATTGGCTATTGTCTTCTTTTGTTTTTTCTATACAGCATTAGTATTTAATAGCAAAGAAACGGCAGAAAACCTAAAAAAAAGTGGTGCTTTTATTCCAGGGGTGCGTCCAGGTGATCACACTTCGCGTTATATTGCTAAAATTCTTACTCGCCTAACGCTAGCTGGCGCAGCTTACATTGTATTTATATCTCTTTTGCCAGAATTCTTAGTGCTACACTGGAACGTACCGTTTTACTTTGGAGGTACTTCGCTACTAATTATTGTCGTTGTAACAATGGACTTTATGACGCAGGTGCAGTCGTATGTTATGTCACAACAGTATGAATCGCTACTCAAGAAAGCTAATTTTAAGAGTAGTAACTTTCCGATGCGTTGAATACAAAAATATGGCCAAAGACGATGTTATTCAGATGCAAGGAGAGGTTCTTGAGAACCTCCCTAATGCAACATTTCGAGTCAAACTCGAAAATGGTCATATTGTATTGGGGCATATCTCGGGGAAAATGCGTATGCACTATATTAGAATTCTTCCCGGCGATAGAGTAACACTGGAATTAACACCCTACGATTTATCTCGTGCGCGAATTGTGTTTCGGGCAAAGTAACTGAGAAAAAGATAATATATGAAAGTAATGGCATCGGTTAAGTGCGTTTGCCGCAATTGTAAAGTTATTAAGCGCAAAGGTGTTGTACGTGTTATTTGTAGTTTAAATCCTCGTCATAAGCAACGCCAAGGCTAAAGCTTCGCTTGGGTGTTTTTTATTTAAGGAAAAACAATGGCTCGTATCGCAGGGGTAAATATTCCAGTTCATAAGCATACCGTGATTGGCTTGCAGGCAATTCTTGGTATTGGCATCTCGCGTGCACGATTAATCTGTGCATTATCTGGTGTTAATACCTCAAAACGCGTTAAAGAACTGACCGATGCAGATTTTGAAAAGCTGCGGGATGAAGTTGCAAAATTTATTGTCGAAGGCGATTTACGCCGTGAAATGACGATGAATATTAAGCGTAAAATGGATATTGGATGCTATGAAGGTGTTCGTCATCGCAAGGGTTTGCCGATGCGTGGTCAGCGCACTCGCACAAATGCGCGTACTCGTAAAGGTCCACGTCGTGCAGCTCAAGCGCTAAAGAAGTAGACAGAACTGATAGTTATAGGAAAACTTAATGGCTAAAGCTTCAAATAGCAGCACAGCACAACGCGTTCGAAAAAAAGTCAAAAAAAGTATCGCAGAGGGCGTAGTACATGTTCATGCGTCATTTAATAATACAATTATTACGATCACAGATCGCCTGGGTAACACCCTAGCGTGGGCAACGTCTGGTGGTCAAGGATTTAAGGGTTCCAGAAAATCAACTCCATTTGCCGCACAAGTTGCAGCTGAATCAGCTGGCCGCGTTGCGATAGAATACGGTATAAAAAATCTCGAGGTTCGGATCAAAGGTCCTGGGCCGGGTCGTGAATCAGCGGTTCGAGCTCTTCATGGTCTCGGAATTAAAATAACTACTATTTCTGATGAAACTCCTATGCCTCATAATGGATGTCGTCCGCCGAAACGGCGTCGTATCTAAAAAAGTGACTCATAAAAGCTTGCTGTTACGTATAAAGTGACTGTTAACATAAATACTAAATAAGCCCACCGTTTGTCTAAAAAGCACAAACTAGCGAGATCGACCAGGTCCTCGTGAATTAATGTTAAGGAATTGCAAAGTGGCACGATATACCGGTCCAAAAGCAAAACTGTCTCGTCGTGAAGGCACTGATCTTTTCTTGAAAAGCGCACGTCGTTCATTCACCGATAAATGTAAAAGCGATAGCAAGCCTGGACAGCATGGTCGTACGTCGGGTGCGCGCACATCTGATTATGGTCTGCAATTGCGCGAAAAGCAAAAAGTCAAGCGGATTTATGGTGTACTTGAGCGTCAGTTTCGTCGTTATTTTTCTGAAGCCGATCGCCGAAAAGGCAATACCGGCGAAACACTATTGCAATTGCTTGAGTCGCGCTTAGACACTGTTGTATATCGTATGGGCTTTGGATCAACGCGTTCTGAAGCTCGGCAGCTAGTCAGTCATAAGACAATCCTTATAAATACTCAAGTAGTAAATATTCCATCCTTTCGAGTAAAAGCTGGTGATGTACTTACTGTACGCGAGCCAGCAAAAAAACAGATACGAATTCAAGAAGCGTTATCTCTAGCTGAGCAAAATGGCTTTCCAAGCTGGTTATCGATTGACACAAAAAAATTTGAGGGTACTTTTAAACAAGTACCTGAGCGTAGCGATATTGCTGGCGATATAAACGAAAGCTTAATTGTTGAATTATATTCGCGCTAATCATCTTAATAGTAGAGCTGCTTATTTACACCTGTATATATAGGTGTTTCAGCTGTTCGTTTTCAGGTTATCACTCGGGGCCTAGCCTTATCGGTGTAACGAGCCGAGGGTATTGAAAAAACCTATGCAAACTAGTCTGTTAAAGCCCAAAATTATTTTGGTAAATTCGCTTGGCGATAACCATGCAAAAGTGGTTATGGAACCGTTTGAGCGTGGTTATGGTCATACTTTAGGGAATGCACTCCGCCGTGTTTTATTATCATCAATGATCGGTTATGCTCCGACTGAGGTAATGATTTCTGGGGTCGTTCATGAGTATTCAACTCTTGATGGCATTCAAGAAGATGTAATTAATCTTCTGTTAAATCTCAAGGGTGTAGTATTTAAGTTACATAATCGCACCGAAGTTACTGTTACCTTACGAAAAGCATGCGAGGGTATAGTGACTGCTAGTGATATCAATGTACCTCATGATTGCGATATCGTAAATCCAGATCACGTTATTGCTCATCTCTCAAAGGGTGGTAAGCTTGATATACAGATTAAAGTTGAGAGGGGACGTGGTTATGTTCCGGGTAACATACGCCGCTATGGCGATGAAAGTGCTAAGGTTATTGGTCGTATCCTTCTCGATGCATCGTTCTCACCAGTTCGTCGGGTTAGCTACGCAGTTGAGAGTGCGCGTGTCGAGCAGCGTACAGACCTAGATAAACTTGTAATGAATATTGAGACTAATGGCGTTATGTCGCCTGAGGAAGCGATTCGTCAATCAGCTCGCATCTTAGTTGAGCAGTTATCTGTGTTCGCAGCACTTGAAGGTACTGAAGCAATAGCTGAAACGCCTTTGCGTACACCACAGATTAATCCAATTCTTCTGCGCTCTGTTGATGATCTCGAGCTAACAGTTCGATCTGCAAACTGCCTAAAAGCCGAGAATATTTGCTATATTGGCGATCTAATTCAGCGTACTGAGAATGAGCTACTAAAAACACCGAATCTAGGCCGAAAGTCATTAAACGAGATTAAAGAGGTGCTTTCTTCGCGTGGTTTAATGCTCGGCATGAGATTAGAAAATTGGCCGCCAGCTACTCTTGGTGAGTAAAAACTCTGAATTAAGGAAATTAAAATGCGTCACCGTCACGGTTTGCGAAAATTAAACCGCACGAGCAGTCATCGATTAGCAATGCTCCGAAATATGTCGAATTCGTTAATTAAGCACGAGTCTATCAAGACGGCTTTGCCCAAAGCAAAGGAGCTGCGTAAAGTTATTGAACCACTGATTACGCTTAGCAAGAAATCGTCCGTTGCAAACCGACGACTTGTCTTCGCGCGATTACGTGACGATAAGTCTGTGTCAAAGTTGTTTGAAGTATTGGGTCCACGTTATGCAACGCGCTCAGGTGGTTATCTTCGGATTTTAAAGTTTGGTTTTCGCGTTGGTGATAATGCACCCATGGCTCTGGTTGAGCTAGTGGAGAGTCCGATTATTAATAGCACAATAAAAGCCGTAGAAAACAAATAAGCTCTATATTTGGAAAAAACAAAAGTAGTGCAATATATAGACACCATTAAGTTTTCACAACATTGAATGTTGTATGTTATCAACCAATATTCTTATATTGACATACATTACATGTATTCCGTAGAAACACTTTCCAGCACTGTATTAAATAATAGGTTAGCTGCGATGCAACTTGCGTCACTTTATTCAATCTATCACTAGCAAGAAAGGCTAGATATACTAATCAAGTACTCTCTTATTAAGAGAGTAGCGGTAAAATATGCACTAAGTTAAAAAAATTTTTTGCTAAAAATCATCCCTATTCAGAAATTTTGTTTTGGTCTGATACATCATCGCCTATCTATGCATTTTAGATTAACATGGAGTATTACGCTCGGGTAATACAGTATTAGTTGACATGTTTAATTAATTTACTAAATTGCTTCAATAATTACATTTTTATGTAATCTGTGCTGATAGTTATATTCTAATATAAAGCTATATTTTTATATTAAATATATTTAAGTGCATTTCATTAGAGAAATTCAGGCTAGCTATAAATTCATAACAGTGATTATATACTAACTTTTATAAGTTAGAAAATTTGTCACAATAATAAACACAGTATATTATTTTAATATATATTATTAAGTTTTTTCTAGTTCCGGGGAAGCTTTTAAATTTAATATATATTAGGATATAGTTGATATAGTATCTATAACTTAAAAAAGTTCACCCATATAAATAGTGTAGTATGCACTGCACTATTTATTAGTATAGTATATATGCCAATGAGTTTAAATATGATTTTATTATGCTTCAGCTAAGCTAATTAATCTGTGGAATGAGCGGTGTTATATCTTAGTATATTTACTGTGACTTTAATCTCCATAAACAACGATTAATAAAATGCTGCTATTGTTCAGCTATACTTATAAAATTAATAAACTAGTAACGCATGTGCTACGTCTATAATAGCAGTGCTAATTAAAAAAATAAATACCTCGACGCTATATACTATAAAATAGCATTTCTTCTATTAAGAAACTCTCATGCATCAACAAAATTATTGCGATGCATACCAGTTCTGGCTGCATTACAAAAGTTATTAAGCGCTTATTTACTTATTTATTTTCTGGATTATTATCATTGATAATTCCATTACTTTTTCAGAGTGTTTTCCTGTCATTTGACAAAAAATTTAGTCTATTGTATAACTTGAGTAAAGTGAATTTAAATTTTTACCAGTTTTTATATCCATATTTTTTATAGAAAATCAAATATTTGTCCGATTATAAATTAATATTAGGCACTAGCCAGTGTTTCAATAGTGTGTGCGCTTGGTCTAGGCCGATACGCTTGATGGATGAGAATAGCTGTATTGTGATTTTGTGATGCAGACCAGTAATCTGATAAACAGTCGCAGATTCCTGCGCAGTACGCAGCGCATTTATACCTTCACTATGCGATAACTTATCACATTTAGTTAGCAGAATATGGATCGGATATGTGGTTTTGCTAAACCACCGAATCATATGCTGATCTGATTCTGTGAATGGCCGTCGAGAATCCATTACAAGAATCAAGCCACGGATCTGTGTCCGTGTTATCAAATACTGACTAAGTAGTGCTTCCCAATATCTCTTTGTGGCGTTAGAAACTTTGGCATACCCATATCCTGGTAAATCTACCAGATGCGCAACAGGCATGCTCGATGGCCCAACTGCGAAGTAATTAATATGCTGCGTACGTCCTGGTGTTTTACTGGAGAATGCTAGCCGCTTCTGGTTGCATAACACATTAATCACAGTAGACTTACCAGTGTTAGAGCGTCCTGCAAATGCTACCTCTGGTTGTACTGTTTCTGGAAGATCATGAAGATGGTTGACAGTTGTGAAAAAACGGGATTGATATAGAAAGTGCATAAGATCGCTAATAATCAACTAAGGCGGGAAAGAGATAGTGATGAGATATCCTAGACGAGTAGTTACGAACGGAAAGTTAATTGTATGGTACAGTAAATTACTGACCGTTTAATAATACGATTACTTGGTTATAGAGGTAGGGGAGTGGTTATTAACTTTAGTCGATAACCACATTAGAAGCTTAGCCATATTAACTGTCATGCCAGATTAAATAGGTATACTAGAGATAGTTAAAGATTTTCTTGGTATATCTCCTTGCATAACAACGGCAAACTCTAGTCAGTGCTAACTGTATACTGCGCCCGCTAAAGTAAAGGTGAACATTGCATACACGTATCAACGTGGTTACTTTATATATAGTCTGGCAATACTAATTCCCCATCCATTAACTTAGTAATTGTTTCACGTTGGCGAGCGACATGCACTTGAGCACCATCTACAAGTAACTCGGCAGCTCTGGGGCGACTATTATAATTTGAGCTAATCGCAAACCCATATGCTCCCACCGATCGTATTGCAAGCAGATCGCCAGTTTCCAAGATAAACGGACGATCTCGAGCCAACCAATCGCCACTTTCGCACACCGGACCTACAATGTCATAGGTCACCAAAGGCTGGTTATTACGTGGCGTAACTGCGTCAACAGTATGGTACGCGTTATACATAGCTGGACGAATGAGATCATTCATCGCTGCATCGACAATCGCAAAATTCTTAACTGGTCCGGGCTTTAAATATTCAACTCGGGTGAGTAAGATTCCTGCATTTCCGACCAGCGAACGGCCAGGTTCGAACCAGATTTCACGATGACTATGTCCGCGTTGAGTGAAATGGTCTAATATTGTCTTTACGAACATGCCAATATTTGGGGGCGTTTCGTCGTGATAGCGAATCCCTAATCCGCCACCGATATCAATATGTTGGATTAGCGCGCCATCTGATTCTACTTGGACAACTAACTCGAGTATCTTATCAATAGCATTAAGGTAAGGCGAAATTTCAGTAATTTGAGAGCCGATATGGCAGTCAATGCCAGTAATTCGCAAGTATTTCATGCCTAGCGCCGCACGATATGTTGCTCGTGCATCATCGAAGGCAACACCGAACTTTGTCGATTTTAAACCTGTTGAAATATACTGATGAGTTTTTACATCAACATCAGGGTTTACTCGCAGCGATATTGGTGCGATTCGGCCAGATTCACTAGCAACTTGGTTTAGGTGCTCCAGTTCAGCTAAAGACTCGATGTTAAAGCAGCATCCACCCATATCTAACGCAATACGCATTTCAGCGGCACTTTTTCCGACGCCGGAAAACACCACATCATTCGGCTTTCCACCTGCAGCAAGCACGCGAGCTAGTTCGCCACCAGAAACGATATCAAATCCAGCGCCTAAACGTACAAATACACTCAAGACAGCAAGATTACTATTGGCTTTGACAGCGAAATGTACTTTCGCTCGACGGCCAGTGCATGCGTCTGCATATGAGCGATATGCATCTGTTAGAGCGGCTCGTGAATAGACATAGAGCGGCGTTCCATATTGTTCGGCAAGCATGCTAGCAGGGACTCTTTCAGCATGAAGTTGATTATCAAGATAGGTAAAGGCATTGACCATAATCAATCAATTGAGAGGGGGTGGGCTGGGGAATAGGGGGGGTCGGATATGATTCGATGGCTAAGCACAAATGAATTGGAGGGTGATATCGTAGATGCGGGTTGTATGCCTCGTCCTAGACGACGACACAAGTAGACTCTGATTGTATGTGATAATGCCCACAAGAGGTAGTAGTGCACACTCGGCAAGTATCAAGGCCCGCCGCGCGTTGCGCACAGACGCATAGTAACCGCCTAGACAAACATACCCAACAAGCTACTTAAAAGCGCGTACACGCAGAACTACTACAATGTTTAATAATCCTTAAAACTACGCGCATAAAAAACTTTTTCGATTTAACTATTTAGCTTGAAGAATATTTATTATTTTGAGCTCAGCTAAATTGGCACTGTACAGACAATTACGTAAATATAAATGCTGGGTGATCATAGATGTAACTTTCTCCAGCATCAATACAGGATAGATAAAAACTTTAGTTGATCTACAAGAGCTAATTCAAATTAGCTAAGCATACCGCGAATACATCATATCACGTTCAGGACAAGTGTGCTTACTAGTCCCAGAATAGTTCTAGGATGTACTATCGTTTGGATTTATCAACACTCGATCAAAGGTATCAACACTCGTATTGATACCTAAGTCAGGGGTATCACTTGTTAATTCCCCAATCTTTACCGAGGAAGACATTCCTACTGTTTCAATAAAGCCTGCGCCTGGCAGCATACTATCGTAGTACAGCTCGCTATCAATTTCTTTTATGCCGGGTGGGATGGGCATAGTGTATGTAGGCTTATTTTTAAGTGCCTGGCCCATGTAATCAATCCAAATGGGCAATGCGAGTTTACCTCCGGTTTCACGAGGACCTAAGCTATGTGAGCTGTCAAAACCGATCCATACGACTGCTACCAGAGTGTGTTGGTAGCCAGCGAACCAAGCATCGCGCGATTCATTAGTCGTACCGGTCTTGCCACCGATGTCAACACGCTGCAACACATTCGACTTAGAGCCTGTTCCGTTCTGTGCAACATCGATTAGCATGTTATTCATAATGTACGCATTGCGGGCATCTATCACACGCGGCGCATTTTTCTCTGCAACTACCGGCCGCGCTTGCGCGATAAGCTGGCCGCGTGCATCTGTAACTTCGGAAATTAAATGTGGATTGACGTAGTAACCGCCATTGGCGAATACCGCATACCCAGCAGCCATCTGTAATGGCGTGACGATTCCTGCACCAAGCGCCATTGGAAGGTATGCAGGATGTTTATCTTCATCGAAACCAAAACACATAATATACTGTTTTGCGTAATTTATACCGATATAGCCTAGGATTCGGATTGACACAAGGTTCTGCGATTTCTGTAGCGCAGTGCGCATCGTCATCGGACCAGAATAGTTACCTCCATAGTTTTTCGGCTCCCAAGCCGGGCCGCCAGGAGTGCTTGATGCAAAGTATAGCGGTGCGTCACTGATAATTGTTGACGGACCTAGACCCTTATCTAAGGCAGCGGAATAGATGAATGGCTTAAAGCTTGAACCGGGCTGGCGCCATGCCTGCGTAACGTGATTAAATTTACTCTGATTAAAATCAAAGCCACCAATGAGCGATCGGATTGCGCCGTCTTGGGGCGTAAGTGAGATAAGTGCGCTCTCAACTTGCGGCAACTGAATAATACTAAAAAAACCATGTGCATCTTTAGTGATCCGAATAATGGATCCTGGATGGATGCGCTGTTTCTGATTGGCCTGCCCAGATAAAGACGCAGCTGCAAAACGTAGCCCCTCACCTTGAATGATGACGGTATTTCCATTTATTAAAGAAGCTCTAACTTCGTGTAAACTAGCTTTAGTGACGACAGCGGCAATTAGATCACCGTTATCTGGATGCTCAAGTAATACGTCATCGATCGCCCGTTCCCGCTCGACGGAATTACTCGGCAATTTAACAAACCCCTCTGGTCCTCGATAACCATGACGCCGATCATAGTCTATGACGCCTTTGTGTACGGCGTGGTATGCGGCTTCCTGATCCGATGAATGAATCGTCGTTATGACATTAAAGCCGCGCGTATAAGTCTCATCGCGATACTGAGAATATATTAATTGTCGCACTATCTCCGCTACGTACTCAGCGTGTACGCTGCATGAGGTACCTACCGTTTTAAGTGCGATTGGCTCATGTATCGCCGAATTATATTGATCTGTATTGATATAGTGCAACTTAAGCATACGTTGCAGAATGTATTCCTGACGAATCTTAGCCCGCCGAGGATTCACTATTGGATTATATGCCGATGGTGCCTTAGGTAAGCCAGCCAGCATAGCCTCCTGAGCGAGTGTTAAGTTCTTTAAATCTTTACCGAAGTATATGCGGGCCGCGCTTGCGAAGCCGTATGCTCGTTGTCCCAGGTAAATATGATTCATATAAACTTCGAGAATTTTATTCTTTGTTAACGCTGACTCAATCTTATACGCAAGTAGGATTTCATATAATTTACGAGTGTAAGTTTTCTCGCTAGACAAGAAGAAGTTTCGTGCCACTTGCATCGTAATTGTACTAGCGCCTTGCGCATTACTACCACGAGTGAAATTGGTCATACCAGCACGAAGAATGCCGGTTAAGTCGACGCCACTATGATCGTAAAAGCGATAGTCTTCGATCGCTAGTACCGCTTTTTTCATTGTCTCCGTAACTTCAGTAAGTTGTACAATATTTCTATGTTCCTTGCCAAATTCACCAATTAGTACATGGTCCTTTGTATAGATGCGAAGCGGCACTTTAGGATGATAGTCTGTCAGTGCGTTTAATGGTGGAAGATTACGACCAGCAATAATCACAACATAGTACAGCATTAACCCCAGTGCTAAGGTCGTTCCGACTAGCAGGCTGACTAGTGCAAGTAAAAGACGACACCATGACGTGCGCTTATGCTTAGTACTAGCTGAAAGAAAGGGGGCGTCAGGTGTCGTCGATTGCATGGAAATACTAAAACACGAACTTGCAATTATAGCGGAACAGGCAACGCAATTCTTCCCAACCTATCTGAATAGGTGCGGATTATTAGTAATACATAGTGTAATTAATCAACCGCTAGCAAATCGACTAAATTCGATATTGCTGGTTTGAAATTGGGATGATCATACTTATTCAGCGTTACTAGGTCCACGCGTACAAAGAGATTTTAGACAGAGTGCTGGATACCTACTTATTCTCACTTCATTATCAGGTATCTCCGGATAAACTCGTCGAATTTAGAATGATACAATGTTAATATCACAGATAACAATCGGTCGACATCGCATGGCTAGTCTAGGCGATTAATCAGACAGCTCTGGAATCGCGTTCAAATTGTCTAAGCCTTAAGTGGATCCGTTATAATACCAGGCTCCGAGATTTACTAAGAGAGAAGTATCAACTAGAAATAATCTTAGCTGTGTAAAGATCTAAAATAAAGAATAGGCTGCATGTTTGGAGATATCTATTTTCTATTCAGCGCTTTGTTTCAATGTCACAAGTAAGTGACTATTGTGTTGATACCCTTATTATTGGGCGTCAGGAGCTCGGAAATAGAGTTTAAAGTGCTAGAGGATTTTTAGTCTAACATAGACTAGAACCTCATGTACCTTAGCTACATTATTACCAGAAAGAAGGCGGTGATCATGCAGATCAGAAATCGAAATAAAGTACACACCAACAAACGTGTTGGATTTTTCTCCTTAAACACTCAGCATTATGCCTAATAATAGTAGACCGACTGTTATATGGAGATCGGATATAGTCACGTTCGATAATAGCGTCGTCGGTCAGAAGACCATATCACTCATCTGATTAAAGTGTTTTCTACATACGACGTATGTGTAAAACAGTTGTCGGTTTCTAATAGACATTGAATTGAATGATGTGTTTATAACAGCTTTAGTGCGTTTCTGATGGGGGGTGCCTTCTGCTGAGTAAGTGGAGCTGAGGATCATCCACTCCAAGACATATTTATAATGACGCCGGCTATTTATTAACATCACGCTACTATAGTCAATCGTCGCCAATCACCTCGATTCTATCGTCGTGCATCGCCTGCACTGACTCTCGGTGTGCAACGCTGACGATAGCTGCGTGCGCTAAATATTGCCTTAACACCTGGTATAGCGCCGCCTCAGTGTCGAGATCGAGCGCACTAGTAGATTCGTCAAGGAATAAGAAATCAGGCTTTTGCAGCAGTACGCGAGCAATAGCTAGTCGTTGTTGTTCGCCTGGAGAAAGAATTTGCTCCCAATGAGCGCTCACCTCAAGCTTATCGATTAATTTTTCAAGTCGACAGTCCCGTAGAACATTAATACAGTCTATATTAGTAAAGGTGTTAGAGTTAGTTGAGTAAGATAGAACGCTCTTAAGCGTGCAAATTGGCACATAACTTTTCTGCGGCACAAACATAAGCCTCGCGTTAGCTGGAATCTCGATAGTACCGCTACCAAATGGCCATAATCCAGCCATAGAGCGGAGTAGTATGCTCTTGCCGGAGCCCGATACGCCTCGTACTAACACCCGAGAGCCAGGTGAGATATCAATCGCACCGATTGTCGATAGTGGTGTTCCATCCGGACGCAACAGTCGGAGAGCCCGTACTCGAAGCGAAGTTGTGTTGGTTATTCGCGTGTAAATACCGTCGTGTTCTTTAGCTCTAGAGACAGACTCGAGTAATTGTGGCCGGATAATGCGCTGGAACTCCTTTAGCCGGTTAGTCACTGCGCGCCATGCGGCTAAAGTCGGATAGCTGCTAATAAACCATGAAAACGAACTACTGACTGTACCGAACGCGCTGATTGTTTGCTGATAACCGCCGTAGCTAACCACTTGAGCAAAGTATTTCGGTGCGGCAGCGATAAATGGGAATACAATAGCTAGTTGTGAATAGCTAACCATGACAAGGTTTAAGCGCCGTGTATAGCGCATAATCATCCGCCAATTGTTGCGGATATGCTCGAAGCTGCCCTGCAGTGCCTTCTCCTCAGATTGCTCACCCTCGTATAGGGCAATCTGGTCTGCGTTTTCTCGTAATCGGATCAATGAAAAACGAAAGTCTGCCTCAACACGTTGTTGTTGATAGTTAATCGACGCGAGCGGATTATTGACTCGATGCGTAATGTATGAACCAACTACCGCGTAAAGTAAGCCAGTCCAAACCATGTATCCAGGTACCGTTATATTAATGCCACATACGGTAAGGTTGAGTGAGCCAGCTAAGTGCCATAGGACATTACTAAACCAAAGCAATGTAACAGATGTAGATAAAAAATCGAGTGAAAGAGTTAGCGTCGTACTTGCCATTTCCTGGAGGTCTATTGAAACCCTCTGGTCAGGATTATCGACGAGCTTATCGCGCTCGATGTGATAGTAAGCGCGGCCTAGTAGCCACTCACGCATATATTGCGTGGTAAGCCACTGACGCCAGCGGAACTCAATCATTTGCCGGAAATACATGCGGTATGAACCAAGAAGAATCAGGGCTATTGCAATCGCAGTAAATTGCAACAGGGAGTGCTTGAACACTGGATAGTTATACTGCTGGATTGCATCAAAGAATACGCGCTGCCATGTGTTAAACCACGCATTGACAGCTATCATGATCATGTTTATTGCAACTACAAGTGAGAGTAGTCCCCGAGCGATCCACTTCTCGCTTGATACCCAATACGGTTTAATTAGGCTCCATGTCGTAATTCTTTTATTAGCGACTGATGCTGGTTGACTCATGGGGTAGTGGGTCCTTAATCGATCTATTCACTGATATGTCTAATTGTGTCGTGATCATCGCGACGGCAGCCACTTTGTTCTAGTAAATACCCGGACTACTTCTGCTTCTTCCGGATTAAGGCCTGAGATGGGCCGCTCCAGCAGCCGTCATTGTGCCAGAGCAACGCATTGCAGCTAAAAGCAGTTTTGTGATCTAATAGGGATAGTTAAAAAAGTGCTTTTCTCGGCGGTGATATATGTTTATAAGTTGATGTATAGAAACCGTGTATTGCCAATCTAGGAAAGTCTATAATTTCCGTGCACCAATCTAACCCTCATTTAGAAACAGCATGTCATGCTGTGCTAACGCCCGATGTTGCGGTGTTGGGCGGCGGCCTGTCAGACCCGCCTTATTGCTTGGCGCCTCGCCTGCACCGGCTATCGTGTTGCGCGCTATATGAGCAGGGCGATCTTGAGTGGCCATAGCGGTACAGCGTGGGTCGCTGCGGCCATGCTAGCGCCACTAGCTGAGGCGGCTAGTTCTGATCAACTTCTAGTGGAAGTTAGTTTTGTCTCTCTCGATCGATTGGCCGAATGGTTGCCGCAGCTTCCACAACCGGTATTCTTTCATCGCAACGGCACTTTGGTTGCCTGGCATGCAGCTGATCGTGCAGAATGGTTATTTGTTTGAGCGACGCGTGCGCGTGAATGCGCCTATTACGCTACTGCGCGATGGTATCGTTGTACTTCATGGTTCCGAGGTTACCGATTCTGAGCCGGCGCTTGGTACTCGTTTTCACGATTCGCGTCTCCTGGTTGGAGGGGGGGGCAATTAGATAATCGGCAGTTGCTATGAGCGTTGGCTAATGCGCTTGATGAAATGCATGTCGATACATATTGGCATGCTTTCGTGTCTGAGGATGCTATGCCCATTGCCGGTTTACTAATAGACTGCCGGGGGGGCTCGGAGCGAAGTGTGTGTGGTCCCGGTCTTCGCGGCTTGCGGGGTGAAGTTGCTCGTGTTTATGCGCCCGGCATTGGTTTAAGCCGTCCAGCACGCCTCTTACATCCGCGTTATCCATTGTATATCGCGCCTAAGCAGGATGATCACTATGTAATTGGAGCTACTGAGATCGAGGGCGAAGATATGTCGCCGGTAAGTATACGATCGGCGCTCGAGTTATTATCGGCAGCATATTCCTTACATCCCGCTTTTGGCGAAGGCCGAATCCTTGAGTTGAGTACGCATTGTCGACCTACGCTACCGGATCATCGCCCCGCGCTGTTGTGGGATGGCGTGTCTATTCTGCGCGTTAATGACTTGTACCGCCATGGTTATATGATAGCACCTGAGGTAGCGCGTGAAACTGTCAAGCTAGTTAATGCATTGCTCGATACGCGGGTGAGAGATATAGATGGTTTTAACACATGGCGTGCCAGCTAACGCTGGCCAACGCTTTATCATCTAGCCAGGCCAGAAAAACGCATAAATGAATATTCAAATCAATAACCAGCCGCTCTCCTTGCCAGACGATGCCTTCCTTACTGACTCGTTAGTTTCGTATGGTGCAGCTCTATCCCTCTACGCAATTGCGATCAATAGTGAATTTGTGCCGCGCGCACAACAGTATTCTGTGCGCGCCCTGAAGCAGGGTGACTGTATTGACGTCATAAAACCAGTAGCAGGTGGATGAGAAATTATTAATATTCCTTGGGTGGCGATAATCTAATTTATCAGTCACCGAAATTAACGGAGACAAGGATGAATTCGCACGCCACTGCTGACGTTCTATTCCTGTATGGACAACTTTTTACAAGTCGACTGTTGCTCGGCACCGCTCGTTACCCCTCACTATATGCACTTGAAGCCTCAATTAAGGCCGCATGTCCAGCAATGGTAACTGTCGCGCCACGGACGCTAGTTTGCTATGAAAGGCGACGCCCGCCGATATTGGTTTTTTGGGTGCTCTGAGGCGCCAGGGTATTGCATTGTTACCCAATACCGCCGGTTATCATGCTGTAAATGAGTCAGTAACGACCGCGAAGATGGTTCGTGAAATGTTCGAAACTGACTAGATTAAGCTTGAACTTATAGGAGATGATTATACCTTGCAGCCTAATCCAGTCGGTTTGATTAAAGCCGCAAAAATCCTTATACAGGATGGCTTCAAGGTACTGTACGTATTGTACGGAAGATCTTGTCGTTGCCGAGCGACTAATCAATATCGGTTGCGAGATATTAATGCCGTGGGGTGCTCCGATTGGAGCTGGAAGAGGGGGGTATGATAAACCCGTATGGACTTAAGCTGCTACGAGAGCGCTTGAAAGGCGCCCCTCTGATTGTCGATTCGGGCCTTGGGTCCCATCACATGCTTGTAAAGTGATAGAGTGGGGATTTGAAGCCGTACTTCTTAACACGGCAATATCGCAAGCGGGCCAAGCTCGAGGTAATGGCTCGGGCGTTCGCAGATGCTGTTAATGCGGGCCCGTGAAGCATATTTATCCGGGCCAATGCCGAAGCGCGATAGAGCTTATCCAAGTACACCGGTAGTCAGAATGCCATTCTGGCATCATAAGGATGATCATCCCTCACCAGTAATAGCAGCACTCTCTAGTGGGGAGTATGAGCAATTTTCTCCTGGAAGGGCGAGAGGTTTTTTATCCGACTTCAGATAAACTACTGCAGACAGCAGATCAAATCCGATCAAGCTTGGGTGATTGGCCTCGAGTACGTCATCCTATGCGTATTTGTTTTATTCCACCGCTGTTTTCAATCAGAAATCACGATGTAATCGTAATGACTGATACGCGGCCGAGTTCGGCCGATACAGCGTGCTGGGTAGCTTCTGGGGCTACAGGTGCTAGATGCGTCGGCGCGTACTATTGTACGATTATATCAAGGCGATACGATTTGTATATTGGAAGCGTCGCGATGCGACGACTGGATTTCGGCATTCGCCTCATTTATCGATTGTGGCTACGAGCCACATGATGCCCGTGTCTTGCTCTAGCTTGAAGGTCGGGCGATGAGCATGCTCTAGATCCGTGGCTAACTGACCTGTCTCGTTTTCCGCGCGTTTTAGAGTTGCCAAATGCTCCGAACAGGCCATTCGCTGAGTGCCCGATGGCACTTGGTTTATATCCTGTGGTACCTACGGCAGACTGGATCAAGCGACTTTTATCACTAGGAGTATGTATAGTGCAACTACGTCGCAAGGTTGATATAGAGGATGCAAGGTTGATATAGAGGATCCGCGTAATTTAGCTGGCCTGCAGGTCGATGTGCGCCGGGCTGTTACAGTCGGTCGGAGCTATAAAAATGCGTGCGTGTTTATTAATGATTACTGGAAACTAGCCTAAAAAGAATACGCATATGGCGTACATCTAGGCCAGGAAGATTTATGTGGCTTAGACATTATACCGGTGTGCGCGCAGTGCTGCGATCGTTCGAACAATAACACAAGCACATAATATCGAAAAAACATTTTTTTCGATACAAACAAAATTTGATGATAATGTTAAGGTAACTTGTCGTTTCACTATGCCGTGAAGGCGATATGTATCCGCCTTTCTTCGTACCTAATATTGCGGTTTCAATCAGCTGCTGTTTTAGCTCTATATTCTATTCTAGTGCTTTTGATAAGAGCTTATGCTGCGCGTTACTACTTTCTACTCCATATTAATTCTTATAATTCACGCCATGCGCTAGAGTCTTTGTCAATTGCCGATTGAGTATGTAGCAATTTATCGCAAGCATAGCTGATAGTATCTTTGATGTGCGATATATGTAATCGAGATACTTAGAATTCAGTTTCCTCGCCCGCCTTGATATCGATCCAAGCCACGTCGTTTAGCAAATACCGGATTTTGATATGTCCAAAGCGCATGAGCTAGTGAAATTAGTGATCCCTAACTTTCTAAGCATTATTTGCCACAAACCGTTGATCAAGAGTGCGCAATATTCACTTATTGAGATAAACCTCTCATACTAAGAGCTAAGCCTACGCAGTGGGGTTTAATCGCGATAAATAAGATTACCTAGATATGATAACGATATCCTGGCAGCCTAGGAAATTCATACAGCGGGTCTGCCAGCAGTACAACTCGGAAGTAAACCATAATGGATAAATTATTGATCGACGGCGGAATTCGCCTTAATGGAGAGATTTCGGTATCGGGTTCCAAGAATGCAACGTTACCAATCTTGTGTGCAAGCCTGTTAAGTTCAGAGCCAGTGCGACTCAAAAATGTACCAAACCTGCGAGATGTGCATACTACGTTAAAGTTGCTCGGTCAGATGGGAATGCACTTAGAGATGAACGGCGACACCGTAACTCTAGATGCATCGCAAGTCGATAACCTAGTAGCTCCATATGAGTTGGTCAAAAGGATGCGCGCATCGATTCTTGTGCTTGGACCACTAGTGGCGCGATTCGGTTATGCGCAAGTATCGCTGCCCGGCGGTTGTGCGATCGGCGCTCGTCCGGTCGATCAGCATATTAAAGGCTTAACTGCGATGGGCGCAGAGATCTCGATTAGGCACGGTTTTATTCATGCTCGGGCTCGACGCTTGAAGGGTGCGCGAGTAATGACTGATATGATTACCGTAACAGGTACAGAGAACCTATTGATGGCAGCGGTGCTTGCAGAGGGGGAAACGATGCTAGAAAACGCGGCGCGCGAACCGGAAGTTTCCGATCTAGCGAATTTTCTTATTGCCATGGGTGCTCATATTGACGGGGTTGGTACAAACCGGCTTGTAGTACATGGTGTGTCGCGTCTGCACGGCGCATGTCATGTAATAATATCGGATCGTATTGAAGCTGGCACATTCCTGTGTGCAGCTGCTGCAACAGGTGGTGACATAACGCTGCACGGTGTCAACCCGCTGATCTTGAAAACCGTTATTGATAAGTTGCTCGAGGCGGGGGCTCAAGTTTCGGCTAGAGATAATTGGATCCGCCTTCGGATGGAGAATCATGTGCATGGGGTATCATTTCGTACTTCCGAGTATCCAGCGTTCCCGACTGATATGCAGGCGCAATTTATGGCGCTAAATGCCATTGCAAGAGGCACATCACACGTAGTAGAGACGATCTTTGAGAATCGATTCATGCACGTGCAGGAACTAAACCGACTTGGCGCGAATATCACGATCGACGGTAATACCGCTCTAGTAATCGGAGTAAATAAGCTATCCGGTGCGAAAGTAATGGCTACAGATCTACGTGCATCAGCCAGCCTCGTAATCGCGGCACTAGTAGCTAACGGGCAAACGTTAATCGACCGGATTTACCATCTTGATCGTGGCTATGAACACATGGAGATTAAGCTGAGTGCACTGGGAGCAAGTGTCAGCCGTATCAAAGAAAATAAATCGTTTGTCGATACCGCGAAGAATGCTGCAGAAACAGTCTTTCAAGACACCTCTATAGCTTGGCAAGATACCGTCGGACCAACGATGGCTGCAGCTGAGGATGGGGTTGTCTATGGGGCGACGACATGAGTGTGTCGGTTACGGATAACATCCTAAGAGTTTTGACTCCAGAAGTTCGCTCAGATGTGCCGTTAACATTAGCATTATCTAAAGGCCGAATCTTTGAGGAGACATTACCGCTGCTAGCGGCGGCTGGGATCACAGTAACAGAGGATCCGGAGTCATCGCGAAAGTTAATTTTGCTTACGACAGATCCAGGCCTGCGCGTAATTATTGTTCGGGCGAGCGATGTGCCAATCTACGTCGAGTACGGTGCCGCCGATTTTGGTGTAGCAGGCAAAGACGTGTTACTTGAGCATGGTGGCGATGGCCTATACCAGCCGATCGATCTAAATATTGCTCATTGCAGATTGTCGGTTGCGGTACCGCGAGGCTTGGATTATGCGAATGCAGTACGACAAGGTGCACGACTTCAGGTAGCTACAAAGTACGTAAATAGCGCACGAGAACATTTTGCGGCTAAGGGCGTGCACGTAGACTTGATCAAGTTATATGGATCGATGGAGCTCGCACCTCTGGTTGGATTGTCAGATGCTATCGTTGATCTGGTGAGCTCTGGTGGCACGCTACGCGCGAACAACTTAGTTGAAGTCGAGCAAATTATGGAGATCTCATCCCGACTAGTAGTCAACCAAGCGGCACTTAAGCTCAAGAGAGCAAAACTCAGACCTATTCTTGAGGCGTTTGAGCTTGCTAGCAAGGCCGAGGTGTAATCTTCTGTAGCATAGGCGCACTATAAGGATACTTGTACGCCATGCAAATGATATCTCACAATAAGATATAAGGGATTTTTATGGCGATCAAGATCCGAAAACTCAATTCCTCCGATACTGGTTTCAAAACAGCTTTAGCGAATGTGCTCGAATTTGAGGCAGGTGAGGATGAATCAATTGAGCGTTTGGTCGTACAGATTTTGGCTGACGTAAAATTACGTGGCGATGCCGCTGTACTAGAATATACGAGGCGTTTTGACCGGCTAGATGTTGCTAGTGTTGCATCCTTAGAATTACCAGCTACCCGGCTTCGAGCAGCACTAGATGAGCTAGAGCCCAAGCGCCGAACAGCGTTAGAGGCGGCAGCAGGACGCGTTCGTATGTATCACAACAAACAAAAAATAGAATGTGGAAGCCATAGCTGGCAATACACCGAGATGGATGGAACAGTGCTCGGCCAAAAGGTGATACCACTAGATCGCGTTGGGATATATGTTCCTGGCGGCAAAGCCGCCTATCCATCGTCTGTATTAATGAACTCGATTCCGGCGCGCGTGGCTGGAGTACGCGAAATCGTAATGGTAGTACCGACCCCGGATGGCGTAGTCAATAACCTTGTATTGGCCGCCGCACTACTTGGTGGTGTAGATCGGGTATTCAGTATCGGGGGTGCTCAGGCCATTGGTGCACTCGCATACGGCACGAATAGCATCCCAGCTGTAGATAAAATTGCGGGTCCGGGAAATGCCTATGTCTCCGCTGCCAAAAAACGGGTATTTGGTACAGTTGGTGTTGATATGATCGCAGGTCCATCGGAGATCTTAGTATTATGCGATGGCACTACGAATCCGCATTGGATCGCAATGGATTTATTTTCGCAGGCAGAGCACGATGAACTCGCGCAGTCTATTCTATTGTGTCCAAACGCCGTGTTTATCAGTCGTGTCGAGGCAGCAATGAATCAGTTAATTCTAACAATGCCGCGGCGGGATGTAATTGTTCATTCGCTGCAAAATCGTGGTGCATTGATTAAGGTTCGGGATATGGATGAAGCGTGCGAGATTGCTAACGATATCGCGCCAGAGCATCTAGAGGTATCAGCGAGAGAGCCCCATAAATGGGCGCAGCATATTCGACATGCTGGCGCAATTTTCCTGGGCCGCTACACAAGCGAGAGCCTCGGTGATTATTCTGCAGGCCCGAACCATGTGCTGCCAACTTCCCGTACTGCTCGTTTTTCGTCTTCATTAGGCGTATATGACTTTCTTAAGCGCTCCAGCATAATTGAGGTAAGCCACACAGGAGCACAAACTCTGGGTAAAATTGCCGCAGAACTCGCGTATGGCGAGGGACTTCATGCCCATGCACTTAGCGCCGAGTATCGGATGAAGACCCGAAACTAATTTCGCCAACGGAGCAGGAAATTTTCAATACTAGACTATGACAATACTCCGAGACGTTATTCGTGCAGATATATTAGAAATAACAAGCTATCCGATACCGGATGCTACTGGATTTATTAAACTGGATGCGATGGAAAACCCCTACGCTCTACCCTGGCCACTTCCGGATCAACTTAGCAAGCGCCTTGCACAGGTTGCACTAAACCGCTATCCTATTCCGCATCCACGCTCGTTGTTAGATAAGCTAAAATTCTCTCTGCAGATACCAGCTGATTGCGACGTGCTGCTAGGCAACGGCTCGGATGAATTAATTAATATGATTGCAACCGCGTGCTCGAAATCAGGTGCTAAAATCTTAGCGCCAGCGCCTGGATTTGTAATGTATTCTATGTCAGCTAAACTTGCCCATGTAGAATTCGTTGGTGTGCCTTTAAACGTTGATTTGACACTAAACATGGTAGCAATGTTGAAAGCTATTACTGCGTATCAGCCTGCGGTAGTTTATCTGGCTTACCCAAATAATCCAACTGGAACGCTGTTTAATAATGCGGATATCGAACGGATCATTCGTGCGGCCAATCGTTCTCTAGTAGTTATCGATGAGGCATATCAACTATTCGCGCAAAGCACCTGGATGTCTCGAATTAGTGAGTTCGATAATGTAGTGGTTATGCGTACTGTCTCTAAATCGGGTTTGGCCGGTATCCGACTTGGCTATCTGGTTGGTTTGCCATCCTGGATTAACGAATTCGATAAGGTGCGTCCTCCATACAATATTAATGTGCTAACGCAAACGACGCTAGATTTTATGCTCGATCACCTGGATGTGCTCGAGGCGCAAGCTGCTAAGTCGCGAAAAGAGCGATCGCGACTTGCAGAAGCGATCGGGGAGCTATCAGGCGCTCATGTGTTTCCAAGTGCGGCAAATTTCCTACTAGTGCGTGTTTTAGATGCTACAGCAGTATTTGACGCACTGATCGGCGAACGGATTTTGATCAAAAACGTGAGTAAAATGCATCCATTACTAGCCGAATGCCTTCGGATTACAGTTGGCATGCCGGATGAAAATACACAATTACTAGCCACACTGAGAAAGACTCTACACTAATAATACTCTAATCGATATACACTCCACCACCCCCATTTTTACATTTTTAGGAATATCTATGCGTATTGCGGAAGTCGTGCGTAACACACACGAAACGCAGATCCGGATTAAGGTAAATCTGGATGGAACAGGTCAAAGGAAATTAAGCACAGGAATATCATTTTTTGATCACATGCTCGATCAAGTTGCTTGCCATAGCTTACTCGATCTTGAGGTTGACGCAGTCGGTGATCTGCATATCGATGATCACCATACGGTCGAGGATATCGGTATTACATTAGGCCAAGCTGTTTCCAAGGCAATCTCTGATCGCAAGGGTATACGCCGCTACGGTTACGCGTACGTACTGCTCGACGAAGCATTATCTCGTGTTGTAATTGATTTTTCTGGACGTCCAGGACTAGATTTTCATATACCATTTACACGCGCCCGTGTCGGTAATTTTGACGTTGATCTAACAAGCGAGTTTTTTCGTGGCTTCGTCAACCATGCTAGTGTCACGCTACATATTGATAACTTACGTGGCATGAACGCGCATCATCAAATCGAAACTATATTTAAGGCATTTGGTCGGGCGCTACGAATGGCTATTGAGAGCGATGAGCGTTTAGTGGGTCAGATACCGTCGACTAAAGGCACTCTACTGTAGAGTGTGGCCTTATTAATTAACTGAAGCCTAGGTGTTTGCGAAGACCTAGTTAATTACACACTGTCTCTTAAGACTAACTATAAAATAGTGTGCGGTGGAAAAAGAATACACTAACAGCATTGCATTGATACTAATAATCTATATGATTACTCGCATTAGCTTCACTTGGCAAATGCGTTATCTAGGATATAACCGAAATATAACCGAATAAATTACGCCACTAGTCCGGTTTGTTTGAATATACTAAATACACTATACAGGCAGTAGACATATAGTCTAGATAGGTTCCACCATTACGCTTGTAAAGATACGTACCATAATCTTATCTGTATGAAAACCTCAATAGCGATTATTGACTATGGGATGGGCAACCTGCGCTCAGTTTTTCTAGCTATATTACGCGTAGCACCGGAAGCAAACGTGGAAGTAGTTAGGACCGCGCACAAAGTACGAGCAGCAGATCGCGTTGTGCTTCCCGGCCAGGGGGCAATGCGCGATTGTATGATGTTCTTATCTACTTCCGGTCTTCAGGAGGCAGTGCTAGATGCGGCTCGTACTAAACCAATACTAGGCGTCTGCGTGGGAGAGCAAATGCTCTTTGACTGCAGCGAAGAAGCCGATACAAAAAGCCTGGGCGTGTTAAGCGGAAAGTGCATGCGTTTTCAGCTGGATGGCAAGCTACAAGATGACGGCTCACGTTTTAAGGTACCGCATATGGGTTGGAACCGGGTACGGCAAACCTTATCACATCCGATGTGGAATAGAATCGCTGATAATAGCTTCTTTTATTTCGTACATAGCTATTATGTAGTACCTAGCGATATGTCTGATACGGTAGGGGAAACTTTATATGGCATACCGTTTATGTCTGCAGTGGCACGGGATAACATTTTTGCCACACAGTTTCATCCTGAAAAAAGTGCAGAAGCAGGATTACAGCTGTATCAAAATTTTATCCGGTGGAATCCATAATTTAGCGCTTGGGTACTGGTACTAAAAAAATTAGCCAAGACTTCCGCGAACCTATACTAAACCAGCTAAAGTGTACTATTACACTGTCGCTTAGTACGGGGTACAATAATTCCCAATTCTATACTGAACCCCTATAATTATGTTGCTTATCCCGGCCATCGATCTAAATGACGGCCAATGTGTTCGTCTAAAACAAGGCAATATAAATGAGTTGACGGTATTTTCCGATGACCCAGCGGCTATGGCTCGCCATTGGGTTAATAATGGTGCACGTCGATTACATCTAGTTGATCTAAACGCTGCATTCTCTGGTGACCCAACTAATAAAGAGGCTATTAGATCAATTATCACCGAAATCGGTAATGAAGTTCCGGTGCAGCTTGGCGGAGGGATTCGAGCCCTTAATACGATCGAGCAATACTTAGACGATGGGTTATCATACGTTATTATCGGTACCGCTACTGTCAAGAATCCAGGATTCCTGCGTGATGCGTGTAATGAGTTTGGCGGCCATATCATCGTTGGTCTGGACGCAAAAGATGGTAAAGTAGCTACGGATGGCTGGAGCCAGTTGACTGAGTACGAGGTAGTTGACTTAGCGCGCCAAGTTGAAGGCTATGGTGTTGAAGAGATTATCTATACTGATATCGGTCGCGACGGTATGTTACAGGGAATTAATATTCAAGCAACTGTACGTATCGCGCAAGCGCTTAAGATTCCAGTAATCGCTAGCGGAGGTCTGTCAAATCTAGCCGATATCGATGCGCTATGCGCCGTTAAAAGCAGTGGGGTTAAAGGGGTAATTTGTGGGCGCGCAATTTATTCTGGAGAGCTCGATTTCATAGCTGCACAAAATTTTGCTGATTCACTATGCATGAGTATAGTGCCAAAAATAGCATCGAGTATAGCACAATAGCAATGCTATTATGCTAAGCATATACATTTCATTTTTTTGCATTTACTTTTATGGCTTTACCCAAGCGGGTTATTCCATGTCTTGATGTATCCTCGGGACGTGTGGTCAAGGGCGTTAATTTTATTAAGCTGCGAGATGCTGGTGATCCAATTGAGATCGCACGTCGCTATGACGAACAGAGAGCCGACGAACTTACATTTCTAGATATTACGGCAACATCTGACGAGCGAGATCTAATCCTCCCAATCATTGAGTCGGTTGCCGCGCAAGTATTTATTCCGCTGACAGTTGGCGGGGGCGTGCGTACCGTTGAGGATATACGCCGATTGCTTAACGCAGGCGCAGACAAAGTAAGCGTAAATTCCGCTGCAGTAACTAATCCGCAGTTTGTGCGCGAGGCAAGTGAGCGCTACGGTTCTCAGTGTATCGTCGTCGCGATTGATGCAAAGCAGGTTGGTACTACGCATAAAAAGCTACGTTGGGAAGTCTTTACGCATAGCGGCCGCAAATCAACTGGTCTTGACGCTATACAGTGGGCATATCAAATGGCAGAATTTGGCGCTGGAGAGATTTTGCTAACCAGCATGGACCGGGATGGCACTAAAAGTGGATTTGATCTAGCGCTCACGCGCTTGGTATCCAAGACAGTGCCAGTACCAGTTATCGCCTCTGGGGGTGTTGGTTCTCTACAACATCTAGCTGATGGGATTACTGATGGCCATGCAGATGCTGTATTAGCTGCTAGTATTTTTCACTATGGTAAATATACAGTTGGCGACGCAAAGCGATTTATGGCTGAACGTGGTATTTCGGTGAGGAAATAATGAGCAGCAAAAACTGGTTGAATAAAGTAAAATGGGACACGAACGGCTTAGTCCCTGCAGTCGTACAGCAATCGTCAAGTAACGATATATTGATGGTCGCGTGGATGAACCGCGAAGCATTAATCAAGACGATCGAACTGAAACGTGCCGTTTACTTTTCTCGCTCGCGAAACAAGCTTTGGTTCAAAGGCGAAGTGTCTGGTCATCTACAACATGTGCGTGAAGTACGGCTAGACTGTGACAGGGATGTGGTGCTTTTGAGGGTGGAGCAGGTATCTGATATTGCTTGTCATACTGGTCGGCATTCGTGTTTTTTTTGGAAATTCGAGGGTTTTCTAAATAAAGGTGACTGGATATCAATCGATCCTATCTTGAAAAATCCTGAGAGCATTTATCTATGACCTATGATATCAAACCTATGATAAACGAAGCAGTTGATGCCCATAGTCTATGGGACGAAAACTATGCTCGACACGATATTCTTGTATATCTTGCCGCGATAATCGACAGCCGAAAAGCAGGAGATCCTAAAGACTCTTATGTTGCACAACTTTGCAATAAAGGCGCCGATGCAATTCTAAAAAAGGTTGGTGAAGAAGCTATTGAAGTTGTAATGGCAGCAAAAGATGCTTCTCATAATAGCTCAAGTACAGCATTGGTAAAAGAAATGGCCGATCTATGGTTTCACAGTCTTATTATGTTGTCCTACTATGGTGTAGGACCTAATAATGTATTGGCCGAACTGAAACGCCGCGCAGGCCTATCGGGCATTGAAGAAAAGGCTCTACGTAAGTGAAATAAAGCATGCAGTACTGCTGCGGGGCGGTATAAAAATAGTTTGTAAGATACAATAAATCTATAATAATATATTAGCTTCAACTAATATATTTTCTAATTAAATTAATAATTTAGATCAATGATCATTTTATAAGAGATTTAGGGAAAGTGTACGTAAAGTACACATCCAGTCTGAAGAAAAAAATTTTATTTTCTATGCATAATTAACTTTAACTTAAGGAATGTCTTTTTATATAATTTTTGTTAAATAAGATGTAATTTCTGTAAAGAAGTCTGAGTAGGGAAAACTATAAGTCAAAGATTTATACTTAATCACTAAGTTATATGTCTATACAGAATACTCATTAAACACGTTAGTTAATTATTAACGGTACAATTCTTATACTTATGTAGTACAAAGCTCTCAACACTAATTATAATCTCTACGATTATAATTATAAATCCATATCTTATAGATAATAAAGATTGAAAAAAACTGCTGAATGTCATTATTTATGTTTACACTATCTCCTTCCATAAAGATCGTGTACAAAATTTTCTGTTATTTATTTTTGTGATCCACTAATTTCTGATACATAGACTCGGCGTTATTGTGACTTAATTGTTGGGCATTGTTGGGAATAGGTAGTCCGCAAAAACACTAAAGCCAAAAAGAGAAAATAGTAGCTTTAGCTAGTTGTGTATTATTCAGGGGATGTTTGACATCACTATAATTAGTAATCACTAATTATATCAATAGTTTAACAGTCTACTTGGGCGGTGATAGACGCTTACCAATTGTCACGTTGACGTTTATTTCTCGCGACTTATGCCACAGGTGCATCCTAGCGACCGTTCCAGGCTTAATCAGTGCGATTGCGTTGAGCAGACTTGCTGTATCTGTAATATTTTCACCGTTTACTTTCATGAGAATATCTCCTGGCTTGATACCGGCTTTATCTGCGGGCCCACCCCGTAGCATTCCCGACACAAGTACGCCTGATTTTTGCGGTAAACTAAGTAATTTTGTTATTTCTGGATTTACTTCTTGTAGTTCGACGCCGATCCAACCACGCATAACTGTTCCTGTTCTGATGATGCTATCAAGCACATTGCGGGCTGTTGATATGGGAATAGCAAAACCTATTCCTAGAGAACCGCCGCTGCGGGAATATATTGCGGTATTGATGCCGAGCAAATTTCCGTTTACGTCGACTAATGCGCCACCAGAATTGCCTGGATTGATTGGTGCATCTGTCTGAATAAAGTTCTCGAACGTGTTAATTCCTAAGTGATTGCGTCCGAGCGCGCTAATAATGCCCATTGTTACTGTTTGACCGACTCCAAATGGATTTCCGATCGCTAGTACCACGTCGCCGACGCGGGCATTTTCTATCCGTCCGAGCGTGATTATTGGCAAATTAGATAAAGTGATTTTTAAGACTGCTATATCCGTTTCTGGATCTACCCCGATTATTTTCGCGTTTGCCATGCGCCCATCAGCCAGCGCTACTTTAATCTCATCAGCACCATCTACTACATGTTGATTTGTTAAAATATAGCCATCTGAGCTTACAATAACACCAGAACCAAGATTGTCTGCTGGTTCCTGACGTTCACGTTTACTCTCATAATTATGCTCATTAAAGAGATAGCGAAATAATCGATCATTAGGACGTAGCTCTAATAGATGAGAGTTATCTTTGATGGAAAATACGTTTACTACAGCCGGCATCGCATGCTGAGCGGCATCTGCGTATGATGTAACTAGTTGTCTTCGACCCTCAAGGGTAACCTCCTTTGGCACGGGAATTAGTGGCGAAAGCTTATGCCCTACTATATCTTTTTCACTTCGTACCCAGTACGGCCTTAAAGTTTTGAAAACAAACATCAACGCAAGCAGTATCGTTACCGCTTGCGCGAAGAACAGACAAAAGCGTCTAAGCATGAGAACTTATAAAGGATAACATAGGGGGGATAACAAGGAATTTGAATGAGTTGTATTGAAAATTTATAGTTTTTGAAAACTACTATCTCGATAGTTCTCGATTTTAACGGTTATCTCCGTATTGAGAAGGATATTACCATCCTGATCGCTCATACCCGATGTGCTCGGAATCGATCTTAAATCGAATTGAGAGCACAGTATGCTCGTGCATAACAAGCATTTTTAAAAGAAAAAATTCTAAAAATAATGTAATCTACAAGATTAGGTAATTTTACCTTATAATTTAAAGTTAATTTATTAGATTAATCTACCACCTATTACGGATGGATGTTTAATCAGGGAATTAAAAAATAATACATATTCAAGCGTAAAGCTACAATCTTAGCTATTATACTCATATAATTTAGGCTACCGTGATCCGTCTAAGACAAAAAGAGCGGTATAGTATATTTTTCGGATTACCATTACGTAATTAATGGTTTACGCTTAAAATATATGTTTATCAGTATCTATAAACTAGCTAAAAGGCTATATTGATCTTAATCTGATAAATCACTTTTAATCATCTATAAAAGTTATGAGTGAATAGTTGAATTCTATAATATTCCGATAGAGTGATTAGTTACCGCAGATCACGCTGTCAGTATTGAAAATATCCCATCGCGTTTCAATGTATAAGCGGGATGCGCAAGTAAGATGCACTATTGCGTAGGTTTCAAGTAATATCAATTTCTTAATTCTTATTAAGCGGAGATTAATAATAGAGTATGTATTGTATAAATTTTCGCTAAACATTTGTATAGAAAATTTAGCAGAATAGAATGCCCCCCATAAATAGCATCCGTATTCCTATCTACCATAAGAGCAATTAGCTAAAGTACCAGAATTTCACTAAATCATAAGACTTATAGTGGTATCTCTTATAGTGGTATCTTGAATACAAGATTCTTGTAAGTACGTCAAGCTAAGTAGCATAACTTTAAAAGTCTTTTATGTTTAGACATTCGAATCAATTTGTCAAATTATAAAAGTTTATTACGATAAAAAATTTTTTATAAAAACATTTTTTTAAATTACTCACCGTCTTTATATATTTTTATTTAAAATAATCTACGCTAGATGCGATAAATTTAGTTTTCTAATTTTTTAATCCTACTAGTATCCTCCAGCCATTTCTATGGTGAATTATAAATGCAATATTAATTGAAGCATTCATGAGCGAGATGCTAGATAGATAAACAGTCTAAATAATGTAGGGTTATTCTGCAAATTTTATTAATTTTTGTATCTCAACTAATGATAGTTAATAGCATTATGTAGTTATTTTATATTGCACCGCTTATTTATATTTAACTGATTAAATTCTGATAATAGCATTCAGTAAATTTTGATAGATAAACACGAGACTATGACTAAAATATGCTATTTTAGGTAGATTCACTAGTCTATTAAATATAGAATTTAATGACGGAAAATTTCAAAAATTATGTTATGATAATCATAGTCATGGATTAATTAAAACCCGTAGTAAAGTAAAAAACTAGTTAGTTGCGGTTCGTACCAGTAATTCTGGAATAGCTGGAATTCAACTAAAGTTCTAGTGTGTTGTTATCGTTTATTTTCCTCTATAGTAGCCTAATCTGATTCTAGTCAAGTTTGCATCTATCGTCCGTATTTTTCTTATGGAATCTTCGTTGTCCTCCCTCTAGACACTCTCTTTGTAGCACCCAGTTTAAATTTCCAACTATGACTGTAATTAGTTAAGGCTCAACAGCTTATACATTTTCATTTTTAGTAGGCCGCTAACTCGCATTAGTCTATGCTGCTTGAAGCAGCCGCATAAATACGTAAGTTTTAAGCTGCATCACAAATGCAATAATATTAGCGTGAACGATAAGAACGTAGTAATAGTTAAATGCGTGTCTTGCTAACAGATACCTACTTGGAGCGAACAAGTATCAGCAAGCTCTATACATACCTCTATATGCTCTCTGGCGACCTAGATGAGCTGAGGCGCAGTACAACTCGTGCTTTTAAATTTGTTGATATGTACTGCGGTTACTACGTAGTAGTAAGACTCAAAATTTATTAAAGATACTAGCAATAGTAAAGTATCTTATAAGTGTAATAACCTTACTAAACTGGTTAATTAGCATCATCGCTTTGTATTAGACGACTAACAAAACGCACGATTACATAAAATATGGCTCTCACTGTTTCTCAGCATTTTAACTTTATAGAATAAGGAACTCAAGCTTATATACTAGTCAAGTAAATATACAATTAGCGATTGTAGGTAGAGCCGAGGGGATAAGTATAAAACGCTTCTTTGCCGCCTCACCCTTTTAGTTTTTCAAGGAAAGTAAAAAATGATGGTTTTGTATTCCGGAACTACCTGTCCATTTTCTCAGCGTTGCCGATTAGTACTATTCGAAAAAGGCATGGATTTTGAGATCCGCGATGTTGATCTTTTTAAAAAACAGGAGGATATATCAGTGATGAATCCATACGGACAGGTACCTATTCTTGTGGAGCGCGATCTAATCTTATACGAGTCGAACATTATTAATGAGTATATCGACGAGCGCTTCCCTCATCCGCAATTAATGCCGGCCGATCCTGTTCAGCGGGCTCGTGCACGCTTATTCTTGCTTAATTTTGAGAAAGAGTTATTTGTGCATGTTAGTATGCTCGAGAATGAGAGGGGGAAGATCGCAGATAAAGTACATGAACGCGCGCGCGTAGGGATTCGGGATCGACTCACACAACTTACACCAATTTTCGTTAAAAATAAGTACATGTTGGGCGAAGGATTCTCAATGCTAGACGTCGCGATTGCGCCATTGTTATGGCGCCTTGAGCGATATGGGATAGAACTATCTAAAAATGCAGCACCACTTATGAAATATGCGGAACGTATTTTTAGCCGAGCTGCTTATATTGAAGCGCTGACGCCATCTGAAAAGGTTATGCGTCGTTAGGTAGAGATAGGCGCCCTACTCTTCTAAACTGCCCGAAGATACAGCGCCCGAGTGGTAAGAACTACACACAGCGTTTGGAAAAAGATGATTCTTATTAAGCCATATTTATTGCGCGCACTATATGCATGGTGTACAGATAATAAATTTACACCATATATCGCCGTGAAAGTCGATAACCACACACGCGTTCCTCAGCAGTTCATGCATAATCATGAAATTATTCTCAATATTAGCTTTAATGCGACTAACAACTTGCAAATAGGAAATGACTCGATTACATTTCTGACACGTTTCTCTGGTAAATCTTATAAAATAATAGTTCCAGTCAATAATGTCCTAGCGATTTATGCACACGAAAATAGGCAAGGAATAGCGTTCGCAACAGTAACAGATAAGCCCATCGAAGGCGAGGCGGCATTTTCATCACTTACAGGAAATCAGTACTGCGCAATGACTCCGAATGAAAATCAAGGCTTATTATATAAGCACCAGCTCCAAAAAGACGAGATAAAAAAACCAGCTGTAGAGATGCGGATCTTGCCATTGCAAAATGCCAAAGAAATACAAATAGAGCGTATATCAGATTCCGATGATGTAGCTGCTGCAAATACTAGTCAGAAAAACATGGTACGGGGGCGTAAACATCTAAAAGTAATTAAGTGATCTTTTATCGCGCACCGATGTTGTAGTACACTTAGCCCTACGCCGGCTTAGCTCATCTGGTAGAGCAGTTGATTTGTAATCAACAGGTAGCTGGTTCGAGTCCTGCAGCCGGCACCAATATTTTCTTCATTCAACTTAAAACTTGTTTTTTATTTTATAAGGTTGCTTGTACAGCATAAAGAAAAAGTTTACATATCTATTAATTATTCTTTTAATGTAGATTTACACTTAAAAATCGTTTTTTCTTTCCTGCAGTAATTAAAACGAAAATTTAGCACCCTTTCATATTCTTAGAGATATCGGAATATACTATATACTATATTAAGATTTTTCAAGAGACCAAGAACTATGCAAAATAGATGCCTTATCTAAATTACCTAAAAAGTAGATCAGAAGAAGCTAATAAGTCATATTTACGGCTCAAATAGCTAAACGTCGACTGTTATTTTCATATTAGAAGAAAAAATTCTTAATACTTTTTATATATATTTATAGTAATTTGATATAAAAATTAATTTTCATCTAATTTGGTAGAATTAAAAATTCTTGCATGTACCTAGTTTATTTTTTAAACATTATTGAAAATTAAATAATAAACATTAGACATCTTTTAAAGATTCGGAATTTTTAATAAATTTTTCTGATTTATAGAAAATCACTAGTGTAATGATAAATACAGTTATTATATGACTATGTCGGATTAAATTACCAAAAATCTTTAACAAGAATATAAAGAGAACTGTTCTTTCTAAAGATAGAATTATAGTTTATTTTATAAACTCTAATAGTTACATTAAATATTTTTCTATCTAAAAAATAGAACTATAAATAAACTATAATTATGTTTACTTAAAGTAAACGATCGTCGTTTACTGTACCTTTTATAGGTTATTCTATTATTGATAGTTTAGAGAGACTAATAATCTAAAGATTATTTATTGTTACACATACATACTATATGTATGTGTAACAATGTAAGAAGTCAACAAATATATCCCATTAATTTATATTGAACACCGCATCTACTTTAACTCGAACTATCACTATAGTAGATAGTTCATCTATTGCGCTTATAAACTAGATTTAGTTTAACATGAGCGTTTTGCTTGGCAGATTTAGGCTTAGCTTCTACGCTGATAATAGAAGCACTTATCGTAGCTATTTTTATAAAGTCGTGATTTATTACTCCGCCGGCGAGGCAATTTACATTTCCAAGACTATATCTACTTAACGCTAACAAGATAATTTAATAATGCTATTTATAGCAGCTGCTATAAATAGCAGCTTGATACGCATTGTTCTATTAAATTAAAATAGACTAAATTCTCCGCTAACTTAATATACATATATTAAAATCGCTTTAATACCTACGTATTTTAGGAACTATTTAATGCGCTATCAATTATAATTGATCGATTGAGTAGTTCTGCATTACTACATGAGGTATTTTGTGGATACTCGCTAAATAATTGCTCATGCGATAGCATAAGTGGGAAATTTACAAACGAAACTAGTGCGCTATTTTAAATCTTACTCTTAGCTATATTCTAAGTATAAAATAGGTAATTGAGTTGATTTTTATCATCTATCTTTGCTAAACTAAAAATAACGATATAAAGATGATTGGCTAGATAGTTTATTTCTGAGTCTCATATCTATGAAAACACTATAGTATATATTCTAATCGAAAATAGATTTATTAATAAATAAATAAATAAAGACGTAAGATTTTAGAAAATACTTTAATCTCTTAATCTAGTACTTTACTAAATACAATTTAGAATCATAAAATAATTAAGTGTAGTTAGTTATTATTGATGTAGGGCTACAATATTTTTATAGGGGATCTTAGCCAATATTGAAAAACTAGGTGACTGATGATGTTAAGATAACACTTAAACCTGTGTTTTGCGGACAGAAAAATTTGCCTAGTTGTTAGGAAAGCCTTGCTTCTAGCATAGATATAGAGTTTATGGTAAGCCGTGTTTAACTGACTATTTGCTAGATATAAATGTGTTTCCTAGCATAGGGTTGTTGAAAAAATAGCTACAGCTACTTTTTGCATAGAGCAAAGGGTAGCTGTAGCGTATCACACGAGTTGGAGGAACTTACGCTGCCCGAATATTGGCCGCTTGTTTACCCTTGGGGCCTGTTTTTACTTCATATGTAACTTTTTGATTTTCTTGAAGGGTTTTGAAGCCATCCATGCGCACTTCTGAGAAATGCGCAAATAGATCTTCGCCGCCGCTATCCGGCGTAATAAAGCCAAAACCTTTGGCGTCGTTGAACCACTTGACGGTTCCGGTTTCCATAAAACAAATCCTTAAAAATGAATAAGGGCTCAAGCCCGATAGCGCACGAAAATCAAGGAAGGTTGAGAGGAACAACCGGAGTACCGTTGCAAGGGACTACATACAGATGTACAACCACCAACACTTGCCGCTTGAAATCTTGCAAGCATAATTATATTGTGAAATATCAGACCCAGCCAATGATTTTTCTTAAATTTAGCAGTTTCTTTAGATACGCCTCTATTATGGGGAGTATCGAATCGTGCTTTTTTTGCTGTTTTCATGTAACGGTCCGCATCTGCATTTAAAATTGGTGTAAATAGCGATCTCGCCCCGCCGATACTGGCGGTTTATATTAACCGATCGTCGGCTGGTTAGTTCGACGCGCATTTCGTCGAGTCATCATCCCATGTTTGCCGATTTATAACTGATAGCCAGTTAGAAAGGTGCCACTATTAAACTTCGCGCCAGTTGTAACTGGCGTATGAGGCGTATTCACGATACGTGCTAGCCAGCCGCGATATAACGGCAAAGCGCGTTCATGTTCCTAGGAGATGTTGTGGATAGTTCGATCAAGCGAAACATTAGCCCATTCGCGCTGCTGTTGACCGGCTTAGGCTCGATTATCGGGTCAGGCTGGCTCTTTGGGGCCTGGAAGGCAGCAAAAATTGCAGGGCCTGCAGCAATTATTGCATGGGTAATTGGGGCAGTTGTGATTCTTGCGATTGCTCTAACCTATGCGGAACTCGGTGCGATGTTTCCGGAGTCTGGCGGCATGGTCCGTTATGCCCGCTATTCCCATGGATCATTGGTTGGTTTCATCAGCGCGTGGGCCAATTGGATTGCCATCGTTTCTGTGATACCGATTGAGGCAGAAGCATCAATTCAATATATGAGCTCATGGCCTTATGATTGGACCCATGCACTATTTGTGCATGGTGAGCTTACTTTACCGGGGCTCTTACTGTCGGCTGTACTTGTAATTGTGTATTTCCTATTAAATTATTGGGGCGTAAAACTATTTGCACACGCTAACTCGGCAATTACACTTTTCAAGTTTTTGATTCCAGGCGTTACTATTTTAGGTCTTGTTCTAACGAGTTTTCATACTGAGAACTTTTTGATGAGTGCAACTGATCAGTTTGCGCCGTATGGTTGGTCGGCAGTTCTGACCGCTGTAGCTACTAGTGGTATTGTATTTTCCTTCAATGGGTTTCAGAGCCCAGTGAATCTAGCGGGTGAGGCACGCAATCCGGATCGGAGCGTGCCGTTTGCCGTAGTCGGATCAATCTTAATTGCTTTGGTTATTTATGTGCTGCTTCAGATCGCTTACATTGGCACCATTGATCCAGAAGGTGTTACTAGGGGCTGGGATAAATTGAATTTTAGTTCACCGTTTGCTGAGCTCGCTCTTTCCCTAAATTTAAATTGGCTTGCCATGTTACTGTATGTCGATGCGTTCGTGAGTCCTAGTGGTACCGGTACCACTTATATGGCTACGACGACTAGGATGATTTACGCGATGGAGCGTAATAATACATTGCCAAAAATTTTTAGTAGCGTTCATCCACTCTATGGAGTGCCACGACCTGCGATGTGGTTTAACCTAATTGTTGCGTTTATATTCCTGTTCTTTTTCCGTGGTTGGAGTTCATTGGCAGCGGTAATTTCTGTTGCTACAGTAATCTCATACCTCACGGGACCCATTAGTTTGATGGCCTTGCGTCGCACTAGCGGCGACATTGCGCGGCCACTGCGCATCCCTGGTATGAGCTTGATTGCGCCGTTTGCATTTGTCTGCGCATCGCTAATCTTATACTGGGCAAAATGGCCGTTAACAGGCGAAATTATTTTGCTTATGGTTGTCGCGCTTCCGGTTTTCTTCTACTATCAAGCTAAAGCGCACTGGAAAGGATTTTCTAAAGATTGTCGTTCAGCTTGGTGGATGATTATTTACCTACCAGTGATGGGCGGGCTATCGTACATTGGTAGTAAGCCATTTGGTGGACTTGACTATATCTCTTATGGCTGGGATATGGTAGTCGTCACGGTAATTTCTCTCGGTTTTTATCAGTGGGGGGTATCTAGTGGCTGGCGCACTGCATACTTAGATGAGCGAGAGCGGCGAGAGAAAATCCTCGATGACGTCGAGATTTGACTGATGGAACATCGGTATCAACATAGATTGGTACCGATGCATATCTGTTAGCTTAAGCTACTAGTAGCTGAGATACTGTTACGTATTTTCTATGCGCTAACAAAATAATATACAATTTTCACCTTCTAGGTGAGAATTGTATATTATTTGTATGTAAAGATCTCGCCCATATACTTTATAAATTTCATTAAAAATGTGCTAAAAATTCTTTTCACTTAAAAATATAGATACGATAAATCGCTTGTTATTATTAGATGATTGAACTACTTAGGTTAGTGTACCTATCTAGTGAAATGCGCCGGTATGTAGGTTGTGTACGGGTTTTTAGTTATTAGATATGCTATTTACAGCATATAATTTGTTCTAATTTGTTGATAATGCCTATATCACGAAAAAATCTAAGTACCGATCAATGCAACATTATGCAATAATTTCAGCATGTCTATTAATATCTAACATCTGACTAAAAATATTCTCAGCTAAGAGAACAGTTACAGAGCCGTACACTTTATACTCTGCATAAAAGCCCATTACCTGCATCTAATCTACTTCAGCAGCTTGCTGATACAGAAGAAGACATGTAGGCCACGATAACTACTATTTATAACTTTCTATGACTTTTAGTGAACTTAAAACGTATATAACAGGGAGAAAATGAGAGGTAGATTATATTTTAATAATTATTTATTTAAATACGTCTCGGGTTCCTTCTACGATAGAAAGAGTTTTACTCTGAACCAGAATATATCTAGGAAAATATTATCTCACTATTAATCTCTTTTATATTATGAGGTGGCTATAAATTTCTGTTATTTGCGTAGATATTCATTCAGCGGCGCTTCTTAAACTATTAGAGCAAGTAGATACTATTGTTATGGCTAATGGCAGCAACCCGAGCAATCAAAATAATTACATCAGGTTATTTCCGATAGTCTATAAGCAATTCTAGCCATCGTTTTCATCGAAAAAAGCATAGCGTACGATCATATCGTCATCTAAAAAATAGGCAGCTGGCTCGGGTTGGTTTGATATCGCGAGGATTATAGTGATTCACTAACTGTTGCACGTGTTATCGTTAATAGCCCTCAGTATATTGAGAGCCAGCCGACAGAAGAAATAATTAGATGGCTTTCCACGCTGTCTATTTTCGCAATGAACGAAGAACATCGGAGCTAATCGGCACCGTGGAACACTCTAGCATTGAGCAAATTAGCTGTCGTGTCGAGACGACGTGCATGCATTAGCAAATAGTTGTTGTAATTCTCCAGATTGATACAATTCAATCATAATATCTAAGCCACCAATGAATTCGCCGTTTACATACAACTGGGGAATTGTAGGCCAGTTCGAAAATATTTTAATACCCTGCCGCATTTCTTCGTCCTCTAAAACATTAACTGTATGTATTGAATTAATGCCGCACGCTTTTAAGATCTGGATAGCCCGACCAGAAAAACCACACATTGGAAATTGTTCGGTACCTTTCATAAATAACCCAACTCGATAATCGCCGATGATTTTCTTAATGCGCTCTTGCGTATCCATAAATAACCTTTATTTAATTATGATAGAGAATTTTTTTCTGCTTCATTTGTCGTATGGTCTGCTTACACTACCACCAGTAACGCGTTCGATGCCAGCTAGATCCCGTACTGAGTGTATTGAATAAAGTCCGTATGTATTAAGCAGAGAACGCACTTCTTTCGCTTGATTATGCCCGTGTTCTATCCATATCTTGCCACCGGGCGCTAGCCATGTTACGGAGCTAGCGATGATCGTACGAATTGCACTAAGCCCATCTGCATAGTCGGTCAGAGCATCTAGCGGCTCGAAGAGTAAGTCACCTTCACAGAGGTGAGGGTCTAATATACTGATATAAGGTGGATTACTGACAATAACATCAAATTGCACCGGAACAGAGAAATACGATTTATTAAGCGCTTTGAACCAATCGCCACAGCATAATGTAAGTCGGGATTGTGTTGGGTGACTCGAAAAAACAGAGTGATGATGATTAGCCAACCTTGGTGGAGGTAGCATAAGTGCTGCATCGCCAAGCAAGCGCTTCGCGTTGCGGCATGCAATATTTAACGCATCAGTACAACAATCAGTAGCAACTATCTGTGCATCTGGTCGCGCATAAGCAATCGCGATCGCGATTGCTCCGCTGCCAGTACCAAGATCAAGTATGCGAGGAAGAGAAATTTTTTGTACCGCATCTAGTACACACTCGACTAATAGTTCTGTCTCTGGGCGCGGGATTAGTACGTGCCGCGTTACGTCAAAGTCAAGCCCAAAGAATTCACGCGAACCTACTAGTTGCGCGATTGGCTTGCCTGAGATACGTTGTGCTTGCAACGCTAGAAAGCGTTCTGACAAGTCGTTAGGCAGTAATTCATTGGCACGAGTGATTAGCGCGGTGCGGGGCCAATTTAGCACATAAGAGAGCAAAATACGAGCTTCTAGTGGGGTGAGCGGCGAAGATCCCAGCAATTTCGCGACGCAACTCATGATGAGATTAGTGGGTTTCGCCCATCGTAGAGAGAAGCTCGGCCTGATGTTCAGAGACGAGCGCATTAATAAGCGTATCTAAATCACCATCCATAATCTGTTCCAGCTTATACAGGGTCAGGTTAATTCTATGATCGGTTAATCGGCCCTGTGGAAAGTTATAAGTCCGAATGCGCGCAGATCGATCACCCGATCCTATAAGGCTTTTACGCGTGGCAGCCTCCTTTGAATGCTGTTCCTGGTATTGCTTATCTTTAATGCGGGCTGCTAGCACTTTCAGCGCGCGGTCCTTATTTTTGTGTTGTGAACGATCGTCTTGGCATTCCACCACAATTCCGCTTGGAATATGTGTAATGCGTACTGCTGAATCAGTCTTATTAATATGCTGGCCGCCGGCTCCGGACGCCCTAAATGTATCAATCCGAAGATCGGCAGGATTAAGCGCGATCTCGGTGAGCTCATTCGCTTCTGGCATCACAGCAATTGTGCAGGCTGAAGTGTGAATCCGTCCCTGCGTTTCAGTGGCCGGAACACGCTGAACACGATGCCCACCTGACTCGAATTTAAGCCGAGAATAGACATCTTGACCAATAATTCGAATAATTACTTCCTTGTAACCACCTAGGTCCGAAGTACTCTCTGATATCATCTCAACATTCCAGCGATGGCGTTCTGCATACCGTAGATACATGCGAAGAAGATCACCAGCAAAGAGTGCGCTCTCCTCACCGCCGGTACCTGCTCGGATTTCCACGAAGATGTTGCGCTCGTCGTTCGGATTCTTCGGCAGCAGCATTTTCTGTAAATCGTGCTCTAGTTGATCAATTCGGCTTCGTGCCGCACTAAGTTCATCCTCTGCAAACTCCCGCATCGACGGATCATCTAGAAGTTCCTGTGCGGTTGCCTCATCGTTGCAAGCGGACCTCCACTTTGTGTATTGCTCAACTACTAGAACGAGCTCAGCGTGCTCACGGGCTAGCTTACTGTATTTCTCGACATCGGACACGATATCTTTACGTGACAGTAATTCATTCCATTCTGGCAGCCGCTTAGTTAGCTGCTCTAACTTACTCTGCATATTTGGTTTCATCAGCACATCCAGAAAAGGTGCAAACAGAGTCACATTCAATAGAAAACAAAATATGCTTATCTGTTACGAATACTCAAGGGGGGGGCTGCGTACCGGTAAAACTCGGCATCAGATTAATCAGTATGTCGCAATTACCGTGGACATGTAGATCACTGCATGTATTAGCGGGCCATGAGAAAACTTTTTAATTAGCACTCCGATAGCATCTTAAGCGCTGCCGATAGATCTACTGACAAACACCAGCATTCCTATGTACGAGTTCATTTTATGCCGTTTAACCATCTAATAATTAACTTTGGCTAATTTTTTCGTATATTGACTATGGGCTCAAGGACACTATGACAATAATTAGGATAATAGACGTTGTACACGAGAGATACTATTGAGCTTGTGGAAATAAAAGGTAGCCAGCAACTATAATTGCTTTAGCGATAAAGTGTCTATCAAGCTTTTACCGTACTTTACTGTATGGTTATTAACAATCGGCTTATATAGATTCTATATGAAAGATGCATGGCACATAGCTCCTCGCTGACATAGATAAACAATACGAATTGACTAGCAATATCTTTAAACATTTTATATTCAAGCGATATTTCTATCGAAACCATCAATACCGAATATACATTGATCTCTATCTGATTAGTACTTTATGGGCTATGTACCGCTTTCGCGCGGTATGAAATTGAGTTTGTCCTCTTTATAAAATCTAAGCTTCGATTAGCACTCTGAAATCTAGAATCTAGACCGAATACCACTTATATCGCGCGATGGACTTCTTTCTTCGTATTGAAACAGAGTATAAGTATGCGGAATAGGCGACTCAAGTAGAATCTGGCAAGAGCTCGAAAACCGCGAGATTACATGTTTACTACCATATTCTCATCGGTTAAGCGGTATCGGACTTAAGTCCAGATATAGGTCGTCGATATCATAATTCAGTTAGTATTTCTTACCTACATACGGCATATGAGAGTGCGCCCAGTACCGAAAGGACGTGCGCATCTTCTCATTTGATTTATAGTAATTAACTAACACTCGCTAAAATAAAAGTAAAGTTAGTATATATTGTGGCTGACTCACATTTTTATCCTAGATAGAAAATGTGAGTAACCAAGGTTTTTTCTATCAAGTGAAGCATGTCGGTCATCAAATTGCGGGATCTTCAGTTATAAAAGCACCCCTTGTGTGATAGTCCACGACTAATAATATCGCTTTTCGCTATTTTATAGACGTTGATCTACCATATAGATCGTTTTTGGTAGTAATTATTACTAGCACCACTCATCTTCCCATCTCACTAACTGACGAGATTTCGATTAGTGACGGAGTGATGATCTCTGGCATTACAAGAAGCGCATTTAGAGATGCGACGAGGTAGTTATAAAGTATACTAATGGATATTAGCTAGTCGCCCTATGTAGACAGCATCTCATAACTTTGTATTGATATCTAAACTAGGATTAGATCATTATCTAAAATAAAAAAGCTATTTTTAATGTTAGAATTGCATCTACTTTATAGTGCGCATCACCTTTCTAATCTCGAGGCCAGAATTAACCGGACTTGTTGTAATTAAAGATTATTCGCCGTTTATCTGATACTGATTAAAATCAGAAAAACCACTCATGATTCACATCCAGCACGAAATGTCTACCGTAATATTCATTAGACGAATACGACAGTATATAACCTTATGCCAATAGATTGAATTAGTACACTGTTTTTTGGTGTCGAGATTTAAGACCTCGTCTAATAATTATAATAGCTTTTATATTCAGCATGCCGATATCCGGCATGCCCGTGTTTATTGTTAGCAGTGCTGACTGCGGTTCTGGTTAAAATAAAGTATATCGTGCTAGCGTTGCACAAGAAGGCACGCTGCTCGTACAAGAGACGTATGTGCTCAGCGTATGATGATCCTAAGATCGTCTAATTTAGATTATATTTTTCACGATAGTGAGCTCAATAAATACCCGACAACCTACTGACGATCAGGTACCCACTTCCTATGAAAAGCTAGCACAGCTGCGATATGCGATGAAACACGCTAATCTAGACGCATATATCATTCTGTCTGCCGATCCACATTTATCTGAATACTTACCGCAATTCTGGCAAGGCTGCACATGGTTGTCTGGCTTTACTGGCTCATCTGGTTTGTTAGTTGTAACGTCTAATTTTGCTGGACTTTGGACCGATAGCCGATACTGGGTGCAAGCTGCTGTAGAACTAGCTGACAGCGATATTGAGCTGATAAAAATGTCAGCTGGGCAAGAATTATATTACATAGACTGGCTCGTTACACATATGGCAGCTGGTGCTCAGGTTGGCGTAGATGGCAGAACGCTAAATCTATCCGATTCGCGTGTCCTGCAAGTTGCACTGCAGGCTCATAACATGCAACTGCATCTAGATGTGGACCTGCTCGAACTAATCTGGGAAGAACGACCAGTTCTACCCAGACTACCAGTGTATGAGCACGATTACTTCTACGCGCCGGTAGCACGCATACAAAAGCTCGATCAAATACGGAGCATAATGCGTGACAAAGATGCGCAGTGGCATTTTGTTTCCACCTTAGATGATATTGCATGGATTTTCAATCTTCGCGGTACCGATATAAGTTATAGTCCCACATTCGTCGCACATGCATTGATTGGTCTACAACATGTGACACTGTACACACCTGATGGCAAGATCGATACGCCGTTGCGCAATAAACTAGCACAGGATAGTATACGTGTTGCCTCATACGGAAACGCATTGGCAGAGTTAGCAGAGATTTCACCCGGAAGCAGACTACTAATCGACCCCCGCCGTGTAACATGTGGACTAATGCGAGCTGTACACCCTGGTGTAAGATTAGTTGAAATGGTAAATCCGTCAATTTTTGCAAAGTCCTGCAAAACAGAATCGGAAGTCATGCATGTGCGAGCGACCATGGAGCAAGATGGTGTAGCGCTCGCGGAATTTTTTGCGTGGCTCGAGCAGGCTCTTGGGCGTGAGCATATCACTGAGTTGACGATCGACGAAAAACTTACTGAAGCGCGAGCGCGCCGGCTCGATTTCATGTGTCTTAGCTTTCCGACAATTGCTGCTTTTAACGCCAATGGCGCGATGCCGCACTATCGTGCGACACCAAAGTCGCATGCCTTAATCAAAGGCGACGGTCTACTGTTGATCGACTCTGGCGGACAGTATCTAGGTGGCACTACCGATGTTACACGCGTTGTACCGGTGGGTCAGATTAGTGCTAAACAGAAACACGATTTTACGTTAGTACTTAAGGGTATGATTGCGCTGTCTCGCATGAAATTTCCTCGTGGTATCTGCTCACCTATGCTAGACGCTATAGCGCGAGCACCAATTTGGGACGCATATATCGACTTTGGTCACGGAACTGGTCATGGGGTCGGCTATTTTTTAAATGTGCACGAAGGGCCGCAGATGATTTCGCATCATGTATCGCCAGAGTGCCACATGGCGATGGAAAAAGGCATGATTACCTCAAACGAGCCTGGCATATACCGTCCAGGTAGATGGGGTGTCCGTATTGAGAACCTACTGCTGAATTGGCCTATTCGTACGACTGAGTTCGGCGAATTCCTCTGCTTTGAAACGCTAACACTATGCCCAATCGATATTCGCTGTATCGATCGCTCTTTGCTACGTGTAGATGAAATATCCTGGCTAAACGATTATCATGTACAGGTGCGTAAGAGAGTTGGCCCACATTTAAGTGGAGACTCTAAATCGTGGATCGAAACACGTACTGAGGCAATTTGAACCTTAAGTCAGCACCAGAAGTAATCAAGTTCATTTTGGCGATATCTATGCTCGCTGACTTTACATAGCCGAGTGATAGTTATTGAACAATATTCATTCAGAGTCATTGTTAAACATTATAGTGTATGTAGCAACCTAGTAAGAAAATTTCGCTAACGAGCAATTACTATCACTAATAGGATTATGACGGAATATCTGTGACGCACGAAATACTCTACTACTCGGATTTTAAATAGTTTTTAGAAAAAGAAGTTATTTCGAGCAGATTTTCGACAGTTTGTATTCAACTATTGTTCGTAACAGAAAATCCATAATGCCCTATTCTGCTGAATATTTGTTCGTTAGTAGCTAACGAACAACAGCTCTAATTTTTATAGAGCCGTTTAACTATATAAACAAGTATATTGAGCACAATAAGTCTAGCTATTTATCTGCACACCATAAAAAGACTCGGCTGTTATACCTTCGTCTTGATGATTCCGTGAATTACTGGTTGTACTATATCTAATAGATAATTATGGAGCCGTTAGCTAACCAAGCTCTTTCTAGAGTTCTAATATTCATTGATGCTGAGACGCTCGACTAAACAAGTGCTAAAAATCTATGCATATTCATCACAGCATAGCTTAAGGCTTATGTTAAAATAGACTGCGTATAAATCAATCACGTAGTTTTAAGAGAAGCAATATTTGCAATATTGCGTGCTAGTCCCGGCATTTTTAAGTGCTTAACAGAAAGTTGCACACATCCCCATCCTGCACAAGATACTCTTTTCCTTCGGCTCGCATTTTGCCTGCCTCTTTCGCGCCTTGTTCTCCTTTATAGACTATGTAATCATCGTACGAAATTGTCTGAGCTCGGATGAATCTACGTTCAAAGTCCGTATGAATAATGCTAGCTGCACGCTTTGCGGTATCACCAGCATAGATAGTCCAGGCACGTACCTCTTTAAAACCAGCTGTAAAGAATGTCTGTAGCCCAAGCAGCTTAAAGCCTGCCCGGATCACACGATCTAGTCCAGACTCAGACATGCCCATATCGGTTAAAAAAATGCTTTTTTCATTCTTCGGTAACGCAGCAATTTCCGCTTCGATAGAGGCACAAACGGAAATGACTGACGAGCCCTCTTTTTCTGCATAGCTACGAACCGTATCAAGGTGCTTATTATTCTCGAAACCATCCTCATGGATGTTAGTAACATACATCATCGGCTTTGCGGTAATTAGGCAAAATGGCTTAATTAATGCGCGTTCGTTATCGGAAAGTTCCATCAAACGAACTAAACGTACCTCGTCTAGCTGCGCACGCACTTTCTCTAGCACAGCAGCTATCTTAGATACATCCTTATTATTAGACGATCCTGTTATTTTTGCATGGCGCGAAAGTGCTTTCTCGACAGTCGATAGATCAGCTAATGCTAGTTCGGTATGAATAACTTCAATATCCGCTAGCGGATCTACTTTTCCGGAGACGTGAATTATATGATCGTCATCAAAGCAGCGAACTACATGCGCGATCGCATTCATTGCGCGGATATTAGAAAGGAATTGATTACCGAGACCAGCGCCCTTGCTGGCGCCTGCGACAAGCCCAGCAATATCGACGAACTCAACGACTGCCGGCCGGATGCGCTCAGGCCTTACAATCTGTGCTAAAGCATCGAGCCGCGGATCTGGTACCTCGACTACACCAACATTCGGTGTGATAGTGCAAAATGGATAGTTCTCAGTAGGAATACCTGCCTTAGTAAGTGCGTTAAAGAGGGTGGACTTGCCGACGTTAGGTAAGCCGATAATGCCGCATTTGAGACTCATAGAAAACTTTTGCGAATAACATGTAGCACACAAGTAAAAGCTTTTTATCGAAATCAGCTTTACTTAGAAATATTAAAAAGTCGAAACTAGAATCAACTACACAGATTAAAATACTATCCTATATCCTAGCTTTATTGATAATAATTTCAACTCTTTCGAGTGGAACCCGCTTTGTGTTTTACAGTCCCTTTTATGAGGGAATATAAACGACAGTTGATGACTTTAGAGAATTTTCTCATGCTCAGTAAGATTTTGATAAGAAGAGAATTAACCTTTTAGGTTAGGTTGGGCTGAGAGTTTCTACTAGATAAATCAATATTTTCTACAAAGACCCTAAATAATACATAAGCACGAAGTATTGCACTTCAATAGCGATAAATATTTTATTTAAATAATCTACTATTATATGGAATGTAAAATGCTTGGCTACAAATGCTCCTAGACTTTTCTCTGTTCGTTTATTAGTGTGCAGACAGGGGGGGTAATTTTAGACATTCATAATGTTGCAACGTTACTAGAGGTAGTGAACTACAAATAACTATTTCATAGTCTTGGAAATTTAACGCCACTTAGATGTTATGATCATTCACGATAGTGGATATTCAGAAGCTGATTATCACGATAGATAGGCTGCAGAGGTTTTTATGCTTATTAAAAGTCTGGCTCCAGGAACTTGTAACATTGGGGTCGCAATAATACATGACTGTCTATCTTAGCGGTGCTTTTGGTATATAGGGATGCCAGTAATCTATTTTATTTCACTGATCTAAATTTATAAAATCTGCAGTGCGTAGTTTTCTTATTTTAACATACACATATACCAAAGATTTATTAAGATTTTAAGGTTAATTATTGACTGCTGAATAATCTACTTGATACTAGCTTCGCCTTATAAAAACCCAGTGAAAATGAATAATGCATATCAATACCCCTCGATAGACATTAGTTCTCTAGTATAGCTAGTACAATAACGCGCTACCAAGAAACTTGCAAAGTTTCTATTTATCCGGCTAATATCTATTTATATATTGAGTAAATTTGATTTGTTCTTCTATCACCTTAAAGTGACGGGAGCTTTCTATTTGTTCTAGTAAGCCTCGCCTTAGCAAATGCAAAGCTAGACCGTTAGTAGTTTATGCTGCTAATTTGAATGTTTAGCAATTACCTGATAGGCAAATTCATACGCTATGCTGTCATGCTAATATTACAAACTAGTCGGAGATAAATCTCTTATATCTCTATGAGACTGCGACTTTTTTGGGATTGCGATGCATATTATCTGGGAGCAGTCTATAATGCATAGAGCATAATTGTCGTGATACGCTTTTAGTACTATAGTTGATTACTCGGCTTTTAACTTGCCTATTTCAGCATAGATATACTATCGAAAGTCATCATAAGCATAAAATAGCAGTGCCACCCAACAGGCACGACTTCTTATTTATAGATGGTATCTAACGGAACTAAAAAACCAAAAGCGTTTATTTTCTGATACAAAAACTCTTATCTAAAGATAATATAATAAGCAAGATACGCTGCCAGATGTATTAATTGCTCTCATCATGCAACGCTAAACTAGCGTTAGCAGAATAAGGGTCTGCTAATAGCAGTAGACCACTTATTGAAAGCTATGATTAGGTGGCGCATCCCAGATTTAATAGTGCACTATTGCGCATAGGTTGTACATTAACTGATAATCTTATTTAGTGCGGCAACCTTTGTAGTGCCACTGTTTATATTGTTTTTCTGTACGGGCAGGGAGTGTATATCATAGTTGAGAGTAGTAATAAACCCCAGTGCTCTGCCAATAGCATCTGCAGGTACTTTTAAAATCCCATATTTATCCGAGCCTTAAGGCTTAAAAATTTTATTGGATAATCAAGAAAAATAAACAGAGTGCAATGTAGGCGGATTAGGGTATGCGCCAATCGACTGGCGCACGACCAGCATAGCGTAGATACTCATTCGTAAGCGCGAAGTGACGACAACCAAGGAAACCGCGATGCGCTGATAGCGGTGACGGATGTGGTGCTTCTAGAATACAATGACTAGGGCCTTGTACTAACTTTTTTTTTGATTGCGCATATGAGCCCCACAACATAAACACTAGGCTTTCGTGCTGCATAGAAAAGTGCTCGATCAGTGTGTCCGTGCATTGCTCCCAACCTTGCCTCGCATGGCTAGCTGCGCGATTTCGCTCAACAGTTAGTACTGTATTAAGCAGTAGAACCCCCTGCCAAGCCCAGTAATCTAGGCAGCCATGGCGTGGAATCGCATGGTTAAAAGTAGCGGCGTTTTCTTTAAAAATATTGCGTAATGACGGGGGGGGGCGGACACCTCGTGGAACGGAGAATGCTAGTCCGTGAGCTTGTGGTATGCCATTATCTTCGCCGTGATAGGGATCTTGACCTAATATGATTACCCGGACCTCGTCCGGAGACGTTAAATGTAACGATCGGAATACATCGCTTGGATACACTATCTTTCCACTGCTGCGTTCGCGGTCCACAAAATCGCACAAACGTGCGTATATCAAACTACCGATAAACGGCGCTAAGTATCTGTGCCACGCTGATGGAAGACAATTAAATTGTTGTTCGAGGGCTAGTGCCATTCAAAGTAGAGAGTTAACTAGGATAGTTATACCATCATGAACTTAGAAGATGGTGTTGGTGAGTCGATAAATTCGATAAATATAGAAGCTATTATCGCGATAAAGTAGCAATGGCAAGGTAAGATATTCCGATATAAGAGTATAGCTTACTGTTTTCCGATGCTTAGTAAATCGTCCTGTGACCATTTAGTGAATCCGTTATAACGGATAGGTTAATAACCGCACAATAAATGAACAGGAATGTCGATATATATAGCGGGCAGTGCGTCGAGTTTAAGTATCTCACTTAATACGGCTCTATTTACACACTCATAACCACTAACGCCGCTAAACTTAGATGACTATAATTAGCTCATAGGTTCATGGAAGTAGAATAAAGTAAGTGTAACGGATTCAACTATCGTAGCCACGAAAAAGGGCTATAGGTAGTCGCGACTTGCGAGTATATTTAATTAAGCTTTAAAGAACATTTTTTCATATACCTAGTAGTTCGAAAAAATATTAGCGAGAGCTGTACCAGGGTTGTCTTCACGCATCAATGCTTCGCCGATAAGGAAGGTATGAACGCCAGCAGCACGCATTCGCTCCGCATCAATACGTGTAAATATTCCCGACTCAGTTACCACGATACGCTCATCTGGAATCCTATCGAGAAGGCTCAGTGTAGTATCCAGCGTAACGGAAAATGTATGCAGATTACGATTGTTAATGCCGATTAGAGGTGTCTTAAGCGTTAAAGCTACATCCAGTTCGTCTGCGTTGTGCACCTCTACTAATACTGCAAGACCCAGTGAATATGCGTATTCCTCTAGCTCTCTTATCTGCACTGAGTCTAAGGCAGAAACGATTAATAGAATGCAATCAGCGCCTATTGCACACGATTCTAGCACTTGATATGAGTCGATAATAAAGTCCTTGCGCAGCACAGGCAGGGTGCAAGCGTCTCGAGCCAGCTGGAGATGGCGCGTGCTTCCCTGGAAAAACTTTTGATCGGTCAGTACCGACAAGCATGCGGCGCCATGCTGCTCATATGATCGGGCAATGTCTGCTGGCGCGAAGGTACTACGTAACTCTCCCTTAGAGGGGCTGGCTTTTTTTAGCTCAGCGATGATTGCTGGCTGTTCCATCGCGTGCTTGGCACGTAACGCCGCAGTAAAATCGCGTAGTTCGCCGCGACGAACGTAAGCGTTGAGTTTTAATTCTTCTAGGGACGCACTTACTTGGGCAGCACGAATCTCATCGCGCTTAACTGCAATAATGCGATTGAGAATATCAGTCATGATAGTACTATTTGTTTTAATAACTTAACTGCTGGGTGAAGCGGACAAGCGCATCTACCTTTGCACGAGCAGCTCCACTGATAATTGCCTCACGTGCTTTATTAATTCCCTCTTTAATCGAAGGGGTAACATTAGCGGTATACAGCGCAGTACCGGCATTAAGCGTAACAATTTCTCTGGCTATGCCCGGTATATTGTTCAGTGCGCTGAGCAGCATTGTTTTTGATTCATCCGCATTCGAGACTTTGAGGGAGCGATTTGATGCCATTTGCAAGCCAAAATCCTCGGGATGAATCTTGTATTCATATACCTGGCCATTGCGTAACTCGCCGACCTGTGTCGGCGCGCCAAGTGATACCTCGTCCATCCCATCACATCCGTAAACGACTAGCACATGGTTTGCGCCAAGCCGTTGCATCACTCGGACTTGAATACCAACTAAATCTTGATGAAATACTCCTTGTAGTTGATTTGGCGTTCCAGCTGGATTAGTTAATGGTCCCAGTATATTAAAAATCGTTCGCGCCCCCATTTCTCGCCGAATAGATGCGACGTTTTTCAGCGCTGGATGGTAGTTCGGCGCGAACATGAAGCCCATACCGGTCGTTTCGATAGACTGCGACACCTCTTCCGGCGTTAAATTAATGTTAACGCCGAGTGCCTCGAGCACGTCTGCGCTTCCGAACTTAGACGATACGCCACGATTTCCATGCTTAGCGACTTTTGCGCCCGCTGCAGCAGTTACAAACATTGTTGCTGTAGAAATATTAAAAGTTTGCGAGCTATCACCACCAGTGCCTACGATATCGACAAAGTGTTGGTTATTGGATATCTGAACGTGATTAGAAAACTCACGCATGACGATTGCCGCTGCGGTAATTTCTCCGATTGTCTCCTTTTTTACGCGAAGCCCGGTAATAATAGCGGACACCATGATCGGTGACATTTCTCCACGTATGATCATTCGCATTAGGTGCAACATCTCGTGATGGAAGATCTCGCGGTGCTCAATGGTGCGCTGCAGTGCTTCCTGTGGGGTGATTGACATCCATTTCTCCGTGCGGGGTTAGACTGGTGATCTGCGGCCACAAGGACATCGCCCCGTACTTGGGGGGCGGTGCATCAGGAAGTAGCACAACAGTGCGGCTTTAAGCAATGCAAGCATCCATAGGGGCAATGCCCTGCTTATATAGGATTAACTCTAGGTGAAACTTTGCACACCTAACGGCAGCCTCTTGCATCGCAAGCCCATGATTTCTCGATCGTTGGTGTATGCAAAGATCTCCGGCCAATCGGGCAATATATGCCGTAATCGGTCTTAATTTTGGCACTGACTATGCTACAAGATATTGTCTTGGCTCGCGAGATGTGATGGTTAAGTATACTGCGAGTCTTTCGCGCCGCTTTTGTTATTTCAGTAGGCTCAAACTTTCTATTTAATGCAGAAAAATACTAGACGAGGTGATGAGTCTACGCATTACAGTTATCGATCATATAGCAATATACAATACCTAATAGACTTTTTATAAACCAAAAATCATTGCATGCAACCGTCATTTTTCGAACCTTCTGAATACTAGGTTATACAATGCAAGCGAAATAAAACATAAATGTTACTCCATGATGGGTAAGAGAAAGTAGCTGCCATTTTAAAGGCAAGATAATAGATGAGTAGTTTAGGTGTGATATAGTGGTATTTAGTTATTACTATCATCGGAAATCCCCACTGCGGTACTGGAAGAGTTGTAACCTTACCACTAGGACAGCAAGAGCTAGTATGGCAACAAAATAAGTAGATGGGCTACAATGACATTTCACCGCTAGGTGAGATCAACTTAGATAACAAACCAGTAATATTTGAAATAAGAGACTCAGTATAATGTGTGAGTTTATTTTTAATAAGTATTAAGTCTTATGCACAACCTTGTCGACCTAAATAACGCGGATTAGTTTTTTGTGTCGTGCTAAATCCCATTGTTTCTAACTTACTTAATCAAGTTTAATCAGGTCATTAATACAGGCAGAGCTGTGTAAGATCTATATCTAGATATGTCTTGTAATTCTAGATATGTCTTGTAATTGCCATGCAGCGCACAATATGGCATACATTTTATTTTTATTTTACTAATTTTGATTTAGGTACAAGATTACCACCAATATGGTACCACCCAAAGGTGTCAGTCACCACAGCCGGTCACCTCGGTTGACATCGTGAACTTTAGATCCATATAGGTACTATAGACATAGTCCTGGAGTGGTTTCGAATCTGCTACATAGAAATATATTAGTTGATTTTATGCATTACACTGAAACAGTCGATTTACATGCTAGACGTCGATGCACTCAGTCCCCGGTATAATCAGAGATTCAGTGGATTTGTGCAGCAGGCGTGTAGGCGTATTTATAATAACTCTAATATATACCCAAGGATGTATATTAATATAAATCTATCTGTCAAGTTGACTATGATCATCATCACCTTTTTATCAAAATCAGATTTTTGACAAGGCGTATTACATTTCAGCTAAAGTATCGCTCTAGACCGGAGTAGTGTAGAATGAATGTATGCTAGCCCAAAAATTGCTATTTTGAGTACCGAAAAGACTATGCGATGAACACGCATCGGTCGCTTTGAAGGATCAATAACTTATATCTCTCTTGCACGCTACCCAGTAGCCCTAATTTCTGGGATATTGCTTCGTGCGCAATAAGGTTTTATAAACTGGTCAAAATAAATGGCGGTTAAAGTTTTTGATGTCGATAACTGACTTCTCGAGGGGTGATTCATTTTTCATTCAGTGACACTAGTGCGCATCGCATCTCGTAGATTACTTGCTGATAATCTGATTGATTAAAGATTGCCGAACCAGCGACAAATGTATCAGCACCGGCTTCTGCAATCTGCGCAATATTGCTAGATTTTACGCCGCCGTCAACTTCCAGATGAATCTGGCGACCTGTCCGCGCTGAATATATGTTAATGCGCTGCCGCGCATCGCGCAGTTTATTCAGTACTTCTGGAATAAATAACTGTCCACTGAACCCGGGATTTACGAGCATGATTAGAACCAAATCGATGCGACTCATCGCCTGATCTAGGTAGTTCAATGAGGTAGTGGGATTGAATGCTAATCCCGCTTTGCAACCGTGATCTCGGATAAGAGATAGGGTACGATCGACATGTTCAGATGCTTCGGGGTGGAAACTGATCACGTCCGCGCCTGCTCTTGCGAAATCCGGAATAAGGCGATCCACTGGACGCACCATTAGATGGACATCAATTGGTACCCTAATGTGTGGGCGGATAGCCTTGCATACCATTGGGCCAATTGTCAAGTTAGGAACATAATGGTTATCCATTACATCAAAGTGAATCAAGTCGCCGCCGGCGGCGATAACATTACGCACTTCCTCGCCAAGGCGTGCAAAGTCAGCTGAAAGAATGCTTGGAGCAATGCGAAAGATCATCTCAGAATTCGCTAGCGGGTGCTGAAGGTAAATAAAGTATTACTCGCATGAGTGCCACGTAATTATACTAGAATATTAATTAATATCTATTATATGAGTTTTTAGGCTACGTTAGCGTTACAGCATATTAATATAAAACTATAGCGCATCGTGGATAATTATATTGATGTATATCAAAAAAGTGAAATATTTAGACATAGATATGTTTTACATAAATTATTTTTTGTCTTCATAGCACATTCTTTAAATAAATCAAAGATCGAGTAAGTCTGAATCAAATATCTAGTGTGTAAGTACACTATAGATTATCGTCAACATATGCTGCCCATATATGATAATATGCAGTGTTAGACAAGAAGTTCATGGATGATTTTATCTCATTGAATAGACAGTAATGCTAGAAAATTAGAAGATTAGACATTATAAAATCTTCTTGTGTTCGTTATTCTCGTGACCAAGAAAATGATTTAAATACATGGTTACACCGTTACTATAACTAACGCTGATCCATGATGTATGGAATAAGTGCCTGTGCGCAGCTGGGGAAAGTATGTTCTGCTAAACACTTACGGCACCTAGATCAATACTAAATACTATCTAGCAAAACGCGCTGCAGAATATCAATCTCGCCTTACAGAAGCAAAGTTACAGAGTAAACAGGCTACATATAAGCAATTCGATCAGTAATGGCACTTCAATTGTGAGTAATAGCTACCGGTAAGCGGTAACAATTCAAATATGATAATTATTTTTAGAATAATAGATTTTGTTGGCATAAAAATTCATATAGGAATTTAGGAGTAGGGGTGGGGGGCTGAAGTAAATGATTATGAAGCATCTCCTGATCATATATAAACTCATACCCTTATTCTTTTCTGTAATACTTTTCACAAAGGTGTGCTGAGTACCTATATATAATACCCGAATCGTGCGGCATGAGGAAATCAATGGACTTTTGTAGAAGCATGAAGATAAAAACGACAGACTTATGCTTAGCTAAATTTTATAAATTTACCCAAAACAAAGTATTAACCAAAAGTACAGGATACTAAATAAGACTATTCAGCAAAAAGTTTGATATACTTCCGTATAAAAACTTATTGACTTTTGCATCTCAATGCTCTAACTTCAAATGTTTCCGAAGACTCAGAAAAAGAGAGTATCGACTCTAATTTTGGGATTAATTAAAGATAGTAAGTCACTAAATTTGTGATATAAATAGCGTTATACAGGAAGATAATAAATAATTATGCCCCAAAGAGCCTAATAAGATTTTTAAGAAAGTTTTTAAGAAAGCTCTTGACGTTTCGCAGCATTACATTGAGAATGTTAGTTCTTTGCTAATACTATGGCAAAGTGTCGAGAGTACTTTAGCTCAAATAACTGAGCTAAAGTAAGCTCAGTACAACGTTCTTTAAAAAAGTAACAGCCGATAAGTGTGGGTACTTGATGGCTAGACTAGCTACACCCTATGTTCTACACTGGGTGTAGAAAATCAAAGAAAATCATCAAGTCTCATGCAAAATAAAAAACAAGTTTTAAAAAACTTGTCAATGTTTTGGGTTGAGCGACAAAGCTTAAAAAGCTTAAATAAGTAACAGGTTTAAACTAAAGAGTTTGATCCTGGCTCAGATTAAACGCTGGCGGCATGCCTTACACATGCAAGTCGAACGGCAACGCGGGCTTCGGCCTGGCGGCGAGTGGCGAACGGGTGAGTAATACATCGGAACGTGTCTTAGAGTGGGGGATAGCCCGGCGAAAGCCGAATTAATACCGCATACACTCTCAAGAGAAAAGCGGGGGACCTTCGGGCCTCGCGCTCAAAGAGCGGCCGATGGCAGATTAGCTAGTTGGTAGGGTAAAGGCTTACCAAGGCGACGATCTGTAGCTGGTCTGAGAGGACGGTCAGCCACACTGGGACTGAGACACGGCCCAGACTCCTACGGGAGGCAGCAGTGGGGAATTTTGGACAATGGGGGAAACCCTGATCCAGCAATGCCGCGTGTGTGAAGAAGGCCCTCGGGTTGTAAAGCACTTTTGTCCGGAAAGAAAGCAATTTAGTTAATACCTAAATTGGATGACGGTACCGGAAGAATAAGCACCGGCTAACTACGTGCCAGCAGCCGCGGTAATACGTAGGGTGCGAGCGTTAATCGGAATTACTGGGCGTAAAGCGTGCGCAGGTGGTTTGCTAAGACCAATGTGAAATCCCCGGGCTTAACCCGGGAACTGCATAGGTGACTGGCAGTCTAGAGTATGGCAGAGGGAGGTAGAATTCCACGTGTAGCAGTGAAATGCGTAGAGATGTGGAGGAATACCAATGGCGAAGGCAGCCTCCTGGGTCAATACTGACGCTCATGCACGAAAGCGTGGGGAGCAAACAGGATTAGATACCCTGGTAGTCCACGCCCTAAACAATGTCAACTAGTTGTTGGGGATTTATTTCCTTAGTAACGTAGCTAACGCGTGAAGTTGACCGCCTGGGGAGTACGGTCGCAAGATTAAAACTCAAAGGAATTGACGGGGACCCGCACAAGCGGTGGATGATGTGGATTAATTCGATGCAACGCGAAAAACCTTACCTACCCTTGACATGGTCGAAACTCTACTGAGAAGTAGAGGTGCTTGAAAGAGAATCGGCGCACAGGTGCTGCATGGCTGTCGTCAGCTCGTGTCGTGAGATGTTGGGTTAAGTCCCGCAACGAGCGCAACCCTTGTCCCTAGTTGCTACGCAAGAGCACTCTAAGGAAACTGCCGGTGACAAGCCGGAGGAAGGTGGGGATGACGTCAAGTCCTCATGGCCCTTATGGGTAGGGCTTCACACGTCATACAATGGTCGGAACAGAGGGTTGCCAACCCGCGAGGGGGAGCTAATCCCAGAAAACCGATCGTAGTCCGGATTGTAGTCTGCAACTCGACTGCATGAAGCTGGAATCGCTAGTAATCGCGGATCAGCATGTCGCGGTGAATACGTTCCCGGGTCTTGTACACACCGCCCGTCACACCATGGGAGTGGGTTTTACCAGAAGTGGCTAGTCTAACCGCAAGGAAGACGGTTACCACGGTAGGATTCATGACTGGGGTGAAGTCGTAACAAGGTAGCCGTATCGGAAGGTGCGGCTGGATCACCTCCTTTCTAGAGAAAATGTCTATCTGCAAGTACCCACACTTATCGGCTGTAAAGTCACGGGGGACAGACAAAGGGTCTGTAGCTCAGTCGGTTAGAGCACCGTCTTGATAAGGCGGGGGTCGTTGGTTCAAATCCAACCGGACCCACCATGCGTGTCTAGCAAATAAATATCAAACCCAAGAAGCTTGGGGGCATAGCTCAGCTGGGAGAGCACCTGCTTTGCACGCAGGGGGTCGTCGGTTCGATTCCGTCTGCCTCCACCACTGTTTAATTGCAAGTATTCAAGTTTGAGTATTAGTAATTAAATCTGTGTATCAAGAATTTTTTGTTAGCTGTAACGTTCTTTAAAAATCTGGAAAAAGCAGTATATCTATTAGAGCATCTTGAGATGGATGCAAAAATAGATGGGTAGAGAATTTATTTTCTTGAGTAACTCAAAATACTCAAAAAGTATGGCACAGCACAAAGCTCACCCATAACTTGCTCGTTGCAAAACGGACTTGTTATAGGATCAAGCAAGTAAGTGCATGTGGTGGATGCCTTGGCGATCACAAGCGAAGAAAGACGTAGTAGCCTGCGAAAAGCTGCGGGGAGCTGGTAAACAAGCTATAATCCGCAGATGTCTGAATGGGGTAACCCGACCTACATAGGTCATCCGTGATTGAATCTATAGATCATGTGAAGCGAACGCGGCGAACTGAAACATCTAAGTAGCCGTAGGAAAAAAAATCAACCGAGATTCCCAGAGTAGTGGCGAGCGAAATGGGATCAGCCTGTACCATGTAACTCTCTAGTTAACTGAACGCTTTGGAAAAAGCGGCCGCAGTAAGTGATAGCCTTGTAAGTAAAAACTAAAGTGTGGAACTAAGGGTACGATAAGTAAGACGGGACACGTGAAATCTTGTCTGAAGATGGGGGGACCATCCTCCAAGGCTAAATACTCGTGATCGACCGATAGTGAACTAGTACCGTGAGGGAAAGGTGAAAAGAACCCCGAGAGGGGAGTGAAATAGATCCTGAAACCACATGCATACAAACAGTCGGAGCCTTGTAAAGGGTGACGGCGTACCTTTTGTATAATGGGTCAGCGACTTACGTTCAATAGCAAGCTTAACCGATAGGGGAGGCGTAGCGAAAGCGAGTCCGAATAGGGCAATAAGTTGTTGGGCGTAGACCCGAAACCAAGTGATCTATCCATGGCCAGGTTGAAGGTGCGGTAACACGCACTGAAGGACCGAACCCACTAACGTTGAAAAGTTAGGGGATGAGCTGTGGATAGGGGTGAAAGGCCAAACAAACTTGGAAATAGCTGGTTCTCTCCGAAAACTATTTAGGTAGTGCCTCGTGTATCACCTTTGGGGGTAGAGCACTGTCATGGTTGAGGGGTCCATTGCGGATTACTTCGTCATAGCAAACTCCGAATACCGAAGAGTGTAATCACGGGAGACAGACGCCGGGTGCTAACGTCCGACGTCAAAAGGGAAACAACCCAGATCGCCAGCTAAGGTCCCTAAAATTAGCTAAGTGGGAAACGAAGTGGGAAGGCAAAAACAGTCAGGAGGTTGGCTTAGAAGCAGCCATCCTTTAAAGAAAGCGTAATAGCTCACTGATCGAGTCGTCCTGCGCGGAAGATGTAACGGGGCTAAGCTAATTACCGAAGCTGCGAATACGTGCGTAAGTGCGTATGGTAGGAGAGCGTTCCGTAAGCCTGCGAAGGTACACTGAAAAGTGTGCTGGAGGTATCGGAAGTGCGAATGCTGACATGAGTAGCGATAAAGGAGGTGAAAAGCCTCCTCGCCGTAAGCCCAAGGTTTCCTACGCAACGTTCATCGGCGTAGGGTGAGTCGGTCCCTAAGGCGAGGCAGAAATGCGTAGCTGATGGAAAGCAGGTTAATATTCCTGCACCATTGTTAGATGCGATGGGGGGACGGATCGCGGAAGGTTGTCCGGGTGTCGGAAGTCCCGGTCCCTACATTAAAGAAGGTGCTCTGGCAAATCCGGGTACATAATTCAAGGGTGTGGGGCGAGCAGTTTTAAGCTGCAAAGCAATTAGAAGTGGTCCCAAGAAAAGCCTCTAAGCTTCAGTCTAACAAGACCGTACCGCAAACCGACACAGGTGGGCGGGATGAGTATTCTAAGGCGCTTGAGAGAACTCGGGAGAAGGAACTCGGCAAATTGGTACCGTAACTTCGGGATAAGGTACGCCCTATTAGCCTAACTGGCTAGCGCCAGCAGGGTCAAAGGGTTGCAATAAACTGGTGGCTGCGACTGTTTAATAAAAACACAGCACTCTGCAAACACGAAAGTGGACGTATAGGGTGTGACGCCTGCCCGGTGCCGGAAGATTAAATGATGGGGTGCGAGCTCTTGATTGAAGTCCCGGTAAACGGCGGCCGTAACTATAACGGTCCTAAGGTAGCGAAATTCCTTGTCGGGTAAGTTCCGACCTGCACGAATGGCGTAACGATGGCCACACTGTCTCCTCCCGAGACTCAGCGAAGTTGAAGTGTTTGTGATGATGCAATCTACCCGCGGCTAGACGGAAAGACCCCATGAACCTTTACTGTAGCTTTGCATTGGACTTTGAACAAATCTGTGTAGGATAGGTGGGAGGCTTTGAAGTGTGAACGCTAGTTCGCATGGAGCTGTCCTTGAAATACCACCCTGGTTTGTTTGAGGTTCTAACCTAGGACCCTGAAGCGGGTTCGGGAACCGTGCATGGTAGGCAGTTTGACTGGGGCGGTCTCCTCCCAAAGTGTAACGGAGGAGTACGAAGGTACGCTAAGTACGGTCGGAAATCGTGCTGATAGTGCAATGGCATAAGCGTGCTTAACTGCGAGACCGACAAGTCAAGCAGGTGCGAAAGCAGGTCATAGTGATCCGGTGGTTCTGTATGGAAGGGCCATCGCTCAACGGATAAAAGGTACTCTGGGGATAACAGGCTAATACCGCCCAAGAGTTCATATCGACGGCGGTGTTTGGCACCTCGATGTCGGCTCATCTCATCCTGGGGCTGTAGCCGGTCCCAAGGGTATGGCTGTTCGCCATTTAAAGAGGTACGTGAGCTGGGTTTAAAACGTCGTGAGACAGTTTGGTCCCTATCTGCCGTGGGCGTTGGAAGTTTGAGAGGGGCTGCTCCTAGTACGAGAGGACCGGAGTGGACGAACCTCTGGTGTACCGGTTGTCACGCCCGTGGCATCGCCGGGTAGCTATGTTCGGGAGAGATAACCGCTGAAAGCATCTAAGCGGGAAACTTGCCTCAAGATGAGACTTCCCCGGGGACTTGATCCCCTTGAAGGGTCGTTCAAGACTAGGACGTTGATAGGTCGGATGTGTAAGCGCAGTAATGCGTTAAGCTAACCGATACTAATTGCCCGTAAGGCTTGATCCTATAACTGGTCCGTTTTGATGTTGTGCTATTATCTACTAACTGCTTTTACCCCAGACTAGTTACGCGCTATAGCGTAACAACAGTTTTTTGCCTGATGACTATAGTAAGTTGGCCCCACCCCTACCCATCCCGAACAGGACCGTGAAACGACTCCACGCCGATGATAGTGCGGATTGCCCGTGTGAAAGTAGGTAATTGTCAGGCTCTTCTTTTTAAAACACGACGCCCGCTTTAAATAATGAAGCGGGCGTCGTGTTTTAAATCTCCTGAAAATTGGATGGATACTGGAAGTAAGTATCTCATAAGGTTGCATGCAGGTTGCATACTCCAAATAGCCTATACAAGATAGGCAGGCTAGCCCGTATGTTAGGCCATAGAAAAACTAAAATGCGCTATAAGTAAGGCTACTAAATAGTAAACTTATTTAAACCTCTGTCGCTTCCGGCTTTAAATCTATATGACTTAAGTTAATCCAATAAAGTATAGGCTAATATGTTTATATTAGTTGTTAATACGATAATATCGTTAAAGCTGTCTAGATAAACAGCAAGTAAGGAAGATAGACTTTGACGAAGTTTAATATCGATTTAGATGCTCTGAAGCGGCTCGCGCACTTTATTGCGCAACGCAGTGCTGAAGATCGTATCCCGCAAGTAGCGGGTAGTCTTACATTCACGACCGTATTATCTCTAGTACCACTAGCAACCGTAGCTTTTGCGTTGTTTACTGTTTTTCCACTCTTATTCCACTAAAGTTAAAACTTAACTTAATGATTATAACTTTATGTTTTTCTGGATCGCTGCTGCACTAAAATAGTTGACGTATTGTACATTACAGTATCGAGTGACAAGGATGTGGGGTATTCTATGAGTTATTAGCATAACCACTTTATACAAAAGCTTAAATTTCCCTTACGCATTCTCTGAAAACTCTACTACCACAAGTAAACCTAAATCATCACTCAACGCCCCCCCCCAACTGTCTATTTCTATTCCAAGCCTAAAATAGCGGGTGGCTAGAACAAGATTTCTAAGATAGCTGATCAGTATGCAAGGTAAAGTAGAGGCGTGAAGGATGCTGCTTATATAAACAGTGCCCCCCCGGGGGGTTCGGGGAGTGTACACGTTAGAGGGCATGCTGTAATGGCGAAAAAATGCCTTGCGCACTTGCAAACTTTACTTTTTTAACTCCAGAGTATTGGATGGCTTTATCAATAGATAAGATAAGACAGCATCGCACAGTTCTGTTAGATGAAGCAGTCAGTGCGCTAATTACTCGCCCTGATGGAATTTATATTGATGGAACATTCGGCCGAGGGCACCATGCTCGCTTAGTGCTCGCGCGGCTTGCATCTGTTGCACAATTAATTGTATTTGACAAAGATCCGCAGGCGATTGATGTGGCACAGCAGATTGCTGATCCACGCCTGGATGTCGTACGTGGTAGCTTTACGCGATTGCGCGAAGTGCTAGCGTCGCGTGGTAATGTCCGTGTATCCGGAGTGCTACTAGATTTAGGTGTGTCATCTCCACAAATTGACGATCCAGCGAGAGGTTTCAGCTTTCGTTATGATGGTCCATTAGATATGCGCATGGATCCAACGTGTGGAGAGTCCGCTGCGGAGTGGCTCGCGCATGCGAATGAGGAGGAATTAATCAGGGTAATACGAGATTACGGGGAAGAACGGTTTGCTGTTCGGATCGCAAAGGCGATTTCTGCTCGGCGCGAAAAATCTAAACACCTCGGCCCTCTCGAACGTACACGTGAGCTTGCTAATATCGTAGGGCGCACTGTGAAAACTCGTGAGAAAGGCCAGGACCCGGCTACTCGTACTTTTCAAGCTATACGGATTCACATTAATCAAGAGCTTTCAGAGCTATCGATAGTTCTTAAGGCTGCGTTAGAGTCGTTAGAGCAAGGGGGTCGTTTAGTAGTTATTAGCTTTCATTCACTAGAAGATCGCATTGTTAAGCGATTCCTTCAATCAAACGCTCAGGCGCCAGTTATAGACCGCCACCTGCCGATACGCGCAGCGGACTTGCCTATTCCACCGTTACGTATTCTTGGGCGTATTTTTGCTAGCGGTGCAGAAGTTCTAGCTAATCCGCGTGCTAGATCTGCTGTAATGCGTATTGCCGAGCGAGTTTGATATGAGTCGGCTTAATTTTCTTGTACTTATTGTTATGCTTATCTTTGAGCTGAGTTGTGCGCTGTCAGTCGTGAACGCAACGAACCAACGGCGCGAGACATTTATCAATCTTCAGCGTGCCCAGTCAAAAGAATATGAGCTGCATTTAGACGGTGCACAATTACAATACCAAAAAAGCCTATTATCTAGGACAGTACGTATTGTACGTATTGCCATGGCCGACTTGAAAATGAGGCCAGTAGTGCTGAGTTGTACGCAGTATTTGAGTATCCATACGACCGGGATACCCCCTTACCAGCAACTGGAGGGTGAAGTAGGAATAGTAAAACACGGTCTCCCGATACCTGAGATTAGGGCAGACACAGCCTAATGAAGATTTTAACTCATCATCGTCATTGCGTACCATTTTCATTAACCCCCTCTCTATGGCGCTCGAGGCTCGTCGTATTTCTTTTATTTATTGCATTTATCGTAATAGTAGCGCGTGCATTTTGGATTCAGGTACTAAGTAACGCATTTTACCGAAAACAGGGTGAAAGTCGCTATCAGAGCACCGTAGAGTTACCGGCCACTCGGGGTAAAATTCTGGATCGAAATGGATTAATATTAGCTATAAGTGTGCCGGTGCGGGCGATCTGGGCTATTCCTCAATCCATACCTTACAATTTGAGCCCTAATAAACTAACCGATCTTTCAAAACTATTATCAATGAATGAAAAAAAACTGCGCGAAAAGTTATCGCAGGATAAAACATTTGTCTATGTAAAACGACAGGTGCCATTAAAAATAGCTCAAAAGATCGCCGCGCTAAATATCCCTGGCTTATATGCGCGCCCAGAATATAAGCGTTTTTATCCAGAAGGTGAGATTATCTCGCATATGATCGGATTCACTAACGTTGAAAACGAGGGGCAAGAGGGCATTGAGCTAGAAGACCAGAAGGAGTTATCTGGCATTACGGGCAGTCGCCACGTAATTAAAGATCGGATTGGGCATATCATTGAGGATATCGATGAGTTAATCAAGCCATGTAATGGTTTGGACATAACGTTGTCACTGGATATTAAGACCCAGTATATTGCATTCACTCAGCTGAAATCAGCGGTTAATCAGTTTAAGGCGAAAGCTGGTAGCGCAATTGTCATTGATGTGAAGACAGGCGAAGTTCTTGCGCTAGTCAACTACCCAACATACAACCCAAATGACCGATCGCACATTACCAGCCAACAGTTGCGTAATCGTGTGTTAACTGACGTGTTTGAGCCAGGCTCAATCATGAAGCCGTTTACTATATCACTCGCACTAGATCTACACCGCGTGTCCCCTACAACTTTAATTGATATCGGGAGCGGGCGATTCACATTGGATGGGGAGACAATTACGGACGAGACTAACGTTGGAAGTTTAACTGTCGGCGGCATTATTCAAAAGTCTAGCAATATCGGTATAACAAAGATCTCGATGCGGTTGCGGCCTGAGGAAATATGGAATATGTACACGAGTATTGGATTTGGAAAAGCGCCGAAAGTAGATTTCCCTGGGGCAGCAACTGGACAATTACATCCCTGGCAGAGATGGCGTCGCATCGAGCAGGCAACAATGTCATATGGGTATGGCTTATCTGCATCGCTCTTTCAGCTTAGTCAAGCATATACCGCGATTGCGCATGATGGTTGCATCATTCCCCTTACTCTAATCCGGAGTAAGGGGAATGATGCGCCTAAAAGCGTACAAATATTTTCAACCACCACGGCTCGACAGGTTCAATTAATGCTAGAGACCGTAACACAGTCAGGCGGCACGTCTCCCGGGGCAGCGGTACCTGGCTACCGTGTTGGCGGTAAAAGCGGTACCGCATATAAGCATGTAGGATGGGGATACGATCGCAGTAAATATCGAGCGTCGTTTATCGGTATGGCTCCAATACCGCATCCGCGTATTATTGTAGCGGTGTCTATCGATGAGCCGACAGTCGGTAGTCACTTTGGTGGACGAGTCTCTGCTCCAGTCTTTTCGGTGATTGTTAAAGATACCCTACGATTACTAAATATACCGCCCGATATAAAAGAGAATAAACTTATAGTTAACAGAAATTCTAAGTTTGTCCTGAATGCAGGCGCGTCGGAAAATACCATGCAATGACCTCATCCGCGCTGACCCCCGAACAAATCGAGAACGCGACCGCTAATGTACTGGCACAGTTACACCTCTATCTTGCGCCACATGCACATCTCCATATAGATAGTCGTGCAGTACGCCCCGGCGACGCATTCTTCTCGTATGTAGTAGACTATGCACATAGTCGTACTTATATCGTTGATGCATTACGGCGCGGTGCCGCAGCAGTTCTAATCCAGACTAATAAGTATGGCTGGATTAGCGTGCCAGTGCTCGAGGTCCCTGAACTTAGGCGGCTTTCGGGCTATATTGCTAGCGCGTGGTATGGTGAACCAAGTCGCGACATGCTGATGATAGGTGTAACAGGTACTAATGGCAAGACTACGACTAATCACTGGATCGCTGCTGCGCTTAGTGGAAATGGCATCCCTTGTGCGATTAGCGGTACGCTAGGAACCGGACTGCTTGGGAGACTTTCTTACACCGGGTTTACAACTCCTGATGCACTACAGGTACACCGTAGCCTTTCGGTGCTGCGCACACGCGGGGTACGCGCGGTGTCCATGGAGGTATCCTCTCATGCACTACACCAGGGGCGCGTAAATGGAGTTGCCTTTGATATAGCGGTGTTTACCAATCTAACACAAGACCATTTCGACTATCATAAAGACCTCGCATCGTACGAATCTGCTAAGGTACGGCTATTTGACTGGCCAGGCTTGCGGGCAGCAGTCATCAATCGAGATGATGAGGCTGGGCGACGGCTAGTAGCACATTTAGTCGCACGAGTACGCGTCATTTCGTATGGTATTGCCTCGACCTCGGCATACGGAGACGCTTCGCTGCACGCGACAGCAATCCGTGCGACCAATACTGGCACCGCTTTTACTGTGCTATCTGACTGGGGGCGTGCTGAACTTGAAGTAAATACCATTGGTACATTCAATGTCGCTAATTTGCTTGCTGTCCTTGGTGTACTACTAGCCGCTGACGTGTCATTCGATGCAGCAGTATCGCAAATTGTTCGTCTAGAACAGGTTAATGGCCGAATGCAGAAATTCGGTGGGCACGTAAAAATAGGTGAGCCACTTGTGATTGTCGACTACGCGCATACACCAGATGCATTGGAAAAAACGCTCGACGCATTACGACAAGTTTCTATTCGGCGAGGGGGAAAGTTAGTCTGCGTCTTCGGCTGTGGTGGTGACCGAGACGTAGTAAAACGACCGATAATGGGGGAAATTGCTGAACGGCTTGCTGACAGAATTATCGTAACTAGTGATAATCCTCGTAGTGAGCCGCCATTATCAATCATTAGTCAAATCATTAGTTCAATACGAGAACCCGAGCGCATACGAATCATCGAGTATCGCGCTAGCGCGATACTCGATGCTGTTCGTACTGCCGCTGCTGCCGATGTTGTGCTCATTGCCGGCAAAGGACATGAGACAACACAAGAAATCATGGGTAGAAAGTGGCCGTTTTCTGATCAGAATTATGTACGTCTTGCGCTCGAGTCATACGCCATCCAAACTCGAGTAAGATTCAAGTGATTATGTTAACGTTACGTGAGGCAGCTGCACTAATCGACGGCGCTACGGTATTAGGCGAAGACAACACAATCACTTTTGAGAAAATTTCAACTGACAGTCGAAATTGTGGGCCGACAAGCTTATTTGTTGCCCTTAAAGGGTCTCATTTCGATGCACACGATTTCTTGCCGGAGCTATCTCGACGCGGCGTGGCTGCCGTGTTAGTGTCACGCAGCCCAAATAATTTTCATATTCCAGCAATTTGTGTAAACGATACGCGGGATGCACTCGGTGCTCTTGCGGCCGGCTGGCGTCGAAGGTTTGCATTACCACTAATTGTCGTAACCGGCAGTAATGGGAAAACCACAGTCAAGGAAATGATCGCATCGATCTTTAGCGCCGCCCTTGATCACACGCAGTGGCTTTCAACGCAGGGCAACCTGAATAATGATATTGGCTTGCCGCTTACGTTATTGCGGCTTAGGCCACAGCATCGGCTCGCTGTAGTCGAGCTTGGTATTAACCACCCCTATGAAACTCTACAGCTAGCCCGGATTGCTGGACCTACGATCGCGCTTGTAAACAATGCTCAGCGCGAGCATCAAGAATTTATGACTACAGTTGATAATGTTGCTATGGAGCATGCTAGTGTATTCTATACGCTTCCTCCGGGTGGCACAGCGATATTTCCTGCTGATGATCCATATGCAAGAATCTGGCGCGCGGCAGCTGCTGGTCATCCGATCGTAGATTTTACGCTTCGTCAAACTTGTACTAATAGTAATGCAGCAGTTCAGGGCACAATTACAGACACTGGTGTATTAAAAATACAAACACGAATCGGTATGTTCGAAGTGTCGTTACATATGCCAAGCGCGCATAATGCGCTTGCTGCTACTGCAGCTACGCTTGCCGCTGGCATTGGACTAGATGCTATCCGACGTGGGCTTGAAACTTTTAAGCCAGTTGATGGACGGTTGCAGGCCAAGCTCGCACAGGTGATGCCATGGGTTGGTGCAATGGTGATTGATGATACCTATAATGCAAATCCAGATTCGATGCGCGCAGCAATCGATGTTTTAGCTCTGCGGCCAGCGCCACGCGTGTTCGTGATGGGCGACATGGGAGAAGTCGGTAAGAACGGACCCGCTTTTCATCGCGAAGTTGGTACCTATGCCCGCGATCGCGGGCTCAATGTAATGTACGCTCTAGGTGATGCAAGTCGCAGTGCATGCATGGCGTTTGGCCAACATGCCTATCATTTTAATTCAGTTGAAGCACTCGTTTCGGCTCTTTTATATGGAGACGCTGTTCCATCGCATTGTGCTGCTAGCGCGACTATCCTTGTTAAGGGTTCTCGTTTTATGTATATGGAACGTGTGGTTCAGGCTTTAAGCATTCCCATTACAACCGATATGCCGTTTAAAACGGGTGTGTATTAAAAAGGATTTCCAATGCTATTGGCATTAGCACAATGGCTTCAAAGCGATATAAGCTATCTTCATATAATTAATTATCTAACGTTTCGTGCGTTAATGGCAACTATCACGGCACTGTTTACCGGGCTTCTCTGTGGTCCAGGGATAATCCAAAAGCTTGCTGCTTTAAATATAGGTCAAGCTGTGCGCAGAAACGGACCGCAGACACATTTAATCAAGTCAGGCACCCCAACGATGGGTGGAGTGCTGATTTTGATGAGTATTGCTGTGTCGATTCTGTTATGGGGTGATCTAACAAATCGCTTTATTTGGATTGTGATGCTAGTTATGTTTAGCTTTAGCGTGATTGGGGTTAGTGACGATTATCGTAAGATTATTTACAAGGACACGCGCGGCCTGTCTTTGCGCGAAAAGTATTTCTGGCAATCAATAATCGGGTTATTCGCCGCTGTATATCTCGCATTTTCAGTGTTTGAAGCAAATAATATACGTGTGTTCGATCTGCTTATGGCGTGGGTACGTAGTGGCTTCGCAATTAGTTTTCCAGCTCAGGCAGACTTGGCACCCCCCTTTTTTGGTGGGATCAGCTATCCACTCGGTGTCTGGGGCTTTATTGCATTTACCTATTTTGTGATTGTTGGTTCAAGCAATGCGGTGAATTTGACAGATGGGTTAGATGGACTAGTAATTATGCCTATTGTGTTAGTCGCGTCAGTGCTCGGTATATTTGCTTATGTTATCGGCAGTTCCATCTATGCAAAGTACTTTTTATTTCCTCATATCCCTGGCGCGGGTGAATTACTTATCTTTTGCGCTGCGATAGGTGGCGCAGGACTCGCCTTTCTTTGGTATAACACATACCCTGCTCAGATATTCATGGGAGATGTCGGTGCGCTCGCACTTGGTGGCGCACTTGGCACGATCGCGGTGATTGTGCGGCAAGAAATTGTATTGCTTATTGTGTGCGGCGTATTCGTTGCCGAGACAATCTCGGTAATGTTGCAGGTCACATGGTTCCACTATACAAAGCACCGTTATGGTGAGGGTCGTCGCATTTTCAAGATGGCACCGTTGCACCACCATTTTGAGTTATCCGGATGGAAAGAGACCCAAGTAGTCGTTCGTTTTTGGATTATCACATTAATGCTGTGTCTACTTGGTCTATCTACACTGAAAATACGATACTAGCAACTGAGGAAAAAATGTTCGGTGAAAAGTTCGGAGAACGACAACGTCCAGCGACACTCGTGCTAGGGCTTGGTGAATCGGGTCTAGCGATATCTCGCTGGTGTGCGCGCCATGGTTGTCGTTTGCGCGTAGCTGATACCCGCGCGACGCCACCGAATCTTTCCCGATTAGTAGAACTAGGTATCAATGCTAAATTTGTTAGTGGTGTATTTAGTACAGAATTACTCGATGACGGTATAGAATTAATTGGCATTAGTCCCGGTTTATCGCTATATAGTACAGACTTAGCCCCATTAATTCGCGCAGCTCGTAACCGTGGCATTGAGGTTTGGGGTGAGCTAGAGTTTTTTTCGCAGTCATTACGGGTGCTAGCAAAAAATGGCTACCAACCAAAAATACTTGCAATTACCGGTACGAACGGTAAAACAATAACTACAGTGCTAACTGGGCTGCTATGCGAACGTGCCGGTAAGAGCGTGGCAGTAGCTGGAAATATCAATCAAGCAATACTAGACAAGATGACTGAGGCTCTTGACTCAGGGAAAATGCCTGATGTCTGGGTACTCGAGCTTTCGAGCTTTCAACTAGAAAGCTCGTACACATTTGAACCTGACGCAGCGACCATACTCAATATTACGCAGGACCATCTGGATTGGCATAAGAAATTCGATACCTACGCTACGGCAAAAGGTCGGATTTTTGGGCAGAGAACGCTGCGAATCCTAAACCGCGACGATACGCAAGTGATGGCATTTGTACCATCTAGCAGTGCTATTACATCATATCGAACCTTTGGACTAAAGATGCCGCAAAGTGTTGGAGACTACGGTATCCAACATAAGAAGAAAATCGCTTGGCTCGTTGAGGCATGCGAGCCTAATAATATATTAGAACCTCGTACACAAAGGCTAAGCAACATCACCGAACACGCGTACGAGATTAATAAACTTATACCCGTAAATTCCTTACGCATCCGCGGATTACATAATGCGGTGAATGCAATGGCTGCACTTGCTTTAGCGCGGTCAATTAATTTACCGGTTTCGGCTCTATTGCATATCTTACGCGAATATCGTGGTGAACCACATCGTGTTGAATGGATTAGAGCGATCGCTGGAGTCGACTATGTTGATGATAGTAAGGGTACTAATGTCGGCGCAACCGTGGCTGCGCTAGAGGGTCTTGCACAACCGATTGTATTGATCGCCGGTGGTGACGGTAAGGGCCAAAATTTTACGTCGCTGGTACCAGCAGTCGCGCGTTATTGCCGAGCTGTAATGCTAATTGGACGTGACGCGCCTGTACTGCATACAGTATTGTCTAATACTGGTATTCCATTAGCTCTACATTTGAGTCTGCAGTCTGCGACGCGTGCTGCAGCGTCTGTCGCCCGGCCCGGAGATATAGTGCTGTTATCTCCTGCGTGTGCGAGCTTGGATATGTTTTCCGGATATGTGCATCGCGCGCAGGTATTCCGAAGCGAAATCGAAGACATTGTTGTCGAGAAAGAAGGGGTAATATGAGCTTGGATGAGCTAGGTTCGCTGATGACACTATAGGCCTCGAAAGAACATTAACCAGTAAAGTTAGAAATAATCGAACCGTAGGATTACGCATGCGTGACTATGATCACCCACTACTCTGGGTAACGATCACACTATTGTCGCTTGGAGTTGTAATGGTGTATTCAGCGTCGATCGCACTACCTAACTCGCCAAAGTACTCAACTTATATGCCATATCACTTTCTGATTCGGCACATTGCATCGCTCATGAGTGGTGTTATCGGGGCAATAGTAGTATTTCGAATTCCGATTAAGACCTGGAATAGATGCGCTCCGGGGTTCTTTATTGTCACGTTACTTTTACTGGCGCTCGTTTTAATCCCTTACTTAGGCAAAGGCGTGAACGGTGCGCGGCGCTGGATCCATCTAGGTATTATTAGTATACAACCGTCGGAAATTATGAAGCTAGCGGTAATAATTTATGCCGCTAACTATACCGCTCGAAAACAGAAATACATGCACCAGTTTATGAGAGGTTTTCTGCCGATAACGCTTATAGTGTGCGTAGTTGGCGCGATGCTACTGCTTGAGCCAGATATGGGAGATTTTATAGTCATTGCAGTAATTGCAATAGGTGTATTATTCTTGGGGGGCATGTGTATACGCTTGTTCGGCAGTTTAACACTGACTATCATTGGTGCAATAGGTATTTTAGTTTGGGTCTCGCCGTGGCGCCGAGAACGCATTTTTGCGTACCTAAATCCATGGGAAAGAAGCTATGCACAAGGTAAGTCATACCAGCTAACTCATTCGCTCATCGCATTTGGACGAGGTAAGTGGTTTGGAGTTGGTCTGGGAGGTGGCCTTGAGAAGCTTAACTATTTACCTGAAGCACATACTGACTTTATTCTTGCAGTGATTGGTGAGGAGCTAGGCTTTATTGGTGTAGTCGTTGTGATCCTACTATTTTATTGGATTACACGACGTGCGTTCGAGATCGGACGCCAGGCGATCGCCTTCAATCATAATTTTGACGGATTAGTCGCGAAAGGAATTGGTTTGTGGGTCGGTGCACAGGCGTTCATAAATATTAGCGTAAACCTCGGTCTGCTACCGACTAAGGGATTAACGCTGCCCCTAGTTAGTTATGGTGGCTCCGGAATTCTGCTCAACTGTATAGCGGTAGCACTCTTAATGCGCATAGATTATGAAAATCGAGTATTGATGCGCGGAGGCAAGGTATGGGAACATGCACGCTGCTTGTGATGGCTGGTGGTACCGGCGGCCATATTTTTCCGGGACTAGTGGTTGCGCAACGGATGCGTGCGAAAGGCTGGCGCGTCGTATGGCTCGGCAATCCGTATGGAATGGAAGCAATACTGGTACCTAAGTATAGAATTCCAATAGAGTTTGTTCATTTTGGTAGTGTACGTGGTAAAAATATTACCACAAAAATATGTTTTCCACTGAATCTGCTATTCGCATGCCTAGAAAGTCGATCTGTGCTTCGCCGAGTGCGACCTGACGTTGTACTTGGTATGGGCGGCTATATCACGTTTCCGGCTGGTTTAATATCGGTGCTTACACGCATTCCACTAGTACTGCATGAACAAAATGCGGTTGCCGGCTTAGCCAACAAACTTCTAGCTAAGCTAGCGCACCGTGTTTTAGTTGCCTTTCCGGATGTATTACCTGGTGCGCACTGTGTCGGCAATCCAATCCGCCCGGAACTAGCTCTAACAGCTCCACCCGAAATACGCTACACAGCACGCTCTGGACCGTTACGCATTCTAGTGGTCGGCGGCAGCCTGGGTGCCGCCGCACTTAACAAAATAGTACCGTATGCTTTAGCATTATTTGATCCATCACGGCGCCCGTATGTTGTACATCAGGCCGGCGATAAACATATTGAAGCATTGCATATATATTACAAGGAAGCCGGACTAGTACAGGGTAACGGTATCAAACTAGTTTCATTTATCGAAGATATGGCGCAAGCCTATACTGAAACTGACCTGGTAATTTGTCGTGCAGGCGCGATGACCGTATCAGAAATCACTGCTGTAGGCGTAGCAGCGCTGTTTATACCATTTCCGTTCGCCGTCGACAACCATCAAGCGGCAAACGCAGAATTCCTCGTTATGCATCGGGCGGCGAGCGTAATGCCAGAAAACGAACTGTCGGCAGAGAAACTCGCGGGTTGGCTTGGAAGCCAGACGCGTGCTTCACTTGCACAGTTTGCCGTCTGTGCGCATAAACTAGCTCCATTCGATTCTGCTGAGTCGATTGCGCAAGTATGTGCGTCGCTCATCACGTGAGATACGGCATTCGAATTGGATCATGCATGGTCTCGTGCGCAAGGAAAGCAATGAAACATATTGTCAAGCATATCCACTTTGTCGGGATCGGTGGTTCTGGAATGGGCGGAATCGCTGAAGTGCTACTCAATTTAGGCTATCGGGTCAGTGGCTCGGACGTCAACAGATCGGCCGTCACTGATCGGTTGCGCGCACTCAGAGCTGATATCAAGCTCGGTCACAATGCACAGTACATTGACGGCGCTGACGCAGTTGTTATTTCCACAGCGGTATGCAACGATAACCCCGAAGTGCTTGAGGCACGACGTAGGCATATCCCGATTGTGCCTCGCGCTATGATGCTTGCTGAGTTGATGCGATTTAAGAGTGGCATAGCGATTGCCGGCACGCATGGCAAGACTACAACCACTAGTCTTGTAGCCAGCGTTCTAGTGGCCGGAGGACTAGATCCAACTTTCGTAATCGGTGGGTGTCTAATTAGTACAGGGTCAAATGCACGACTTGGTACGGGTGATTTTATCGTTGCTGAAGCTGATGAGTCAGATGCATCGTTTCTTAATCTACTTCCAGTAATCGAGGTAATTACGAACATTGATATCGACCATATGGATACCTATAACCATAATTTCGCTCAGCTTAAGCAGGCGTTTATTGAATTTACCTATCGGCTACCATTTTACGGTATTGCGGTACTATGTATAGACGACCCGAATGTACGCGACATTTTACCGTTTGTTTCTAAGCCGATTATTCGTTATGGATTTACGCATGAAGCAGACGTGCGTGCAATCCAAGTTCGTGCTAGAGAAGACCAGATGTATTTTACTGTTCATCGCATCGATGCGCCACCATTAGAGATCCTGTTGAACCTCCCTGGCGTGCACAATGTGCAAAATGCGCTTGCGGCCATTGCAATTGCTACTAAGCTAGGGGTGGCTGATATAGATATCCAATCAGCTCTCGCTGAATTCAGGGGCGTAAGCCGGCGTTTCCAACGTTATGGTGAAGTGGCACTAACGGGTGGTGGTGCCTACTTACTGATTGATGATTATGGCCATCATCCAGTTGAGATGGCGGCTACAATCGGTGCAGCGCGTGATGCATTCCCAAATCGTCGGTTGATTCTTGTGTTTCAGCTACACCGCTATACGCGTACGCGCGATTGTTTTGAAGGTTTTGTGAAGGTTCTTTCGACAGTTGACGAGCTAGTGCTGACTGAGGTTTACGCAGCTGGTGAAACACCTATTGTGGCTGCAGACGCCCCCGCGCTAGCGCGGGCTATTCACCGGGCCGGCAGGATTAGACCGATATTTGTCGACAGTATTAATGAAATTCCGGATGTACTAGCGACAGTAGTTTCCGACGGAGATATGGTAATAACGATGGGAGCAGGCTCGATCAGCAGTGTGCCGGCTCAGCTTACACGGGAACAAAAAGTGTAATGATTCATACGATCGATCCAAAAAAGTTCGGTAAAGTGGCGGTGCTTTATGGTGGCAAGTCGTCCGAATGCAACATATCACTCTCTTCCGGACTGTTAGTCCACCAGGGTCTACGCGACGTTGGTATTGAAGCGCACTTATTTAATCCAAAAGATCGACCCTTATCAGAGCTTATAGATGAAGGGTTCGTACGTGCATTTGTTGCGTTGCACGGCGGATATGGTGAAAATGGTCAGATTCAGGCAGCTCTCGATTTTTATGGGATTCGCTATACCGGTCCAGGAGTACTAGGCTCGGCATTAGGTATGGATAAGTTCCGAACGAAATTGATTTGGCAGCAGGTTGGTATCCCAACGCCGCCGTTTGACATAGTATTAAGAAACAATGATTATGATATGCGAGCACGGCAGATTATTGCAAAACTAGGTTTGCCGCTGTTTGTTAAACCGGCTACCGAGGGATCTAGTATCTCTGTAATCAAGGTTAGAGAAGCCGATAACTTGCAGTATGCATTAGCTCAAGTCGCTCAGCGTAATCCAGTGGTACTAGTAGAGAAAAGCATTGAGGGTGGCGGTGAATATACTGTATGTGTCGCTGGTTCACTTCAATTGCCACTGATTCGGATCGTGCCTGCTAGTGATTTTTACGATTATCATGCGAAATACATTCAGGATAATACTCAGTACCAGATTCCATGTGGATTGAGCGATACAAACGAGCGGCGGCTGACGGAGCTCGCGTACCGCGCGTTCGAAATCCTGGCTTGCCCCAGATGGGGGCGAGCTGACTTAATGCTCGATGGCAATGGCAACCCATATTTTTTAGAGATTAACACTGCCCCCGGCATGACTAATCATTCATTAATGCCGAAATCGGCTCGTAAAGCTGGCATCTCATACAGTGAACTACTAGTGAATATACTTGCGCTTACGCTGAAGGATTAACGCCTAGCTGGTCGACATGTGGAATAATCCCCGTCAGCTTAATATAATTTTGAACGCATTGTATGCATCGCTGCTAGCGATCGTGTTTGCCGGGGGGGGGCTATGGCTAGTGCAAAGACCGGCTTTTGTGTTACGCACGTTGCTGATCGGCGGTGATATTAAGCATATTAGCCAGAAAATAGTGCGAGAGAATATGCTGGGCAAGCTGGACGGTAATTTCTTCACGCTAGATCTAGACAAAGTACGCTCCGCATTCGAACAAATCCCCTGGATGCGTCACGCGAGCGTGCGTCGCGTGTGGCCGAATATATTGACGGTCACGCTTGAAGAATACAAGCCCCTAGGTGTATGGGGCAGTAATCAGCTCGTCAGCGTCGATGGTGAGATCTTTACGGCTTATCCAGTTGATCCCGAATTACCTATGTTTTCTGGACCTATAGGGTCGGTTCGTATCGTTGTAGCCCGATACTACGATTTCCAAAAATGGTTCGGGTCGCTGGGTGCAAAGCTCGAGGAAATTACGTTATCGCTGCGCTATGCCTGGACTATTAGGCTAACTAATGGGATGCAGATAGAGCTGGGACGAGACTGCAACAAGGATACGCTAGCTAGCCGCGTGCGAAGATTAATAGTAGCTTGGCCCGTAGTCACTCAGCACTGGGGTAGCAACATCAAATATGTAGATCTGCGATATCCGAACGGGTTCGCAATTCGCGCCACAGAGATGCGATGTATTCTCGACGACCCGAAGGCAAAAAATCCGCAGCCATAAGGCAATAAACCGACGATACTCGCAATGAAGTACATGCTATGAGCAAAGACCACAAAGACCTGTTGGCTGCCCTTGACATCGGGACATCAAAGGTAGTCGTTGTTGTTGCGGAGCTAAAAGGCGGAGGACACTATGAAGTAATCGGACTCGGTCAAAGCAACTCTCGGGGTTTAAAAAAGGGGGTAGTCGTTAATATTGAAGCGACAATTCAATCGATCCGGCATGCGCTCGATGAGGCCGAACTAATGGCCGACTGTAAGATTACTAACGTTTTTACTGGAATTGCTGGTAGCCATATCCGCAGCTTTAATTCAAGCGGTATGGTCGCAATTAAGGAACAAGAGGTCACGCAAGCAGATATTGCTCGTGTAATTGAAACAGCGAAGGCGATTAATATCCCGACGGATCAGCAGGTTCTGCATATCCTAACGCAGGAATTTATAATTGACGGACAAGAGGATGTCCGCGATCCACTTAGCATGAGCGGTATCCGCTTGGAAGTAAAAATACACATTGTGACAGGCGCTATTTCTGCCGCTCACAACATTGTGAAATGTGTACGCTGCTGCGGGCTACAGATGAATAACCTCATCTTACAACCGCTCGCATCGAGCTTGGCCGTGCTAACAGAAGATGAAAAAGAGCTAGGTGTAGTGCTGGTTGATATCGGCAGTGGAACTACTGATATCGCAATCTTTAGAAAAGGGGCGATCCGTTATACAGCGGTAATTCCGGTTGCAGGTGATCAAATCACGGGTGATATAGCAATGGCATTATGCACGCCGACACCGGACGCGGAGGATATTAAAATATCCTCCGGGATCGTCAAGCAAACGCTAGCTGGTCCAGACGAAACGATTGAAATACCCGGTCTGGGCGATCGTGTCCCTCGGGTTCTATCTCGCCAGTCTTTAGCCGCGGTGATTGAAGCGCGTGTAGAGGAGCTCTTTTTACTAGTCCAGCAAGTCATACGCGAGTCCGGCTACGAGGAACTCATTATCTCTGGCGTAGTATTGACTGGTGGAGCAGCAATGATGTCTGGCATGGTTGAACTTGGCGAGAATATCTTGCTTAAACCAGTGCGCATCGGCATACCAGAGTATTCTGGTGGACTGGCGGACGTAGTACGAGATCCCCGCTATTCGACTGCGATCGGACTAATAATAGCGGGGAGTTTGCAGCGTATGCGGGGACGCAAGATAGCTGCACAGTCTGGTTCTGCAGTACAGATGTGGGCCCGAATGAAGGACTGGTTTTTAGGTAATTTTTAAAGTTGTTTCGCAACATACTGATGGTAATGGATACACAAAAAAATTTTTTAATTCCACCATCGTATAACGTAGTGCGAAGTTACTTAATACTTAACAGAGACATTAATGAAATTCGAAATGCTAGAAACCGAAACCAATGGAACGGTCATTAAGGTCGTCGGGGTTGGTGGCGCCGGTGGTAATGCTGTCCAACATATGATCAATCGCGGTGTACAAGGTGTTGATTTCATCGTAATGAATACTGATGCCCAAGCGCTAAATCGATCTAAGGCGCCATCTGTAATTCAACTTGGTAAGACTGGTCTCGGAGCTGGAGCAAAACCTGACATGGGGCATGCTGCTGCGGAAGAGGCAAGAGAACTGATTTCCGATGCGTTACACGGCGCAAATATGGTATTTATTACAGCGGGCATGGGCGGTGGCACGGGTACCGGTGCCGCGCCTGTAGTTGCTCAAATTGCCAAGGAGATCGGAATCCTAACGGTTGGCGTCGTCAGCAAGCCATTTGAGTTTGAGGGTAGCAAACGTATGAGAACTGCTGAGACGGGCGCAGAGGATCTTGAGTCGCATGTCGACTCGCTCATTGTCGTACTTAACGATAAGCTGTTCGACGTGATGGGTGATGACGCTGAAATGGATAAATGTTTTCAGTGCGCTGACGACGTATTGCATAACGCAGTAGCTGGTATTGCTGAGATTATTAATGTTGATGGCCTAGTAAATGTAGACTTTGAAGACGTTAAAACCGTAATGGGAGAGCAGGGTAAGGCAATGATGGGAACTGCAACAGTCGCTGGCGAAGAACGCGCACGGCTAGCGGCTGAGCAAGCGGTAGCCAGTCCACTACTCGAGGGAGTAGACTTGTCTGGAGCGCGAGGTGTGTTAGTTAACATTACATCAAGTCGTTCACTGCGTCTATCAGAAACCCGCGATGTAATGAATACGATCAAAAGTTATGCAGCTGATGATGCAACAGTAATTTTCGGCGCAGTATACGATGATACGATGGGCGATGCCTTACGAGTAACTGTAGTAGCGACAGGTCTTGGCCGTGGAGCTGCTGTCAAACGGCAGTCATCTATTCCGATGACGCTGCTACGCACCGGCACAGATAACCATCAGATCACTGCACCATCGACTGACTACGGGGTGCCAGATTCTTCAACAACCGTGCGGCGCAACTCGCGGGAGGCTGCTGCATCGCATGTGCAAGCATTACAAGAAAAGGGTGTAGATACATACGATATTCCAGCATTTTTACGCAAGCAAGCTTGCTAATCAGTTAACCCGGCGATGGAGGCATTATACGAATAATGATCGCTAGTCTAAATATCCATAAAATACCCCGAAAATTAGCTTTGTCATTAAACATATATAAAAATACTAATAATAAATAGTTTCTTCATACTAATAATGAAAACTAAAGTTTTAAGTTGCACAGCTTAAAAGCTAAGAATTTAAAATTTATTTAATAACCCACTAAAAGTTAAGAAAATGTTAAGCAGCAGACCATTAAATCGATAGTAAAAGCAGCGGGTATTAGCCTTAAGGTGACACCGTGTCTAGCTATTGCTAATTTCGGTATTCGGTAATAGAAAAAGACGGAACGAGGTGTCGACTGTTGAGCACCTGATGTCTGCGTGTACAGATCTCGGAATTGATAATCTATATGTAGAAGTAACGGCCGAGGAAATCCCAATTATGGATGGTAGTGCATCATCGTTTGTATTTTTACTCCAGTCGGCTGGAATTGACAAACAAGATACCGCTAAGAAGTTTAGCAGGGTCACTCAGTCTGTTGAGGTACATATTAGCAATAAGCTTGCTAGGCTGGAGCCTACTTAGGTTTAAAACTAAAGTTTACAATCTGTTTGTGTCACCCGGGGGTAGATAAGACTAGACAGGAATTAGGAATCGATTTCGAGGATACATCCTATATACGTAAGATTGCGCGTGCCCTACATTCGGATTTTGCACTAAGTCGAAATGATGCAAGAATTATAGGATTAGTTCAAGGTAGAAGTATAAATAACGCCAACTATACTCGACAAATATCGTGTTCTGAATAACGAGGGCCTGCGCCATGACAACAGGTTCATAAAACATAAATGCTAGATGCTATAGGAGATCTGTCTGTATATAGGAGGCTATCCGGTTAGCAACATATACTGCTTACAAGTCTAGTCATGGCTTAAACAATACGCTATTGTGCAAATTACTTACTCATGCAAATGCATATAAGGTTATTACATTTTGTAACTAGAAAGCAGAGGTGCTACAGTTTTCCTGTAGATCTACAAGCTAGTATTTATCTGATAGCGTCTATTAAGTGCGTATGAGACTGTAGAGTGCAGCAATATACAAACTATGGTCGATATTCCATAATAATATTCGCTTTGATTAAGTCTGATCGGGGCGAATATTATTAGGGCGGTGGCTTATATGTCTATGTGCCATGCGACTAATGGCCTGCTGCAGTGGCGAGGACTCTAATGTATTAGCTAGCTGCCAAAGACAATCTGCGCCAGCTGATGAAACCCGAGCTTGCTTAATCTTTAACGTAGAAGATTGCGCCTTCGGACATACGCGTATCTTGATAGCTAGTAGTGCAAAACCGCGTTGCTGTAGTTTGGCTAGCATTGTTGGCTCTAAATGACGAAGCCGGGTAGCTAAGGCACTATGGGCTGCAAAAATGGTAAGTGCTCGGTTTTTAATTGGAGGTGTATAAACATGACTAGCTAGATAACTAGGCAGTACGGATTTTAGCGCTGTTTCCAGCTTCGAGACCTGCTGTATTCCGGTTTGAAGAGCAGCCAGCTCAGAGCTAGACGACATTAATTTAATGAGTGGCGTAAGAACAAACTGCTTGCCTAGCAAATAGTGGCGCGAATGGCGATTCATAGAATTTGTTTAGAGAAGTCATAGATCATGGCCGTTTAAAAACTGATGTATCTACAATATTGTATCTGTTGTTAGCCGATTCTGCGCGATATTCCTCCCTTAGCGAGCATGAGTTTATAACTGAGCACGCTAAGTCGAAAATGTTTTTAGCATGGTAATGCTAAAATTGTACCCGTGCATTTAATAAACATAGCTTTGAAACCGCCGTGCGCTAACGGGCTACGCCGATTCTGTGCCGCGTATCAACTCGAGATCCCGATCTGATGACCCATGGTTTTCTGAAAAAGATTTTTGGTAGCCGCAATCAGCGGTTAATCAAGCAGTATCAAAAGACTGTCGCAATAATTAATTCGCTGGAGATGCGGATTGAAAAGATGACGGACGAGCAATTACGCGCGAAAACCGACGAATTTAGGCAGCGCGTAGCGACTGGCGAGTTACTTAATAAACTATTGCCTGAGGCGTTTGCTGTGTGTCGAGAAGCTAGCCGACGCGTGCTGAAAATGAGGCACTTCGACGTACAGCTTATTGGAGGAATGGCTCTGCACTATGGAAAGATTGCCGAAATGCGCACTGGCGAAGGAAAGACGCTGGTAGCTACGCTAGCAGCGTATCTGAATGCATTATCAGGGTGTGGCGTGCATGTGGTAACAGTCAATGACTATCTTGCAAGGCGCGATGCAGAGTGGATGCGCCAGCTTTATAACTTCCTTGGCTTATCTGTTGGTATAAATCTCTTGCAAATGGGACACAGCCAAAAGAGGGAGGCTTACACGTCAGATATCACATATGGTACGAATAATGAATTCGGGTTCGACTATCTACGCGATAATATGGTCTACGAGGTTAATGAGCGTGTGCAACGCACGTTAAATTTCGCGATTGTCGACGAGGTTGATTCAATCCTGATCGACGAGGCACGTACGCCGCTGATTATTTCGGGGCAAGCTGAAGATCACACGAATCTATATATTCGGATAAATTCCTTGCCGCCATTTCTAGAGCGCCAAATCGGCGAGGAAAAAGCGGATGGTAGTGGAATCGAGAAGCCGGGTGATTACACGCTGGACGAAAAAACACGCTCAGTATTCCTAACGGAATCAGGTCATGAGAAAGCCGAGCGACTTTTAGCTGAATGGGATCTTATTAATGATGGTGAGAGTCTTTATGCATCACAAAATATCACGCTAATGCATCATGTGTATGCGGCGCTGCGTGCTCATACACTATTCTTTCGCGATCAGCACTATGTTATGCAGAACCACGAGGTGGTTATCGTTGATGAGTTTACTGGACGCTTGATGCCGGGACGCCGCTGGTCAGATGGCCTCCACCAGGCCATAGAAGCCAAAGAGCATGTAAAAATTCAAGCGGAGAACCAAACTCTTGCGTCGATCACATTTCAGAATTACTTCCGAATGTACACTAAGCTATCCGGAATGACTGGAACAGCTGATACTGAGGCATACGAGTTCCATGAGATTTATGGACTTGAGACTATTATAATTCCAACGAACCAACCGTCCAGGCGAACAGATCACCAGGACCAGATTTATAAAATCTCGCAGGAACGATATGATGCAGTAATCCGCGATATCCGAGATTGTTACAAGCGCGGACAGCCAGTGCTAGTAGGAACCACTTCAATTGAAAATTCTGAACTACTAGCGCGATTGCTTAAACAAATAAAGCTGCCGCACGAGGTACTTAACGCGAAGCAGCATGCTCGTGAAGCAGCAATTGTCGCTGAGGCGGGTCGCCCGAGGCACATTACAATTGCTACTAATATGGCTGGCCGTGGCACTGATATCGTGCTTGGCGGAAATCCAGATAAACAAGCATCACTGATCGAATCGAATACGTCGATCAGTGATGCAGAAAAGCGACGTCGGATAGGGAAGATATACGACGAATGGCGGATGCTGCACGAACAAGTTAAAACAGCTGGTGGCCTGCATATTATTGGTACTGAACGGCACGAATCTCGTCGGATCGACAACCAGTTACGGGGTCGGGCTGGTCGTCAGAGCGATCCTGGGTCATCACGCTTCTACCTATCGCTTGAGGATCCTTTGCTACGCATTTTTGCTGGAGATCGAGTCCGTGCAATTATGAATTGTCTAAAAATTCCAGAGGGTGAAGCAATCGAGTCTAGAATTGTAACACGCTCAATTGAATCAGCACAACGAAAGGTCGAGGCTCGTAACTTCGATATCCGTAAGCAGTTACTCGAGTATGATGACGTTGCTAATGAGCAACGTCAGGTGATTTATCAACAGCGTAATGAATTGTTAGAGGCGAAGGAGGTTCGCGAGACAATCACCGCTATGCGGCATAGTGTGCTTACACATCTTGTGCGTGTATACGTACCATCCGGTAGTATAGAGGAGCAGTGGGATATTCGGGCGCTTGAGGAAGCGTTACGTAACGAGTGGTTGCCTGATCCTATATTACAAGAGATCGCAAGCAAGATAGATGCGATGGAAGCCGACGAAGTACTTGAAGCAGTGATTGCAGCGAGTGATGAGGTATATATAACTAAGGTTATGCAGGTCGGTCGTGAGGCGTTTAGTAATTTTGAGCGTTCGGTAATACTATATACGCTAGACTCTCATTGGCGCGAGCACCTAGCTGCGCTGGAGCATCTGCGTCAGGGTATCCATTTACGTGGCTATGCGCAGAAAAATCCAAAGCAGGAATATAAGCTTGAGGCATTCGAGCTTTTTGCGGAAATGCTGAACGCAGTCAAGCACGAGATTACGCATACCGTGATGAATGTAAAAATTCGAACAGTGGAACAACTAGGGGTGTCTGCTGAGCAGTATAAGGGGGGTGGGAGGGTAGGCCATGTAGCGAATCAAGACGCTAATCTAGAATCACGTGTATTATTAGCTGCGCATATGGATAATATAAGCCCCGATTCCTTATCAGACTCCAGCACCAGTGAATCGGCGATAGCTACTCGCTACAGCTCCTACCCGAAGGTTGGTCGTAACGATCGGTGCTCGTGTGGCAGTGGCAAAAAATATAAACAGTGCCATGGTAGTATCTCGTGAGAGACTCGCTTCTTTGTGGTCAGAAAAGCTTATATTTATCAACCAAATATAAAGATGTACTAGTAACCGCTATTGATAGGGATGCAATAGGGATGCAACTGCGTCTGACGTGTTTACTATAAATGCTTCTGCCTCATACCAGTCACTATGTGACGCAAACTATTACGTTTACGCGCGGCAATTTCGTAGAGATTGGGGGGGGGGCTCTTTGTGAATACCGGCAGCGCAAATTCTAGGACCGGCAAGTAGGTCTAGTCTAGCGTATGCCCGCGAGAGTTGTGCGGAATTAGCGCATTTACGTATCTGTACCGACCAGCCTTTACCGGTATTATCCTTGAGATACCACCGATGAGCGACTCCGGTCAGATTGACTTGGCTCTCGCACGACTTGCGCCAGCACATTAGTATGAGGTAGCGTAGTTAATTTTAATGACCGATACACAGATCAAGGCTATATCGAGGTAGCCTATTTAATAGCTAATTACCATAAACAATGATCCCTTTATCATTATAGGGACTGCTCAATCAACGGTTGCCACCACATCTGCGTAAAGTGCCGCATACTGCGCTCTGCTCAATGATTGATATAGCTCATATAGACTCTTGCACAGCTGATCGTGCGCGATAGAGAAGAGGCAGCGAAATTTATAACGGTTCGTGTTGAGGGGGGTGCGATGTTGCGGAGTGTAAGAGAGTAGCTTACGCGATTAGTCGATCGCTGTTAGCGTAAAATGCTATGCGTTCAATCTGAATCTAAGCCGCATCCTAGAGTTCATTGGTTGTTCTGTATTTCAATTTGGATGTAAAATATTGACTATATTTAAATGACTAGTAAGTTATTTAAAGCTGGTATCCGTCAGCGAAATTATCGCGAAGAGGAGGGGTAGTCAAAGTGAAATTTTGATACGTATACATTGACGAGCAGAGATGCACAGACAAGCATCTTGACTTTGGACTTATCACATAATTACATCTCTATCAATTTGAATTATCGTTCCTAACTTATAATGAGTGGAAGTATTTGCATACCTATGAAAAAGAATTGCACTTAATAGCTTAATAATTTATGAGACGTAAGAAAGTACCTCTCAAACGATTAAAAGCCGATTACTACGCTAAGTATCGGTCAATTTTTATTAAAGACTATTTTTATTAAAGACTATTATATGACTTATATCGAGGAAAAGTCGAGGCCAGCTATAAAATTCTGAAATAACTCTAGACAGTATTTGATTATGAAGCAGAGTTCATAGAGTTTGAAGGATCTACCCCGAACCGGTATAGCTATTCGTAGGGAAACCCTAGTGTATATAATCAAGAGTAATGACTATAACCTCCTCGCATACAGACGGACAGTCTGCCGTATCGCAGGTATACTCTTCTACCAATACCCTTCATAAGCGAAAAGTCACAGAGACGGCCGTTGGCATAATACTTAATAAAAATAATCACTTCTTACTCACACGACGACCTTCCGGAAAGCCATACGAAGGCTACTGGGAATTTCCAGGTGGTAAACTAAAATTAGGTGAAAGTGTTGAAGACGCATTAGCCAGAGAGCTATATGAAGAGCTCGGTATTACGATTACTAACAGCGTTCGCTGCCGGGTTCTAGAATATAATTACCCACACATTTACGCCCGGCTATTCTTCTGCAAAATAATCGAGTGGAATGGTGATTTGCACAGTCGGGAAGGACAAGAATTTATCTGGCAGGCACCACCTGTCAATATTACACCGCTTTTACCTGGAGTTTTGACGATGATCGATTGGCTTGTTGCTAAACAGATTTAGAGCTAAATCTAAGTTGAATCTTAGTTGAATTTAAGGGTGATCAGCTAGCTGATCGCTGCCGCTGATTTTGTATTTTCCAATTGCCCAAGCTCCGAAATCTATTTGCTTGCAACGTTCGGAACAAAAAGGGCGGAACTGGTTTTCTGTTTTCCCTTCTACTCCCCTGCCCCAAGTTGGGCAGTTAACTATAGTCATCATATTTAAAGAGATTTGATTGTCCATTTTATAGTGTGCATAGTGATAGCTGGAATGGCACATCAACCTCAACAGTTCTCGGACGCAAGTCTCCCTCCTGCTCCGTAAAACGTACCCATAACATATATTTGTTAGCGCTAGCCTCTGGAATAACGCAGAGGTTTGGCACTACACGTACTCGCATTAATTGATAGATCTTTCCCGATAACATTTTCTGATAACTCCCCCCCAGCGCGATAACCTGTGTAAATTGCCCCGATTCACGAGCGAGCCGCAGGATGATCACTATTGCATCGCGCAGTGGCATCAACGGCATCGCCCATTTTATAATATCCGTTTGGCGTTCTTCTGCAGTACGACGCTGCCATGCGTAATATGCGGGTAAATCGAAGCGGCAAGTTGCGCCGGGAATGATAGATCGACTTCGGATGCTAGCGAGCCATTCATTCTCAGCTAGATGTTGACCCGTTTTGCCTTGCATCTGGGTAAGACTAGCTAGAGTTTGCTCGATTTGCGTGAGGATTATCTCTAGCGCATCCTGTTTAATCCCAGGGCTGCCGCGAAAAGGTGTCAAGATTTGGCGCTGGCGTTCCAGCTCCTTCATTAGATCCGACTTCAACTCGCTACGGCTAGTTACTTCGGCGATCTCGAAGAGTGTAGTCAGGGCGACATGGTGTTCTCTCGGGTCTTCTTGCGCCAAGAAGAATGTAAAGCGATCGAATAGATCTTCGAGGCGCAATAGTGTTCGGATGCGCTCATTAAGCGGATACTCGTATAGAATCAAACGTAAGCGCCTTTCACTTTAGAATATAGAACAGCGACGGAAGTAATCATATTATTCTAATGCGACTAAATCTCTGTAGCAAACATTCGTAAATTTAGCCAGCATGCTGTATAGCCTCTAAAATGCTGATCTATAGTGGAGCACCTTAGCGCGCTAAATACAAATAGCGCTGATGCAACAATGCTATTTTAGGCAAAATCGGATCGATAATATCAGTCTCATTGATAAGAATGTCGTCAGCAACTGCAATCCGTGTCTGTCGTGTTGCCTGAGATTCAATGATGACTTGCACTTGTTTTCTCGTAAAGCCATTGCGCTGAATCACGCGCTCAACCTGAGTCTGTACAGCACAATCCACAACAAGAAGGCGATCGACACGTTTATGCCAATAATTACCTACCTCAACTAGTAACGGCACTACACAGATTACGTATGGGCTGCTCGCCGCTCGTATTTCGAAGTCTGCCTCGATACGAATGAGTGGATGTAAGATCGCCTCCAGCTGTTGTTTAGCTTGCGTATTATTAAATATTAACGCGCGCATTCGCGCGCGGTTCATTGCACCCTCTGTTGTTATGAAAGCACTACCAAATCGCGATCGAATACCGGATATCGCTTTGCCACCTGACGCAGTGATGCGATGCGAAATGAGATCAGTGTCCACAATTGATACGCCGTAAGTGGCGAAAGCATTGGAGACGATTGTTTTACCGCTACCGATTCCGCCGGTGAGCCCAACTTTAAGCATTGTTATCCTCTGCTTAATCAGTCGAAATTTGGATTCTTCTCGAGCAGCGTAAGCAAACTACCGATCCAGCTAGAAACGGACAAAACGGTAACAGCTCTCTAAGCAATCGGGTAGCATCTTTGCGGATTAAGAGCATTTATTACTAGCAGAGCGACGTAGAAGACAAAAACAGCTGGAAGTGTAGATAGTAGAGCTGAACGACGCAAGATGGGGGGGGTCGCTAATAGCGTATAGCGGACTCGATTAGTGAATAGTGTAGATAGATTCGTGCAATACACATGTTGTGTATATGGGTAGGTATTACAATACTATAGCTGCTGAGGCATAGACTAAGCAGAAACCCCCTCCGTGTACGACAACAGAGAAGAAAGTACTAATAATCAATCTCAGCATATTAGCGAAAGTGTACTGCCATGCAACTAACGGCATCGAGAGAGCACTAGTAAATCCCCTAATCTAGGAGATAAGGGTTGCGTAAAGCGTTAATAAAATGAACACATATTAGTGGATACGAGTGTGTGGTACACACTGCTATCTAGTTAACACGATATTACGTTATTTATTTCGATAAATAACACATAATGCCTGCTCTGAACAAGGGAATTAGCATACCAAGCTGTTCAATAGAGTGCACATTTAGTGCAGACTGTGCAAATAAATATTTACTTCGATGAGAGGTGTATCCAGCATAGATCATACACCCGTAGGTTAACTCCATATACCAATATACGGTACTGTATTTGGCTATGTTTTAGAATCGCTTTTTAGCGTAGATTATAGAAACACTCACATCTTGTGATGGAGTCATGAAGGATCCCGTACTTATATTAAAACGTGCCATAATCCTCATGATTTACCATAGTTTAATCGCTCAGCCGCACAAATCCGGTCAAAGGTCAAGTGAGGGGTAGCTAGTAACTGCTAGCATGATAGCCGATAAGGTTGGTTTTTTAGTGTAAGCAGGTTATTGCTGTTTGAATAGGAGAACAGCGTTTATAAGAGAGCTATATTTATTGATAGCTGGGATAGTATTTCCGTCGCATAATGCGCATGCATAGCTAGTAGTAGATTTACAGTCCCTAACAGCTTTAATTTAATGAAAGCTGTTCCATATCGCTGGTTGATTATCTGGCTTTGTAAAATGCATGTGTGTAGCTTGGGCTGTCTAATAGTTAGTTAATACCCCCCGTTAACTCCAGAGAACTTCTAGATAAATCCCTCAGCTTCGAAAGCTGTATGGAAGCCTGTGATGATACTTTTAAAGTATCTGTGAGCGTAGCACCTAAGCTATGCAATTGAACGATGAGGAACTCGCTATTCTAGTGGGCGTGCTCTCGCACTACCATAGTATGTATGGTATTTAACCGCCTTGGTCGGAATAGTTTCACTGTACGAATGGCTTGGTTGTCAATCTGCATAACTTGAATGCGTGTGTCGCTAATTACAAGACTTACATCAGCCTCTGGAATGGCTTCTAGTCGTTCTAAAATTAGCCCATTTAACGTTTTAGGCCCATCAAGCGGTAACCGTAAGCTAAGCCGACGATTTAGCTCTCGCAACGAGACACCGCCCGTTACAATACATTCCCCCCGTGCATTCCAGCCCTCTGCTACACCGCTTGCAGTACGTGGTAATGTCGTCGTGAACTCACCAATTAACTCTTCAATAATATCTGCTAGTGTTACAAGTCCTTGGACTTCACCATATTCATTAACGACTAGAGCTATTTGATTCCGATGATCTTGAAAGTACTGTAACTGTTGAAAAACAGGCGTGCCGCTTGGAACGAAATAAGGTTCCGCAAGCACTTCCTCTAATCTTTCGCGCTTTAATTTTTGATTCTGTAGGGCGGCAAGAGTCTTGCGTACATGAAGCATGCCCAGGACTCGGTCAATATCGCCTCGGTAAACAACTATCTTATTATGAGAGCAGGTTTCTAACTGTTTGACCAACTGATCGAGGGGCATATCAAAGTCTAGTGCTTCGATGCGCTGACGAGGGATCATAACATCATCGACTGAGATGCTCTCCAAATTGAACAAGTTTAGTAGAATGCTGCGATGCTTACTAGGTATAAAGTTACCCGATTCCAATATAACACTACGCCATTCTTCGTTAGACATACGTAGATCACGGCCCTTTTGCATATTGATATGTAAAACGAATAAAATACTGTTAGCTAGTAGGTTGATGAACCAGGCTAAAGGTCGGGAGATTGTCATCAGGGGTTTAATGACAAGACTTGCCGGCAATGCGATTTTTTCTGGATAAGCTGCACCAACAATCTTCGGTGTAATTTCAGTAAATACGATGATCAGGAATGCAATAATTCCGGTGGTAATAGAGAGTACTGCGCTATGATTATGGAACGCGCGCAGTGCGATTGATGTTGTGAGAACAGGGATAATAACGTTTATCAGATTATTGCCGATTAAGATTACACATAGTAACTGATCGGTATGTGCAAGCAAACACTGTGTTGTTTTTGCTCCTATCACTTTTTTAATTGCCAGCTCCTGCAGTCGATGACGATTCAATGCCATCATCGCAGTTTCCGAGATAGAAAAAAATCCTGATATAAGAAGCAACATAGCTACGGCGCCGATTTGCGCCCAAAGGGGGAGAGTTTCCACACAAAAAAGCCGGATTCCGACTAATAAACAGGATGACATTAACTATATCAGAGCGTTGTCATCGACGACGATATAGTGACCGAACGGACGATTATTTCTGCGAGTATTCTCTCGTTTCTTTGCTTGTAACGTATTAGAGCGTGTAAGGCGGCGCTATAGCCATTTAAGTTTGGAACACAAGCAAGAGAGTAGTATTTTTCTCAGGATGATACAGAGCATGGTGTTATGTATGACCTAGATTTCCAAATGGAATTCCAACACTATACACTGGGATTTCACTTAAACGCAGATCGTTATTATATGCATTTAAGTGCGAAACAGCAGGGAGCTTTGACTCTTAACACTGCTAGACCGCCGCTTTTAGCCCCTCTTTTTTGGGGAGGGGTTACAGGGCGCTAAATAATCGGAGTCAAAGTTTATATATTCTATCGTTAGTCAAAGCAGGAACTTAGCATCTCCACTACCTAATCACTTAATAAATACCGTTTATCCGCCTAACTAAAATTAGTTGGGTACTCTGTATTCTTCTAGAAAATTATGGTTAATCTCTTGATAATTCGGCATCATTGCAGAAATTCTGTAATTAAGGTGTTCTATAAGCTAATAGCTTTTGATTTAAATCTTGGTCGGGGTAAGAGGATTTGAACCTCTGGCCTCTACGTCCCGAACGTAGCGCTCTACCAGACTAAGCTACACCCCGAATAAAATTGTTTGGTTATTTTCTTATTAGGATCGTCAGGGGGGGGCTGTGTGAAAGCGCAATATCCTAGCAGGAATTCTATGCATTGGGAATCTAGAAATAAAGAATAGCTCATGCCACAGCCTATTCTTTTACCCTGGCGAAGAGCATGGTGTAGTCCAAACGTACTTAACTTAGTGAGAAATAATAAAATTGTGTCGAATGAGTCGCGGTACGCCCTGCTTAATTGCCTCACGGTCTAGCTGCACTAATCAGCTATTCATCGCTCAATTAAACAGATTAGAGATAGTACGGCTTGTCTTTCCGTAAGTCGTCACCAGCATTTCCACTATGACTTTGACATACCGCATAGTCTCAGAGCTAGCTCTCCATTACCAGTCGCGTATCCCAACTCGTCTATATCAGCTTCTATGGCAGGTATTGCACAAGTAATAATTGCTCTAAATAAGCTTCCGTCTCGAATAGATTTGCTGTCTTATAGAGAATTACCTGCAATATTTAGTAACTGCAATACTTTGCTTTCTGATATCATATTAGTGGAATTAGACGGGAGCTATATCACGTACAAGCTTTTTATATAACTATTGCGCTAATTTAGAACGCACACGAATATAGAAAACCGCCGATAAATATACCGGAAACATTACTTAGTAATTCATTGGTTATTTTCTGATCCCTCCTTAGTTGTAATCGATGACTACATCGTCACAGAGCAACGTAGCCTTTAGGTAAATGCAGAGATCTCGTCTGACTTATACCAATTGGTTGCTTCAGTTTCCCATACGTTCTCAACAATTAATAGTAAAAAAAGCATGCTAGCACTTGCTACCAGCGTTAATAATATATACGGCGATCTAATTGATAAAAACAATCTTAGACATCTTAAATGCAAGTTTTATACAGAGTACGTAATATACTTTCTATATATCTTTAGCAATTAGAACTTGCGTATTAGCCCTAGAGTAAAGTTTAATAACGTAACCAAAAGAGTGAGTAGGGAAAATTATAAATCACTAAAGTGATCGTCTACATTTTGTACTAGTTTTTAACTATAAATTAACATCACAGTCTGTCTATATTTAGTTAGATCTACAAGGAATTTTGACCTGTCTTAGAAATCTCTATATACTTAAAAAGTTCTACGCGTGCAGCGTAAGAATATTGATAAAGTAAAATAGTGCGCAAAAAAGTAAGAGCGTAAAAACGAGTATTTAAATAAATGCGGTTTGGTTTAAACCGTTTTTAAGCGAGGTCCAGTAATGTACGCGGTTGTAAAAACCGGTGGAAAGCAGTACAAGGTTGCTGCCGGCGAAAAATTGAAAATAGAACAGATATCAGCAGATATTGGTGCTGAGATCACTCTCGACCAGGTGCTTGCAGTAGGCGAGGGTAAATCGATTACATTCGGTTTGCCACTGGTCATAGGAGCTTCTGTCAGAGCCACGGTGGTAGCACATAAACGACACGAGAAAGTTATAATTTTTAAGATACGGCGCAGAAAGCATTATCAAAAGCATAGTGGCCACCGTCAAAATTACACCGAATTACATATCGATGCGATCAGCACGTAACACGCAGCAGAGGTTATAAATGGCACATAAAAAAGCGGGTGGCTCTTCTCGGAATGGCCGAGATTCCGAAAGCAAAAGACTCGGTGTCAAGGTTTTCGGGGGGCAGGCCATTCATTCCGGTAGTATCATTGTGCGTCAACGAGGTACTCGGATGCATGCTGGAAACAACGTTGGGATTGGAAAAGACCATACGCTGTTTTCTCTAATCGATGGTTATGTCTGTTTTGCGATCAAGGGCGTAGCAAAAAAGCACATTGTTAGCGTAAACCCATCTATTTAAAGATCTAGATTTAGTGAGCGGCGAACAGAAAATTAAATCAACTTACCGCTATTTGTATTTATAAAAGGCCCCGAAAATTTCGGGGCCTTTTGGTTGGTGATCATAAAAATTTTGAGTGTCCAATATAACCGCGATAGCTATGGCCCGATTAGCGGGCTAGGGGCGATAGATAAAGAGGTAGGTAGGAGTGCACTTCATTGACGAAGCGAGAATTGAGATTGCTGCCGGAGACGGCGGTGACGGCAGCGCGTCGATGCGCCGAGAGAAGTTTATTCCGTTTGGTGGACCAGATGGGGGTGATGGCGGATGCGGTGGCAGTGTTTACGCGATCGCTGATCGTAATATTAATACGCTCATTGACTATAGATACGCCAAGAAGCACCAAGCATGCAACGGCGAAAACGGACGTGGCTCAGATTGCTACGGAAAAAAAGGGGGGGGGCTCACGTTACGGATGCCGGTTGGTACCTTAATTACAGATATAGATACCGATCGGCTAATCGCCGACCTAACTAAGCATGATCAGCGTGTACTGCTTGCCAAAGGAGGTGATGGAGGCCTCGGAAACTTACACTTCAAATCAAGCACGAACCGTGCGCCACGCCAAAAAACAGACGGCAAGCCAGGAGAGAGAAGTGTACTAAAGCTTGAGTTAAGAGTGCTAGCCGATGTCGGCCTTCTAGGAATGCCCAATGCCGGCAAGTCGACCTTGATCGCAGCCGTGTCAAGTGCGAAACCGAAGATTGCTAATTATCCGTTTACAACTCTTAGTCCGCATCTTGGGGTGGTTCGGGTTGGACCCGAAAAGAGCTTTGTAGTGGCTGATACTCCTGGGTTGATCCGGGGAGCCGCTGAAGGCGCCGGATTAGGACACCAGTTTCTACGGCATTTGCAACGCACAAGGATATTGCTGCATCTAGTTGATCTAGTACCATTCGACAATGAAGTTGATCCAGTCTTGGAAGCAATTGGGATCATCAATGAGCTACGCAAGTATGATGAAGCGCTTTACCAGAAGCCAAGGTGGTTAGTATTAAACAAAATCGACATGGATAAAGATCATGAGCGCAAGCTACGCGTATCTGATTTTGTTAAGAGGCTTGGTTGGCAAGGTCTGGTATTCCAGATCTCGGCCCTTACTGGCGTGGGTTGCAAGAATCTATGTTATGCAGTCTACGACTACTTAAAGGGCGGTGATCTGGCCATATGCAAGCGGAATATTACAGAACTGGCGTCGGATAACGTGTGCTATCCTATTAGCACGCAGGTGTGAGTGGCAATATACCGCGCACGCCACTGATTCGTAGCAACTGTTAGCGCTATGTCATATGCTATTAATAGGAACATGGGGACGATAGAGCAATGCATTCAATCATTGCTGATGCAAAACGACTAGTTTTAAAAGTAGGCTCGAGCTTAGTAACCAATGATGGGCGTGGGCTAGATCATAATGCGATTAGGCAATGGGTTGCGCAAATCGCTGAATTACGTCAACAGGGAAAAGAAGTGGTGTTAGTCAGCTCCGGCGCGATTGCGGAAGGGATGCGACGACTAGGATGGAACTGCCGTCCACATGAAATCGCTAAACAACAAGCCGCAGCCGCAGTCGGCCAAATGGGGCTCGTGCAAGTCTATGAGAGTTGTTTTTCCGAATATTCGATCCGAACAGCGCAGATCCTACTTACACATGCAGACCTTGCTAATCGCGAACGTTACCTGAATGCAAGTTCGACGATACTTACTTTACTTGGGCTTGGCGTAGTGCCGATTATTAATGAGAATGATACGGTTGTCACCGATGAAATTAAGTTTGGAGATAATGATACATTAGCTGCATTAGTGACGAATTTAATTGAAGCGGATGTGCTGGTCATTCTAACCGATCAGTGCGGTCTATACACGGCTGATCCACGTCAAGATCCGTCTGCAACGCTGGTTCAAGAAGCTAACGCCGGTGATCCAGCGTTAGAGACTATGGCGGGTAGCGCTGGCACAAGAATTGGCCGGGGTGGAATGCTATCTAAAATTCTAGCTGCTAAGCATGCAGCATCTAGTGGTGCAAGTACGGTGATTGTAAGTGGTAGAGAGCCAAATATATTAGTCCGGCTGGCAGCCGAGGAGCCAATTGGCACTCAACTTATTGCACGGACTCCTTGCATAGCTCCGAACAAGCAGTGGATAGAAAGCGATATGAAAGTATCGCGGTTATATAGTCATCGATGCAGACGCAGTCGAGAAATTAACTTTTAATAGGAAGAGTTTATTGCCAATCGGCATTGTCGAGGTGCAAGGTATTTTTACCGGGGGAGAGATAATTACGTGCTTAGATGAAACAGGCTATAAGGTAGCTCGTGGGCTGACAAACTATAGTAGTGACGAAGTTCAGATGATTTGGCGCCATTCCAGTGCAGAAATTCATTTGATTCTTGGTTATATGCTCAATCTAGAAATAATACATCGTGAGAACCTAGTAATTCTATAATGCAAGTAAGATTTAAGGGGTTGCTTATAGGCTCGTAATTCATAAAGACCGAATTAAGCTTTCCCAGAAGTTTTCTATTGATCGCTCGATATGACAATTCGCTTATAATAGGCATTCTGCGTGAATTATGTATACATATATAAAATATAGTACGTATCACTACATGTGTGTTCAGCTAAGTTTTCCGATGAGCTACCCTCTGCACTCACTGATGCCCGGATAATAGTACTAGTACTAGTACTTGCATCGACACAATACGCACTATAGCCATCATCGTTTTAGAATCCCTAAGTACATGGTCGTATCTTAGATATCAATAAAACCTGTCGGTTTTAGCGCAATTTAGCTCTAAATACATTTAAGAAGCAGACAAAGTCCTGCTGCATGGGCTTTTCTCCTTTACTACGGCAGGGGAATAGGTTAACCACTTAAGCTTAGATGCAATAGATAAGAAGGAAGTGGACACGTTGCAATGAGGGAATGTACTACATATTACCAGGATGATTGGTATTTGAACATGCTTTCTCTCAAGTGATATCGTTATTACCCCTGCATATGCCTTTAAATAGCGGTCTTTATCTATAATATGACGCGAGACATGCATGATGTAACGGGTTTTTTGTGCAGGAAGCGAGAAAGCTCGGTTAAAGCCATCTGATATACATCTCTTTTAAACTCGATTACAGTATCTAGCGGCACCCAATAATTATTCCAGCGCCACGCGTCGAACTCTGGATAATTAGTTGTACGTAAGCAAATATCGCAGTCGCGTCCGATCATTCGTAATAGAAACCATAGCTGCTTCTGTCCTCGATAATTCCTACGGACTTCTCGCCTGATATATTTGTTAGGAACTTCGTAACGTAACCAGTCTCGTGTCCGACCAATAACCTTAACATGCTCCGGTCTTAAACCGGTTTCTTCGTATAATTCTCGAAACATCGCTTTCAGGGGTGTTTCACCATACCTAATGCCTCCTTGCGGAAATTGCCAGGAATGTTCATGCAGTCGTTTGCCCCAAAACACCTCATTACGCGAATTCAAGAGGAGGATGCCGACGTTTGGGCGAAAGCCTTCACAATCCAGCATACAATCACCTTAAAATCCTTTAAAATTGCTTTAATTATAAACAGTTCATAGGCGCTGTGCGACTCAACGTAAAGACGAGAGTGCCTGAGCCCTCGTTTTGGAAACCCATCAAGAATGAAAGCTTCGCGTTTTTTCATCAGCACGCTGAAGGAAGCGCCAGCTGATGCCGAGATTGTCAGTCACCAATTGATGGTTAGGGCGGGGATAATTCGCCGTATTGCTGGCGGTATCTATAATTATATGCCAATCGGGTTGCGTTCAATTCGAAAGATAGAAGCAATCGTACGAAAAGAAATGAATTACGCAGGTGCTATAGAGCTTTTAATGCCGTCGGTGCAGCCGGCTGAATTGTGGCGAGAATCTGGCCGCTGGGAACAATATGGTCCTGAACTGCTGCGCGTGAAAGATCGCCACGACCGAGACTTTGTTATCGGTCCGACACATGAGGAGGTAGTTACTGATATTGCCCGTAGGGAGATTAAGAGCCACCGACAGTTACCTATAAATTTTTATCAGGTGCAAACTAAGTTCCGCGATGAAATTCGCCCTAGGTTCGGAGTAATCCGGGGGCGAGAGTTTATTATGAAAGATGCATATTCGTTTGATCGAGACTATGCCGGACTGCAGCTATCCTACAAGAAGATGTATGATGCGTACATTCGAATCTTCACCCATCTTGGGCTTACATTTCGAGTAGTAGCAGCTGACAACGGATCGATTGGCGGCACTGGATCCCACGAATTCCATGTAATCGCCGAAACTGGTGAAGATATCATCGTATATTGTCCTGGCTCGGACTATGCTGCTAATATTGAGGCAGCTGAAGCTATATCATCGATCGATTCTCGAGCAGCTCCAAGCGAACCGCTAAGTAAAAAATCCACACCAGGCAAAGTAAAATGCGAGGAGGTAGCCAATTACCTTGGTATTGCATTGGAGCGGATAACTAAGTCGGTTGTACTAGCTGTAGATAATGAGGGCACAAACCCAACGATTTGGTTACTACTATTACAAAGCGCTCATGAACTCAACAAAATCAAGGCTAGTAAGGTACCTGGTCTAGCTAATTATCGCTTCGCTACTGAGCGAGAAATTGTCGATTGGTTCGGAGCACCGTCTGGCTACTTAGGGCCACTGAACATACAAAAACCAGTGAAAATATTAGCCGATCGCACCGTAGCAAATATGAGCGACTTTGTTGTCGGCTCGAACGAGATAAATTATCACACGACAGGAGTTAATTGGGGTCGAGACTTGCCTGAACCAAAAGTGGCGGACTTACGAAATGTAAGAAAAGGTGACCCGTCTCCAGACGGCTGCGGAAATCTAGATCTATGCCGCGGCATAGAGGTTGGGCATGTATTTCAGCTTGGCATTAAGTACTCAAAATCCATGGGCGCGGTATTCCTAGATGAAAATGGAAAGCCAACACCGATAACAATGGGTTCCTATGGAATCGGCATCACGCGGATCCTAAGTGCTGCGATTGAGCAGAACTTTGACGAGCGCGGCATTATTTGGCCCGAAGCTATTGCGCCATTTCATCTAGTACTATGCCCTATGGACTATAAGCGCAGCAATTCAGTGCGCAAGCAGGCAAATAAACTCTACAAAGAACTACTCGACTCAGGTATTGAGGTAATCCTAGACGATCGCGGTGAGCGTCCGGGCGTGATGTTTGTTGACTGGGAATTGATTGGCGTACCCCACCGGCTTGTGATCGGAGAGCGTGGTCTTAGGGATAACAAGGTTGAATATCAGGGGCGCCGTGATGTAGAGCCGACGCTATTATCGCTTGAACAGGCAGTACCCTGGGTAGTCGAGCGGGTGTGTGCGGCACCGGTACACTAACAGGACACGCTATGCAATACACCTTTCTATCTGCGACAGTCCTGCTGATCCTAATTACAGATCCGTTAGGTAATATCCCATTATTCATTAACGTGCTGAGAAACGTTGCGCTAGAGCGGCGCCCAAAGGTAATCCTGCGTGAGGTGGCAATTGCGTTCGTTATTCTGCTCGTATTTATGATCGCTGGTCATACGTTCCTGCGTATGATGCACCTAACAGATCTTTCACTACGCTTAGCTGGAGGGATCGTACTATTTTTGATTGCACTTCGGATGATCTTCCCACATGCGGAAGGTCCTCTCGGGAGCGATCCACTTGGCGAGCCGCTGATTGTGCCTCTTGCAATTCCAGCGCTGGCTGGACCCTCGGCTATCGCGACTGTCATGCTGCTAACATCGCAAGCGCCCGGGAAAATGCTTGAATGGATTAGTGCGCTTACCGTAACGATGGCTGTGTGTGCAATTGTGCTACTGTTAGCCGACAAAATCCAGAGATGGCTTGGCGCGCCTACGGTTGCTGCGTTTGAGCGGCTAATGGGACTCGTATTAGTTGGAATTTCAGTAGAGATGGTTCTAGAAGGTATTCGGATTTTTATACGACAGCTTTAGACGTTATATATGGTTTGGGGGGGGGGAGTCACCTATCTAGCGCGTGCCGACTAATAGTTATAGTTATTGCCTGTAGTATGGCAATGTTGAAGATGTGTATTAAACACAGCCATCTGATAGCATGGCACGTGCTACCTTAGTTTAGCGACGCGTAGGTGATATGCTTTAGCGACGCGTAGGTGATATGCCCATCATTTCGCGCATTATTTTAGGACAACTGCCGCTGTGCAGTTTTTTCATCATGCCCCGCATTTGTTCAAACTGGTTTAACATCCGGTTTACCTCCTGTATTTGCACCCCGGAACCATTCGCGATGCGGCGCTTCCGGCTTGCTTTGATTAATTCTGGTTTTATGCGCTCAGCCGGCGTCATCGACGTAATAATGCTTTCCATTCGGCGTATGTGTTTTTCAGCTTGAGACATATCAGTATTGCTGGCAGCCCGATAAAATTGGGCCGGCAATTTTTTTATTAGCATTGATAAGCCCCCTATTTTCTTCATTTGTGCTAGTTGATCGCGGAAATCATTCAAGTCGAAAGCACCTCCTTTCTTGACCTTCTCGGCTAGACTGTGTGTGGACTGTATATCCACATTTTGCTCTGCCTGCTCTACTAGTCCTAAGATATCTCCCATACCTAGGATTCTGTTGGCTATCCGTTCAGGATAGAATATTTCTAGGTCTTCAAGCTTTTCACCCACACCAATAAACTTAATTGGTTGTCCAGTTATATATCTTGTTGACAACGCCGCCCCCCCGCGCGAGTCACCGTCAAGCTTTGTTAGTACAATACCAGTAAGCTGTAGTGTGTCATTGAAAGACTTTGCAGTATTAATTGCGTCTTGACCGAGCATTGCATCAATAACGAATAGTACTTCTGCTGGCTTAAGCTTCGCGTTTAACTGAGCGATTTCTTGCATCATTCTATCATCGATACCAAGCCGGCCTGCTGTGTCTATAAGCAATACGTCATAATAGTGCCGCTTAGCCCAGTCTAATGCATCTTGTGCAATATCTAGTGGGTTTTGATCTTGTTGAGATGGAAAAAAATCCGCGCCGATTTGCTCGGTAACAATTTTTAGCTGTGCAATTGCTGCAGGCCTGTATACATCGCACGATACCGTGAGGACCTTCTTGTTCTGCTTCTCATGCAGAAGTTTAGCCAACTTTCCGACCGTCGTAGTTTTACCGGAGCCCTGAAGGCCCACGATTAAGATTACGGCTGGCGGTATAACCGCTAGATGCAGTTCAGCAGCCTTGCTATCATAGTGTCCACCAATCAATGCGGTCAGTTCGCGTTGAACAATATTTACTAGCATCTGTCCTGGCGTAAAACTGCTAATTACCTCCTCACCGAGTGCTTTTTCACGGATCTTTGTAACAAATTCGCAGACTACTGGCAGGGCAACGTCTGCTTCAAGCAGCGCTAGGCGCACCATACGTAGCATTTCTTGCGTGTTTGACTCGGTAAGTCGAGCTTCGCCGCGTAGCGTCTTTATGACGCGCGTCATACGTTGTGTTAGGTTGTCGAGCATAAGGGTATGTGTGGTTTGCCGTGGGCCGATTCAAGACCGAACAAGTATCATAGTCGCATCGCATCAAAACACATAAAGAGTAGAGAAATTAGAGTCAACAGCAGGGTGCTGTTATAACTAAATTACAACACATATTGTACTGTATGAATGCACCAATCTTTTATATCATGGCTTTAGAATTACCGACTGCTGACTGTATCCTAGATTAGATATCTCTTAGGCAGTCTATCGGAGCGCACTGTGTTCTACTATTTTCTGTACTAACACCGTATAGGGTGCGTTTACATATTTTATGCTTACTGCTCGATAAGATCGAGTTTAGCTTTTTTGTTTCCATAACGCGTCCAGATATTTATATTCACGGAAAATTTTTTTCGTCCTGTTAGTTTTCGATTACCGATGATGCTAATTCACAAATTGCTTATAGTGACATTACCACTGTACTACTCAGTAGTATAAGATTTGAATTATGCACTGGACTTTCTATCTCAGATATAAATACTTCTGCCATGTTATATACAATCTTAATATTAACGATTAGGAAGTTTCTGCGTGTATTTTAGGTTGTATAAAACTGCTGATCTCGTTGATTTGAACATTGCTATGTTATTAGCGTTAGAGCACTGTTATTCTATAACATTCTGTTAAATAGCAGTGTATAGTTTAGTGCATAACTTATCGCCTCAGCTGTTAAACTGAATTACAAGATAGTGTTCTTTTTTATTTCAAAGTTATATTCGGCATGCTGATACTAAGATGTTTTGATATAGTTATCGCGCGCGCAGCGCGGTATGGGTATGAGCATTATTTGCAGCGATACTATTCGGCAATGTTTCGAAACCTTTAGGTTCCAAAATTCTATATTCGATTGAATCGAAATGGTGGTACCAACTGAGTTGTATTGCATAAACTTTTATATGTCTCTATAGCACCAAGGTATATATCGTATAGTTCGCTTCTTGTAAAAGTTGAGGATGCTATCTTAATTAACTTAATTTCTCTGCATACTCTGACTATGCAAATTCATTCGGCATACTAGTACGCCTAGTGTTGTAAGTTACAAAGTGTTGTAATAGTTTTAACTAGTATCGAATGAGCAGACTTCAATAAGTAGCTGTCCGAGGCACTCTAATACAATACTTCTCACTGCTAATGCGAGTGTTATGTAACAGCTATTCAATTACCACTAATCAGTTGCTATGTAGAGGATACCAGCAGCGATGTTTTTTATGAATGCATGCGTGAGACTATACCGAGATGCTCACGTGTGTGGCATCGCTAGATTTATATCGAAAAGTGTACGATTGTTTATGCATATCTGAAAGTATGGTTTCTATCCACAAATTTATTCGTAGAATCTAATATAGATTTACACTATAGTTAGTGTTTATTTGTATTTAATACACTATATATTGTGTATTTTGTGATGCCATATTTACGGTAATTCTGCTACCTTGTTTTTGTCTAATATCGTTTTTAGGGGAAATACTACGGCAATATTCCGTAGTAGCCCTATTCGTTCTAGGAACACAGATTCCATTGCACAAGATAAGATTAGGAGTTTTGCCAATGCAAACTATCGAGAATGCCATGTCCAATCAGCCTAATAATGCATCCTGCTTGCCGTATAGAAATACCTCGGAGTATGAGTCGCGCTCATTGGTACCTCAAACGAGGTTTACTAGCTATAAAGTTATACGACGAAACGGGAGTGTAATGTCGTTCGAGCCATCTAAGATTACGATTGCAGTACGCAAAGCTTTTCTTGCCGTTACTGGAGACCAGGGTGCCACGTCAGCGCGTGTTCGTGAATTGATTGAGACTTTAACGAATGGTCTTGTATTCACCCTTCTTCGAAGCCGGCCGAATGGCGGAACATTTCATATAGAGGATATTCAGGATCAGGTCGAGCGCGCGCTAATGAGAGCTGGCGAGCATAATGTCGCTCGCGCCTACGTACTATATCGCGAGAAACGCACTGCGGAGCGTACGTATGAGGTAGAACACAAGCCTGTACAAGAAAAGTTAAGCGTAAGCGACAACGGCATTATGTATCCACTAGATCTTTCTGTCTTACGTAATGTGATTACCGCTGCATGCGACGGATTTGGTGATGTAGTCAGCGCAGAATTAGTAATTACTGAAACAATTAAAAACCTCTATGACGGTGTTCCATTGACGAAGGTGTACGACTCGGCGATCCTTGCTGCGCGCACAATGATTGAGAGAGAGCCAGCCTACAGCCAGGTTACCGCAAGGCTACTGTTACATATAATCCGACGCGAGGTACTTGGAGAAGAAGTGTTTCAGTCCGAGATGGAGGGGAGATATGGGGAATATTTCTTGCAGTTTTTAAATCAAGGCGTTGAGGCTGAGTTACTCGACGAGAAGCTACTGCAATTCGATCTTCAGAGGCTGGCCGATGCGCTAGATTCGTTGCGCGATCTGAAATTCAGCTATCTAGGATTACAGACGCTATATGACCGTTATTTTTTGCACGTGAATGGCAATCGCATTGAAATGCCACAGGCCTTCTTCATGCGAGTAGCGATGGGTCTCGCGCTAAACGAGACCGATCGCGAAGCGAGAGCGATCTCATTTTATAATGTACTATCGAAATTTGATTTCATGAGCTCGACGCCAACGCTATTTAATTCCGGAACGCGCCGCTCACAAATGTCATCGTGTTACCTCACAACCGTTGCGGATGACCTAGATGGCATATACGAAGCACTAAAAGAAAATGCACTATTATCTAAGTTTGCTGGCGGACTTGGAAATGATTGGACCCGTGTGCGTGCGCTCGGATCCCATATCAAGGGAACCAATGGAAAGTCACAGGGAGTAGTGCCTTTCCTAAAGGTTGTTAACGATACAGCGGTAGCAGTTAATCAGGGTGGCAAGCGCAAGGGCGCGGTATGCGTATATCTTGAAACTTGGCATTTAGATATTGAGGAGTTTCTCGAGCTGCGTAAGAACACCGGAGATGATCGTCGCCGTACGCATGATATGAATACCGCAAACTGGATTCCAGATCTATTCATGAAACGGGTGATTGAGGGTGGCGACTGGACACTATTCTCGCCATCTACCTGTTCAGATTTGCATGATAAATTCGGTACTGAGTTTGAGCAAGCATATGTCGAGTACGAAAAACAAGCCTCGTGCGGCGAACTAAAGTTATTTAAAAAGATTCCAGCTGTGCAACTATGGCGTAAGATGCTTGGGATGCTATTCGAGACTGGTCACCCATGGATTACATTTAAGGATCCGTGCAATATATGCTCACCACAGCAGCATGTAGGTATCGTGCATTCCTCGAACCTCTGCACTGAAATCACGTTGAATACAAGCGATAGTGAGATTGCTGTTTGTAATCTAGGCTCGGTCAATCTAGTGGCACATATGAAGCATAGCGCAGACGGCAATTATGTACTAGATCATGATAAGCTAAAGCACACGATTAGCATCGCAATGCGCATGCTAGATAATGTCATCGACATTAACTACTATGCAGTTGCTAAAGCGCGAAACTCGAATTTAAAGCATCGTCCGGTTGGGATAGGTATCATGGGATTTCAGGACTGTTTGCACCTGCTACATGTGCCATATGCATCGCAGCAGGCGATGGAATTCGCGGATCGCTCGATGGAAGCTGTCTGCTACTACGCATACTGGGCGTCCGTTGAACTAGCAATCGAGCGCGGGAGCTACTTGTCTTATCGTGGTTCACTATGGGATCGCGGGATTCTCCCGCAAGATACGCTTAAACTACTCGCTGACTCGCGTGGCGGCTATGTCGAGGTAGATTTATCTGAGACGATGGACTGGGCCTCATTACGAGAGCGTATTACTATATATGGTATACGCAACTCGAACTGCGTTGCGATAGCCCCGACCGCAACAATTTCGAATATTGTTGGTGTATCTGCGTGTATCGATCCAACGTTCCAAAACTTATATGTAAAGTCTAACTTATCTGGTGAATTCACGGTCATCAATGGATACCTGGTACAAGACCTAAAATCACGCGGTCTTTGGGACGAAGTGATGGTAGCTGATTTAAAGTATTTTAATGGATCGCTAGCACGTATTGATCGTATTCCAGTCGATCTGCGCGAGATATATGCAACTGCGTTCGAAATGGATCCGAAATGGCTCGTTGAGGCTGCTGCACGCCGGCAGAAGTGGATCGATCAAGCACAATCGTTAAATATCTACATGGCTAGTGCTTCTGGTAAGAAGCTAGAGGAAATTTATAGACTCGCCTGGCTGCGAGGATTAAAGACGACATACTACTTACGTACGCTTGCTGCAACGCACGTCGAGAAGTCAACGGTTGCGCACGGGGTACTTAATGCAGTGCGATCTAGCTCAACTTTGCGCCATACCGATACATGTATTCCTATTGATACAGAATTACATAATGAGATCGCAACGCCAGTATGTATTCTAGGTCCTAGCGATGTAGGGTTTGATGAGTGCGAATCCTGTCAGTAATGTTAATGTGTTAGATGATAGTATTTATGAATAAATTGCTTATACTAATGCAGATTATAGTAAGGTACTTGAAAAGTATTATTTTTGCACATGTCACATGTATAGAAAGCTCAGTAATTAAAAGGAATGGAGGTTTACCTGTTTCGCCGATCCAGAAAAGAAGTGATATGAAGGCCTTAAAGATCAAGTGTGTACGAGAGTCTTAATAGAGACTATTAGGATGATATTATTTGTCAATAGACCTTTCATCGATAGTGCAAAGTTGCCACAACCCGATCTAAATTAATAGTGAAACCCATACCCAACTGGAATAACCAGATTGCCGACGAAATTTCTACGAATATTCCGCAACCCACAGTGCGAAAAAAGATAACTACCGGAGATGTAGAAGCGTCTATCGGGTACAAAGCGCAAGCTACTACTACGCCATCTGAGATGGCGATGGATGTTGCTAAGATCGATCGCATGATTGCGCCAGTTATCTTGTCCCCGGAACTCCTGCCCGGGGATCGCATAAATGCGACTGACAAGCGAATTATTAATGGTAAGACGGATGTGAATCAGCTTGTGCCGTTCAAGTATAAATGGGCGTGGGAAAAGTACCTCGCTGGCTGTGCAAACCACTGGATGCCACAGGAAATCGATATGTCTCGCGACATTGCGCTCTGGAAAAATCCAAGCGGGTTGACCGACGATGAGCGCCGCATTGTTAAGCGCAACTTAGGTTTTTTCGTCACAGCTGATTCACTTGCGGCTAACAATATCGTACTTGGCACATATCGTCACATTACTGCCCCCGAATGCCGTCAGTTCCTGCTACGCCAGGCATTCGAGGAGGCTATTCATACGCATGCATACCAATATATCGTAGAGTCGCTTGGCCTAGATGAGGGTGAAATCTTTAATGCGTACCGTGAGGTACCATCGATCCGTGCAAAAGATGAATTTTTGATTCCGTTTATATATACGCTAACCGACCCATCATTTAAAACTGGAACGCTTGCGTCAGATCGAGAGCTTCTAAAGTCCTTAATTGTTTTCGCATGCCTTATGGAAGGGCTGTTCTTCTATGTAGGATTCACACAAATACTAGGGTTGGGTCGACAGAATAAGATGACTGGTGCTGCTGAGCAGTACCAGTATATCCTGCGCGATGAGTCAATGCACTGCAACTTTGGTATCGACCTGATCAATCAAATAAAACTTGAAAATCCAGATTTGTGGACTCCGGCATTCTGTAAAGAGATTCGTGGCTTATTTAAGCATGCGGTCAGACTTGAGTGTCTATATGCAGAAGATACAATGCCGAACGGCGTACTAGGATTAAATGCTGGGATGTCTAAAAGTTACTTACGTTTTATCTGCAATCGCCGCTGCCAGCAGATCGGATTAGAACCATTGTTCCCAAGTGGGGAAAATCCATTTCCCTGGATGAGTGAGATGATTGATTTAAAAAAAGAGCGTAACTTTTTTGAGACACGAGTGTTTGAGTATCAGACTGGTGGTACCCTAAGTTGGGAGTAGTATACTGAGTTAGATTTAGTGTATATCGCGCCTAATAGCGGAAATATTTTTTATACGGTTGCTGTATATCGCATTCCATATAAATAGACGGTCAATAACACTATTTAACCTTGAGTAGCATTAGAAAACTAACTTCCAAAAAGTTTTGGACTAGTATAGCGCCTCAGGCTTAAATATTTCTGTGCTTGATGAGGATACAAGAGCTGTTTAGCTAAACTTATACCCAATTTCAGCATGAATTATTTTTGTCAATATGTAAATATTTAAAAAATAACTATTCAGTTGTTGCGTTTAAGGAAAGCTTCCGCGGGAAAAAGTGATAAGAGTTCTATAACTCTTTTAAATATAAAGGAAGAAAAATGCTCTCTTCAAAAAAAGTAATAAATAAAAAAAAATCGCTGCCGACTAAGAATATTACCGTAAAGAAGCCAGTACAGGTTAAAAAAACCCAACAGAGGAAAACTTCCTCTGTTGGGTTAATGCCAGTTATACAATCTAATACGACAGTGAGGACTGTGTTAAATCCAGCTGCAGCATGGCCATTCCCAACTGGAAGTCGTCCATAGTAGGATCGTCTAAAAATGAGATATCCTATACTGGGCTAAGATATTTCTTTTAGCACATCGCGCGTGTTCTGTTGTTTTACGGATGGCAACCGAGTGTGAACTGTTCATATAACATGCCTTGTTGGTTATTAATGCGCGATTCAGTGGTTGATGTTCTTGGGCGATATCGTGATTTTAGGCTGTTGGAGGTGTTAGTCTATTGGTAATAGACTAACACTATTGGCATATAAAACATCGTTTTTTGTCATTAGCAGTGATTTAATCAATAACATATACTGTTTATATAGCAGTGATTTTTAGTGTTTTTGTTTGCGCGCGTTGTAACTATAACGTATATAGATATTAGAGATCTAGCAGACATAAAATAGAAAGTGGGTTACAAGCGAGAGGAGTAAAAGAAACCATCAAGGTGATAAATACCTGTCTACTAATTAATACATTCAACTATCGATTATTCTAATCGATAGTTGAATGCGGCTTCGAAACGGTCAATAATTTCTATTCGACTTAATGCGTAAGTTTGCGGTCCTTGATGCTCAATTTTAATTGAGCCCATCAGGCTTGCTAAGCGCCCAGTAGTAGACCAATCTAGTCCGCTTTCAATACCATAGAGTAGGCCACTGCGAAAAGCATCACCACAACCAGTGGGTTCAACAATGCGTTCTGCGGGTACGACTGGAATAGCCTCTATACTGTTTCGGTGATAAATCACCGCTCCCAATGCGCCGCGTGTGATAATCAACGCATCTACGCGCTGTGCGATGTCAGCTATAGACCAACCCGTTTTTTTGCTCAAAAGCCTCGCCTCGAAATCATTGACCGAAACATAGGTCGCAAGTTCAATTATTTGGCACAACTGAGTACAATTTAGGATTGGCAGACCTTGGCTTGGATCAAACATAAACGGAATATCTGCTTTCGCGAATTGTTCCGCGTGCTCGTACATACCTTTTGCGCTATCTGGCGCGACAATCCCGAGCGTGATGTTTTGAGCGTCGCTAATATGATTTAGGTGACTTAATAACATAGCCCCAGGATAAAATACGGTGATTTGATTGTTTTCTAGGTCAGTTGTTATCATTGCTTGTGCCGTGTGCGTGTTAGGCAAAACACGCACACAATCACGACGTATACTTAGTGAGTCGAGTCGATCTAAATAGCACTGAGCGTCAATTTCGCCGACTGTTGCCATGATTAGCGGATCGCCCCCTAATAACTTGAGACCATATGCGATATTCCCAGCGCAGCCACCAAATGCACGGTGCATAGATGGAACAAGAAAGCTTACGTTTAGAATATGAATTTGGTCTGGTAAGATATGCTCACGAAAGTGTCCTTCGAACATCATGATATTGTCGTACGCAAGCGAACCACAGATTAGCGTAGCCACAGTGGTGATTCCTTATGATAGATTCAGTGCCGGATCGCTGATGTATGGGTGCGTACTGGCACCGGGTACAGATACGTTTGTCGATGCATAGCTCACCCCCCACCCCCCCTATTGATGGGCCTCCCACGCCAGGAACGGTATAGAGTTTATTCTATGTGCAACAGGTATTGCGCCGTAATTTGAAGCAAAATTTCCGATACTTGTTTATTGCGCTCTTATCCAGCCCAATAGGGGGGGGTATGTGTTATCAGTACAATTCTAAAGGGGTTATGTACACCTGGGTTGTCTAGCAAGTTTACTAGTTACAGAACGTTAGGCTGTTGTCATATTTTTCAATTGTGTCAAGCTTTACTACGAACTAAGCAAGTCTTAATTATCATTACAGCTTTCGTTCTGATTTATTGAACTAGCGTGTTTTATACGCTCCATTGTGATTCTAGAACTGGATACACGGATATAACTTAAGCAGTGTTACGGTACGGTTTTTGTGGTGGGGTTTGTTCTATTGCGGTGTTCTATCAATATTATTGACTGAATATAAATGAGCGCCTCTTCTGAGGCTATATTACTGCGAAGTAATTCGCGCAATAAATCATATAGTTAGAATAAGCGAGATAACTAGGGTGTGCACTTTTAAGGCCGTTATTAAAATAACGGCTCTCAGTAAATAGGCTTAGTGTCTCCCAGGTTAGACCATGATCTATTTACAATTCTGCCATCAATTAGTAATTAGAGCCATTCCGCCTCGCATCGTTAAAATAGCCTTATTATAATCATAATGCGCTAAGCTCTAGCACGATAATTGGCTGGTACGCTCTGGCAGGTGGTACTAAAGCCGAAAAGTGGTGGGTTAGTAGCGAACTCTAGGTTCGCAGATTACTATTGAACTCGCAAACCACGTACACCAGTTAATCTATTTGGCCTCTATCTGTAATGCTAATTAACTCTTTAGGCCGACACCCGGCTAAGCAAACCCACCCTTCCCGTTCGCACCATATGGAAAGATGTATATAACTTGCGTAGGCTGCCACGACTGCGTCTACCTGGCATGTTAGTATACCGGATAGTGCAAGTCTTCCTCCTGGCTTTACCTTAGAGGCTAGAATGGAAGCCATGAGTTTCAGCGGATTAGACAGTATATTAGCAACAACTATATCGAATTTGTTTGCTGGGCACTCATGGGGGAATTTATACGTGATCTCGACATGATTATGCTTACTGTTACGCTGAGTTAATTCAATCGCCTGTGGATCAATATCGACACCCACAACTGGTGAGGCACCACATTTGCATGCGAGTATCGACAGGATACCAGAGCCACATCCATAGTCGAGTAGAGAATTTCCAGCCTGAACGTGCTGCTCGATCCATTCCATGCATAAGCGCGTAGTCGGATGTCTTCCGGTACCAAAAGCGAGCCCCGGATCGAGTTTCAATACTACAGCGTCCTGCTTTGGCGCATCGTGCCATGTTGGCACAACCCAGATTTTCTGGCCAATATGGATTGGCTTTAAGTGAGTTTGTATTAGTTTAAGCCAATCTTGTTCGTGAACGTTGCGGGTAGTGAAAGCCGGCAGCATAGGCATTTCGGCCTTATTCGCAGCAGCTACTAATAAAATAGTGGGATCCTGCTTCGACCCTAGCATCGCAATCACCCGTGAGTGCATCCATACAACCTGACCCGATATGAGTCCGGATTCATCGAATAGCGCTTGTTCATACGGCGTTTCTGAATCTGCATCTTCGATGCAGACTGATAATACGCCAAGCTCGAGTAACGCGTCTGATAAGGACTCGGCGCTATTGCGATCAACTTCTACGACAACTTCGCGATAGCTCATGTCTATTGAGCCTATTTAGGGGACTTACTGCTTAGTGGCCAATTTATTTTCAAGATGATGAATGCTCGTACCACCCTGGATAAACTTGGCGTCTAGAATTAATTCCCGGTGCAATGGAATATTCGTCTGAATACCCTCGACCACCACTTCAGATAATGCAATACGCATCCGGTTAATCGCCTGTTCACGAGTTGTGCCGTACGCAATAATTTTCCCGATCATTGAATCATAGTTGGGCGGTACATAGTAACCATTATACGCATGTGAGTCTACTCGAATGCCTGGTCCACCTGGCGCGTGCCATGATGTGATTCGTCCTGGCGATGGTGTGAACTTGAATGGATCTTCCGCGTTGATTCGACATTCAATTGCATAACCGCGAAATGTAATATCACGTTGTCGTATCGATAGTTTTTCACCTGCAGCGATACGGATTTGCTCCTGAACAATATCTACGCCTGTGATTAGCTCGGTCACCGGGTGCTCAACCTGGATCCGAGTATTCATTTCAATAAAGTGAAATTCGTCATTCTCATACAGAAACTCAAACGTGCCAGCACCCAAGTAGCCCATTTTTTTGCATGCTTCAGCACAACGATTGCCAATCCGGTCGATGAACCTACGTGCGATATGAGGTGCTGGCGCTTCTTCGATTATTTTTTGATGGCGCCTCTGCATCGAGCAGTCGCGTTCACCAAGCCAGATTGCGCTTTTAAACGAGTCAGCTAGTACCTGGATCTCGATATGTCTAGGATTCTCCAGGAATTTTTCCATATAGACTTTAGGGTTATCGAAAGCGCGGGCTGCCTCTTCACGTGTCATGTTGACTGCGTTGACAAGTGCCGCTTCCGTATGTACGACTCGCATACCACGCCCACCACCACCGCCGGCAGCTTTGATAATAACTGGATAACCAATCGAGCGCGCAATCTTGATGATCTCTTTTGGGGCGTCTGGTAAAGCGCCTTCTGAACCCGGGACACACGGAACTCCCGTCTTAATCATTGTTTGTTTAGCACTCACTTTATCTCCCATGAGGCGGATGGTCTCGGGACGTGGTCCAATAAACGTGAAGCCAGATTGTTCAACCCGTTCCGCAAAATCAGCGTTCTCAGATAGGAAGCCATAGCCCGGATGAATCGCCTCAGCATCGGTTACTTCTGCTGCACTAATAAGTGCTGGCATGTTGAGATAGCTCAGGTTTGATGGGGCTGGACCAATGCAGACTGCTTCGTCAGCAAGGCGCACATACTTTGCTTCTTTATCGACCTCGGAATAAATAACAACCGTTTTAACCCTAAGTTCGCGGCATGCTCGCTGAATGCGCAATGCAATTTCTCCGCGATTAGCGATGAGTATTTTCTCAAACATTAGCAGAGTGACCTATTAGTCAATTACAAATAGAGGTTGACCATATTCAACAGCCTGGCCATTTTCAGCAAGGATTTCTTTGACCATGCCTGTCTTGTCGGATTCGATCTCGTTAAGTAGTTTCATGGCTTCAATAATGCAAACTATTTGGCCTGCTTTAATCGACTCACCTATTTGTACATATGAATCACCTCCTGGTGACGGTGCCCGGTAAAATGTGCCGACCATCGGTGAGGTAATCACATGATCCCGCGATAAAGTAATAGTATTTGAAACTGTGCCGGACTCAACTGACACAGCAGTATCTTGAATTCCGGTCGCTCCTATTATTTTCGGTGCAGCTGTATATTGTGCCTGGGGAAAATAGACCGGTGGTGCGTTCTTAACAATCCGGACTTTTCCTTCGTTTTCGGTGACTTCAAGTTCTGAGATGCTAGACTCGGATACTAGGTCGATCAAGGTTTTAAGTTTGCGTAGATCCATTCGGAGTCCCCAAATTTTATATGGCGCTCTGTCCATACCTAGAATGGTAAAAGTGTAGTTTTATGCGAAAAAAACATCAATGCGAACTCTCTTGGCGCTCCAGTGTGAAATCCAGCTTATAAAAGATCTTCATTAGTCAATTCTGCATCTCACGCTTTCTGCTAAGTCTGAAAAATACGACGCTGTGGGAAAGCCTCATATCAACGCATGTTTAGGCAAAGCAAAAGAAGTGTTGATTGCGTCAAAAATTGCAATACTGATATACCTAAAAGCAGTAGGCTGATTAGCATCAAGCTATCTTTTATCACGGAGCCGGGGTGACAGCTTATAATACTCTCGCCGTCATGATTGTGCCGGAGTCAATTCACCGTCCATGCAGGGGGTGGTTTTTCTCTACTAGTGCTAACCTGACTTGTGTGGGTATCATACTAACTACAAATAGCACAACTATAGATCGCGGTGCTGAGTAGATGTAGATAAGAGCCGCTTACGACTCGATGCGAAAACTTATGAGAGTTTTTTACTGCGAAATTGCGATTTTTTTGCTGCTGATATAAAGTATGAAGGCATCGAATTTTTTTGAGAAAACAGTCGGTAACTACGCAAACCCCCATAATTTTCTAAGAAATCATTCAGTTCAAGCAGCTTACGTGTTTACCTGATCGATTGCTATAACGAACAACAACCTACTATTTCGGTTGCTGAATTGTCGAATAAGTCTCTGATAGCCGAGGCCGCCGTCGGATGAGTTAATCGTTTATTATATGAGTGAGAATTACATGTGCTTTATTTTCAATTGAGACCAACATCCCGAAGCACACGCTTTAGTTTATATAACTGAGTTAAAATTGGGATGGTATGGATATACCCTCATATATGAAGGATGCACAGGAACACGCCACGAAGCTTACTGAGACAACTTGACTTCGATACTAGCTTCCTACCAAATTCAAGTGAATAAGCTAATTTGGGTAGGAGAAATCATTGCTCTCGCGAGCTATGGGCTTTTTTAGTATCTACTGCGTCTATTTACCCACATGAAGTACCAACCCAGATAGATACTATGTGCTCATTTTTTAGAAAATCTGCATAGATAGACAGATGGATACTAACCGCGTTACGTTGCTTACGACGCTAGTTAAGTAGCAATTTAAGTTATATGTAATATGTTATTTGGTTTAGTACGGTTTTGCGAAACCGCACTAGGTGCGATAGCTACATATTATTATGTAGCAATGACAGATATTCTGAGTATTTCTTTCTTAGCGGCTATTCAGCGGAAACTTTGCCACTGCTTTACCTAACTACCATTGCATAGAAATATATTTCTGTGGTTTACGAAAAATCCTGAAGGCTTGATTTCTTAATCTGTGATGCATTCTTTAATACTTAAGCGTTTTATCTGTTGAATACTGATTTTTAGGTGCTCTTGAGTTCAATTGTGTAAATTTCTCTAAAATAGCACGGATTTTATGTAATATTGATCACTAATTTTTTATCGACCGGTTCTTTCCATGCTTCCGCGCATTCTGAGCCGTCAGCGGGCGGTTAGCGTGAAGATTGATAGCTGGCGCTGCCAATTGATAAAGTGACTCCAATAGATAAACATTTTCTGTAAATGGTCTTACTTTACCACTTTCCTCCAAGTGACAAAGTAAGAGAATAAATGTGCTACTGTACTGAAAATTCTATTGTCTATCAAGCTGCGAAATGTGATGTAATTTCTCATATAAAGGCAAGCAAACCTATATTTTTTTTGATTAATGAGCACTTAAAAACAATAAAATTGTACATGATGAAGATGCAGTTTACAGCAAGCTTCAGTGAATTTAGTGAACACTGGCCTGGTATGCAACTGTAGTATGTCCTTACAAGAACAAGTATAAGTTTCGGTTTGGAGCCGAGTCGGGCGATTTTAATGCACTATAGTGTCCAAGTTGGACCCGGCGCTACATAAGATGATCACGCTAATCAAGCAACTCGTTTGGTGGCTTTATTCGGTGGCTTTAATGAGCACCTGTAGTAGATTGAGATATAGTGATTTACCTGATAGGTTTTTACCTATCTGCCTAAACATAATTAATTGATTATGATATCCAACTGATATTGGATATCAAAGTACCACTATGGGTGTATCTAGGCGGACAGTCGTTGTAGCATGAAGGGAGTCGATTATTTTCGAGCCGCACTCTCTCTATAGGTTATCGTGTGTTTCAGGTCTTCAGGTCGATTCGACCCCGCGACTTGCAAGGTATTATTTAATTTCGAGTTATTATTTAATCAGTAACTTTATAACGTAATTAAATAACGCCCTTAAGTTTTGTAGCATCTTCTGCCTACTAAGCGCTGACCTGTAGAGGAGTAGAACCAGGTCCTTAGACAGTGCATACGGCTTTTTTGTTTTGAGGGTGCTGAGTGAATGTTTTTTTTGAGGAATCCGGTGGCCTTAAGGTTGGAACGGTATTGAACCAACATGGTGATACGTTTCAGGTCGAGTTACTGAGTGGGCGTCGCGCTAAGGTTAAGAGTAAGGACGTGCTTATTGAGTTTAACAACCCGAGCGCCGCTGATCTAATTCAACAGGCTGATGCGGTATCAAAGGAAATCGATCTAGATTTCTTGTGGGAAATTTCTCCGTTAGATAAGTTCTTTTTCCTCGACCTAGCTAATGAGTATTTCGGTGGTACGCCAGATCCTGTGCAAAAGAGTGCACTAGTACTTTGCATGCATAGCTCGCCAATCTACTTCCGACGTAAGGGGCGAGGACAGTACCAGCGTGCGCCTGAAGAGCAGTTAAAAATGGCAATCATAGCGCTTGAGCGGCGGAGACAACAATCTCTTATCCAGCAGCGGTATGAGAATGAGCTAAAGGCCGGCAGACTACCCTCTGCTTTTGATGGAAAAGTGCTTAGTTTGCTCACGCGTGCAGATAAAAATTCGATTGAATACAAAGTGTTAGAGGCAGCTGCGCTGTCATTAGGTAAGTCAGCAGCGCAGCTGATGTTGGACGTCGGTGGTATCCAATCAGCACGCGAGTTGCACGAAGCGCAGTTCTTGTCTGAATATTTCCCACATGGTACTGGTTTCCCTGCATTGAACGTTAGTCCACTGCCAGAAGATCTAAGTGAGGCGATGGGCGTGCAAGCATTTTCCGTCGACGATATGTCTACCACCGAGATAGACGACGCTTTTTCAGTGCAACGTCTCTCAGGAAATCACGCTAGAATTGGGATTCATATCGCAGCACCTGCGCTAGGGATCGAGAACGGCGATGCTGTGGATATGATCGCCCGTGCTCGACTGTCAACAGTCTACATGCCGGGCAGAAAGATCACTATGTTGCCAGATAATTTCGTCGGAACATTTACCCTAAAGGAAGGTGGATTGCGGCCAGCGGTATCACTATACTTGATTATCGACACCTCTACACAGGATATCGTAATATCCGAGACGGTAGTTGAGCGCGTATATATTCTCAGTAATCTGCGACATAACGTGTTAGATGAGATTATTACTGAGCAAACGCTACAGGACGGTACCCACGACTACCCGCATAAGTATGAAATAGAGGTGCTCTGGCCTTTTGTTAAATCGCTTTACGAGCAACGTCAGAGAGCACGTATCGGCTACGGTCTTAGGCGCGAGGTACCGCACAATCTTGATTACAGCTTTCATATCTACGGCGAGCACGTTAACATTACACCACGTCGCCGCAGTTCGCCACTGAATCTAATCGTTGCTGAACTTGCAATTTTAGCTAACAGCCATTGGGGTGCGTTTCTACATGCATATGGTGTTCCGGGTATCTATCGCGCACAGCGCGCGTTCGGCCCGCATCGAACGAGAATGCAGACTACGCCAGCACCGCACGAAGGGCTGGGGGTTGTGCAGTATGCGTGGAGTACTTCACCGCTTCGTCGGTATGTTGACTTAGTTAATCAGTGGCAGATTTTAGCGTGTGTACAACATGGAATAACAGCAAAGTTAGCTGCTCCTTTCAAGCCGAAAGACGCAGAACTATACGCGATAGTTCGAAATTTTGACGAAACCTATGTAGCCTATGCTGACCATCAGCGGTGTATGGAACATTTTTGGTGTCTGCGCTGGCTAAAGCAAGAATGTCGGGACCGGGTAACAGCTACTGTCGTTAAAGACGACACTGTACGACTCGAGGAAGTACCGCTGCTTTTACACGTTCCAGGATTGGGGGTGCATGCTCGAGGAGTGCGTGTGCTAATCGAGGTAATAACGATTGATGAATTGCGTGTTGAGGCGTTATGCAGACTTATCAAGGTGCTAGATGTGCAGAGCATCACGTGTAGTGACGAGACGCATAAGAATATAGATGTCTCGTTAGACACGAATAGCGGAACCGCTGTGGAGGCGGCGGCGAGGTGATGAAATAATCTTTTCGTCCCATGCCTGTATCTAGAGACTTAAAAAGGTATTGTGACTGACTGCAGTCTGATTGGAGGTGCAGTTGATATTCTATTCTAGAATAGGCTTAAATGCAAGCTTATAGGTATATTACTCTGTCGGTCAAGAATTACTTAGCAGATAACGCATAACTTATTTATATCTCGCGATAAGATCTATCAGTGGGAATTTTCTTGATGCTTTAGTTAGCTTTAGTTAAATGAGGTAACGGCATTTATTATATACGGGTGACGGCGCATATATCTTTTAAGAAAAAAGTTCACACAAAATCTATGTCAATACATTGACGCTGGAATGAATGATGATAGCTAAAAACAGGATGATCAGTACTGCGAGATCTAGTGGGAACTGTAATTAGATATTCTGTCTTATGACAGAATATAATTCACCGTAGCAATACTATTTCTCGGGAAAAAACTTTTTATGATACTTTTTTGCAAACCTAATCATGTCTTTTATTACCACCCTTGAGGGCTCTTGGCAGCGCACACAATCATTGCTATGCGTTGGGCTTGACCCTGAGCCATCGCTCTTTCCACCGCATCTATCTGGCTATGATGATGCAATATTCATGTTCTGCCGCGATATCGTTGATGCCACTGCGCCATATGCTAGCTCATTTAAGCCGCAGATCGCCTATTTCTCTGCGCATAGAGCAGAAGATCAACTCGAGGCATTAATCGCGCATATTCACTTACGTCATCCGGGTCTGCCAGTAGTACTCGACGCTAAGCGTGGCGATATCGGTAGCACTGCCGAGCAGTATGCGCGTGAAGTATTTGAGCGATATCAAGCCGATGCAGTAACAGTCAATCCTTATATGGGGTTCGACTCGATTAAACCGTATATTGCGTATCAGGATAAGGGTGTAATGATTTTATGCCGAACGTCGAATCCAGGTGGCTCGGACTTGCAGCTTCTTAATATTGGGGGGAGACCTCTATATCAGCATATCGCGGCACTTGCTGCCGAGGAATGGAATACAAGCGGACAGCTTGGGCTCGTCGTAGGCGCAACTTTTTCAAAGGAAATTCATGCGGTCCGCCAGCTTGTCGATGTAATGCCACTACTGATCCCCGGAATTGGTGTGCAAGGCGGTAATATTAAGGCAGCAGTTAATGCGGGTCGCATAGCTAATGGCACTGGCATGATCATCAACTCGTCGCGCGCGATTTTATACGCTGGTAATGGTGAGGACTTCGCATGCTCTGCAGCTGATGCTGCATGCGACATGCGTAACACGATTAACGCTTACCGCTAACTAAGCTGACGGATTTCCAGTACTTTTTCGTACGATAGCTCAAGTATAATAGGCTACCTATTCTGATAGCGGATATGCTTATAGCCGCTATTACTCGACGACAACTGGAATGATAATCATAAGCTGCACGTTTCTCAAAACGTCAATATGTGTTTTTAGTAAAAGGAACTTTTAGTCAGCTAACCTCTCAATATTACTTAATATTGAGAGAGTGTACTAGCGTCATGACACTGAGCGTGAAGAGTGCCGCAATGATGTCATCGAACATGATGCCAAAACTACCCGATAACCTTCTATGAAAATAGCGGATTGGTGGTGGCTTAACTATGTCGAATAAGCGAAACACCAGAAAAGCGCCGAGTTGGTAAATACAGTTTGTGGGCATTACAAGTAGCATGACTACCCAAATTGCAACAATTTCGTCCCAAACTACAGCACCCGGATCTTTCTCGCCCATATGTCGTGCTGTGAAGCCGGTAAAACCGCACCCAGTGGCAAAGCTAATGGCAATCAGTACCCACCACTGCAGAACGCTTAGGTAAGGATTTAATACGATAAACAATATCCATCCAAATATAGTTCCTATTGTACCCGGAATTACCTGTGATAGTCCACTGCCAAAACCAAATGATAACACGTGTAAAGGATGGGACAACATGAATCGCATAGTAGCGCTTGAGCGTGGTTTTGCATCAGCATCGGACTGAATCACGAGCGCTCTGCGCGTCTGATATGGATTAGGGTGGGAGGAGTCATTCTTCATTGAAATGATCAAAACTGCGCCAGGTTGTGCTAATTGGAAATCCGGACCCATCGAACCAATGCGCTTTGTGCGCGTTAATCACGCTGGTATTGCCTTCGGCTGAGTCAGCAAGGTTGTGTATTGTACCTATCCGCGTAAGCGGCACGCCAATGCGTGGAATAAGTGCAAGCAGCGTGTCACGGCGACTGGGCGGCGCCGTGAAACATAGCTCGTAGTCATCACCACCTTCAACGGCGCATTGATATTGAATCGACAGGGGTTGCGCACGCAGTGTAGATGAGCGTGGCAGTGAGTCGACATCTACACGCGCCGCTACCTTAGAACGCTCTAAAATATGTGACAAATCTCCGGCTAACCCATCGGACAAATCAAGCGCCGCATGCGCAACACCTCTTAGCTCCATGCCGAGAGCAATACGCGGCTCTGGCATTTGAAGAGCATAACGTAATGCAGGTAATTCATCTGGAGCGAGCGGCCATTCGCCGCGCAGTGCACCTAGTGCTAGGCGCGCGTTACCCAGCTCGCCGGATACCCAGATATCATCGCCAGGCTGGGCAGCATCGCGGCGTAACGCTTGGCCACAGGGTACGTCACCAAACACGGTGATACAGATATTCAGGGGTCCCGCAGTAGTATCTCCGCCCACCAACTCGCAGCCATAGCGATCCGCTAGCGCGAATAAACCGTGCACAAATTCATCGAGCCAGTCCTGGCGTGACGCGCTTACATCCGGCAGTGCTAGTGCTAATGTGAACGCTCGTGGTTCAGCTCCCATAGCCGCTAGATCTGATAAGTTAACCGCTAACGCTTTATGTCCTAGTGTTTCTGGAGGGACGTCAGAGAAGAAATGGCATCCTTCGAGAAGCATATCGGTAGACACTGCCAATTCGTGATCTGGTCGCCCAGCAAGCAAAGCGCAATCGTCTCCAATTCCTAGTACGGCTGCATGGCGTGGTTGCCTTCGCTGAGCAGAATAGCGATCAATAAGGCTGAATTCAGATAAAAATGTCGGCATAATGCGGGACGAAGCTTGCATAATAAGGATGCGCACTACGTCGTGCGCGCCATAGTCGCATAGTATTGTCACTACTGCGGATATTGAAAGTACCCGTTGAGGGTTGGCTAGTAACGTTACAATGCGGCTAAACACGCATTCTAATCCGCACTGACAGACCATTATGTTGACATCAACCAATAGTAAGTTACGCGAAGCCGCGCTTGATTATCACGAATTCCCGACACCAGGGAAGATATCTATCATGCCCACTAAGCAGATTACTAATCAGCGCGACCTCGCCCTGGCCTATTCTCCAGGCGTCGCGGCTGCGTGCGAAGAGATCGTCGCCGATCCCCTCAACGTGTCGCGTTTCACTGCACGCAGTAATTTAGTAGGCGTAATATCGAACGGTACAGCCGTTCTCGGTCTAGGTGATATTGGCCCGCTTGCAGCTAAGCCGGTAATGGAAGGTAAAGCCGTACTTTTTAAAAAGTTTGCTGGTATCGATGTATTTGATATTGAACTAAATGAGAAAGACCCAAAAAAGCTGATCGAAGTCATTGCCTCTCTAGAGCCGACTTTCGGGGGTATTAACCTGGAGGATATTAAGGCACCCGATTGCTTTACAATCGAACGCGAGTGCCGTAAGCGAATGAAGATACCAGTATTTCATGACGATCAGCATGGTACCGCGATTGTAGTTGCTGCGGCCGTGACGAACGGGTTAAAGATCGTCGAAAAACTGATCGGCGAGGTGAAGGTTGTAGCTTCCGGAGCTGGTGCCGCGGCATTAGCATGCTTGAATTTACTACTTGATATGGGGCTAAAGCGCGAGAACATATTTGTTACAGATCTAGCTGGTGTTGTCTACGAAGGCCGCACAGAGCTAATGGATTCAGAAAAAGCGCTGTTTAAGCAGATCACCAATGCTCGCACATTATCCGATGTCATTGGTGGTGCGGACGTATTTCTTGGTTTGTCTGCCGCTGGCGTGCTCAAGCCAGATATGGTGAAGAAAATGGCGGCCCGTCCTCTGATCCTAGCGCTAGCTAATCCGACGCCCGAAATCTTACCGGAGGTTGCACTCCAGGTGCGTCCAGATGCAATTCTGGCAACTGGACGAGCAGATTATCCGAACCAAGTCAATAATGTTTTATGTTTTCCTTTCATTTTTCGTGGCGCACTTGATGCTGGTGCGACTACAATCACTAAAGAGATGGAAATAGCTGCAGTCAACGCGATTGCTGAACTAACACGCCAAGAGCAAAGCGATATTGTGACGACAGCATATGGGATCCAAGATATGACCTTTGGTCCCGAGTACCTGATTCCAAAACCGTTCGATCCAAGACTAATTATAAAAGTTGCACCAGCAGTAGTACAGGCTGCAATGAATTGTCGAGTCGCAACGCGGCCAATTGAAGATATGGAAGCTTACAAGCAACATCTTCAGAAATTCGTGTATCACAGCGGTACGGCGATGAAGCCAATTTTCCAAATCGCGCGAGGGATTAGTACGAACAATAAGCGCATTGTGTTCGCCGAGGGGGAGGAGGAGCGTATTCTACGAGCAGCACAAATTGTAGTGGATGAGCAGTTAGCTCAGCCTATCTTAATCGGCCGACCGGCTATAATCGAGCAACGTATTGCTCGCTACGGGCTGCGCCTTATAGCTGGGGAGGATTTCACGATCGTTAATACTAGCCACGATAAGCGTTATCGAGATTTCTGGCAGACATATTTTAATATGATGGCGCGCAAAGGCATGACGCGGCAGCTAGCAAAGGTCGAAATGCGGCGGAGAACAACGCTAATCGGCTCAATGCTATTGCTTAAGGGCGAAGCTGACGGGATGATCTGCGGCACGATTTCGACCACGCACCGGCACTTGCACTTTATCGACCAGGTTATTGGAAAGCGCGCGGGATGCTCTGTCTACGCGGCGATGAATTGCCTAGTGTTGCCAAGTAGACAGATCTTCCTTGTTGATACTCACGTAAATGTTGACCCAACTCCAGAAGAACTAGTCGAGATCACGTTAATGGCTGCTGATGAGGTGCGTCGTTTTGGTATTGAGCCGAAGATTGCTCTGTTGTCTCACTCTAATTTTGGTTCAAGCAACGCGCCAAGCGCTAAGAAGATGCGTGACACGCTAGCGTTACTGAAAAAACATGCACCACAATTACAGATCGATGGTGAAATGCATGGTGATGTCGCGCTCAATGCAGGTCGGTGCAAGTGCGATCTACCAGAGGTAATGCTTGATGGCGAAGCAAACCTGTTGATCCTACCTAATATTGATGCAGCTAATATTTCATATAATTTGCTTAAGACTACGGCAGGAAATAATATTGCAATCGGGCCAATTCTGCTAGGATCAGCAAAACCAGTGCACGTATTAACCGAGTCCGCGACTGTACGTCGCATCGTGAATATGACGGCGCTACTGGTTGCTGATGCGGCTGCAGCTAGCAACCAGTTTGAGAGCATAATAAACCGTGATTAGCGAGACTAGTTTGGTCACTACAGCGCGGCATATAACATATAGGAGCGTGCCCGTATCGGATCTAAATAAATAAAAGAATACATTAAAAAATGAGGTAATCAGTCTAGGATTTGTATGGAAACCTTTTTCTTATAATCCTGTGATTCGCGCAAAAAACAAAGTGTACTCTTATACCTTTAATCTCATTGCGTCCGGATGCTATAAAGGAAATATTCCGGACGCAATCTAATGCGTGATAATAGTGTCGATTAGCTAAATTTAGATGTCTGTATAGACACTTGAGTCACAATAGACTGCAAGCTTTATATTAAAAATGAGCCTAGCAGTTGTCTAACACCATTGATTATTAAGGTGATTCAGGATAACCTTAAATTATTAAATACCTCATTGTCTGTTTCTCGAACTGAGAAGCAGACAATGAGGTAGCAGTATTACGGTGTATTTTGTGACTATTCCGTTACTGTCCACCTAACTTGGTTCCAATAGCATGTGTAAGGCGCACAATATGCGTTGCCATTGCACTTGTTTCCAGCTTATCAGGCTCAGTAATATATTCGGTTTTCGAGTCAATCAGCACCCCGGGGTCAGCACTATAGTGCTATATAGTACACAGCAAAACGCCATGCAGATTCTCGTTGGGTAAAAATTGCCTGCGAAAGAGTACCGAATTATACCGGCAAATATTATTTCTATTTTACTAGTGACCATTACATATTTTTCAAATAAATTTGTGATAAGTAGTAACACGTATTCGCAAAGGGTCGTGAGTGTATTTTTATGCCAAACAATTACAGATTGTTTGGCAGCGTACTGCGCTAAAAAACGCTGAAGTGAGCAGCGCTGTATGTCGGCGCGCTGCTGCCTAATAGAGGGAACATGAGTCTTTTCAAGACGGTGCGCACGAACATCGTGCAATCGATCCGTGCGTTCCGTATGCCGGAGTTGGTTGGTGAAGCGGCCCGGTTGGGTCACCATTTCCTATATGCAAATTGTTCAGTTGCCAAGACGAAAGCGGAAGTGCTCGAATCAATTTCGACATCATTTTTTTTCCCGAAACAACTAGGAAAAAACTACGATGGACTATATGACTGTCTGACGAATGTTTTACACAAGGCAGGACCGCAACCTGGTTTCGTAATTGTTCTTGAGGGTTTGCCAGCAACACAGAAGTTCGATAAAGAAGCCCGGGAAACGTTGCTTGATGTATTTCGAGAAGCTGCTGAATTTTGGGGGGAACGGAGGATCCATTTCCGTGTGTTCTATTCGTTTTCCTAATTCTGATTTAGCTTGAATGCATACGATTATTAGTCAGTTACGCTAACTGAATTTTTATTGCTTAGTTATCACAGCGGTGACTGCTAGCGTAAAAGAGATAGTGAGCTAATCGTCTTATTGCGTAGCATCATGATTGACATAAACGTAGTTTTGCTAGATCGCCAGCACGGTTGCATTATTTACTATGCTTGATTCTCAAAGCAATATGTTTTGCTATTACAGACAATAAAAGATTGCCGCTTACGGGGCGCCGTAAGCTATAGACATTAGGTTGTATAAAGTTAGATATGACTGCGTCTTAGTATTCCGTCTATGCTGTAACGTCTCGGTCTATAAAAAATTTGCATACCCTGCAAGCGCGACTCTTGAGAAGGCGTATAGGGTATCCACATGTTTTGGGATTAGTGAGTGCTAGAGCACAAACATGAATATAGGTATAAATGCATTATCAGTACGCTATTGCTGTGTCTATCCGATTAGCCTTGATAAAACTGTCTGTTAAAATGATGTACTGTGCAGGAAAATTCTCATGATATGTCCCTATATAATCTCCTGCGCCCCGCGAGGCCTTGTTTTTTCCTGCGTCTAGACACGATATGACAACCCAGCCCCCTACAAAGACCAGCATGATGGCTAATGCAATCCGTGCGCTATCTATGGATGCTGTGCAGCAAGCAAATTCCGGCCATCCTGGAATGCCCATGGGAATGGCCGAAATTGCTGTAGCACTATGGCAACGTCATCTGCGACATAATCCAGTTAATCCGCATTGGGTAGACCGGGATCGGTTCGTTCTATCCAATGGACATGGGTCGATGTTGTTGTATGCGTTGCTACATCTAAGTGGCTATGATTTGCCGATGGACGAGTTGAAGCGTTTTAGGCAATTGCATTCGAGGACGCCGGGCCATCCAGAGGTAGGAATAACACCGGGTGTGGAGACGACTACTGGGCCATTAGGTCAGGGATTAGCTAATGCGGTAGGTATGGCGCTAGCAGAAGCGCTATTGGCGGCTGAATTTAATCAACCTGATGTGAAGATTGTTAACCATTACACGTATGTATTCGTCGGAGACGGATGCCTAATGGAGGGGATCTCGCATGAGGCCTGCTCGCTAGCAGGTACACTTGGGTTGTCGAAGCTGATTGTATTATATGACGATAATGGTATTTCGATTGATGGGGAGGTAAAGCATTGGTTTGCCGACGATACGCCAAAGCGCTTCGAAGCCTATGGATGGAATGTAATCCGTTCGGTCGATGGCCATGATGTAGAGGAAATTGATACAGTTATCCGTATCGCAAAGAAATCGAATAAACCAACGCTAATTTGTTGCCGTACAGTTATAGGTCGAGGGGCGCCAAACAAGGCTGGCAGTCACGGTGTACATGGCGCGCCACTAGGTGATATCGAGATTGCCGCAGCACGCCTAGCGATCGGTTGGGACACCGAGTCTTTTGTAATTCCTCCAGATGTTTATACATTGTGGAATGCAAAAAACGCAGGTGCTAAGGCTGAGTGTGAGTGGAATAGGAGCTTCGCTGTATATCGTTCGAAGTATCCAAAGCAGTCGGCCGAGTTTGAGCGTCGCATTGCTGGACGACTTCCTGCACATTGGGCCGATGCAGCACAGCAGCTAATTGCCGATGTCAACGAGCGAGCCGAAGCAGTCGCGACTCGTAAAGCGTCGCAGCAAGCAATCGAGGTGCTAGCTTCGGCGCTGCCAGAACTGCTTGGTGGTTCGGCTGATCTTGCTAGTTCAACTTTGACTTATTGGAAAGCCAGTAAGGCAGTACGCGCCCGCTGCGAAAGCAACCTAAAGCTGCTAGAATGGGGCAATCATGTCAATTATGGTGTGCGTGAGTTTTGCATGAGCGCTGCAATCAATGGTATTGCCCTGCATGGGGGCTACTTGCCTTTTGGAAGCACATTCCTAATCTTCTCAGATTACAGCCGAAACGCATTAAGGATGGCATCGATGATGAGAACTCGATCGATTTTTGTGTTTACACACGATTCGATCGGACTAGGCGAGGATGGCCCGACGCACCAGTCTATCGAGCACATATCGTGTCTTCGCCTAATCCCAAACATGGAGGTATGGCGCCCCGCTGACTCAGTAGAAACTGCGGTGGCTTGGACGCAGGCGGTCGAGCGTCACGGGCCATCATCGTTGATCTTTAGTCGGCAAAACCTAACATTCTTCCCGCGAACTCATGATCAGATCGCTTCAGTCGCGCGAGGCGGGTATGTATTACACGACTGGAATAACGATATCATGGCTCGTAAAGTGCTTCTAATCTCAACAGGTTCTGAGGTGGAACTCGCGATGAATTCCGTTAAGCCGCTCGCTCGCTTAGGCATTAGCACTCGTGTTGTATCAATGCCATCATCTACTGTATTTGACCGACAAGAGACTGAATGGCGCGAGCATGTACTGCCGCGTGGCGTGGCACGAGTAGCAATCGAGGCTGGTGTTACAGCGTTTTGGCATAAATACGTAGGAATCGAGGGTGGCGTCATTGGAATTAATACGTTTGGCGAATCGGCGCCTGCCGGCGTATTATTTAAGAATTTTGGTTTTACGATCGATAACATTATCAAAACTGTAAAGTCAGTATTAGATTAAGCTGAAGAAATATAAAGTGACGAGCGCGTGCCGCACGTACCTATGAGGAGATAAATATGACGATTCGCGTTGCGATTAACGGTTATGGCCGTATTGGACGCAATACGCTACGAGCCCATTATGAGGGTAACAAGAAACATGACATAGAGATCGTGGCGATTAACGATCTCGGTAATATTAAAACCAACGCGCATCTAACCAAGTATGACACTGCCCACGGCAAATTCATGGGTAGTGTTGCGGTTGATGGGGACTATATGATAGTTAACGGCGATCATATTCGTGTGCTTACAGACCGTAATTTAGTTGGGCTACCATGGGCTGATCTCGACATCGATGTTGTACTAGAGTGTACTGGTTTCTTCACTTCGAAGGAGAAAGCAGCTACACACTTAAAGTGTGGCGCGAAGAAGGTTATCATCTCCGCACCCGGCGGAAAAGATATCGATGCAACAATTGTTTATGGTATCAACCACCAGGCACTGAAATCGACAGATACAGTTATCTCAAATGCTTCGTGCACGACAAATTGTATTGTACCAATGGTTAAGCCACTACAGGACAAGATTGGCATTGAAAACGGCTTAATGACGACAATTCATGCGTACACAAATGACCAAGTGTTAACTGATGTGCACCATGAGGATCTGCGTCGTGCTCGCTCAGCTACTCATAGCATGATCCCGACTAAAACCGGCGCCGCCGCAGCTGTCGGGCTAGTGCTTCCAGAACTTAACGGTAAGCTAGATGGCTACGCTGTACGTGTGCCAACAATTAACGTGTCTATTGTTGATCTATCGTTTATTGCCTCACGAGATACTCATGTAGATGAAGTAAATAAGATTCTAAAAGAAGCGGCGGAGGGGTCGCTCAATGGTATTCTCGACTACAGCACTGCACCGTTGGTATCGATTGACTTTAATCACAACCCAGCATCCTCGATATTCGACGCAACTCTTACCAAGGTATCAGGCCGTCTCGTAAAAGTTTCAAGCTGGTACGATAATGAATGGGGTTTCTCGAATAGGATGCTTGATACAACGGTGGCATTGGCTAATGCTAAGTAATAACATATAAAATAAAGCTTTTTTAAATTGCGTCAATTTTTTATCAAATTTAAAAGCAACTGCTTCCGGGCAAAAAAGAAAGCCCATAGGACGAGGTTAGATTTTTAGCATAGGGGATTGAGTGATAGTTGACATTTTTTAAAATCGAAGCTTTTGCACATGAAATTGCAAATTCTTTACTTATCAGGATGGCTTTCTTATAAAGTCACATTATTTTAATTATGTTATCGAATAGATAAATATCACGTTGTGTTCAAATATTACCTGAACACAACGTGATATTTATCATAATTAAGACAAAGACAGGATTCCTAAGAATATTTTTTAACTAATTTAAATTTCTATGCAGTTTTTTCACTGAATTAATCAATACTACTTAGCTAAGTAGTATTGATTAATTCAGATACTTTACTAAAAATATAGTGCTAGTTAAACGGCTATCAGAGTTTTGTAATACTTTATAAGTATCACTTATCTAAATCTCCTAAAATCGGTATCAGGTAGTGTATTTTTTCTAAATCTAATATAGCTTAATGAAATTAAATTCTAGTTAATCAGAATTAAATTCTGCTTAATAATAGTTAAAAAAATTAGATATTATGTAAATAATCTTTACTTATATATATTAAGTATTTACTATTTATACGAGAAAAAATATTCATGCAGATTTTCTGCATGAAAAATGCTTTGATACTCCGTTTTCCTACTACTATGCACTCTACAGGAAAACTAAAAGCTGTAAAATCTATATTTTAACATTTGATTTATAATGAGTTAGGCTAGAAAAACCTATATAGTAAATACCGAGCAGCGAATCATTAGATATCTTGTTAGATACAGTATTTCTATAAAGGTATAGGGTTTTCTTTTTGCTAGAAAGGAAGATTTTTACCCCACAATATAAGAATGTTTTATTTATATAAAATGAATCACTAACTATATCTTTTGCAGGCGCTTCAAGCAAGCTATATAGTAGCTTGGTTTAACTCGCTCTTCTCTACAATTTTTTAAATTTTGGTTGCCTTTTTTACATCCTTTTGTGCAAAAACCGTACATCGCGAGTGCGTGTTCCTGTAGCTTAAAGCCCCGTTCTTTAGCAATTAATTGCTGGCGATATTCTATTTGAGGATCATTAAATTCCTCAACTCGGCCGCAGTCTAAGCATACCAAATGATCGTGGTGCGTACCCTCATTAAGCTCGAATATAGCTTTGCTAGACTCAAAATTACTACGCCTAAGCAAACCGGCTTGCTCGAACTGCGTTAACACACGATAAACAGTTGCCAGGCCAATATCTAGATCTTCATTAAGCAAATTGCGATAGATGTCTTCCGCGGTCCAATGACGCATAGAGCCATGTTGGAAAATCTCTAAAATCTTTAGGCGCGGTAAAGTTGCTTTAAGCCCCATATTCTTAAGGTCAGCGGGATCGGTCATTGCTAGGCCTTTATAGAGTATATAATATTAGATCCTAATGGTAATCTGTTTTGGGGTGTTTCGGTCCGAGTGGGTGTGTCTTTCAGCCAAAATCAATCAAAGCAGTGTTAGGTTATGTTTTATGGATAAAAAGAGTTCAATATTTTCCTCTGAATTACAATTGCATGCGATAACCTTTTCAGTAGTAGTTCGCGTTCTTGTTTTTGCTAGCATAGCTTTACTTGGTGCATGTAAGACATACGGTGGTTTTACACAATCCATTGCGCACTTAATTACTCCATACCAGATAACGATTGTGCAAGGCAATTTTGTATCAGCCGAAGCCGCATCGATGCTACGCGTCGGTATGTCCAAGGACGAGGTGCGTAGCCTTATAGGCACGCCGTTACTTACCGATATTTTCCATGTCCACCGTTGGGACTATATGTTTTATTTTAAGCGCGGCCAAACTTCTATTATTGAGCAGAGAGACCTAGTCGTAAATTTTGTCGATGATCGTGTAGTAAGCTGGACAGGGGCTAACAACTTGCTATCCGAGCGTGATTTGATCGATAAAATCGATGATCACAGCAGAGACCCCAAAGAAAGTGGCAGTTAAGACCTTAGTAGTTAAGGGGATATACGTTTACTGTAGAAACAGAGCCTGTAAAGCTAGATAATGCCGTGAAGTCGCGGCGCATAATGGATTGATTAATGATAAGAATTGCTATCGCAGGGGCATCGGGCCGTATGGGAAAAATTCTAGTTGAAACGGTACTAAATACATCAGGAGTTATGTTATCAGGTGCGCTAGAGCGCCCGAGTGCTATTTCACTAGGTCAGGATGCTGGCGTTTTCACCGGGCGAGAGACTGGTCTCGAGATCACCGACGATATACACCGTGTACTTGCAGATTCAGACGTGCTGATCGATTTTACGCGGCCTGAGGGTACGATTGAGCATCTAAAAGTAGCTCGTCGGTATCACACACGTCTGGTGATAGGTACGACAGGTTTTACAGAATCTCAGAAAGCTGAGTTAGTCGCTGCCGCTCGAACGCTGAGAATTGTATTTTCGCCGAACATGAGTATGGGTGTGAACGTGACGTTAAAGCTACTACAAATAGCCGCTGCATATTTTTCTACAGGCTATGATATTGAAATTATTGAAGCGCATCACCGAAATAAAGTTGATGCACCATCTGGCACAGCTTTGCGAATGGGCGAAGTACTTGCAACCGCATTAGATCGTAATTTGGCCGATTGCGCCCTATACGGACGTCACGGCACAATAGGCGAGCGTGATCCGTCAACGATTGGGTTTTCAGTCATTCGAGGTGGCGATATCGGTGGTGATCATACAGTGATGTTCGCTGGCACAGGAGAGCGCATAGAAATTACGCATAAGTCGGCTAGTCGCCTTGCATACGCGCAGGGCGCAGTCAAAGCTGCTTGTTTTCTATTCGATCGTCCGGCAGGGCTATACGATATGTGGGACGTGTTAGATTTACACTAGCCCTCCATGCAGAAAGTTTCTGACCTTACCAGTAGCATCAGTTCGAGCTATTTATAGCACTTTCGCTGATAGATGTTTAAAATTGATATGTTCAGGCTGCTCGCGGGTATCGGATTTTGGGTATTAATATAGGGGTGTGCATTTCGCGATATGCTAGCTGTATCATGCAGCAAAAACTAGTATTTATCCGTCTACAAGAGTAACGTTTTTTATTATCACAACACTGTTCGTGACTCATAGTCTGAATTGCAATAGTTGTTGCATGCTATGCCCTGCATGCAACAACCTTAACTTTATGCAATATCTACGATAGATTACGTATATAACTTTCGTGCCGACTAATACTGCACTGCCGTGCAGTGCGTCTACATGTATTGATAAGGGACAAACTCTGTCACCCGAATGCCAGAAAACCTATCGCTTTCTTAATATAAGGTGCATACACGGGCTCTTTACATTAAGAAAGCGATAGGTTTTCTGTTACGGACGACCATTATGCAAGATAAATATGTTCCCGCCAATGTCGAATCCGCCGCGCAGAAAGCGTGGCGAGATGATGATGTTTATCGTAGTTTTGAGCGTATCGATAAAAAAAAATTTTATTGCGTTTCGATGATGCCATACCCGTCTGGAAAGTTGCATATGGGACATGTGCGCAACTATACGATTAATGATGTGCTATATCGTTACCAACGCATGCATGGTTATAACGTGCTAATGCCCATGGGATGGGACGCATTTGGGATGCCAGCGGAAAATGCAGCGATTGCCAATGGCGTGCCACCAGCCAAATGGACATATGAAAACATCGCTTACATGAAGAAGCAGATGCGGGCGATGGGACTAGCGATCGACTGGTCACGTGAAATTACAACATGTAAGCCAGATTACTATAAATGGAACCAATGGTTATTCCTCAAAATGCTAGAAAAGGGCATTGCGTATAAGAAGGAAGGGACAGTAAATTGGGATCCAATTGAACAAACTGTACTAGCTAACGAGCAAGTTGTTAACGGACGTGGATGGCGTTCTGGAGCGGTAGTGCAGAGGCGACAAATCCCGATGTACTACCTACGGATCACGAAATACGCGGAGCCATTGCTTCAGGACCTAGATCTTCTAGGGTGGCCTGAGCGCGTGAAAACAATGCAGTGTAACTGGATTGGCAAGAGCCATGGCGTGAACATTAGTTTCCCATATGAGATTGATGGGCAACAACAATTATTGCGCGTGTTTACCACTCACGTAAATACGATTATGGACGTCACGTTCTTAGCTATCGCTGCTGAGCACGAGCTCGCCACGAGACTAGCACAAAACAAATACGCATTGCAGGCGTTTATTGACGAGTGTAAGCACGGTAGAGTGGCTGAGTCTGATATCTTAACAATAGAGAAGAAAGGAGTGCCTACCGGCTTCTATGTTAAACATCCATTGACAGGAGCTGATATTGAAGTATGGGTTTGTAACTACGTGTTGATGGACTATAGCGAAGGCACAGTAATGGGTGTGCCGATCTACGATGAAGGTGATTTTGAGTTCGCTACGAAGTACCATATACCCATTAATCGGATCAGGGCAGCGCAAGATAGGGTGGTATATTCTTCGCAAGACTTCTGCGGAAAGGGAGGTATTAGTGTCCCTATAGATAGCGGAAAGTATGATGGTATGAACTATGATCAAGCGGCTGAAGCTATCACGGCGGACCTTTCTGTTAGGGGGCTTGGTAGCAAACGAATCATATACCGGTTGCATGACTGGGGCATTTCGCGGCAGCGCTATTGGGGTACACCAATCCCAATAATTTATTGCTCAAGCTGTGGCGATATACCAGTGCCAGAGCAAGACTTGCCCGTTCTGTTACCTGAAGACCTGGTGCCAGATGGCAGCGGCAATCCACTAGCCAAGTCCGAAATTTTTATGCGCTGCGTATGCCCGCGCTGTGGCGCCGAGGCAAAGCGTGAAACCGATACAATGGATACGTTTGTCGATTCTGCGTGGTATTTCTCGCGATATACATGTTCAGATGCACCCACAATGGTGGACCCCCGTACCGACTATTGGATGCCTATGGATCAATATATCGGTGGCATTGAGCATGCGATTTTGCACTTACTATATTCACGATTCTGGGCCAAGGTAATGCAAGGACTTGGTCTGACTGACTTCTCCGAGCCGGCTACTAATTTAGTCACGCAAGGTATGGTGCTTGATCAGACGTACTATCGTAAGGATTCGTCTGGTAAGAAAATATGGTTTAATTCCTCAGATGTGACGTTGTCATATGATGATAAAAGACGTCCGATTAGCGCGGTTCTACATACCGATGGCCAGCCGGTTAAGATGGGCGGCCTTGAAAAAATGTCAAAGTCGAAGAATAACGGCGTTGATCCGCAGCAGCTAATCGATTTACACGGAGCCGATGCCGTGCGATTATTTACAATGTTCGCGGCGTCGCCAGAGCAGTCGCTTGAATGGTCTAGTGCCGGCCTTGAAGGCGCGCGACGTTTCCTGCATCGATTATGGACGTTCGGCTATGTGCACTACGCAATGTTTACGACACAGCCAGTACTAGACACTATAGCCCCGAAAGACTCGAGCAAAGCACTGCGCTGTGAGATTCATTCCATGCTCAAACAGGCTGACTTTGACTATCAGCGACTTCAATATAATACTGTCGTGTCTGCGGCGATGAAAATGCTGAATGCGATGGAGGTAGCTAAAGAGATCAGCGCCGATGTCCTATACGAAGGATATGGTATTTTGTTGCGTATACTATATCCTATAGTACCGCACGTCACGTTTACACTGTGGTACGAACTTGGTTATGAAACGCAATTTGGTACGCTACTAGACGCAACATGGCCGAAAGTGAATGAACTGGCACTAGAACAAAGCGAAGTAAAACTAGTACTACAGATTAACGGTAAAACGCGTGGTATGTTAAAGGTAACGCGCAGCATGCCACGCGAGATCATAGAGCGGGTAGTACTTTCGCATGAGATACTGAATAAGTTTTCTAGAGGAAAAACGCCAAAGAAAGTAGTGATCGTGCCGGGGCGGCTTGTAAATGTAGTCTTTTGAAGAGATGCTATAACATAACTAAATACAGATTAGCACGTTGCTGCAGCGTGTTTGTAGCAGCAGTGTTGTTTTGTCGATATACTTTCCAGCTGCGTAGTAACTGGGGCTGCCCATTTAAGCGACTTACGCTGATGAGCTCAATTCAGCAAATTGTCAAGAGTTACAGTCAAACACAGAGTGTTAAGGGTATAGACGGTACGGGCAATCTTATTGATTTCAGGATAGTGCAACACTAGCTTAGTCCAACGTAATATAGACGAGCAGCGCAATGCGTATGCGCTGAACCATGCTCCGCCCTACCAACTAGTAAGAACGGATAGCATAATGTTAGTGCATACCTACCGTGCTTATCTTAATCGCTAATAAGCTCTTCCAACCAGTATGTTTTAGCTAAGTCATACAAGTGCGATTTACTATATGGTGACTAACCGATTTGGTGAGTTAACTATTACAATGCATAAGCATAATCTCTAGCCAACCTAGACTAGGAGTTCTTATAGGATCTTACCGTGGTAAACTGGATATGGGCTAATGCAACTTCGTATAGATGCTCTAGAGTCACATCTCGCTAAGATGTTAGGTCGCTTGTACATCGTGTATGGCGATGAGTTGTTGCTCGTTCAAGAGGCTGTAGCACATATCCGTAGCGCAGCCCGCGCGGCCGCTTTTACTGAGCGAAGTATACTCTCTGTCGATCGTGGTTTTGATTGGAGCTTGCTGCTTGGTGCTATGCAATCGATGTCGTTATTTGGCGAGCGGCAGATAGTCGAATTGCGCATTCCGACTCAAAAGCTAGACAAAAATAGTGGTGAGGCATTAAAGACGTTGGCGGCATTAGACAATCCCGATGCGCTAGTATTGATTACATTACCGAGGCTAGATGTCGTAACGCAAAAGACCTCATGGTTTGCTGCATTACTTCAAGCTGGCATAGCGGTACGTATCGACACAATCGAGCGCACACAGCTACCAAACTGGATTACTAAACGGCTCGCAGCACAGCAACAAAGCTTTGTCCCGGGTGATGAAGGTCTGCAAACATTGCACTTTATCACCGAGCGGGTTGAGGGTAACCTGCTTGCCGCCCATCAAGAAATTCAAAAACTGGGCTGGCTATATCCAGCCGGTGAATTAACGCTCAAGCAAGTGAGGGATGTAATGCTTAACGTCGCTCGCTATGATGTGTTTAGTCTCAACGAGACAATGCTCTCTGGCAATGTGCTCCGCTTATCACGGATGCTTGATGGATTGCGTGGGGCAGGTGAGACGCCGGTGTTAGTTCTTTGGGCTATTGTAGAAGAAATTCGTGCGCTGATAAGAATTAAGCGGGGGCTGACTGCCGGAAAATCATTAGCAATCTTGATGCGTGAGAATCGCGTTTGTAAGATGTGCGAAAAGCTCATGCCTCTCGCATTGCAACGCGTTAATGAATCTTTGCTTGAGCGGGCACTGTGGTTGGCGGTACGTCTAGATCGACAGATTAAAGGGCTGTGCAGCGTGGCGAGGGCAATGCATCTGAGCATCGAACCTGCTGATACATTACTGCCACCAGCGGATCCGTGGGATGGTTTATTTGATCTAGCGATGATGATTGCACAGCCCGGCGCTATAGATACTGCCGCTGTGCGAAAGATAGGCTCGTAAGCCTACGGGAACTCATTCCATTGCTACGATAGCTGATTAGCTGATTAGCTGATCGTAAGGCCGCACAACGGTTAAATTTATGTAGACTAGGCAATTACAATTCTAATTGTATATAGCCCTGCGAGAACACAAAAATGAATATTGACTGCTACATGACCGATTTAGGTCAGCGAGCACGTGCAGCATCAAGGGCAATCGCTAGTATATCGAGAGCCGCTAAGAATGCAACGCTTGAACGAATTGCGCTAGCAATCCAGGAACAATCCAGTGCTCTGCAACAAGCAAATGCGCGTGATGTCGATCGGGCGCGAGCTCACGGGCGCGACGAGGCTTTCATCGACAGACTCACGCTGTCGGATAAAGTGCTAACAACGATGATTGAGAGCGTTCGGCAGGTTGCGGCGCTTCCTGATCCAATTGGCGAAATTATCGGCATAAGAACTCGTCCCACGGGTATACAAGTTGGTCAGATGAGGGTACCGCTAGGTGTGATTGGTATAATTTATGAGTCTCGGCCGAATGTTACGATTGATTCGGCCGCACTATGTCTCAAATCTGGTAATGCAGTAATCCTGCGTGGTGGATCGGAGGCAATCGCATCTAATACAGCACTTTCCATGCTAATCTCCGAAGTGCTGCACATGAGCAGTCTACCTCGAGATGCAGTACAAGTAGTCTGTACACCGGATCGGGCAGCAGTAAGTAAGCTGATTACAATGACTGACTATATCGACGTGATTGTACCACGTGGTGGAAAGCGCTTGATCCAAAAATTAATTAATGAAGCCCGAATACCGATGATTAAGCATCTAGACGGCATATGCCACGTCTATGTGGACGAGAGCGCTAATATTAGCAAAGCGCTGGAAATATGCGATAACGCAAAAACGCATCGGTATGCTACTTGCAATACGATGGAAACGCTGCTTATTGGATGGAAGATCGCCCCAACTATACTGCCAATGCTTGGCAAGATATATCGGGATAAGGGGGTCGAACTACGCGTGGATAGAGATGCACGTATAATTCTAACTGATGCCGGTATCAGGCCCATTGTAGATGCGACTGAAGCCGATTGGCACACAGAATACTTAGCACCAGTGCTTGCCATTAGAGTCGTAGATGGTATCGACGCGGCGATTAATCATATTAATGTATATGGCTCCGCGCATACTGATGCGATCGTAACTGAGCACTATGATCGTGCAATGCAGTTCCTAAGGGAGGTCGATTCAGCAAGTGTGATAGTTAATGCATCAACACGCTTCGCTGATGGCTTCGAATACGGGCTAGGTACAGAAATCGGAATTTCTAACGACAAATTACATGCGCGCGGTCCAGTCGGACTTGAAGGGCTAACTTCACTAAAATATATCGTGTTGGGCCACGGTGAAGTGCGACAATAAAAAAGCACTATGAGTATTTTTAATATCATATGAATCGCTTCATAGTTTGCAGAACTATACGGTCTTCTATTGATTGTCGTAAATATAGCGCTCTAAGCAAGCCTGCGTAGTCGAATATTTATTGGTAGTAGCTGTTGGTAGCGCAATTTATAATACCTAATTTCTACTCTAGAGCTTTTATACACATATCGTATCTACGATAATATATATGTATAAAAGTACAATGTATAATATATTGTTTTCTATATTAGAGCAATATGCGAACTGTTACCCTGATCAGCAGTATAAAATATTTAGAAAATTTCTAGTATTTAGAGTTGTTTGGTGCGGTCGTTTTTTGGCGTGATTGTTGTAATCTTGTGTAAGGACTTGTAGCATTGCTTAGCTGTTTACTAAATATTAGTAAACTCGACATCAGAATTATACTACTTAGATTATCTTATATCTAAGTGCAGCTAGTGTTTAACACTTACTTCCATTACATAGTTGCTACTATGCTATCTATAGACGTGGCTGTATTTACACATAGTGTATTAGAAATGTTTAGGTATTTATACTAGATTCATACACAGTTTTTCGGAATTCTATGTAGTCTATGCTGATGAATACTCAATTATAAGCCGAAAGACAGTTGGATACGATTAAGAATCTTTAAAACGTGTGTAATGATTGCTTATTAAATAAGATACATGCCTGTATGCCATTTTTCGAAATCCTAATTTCAAATTATCGAAATCTTCTGTAGTAGAGCTCATAGCAGAGGCACAAAATTATAAGCTAGTTTCTCTTAATAAGATATATAGAAAAATCGAGAATTATTTAGAGGTGTGTATGCTGACACTACACTCATCCACCAAAATTATATAATAGCAATGCTAATTGCTATTATAATTCGCCCTAAGATCGATAAATATGAGAAAACTTTAATCAACCTAATTGAGTTTATTTAGACTTTCCATTAAACTCAATAACACTAAATACTAGTCTAAGCTTCTGGTCTATCTAGCGACACAGACTATCTGGCTTCATTGCGTGTTCTGCCCGTTTCCAGGAGCGATTTTCATGACTTCGTTACACACCCGGCTGACAAATGTAACTGATCGAATCATCGAGCGTAGTAAGGCAACGCGGCATGCTTATTTAACTCGGATCGAAGATGCACAGGGACAGTTTCCCGCACGTAGTGTATTATCTTGTGCCAATTTAGCTCATGGTACTGCCGGATTTGAGGGACAAGATAAAATCGCTATCCGAGCAATGCAGCATCCAAATATTGGAATTGTGTCAGCCTACAATGAGATGCTATCAGCGCATGCGCCGTACCGTAACTTTGCTGACGTTATAAAACAAGCTGCCCGCGAAGCGGGGGGGGTTGCTCAATTTGCTGGTGGTGTACCAGCGATGTGCGATGGCATCACGCAAGGTAACGCAGGAATGGAGCTATCATTATTCTCTCGCGAGACAATTGCGATGTCGACAGCGATTGCATTAACGCATAATATGTTTGATGCAGCGCTATGCTTGGGCATTTGCGACAAAATCGTGCCCGGTTTATTGATTGGTGCATTACAATTTGGCCATTTGCCAACGATTTTCGTACCTGCAGGACCGATGACTAGTGGTTTATCTAATGATGAAAAAGCTAAAATCCGTCAGCAGTTTGCTATCGGCGCTATAGGGCGCGAGGAATTGCTCAATAGTGAAGCTCGTGCGTACCATAGCCATGGCACCTGTACATTTTATGGAACAGCAAACTCAAACCAGCTGCTGATGGAAATCATGGGCCTGCACTTGCCGGGTGCAGCATTTGTTCATCCATATACGCCGCTGCGTGATGCGCTCACTGCTGAAGCAGCACGCCGCGTGTTACAGCTTACCGCTAAAGGTTCGCAGTACACGCCGATTGGTCGCGTGATTAATGAAAAAGCAATTGTTAATGGTATTGTTGCGCTACTATCCACCGGAGGATCCACTAACCATACGCTACACTTAGTAGCAATTGCCCGAGCTGCTGGAATTATAATTGACTGGAATGACTTTGATGACCTATCGCGTGTAGTACCGCTATTAGCGAAGATATATCCAAATGGTAAAGCAGATGTTAATGACTATCATGCAGCTGGGGGTATGGCTTTCCTCACACGCACATTACTCGAGGCTGGATTTTTGCACGATGACGTAACGACCGTTTCTGGAAATAACTTGTCATACTATTATACGCGTGAACCAAAATTAGTCAACAGTAAATTACTCTGGATTGATGGATCACGCGAAAGCCATAATAAAGATGTTCTGCGCAGTGCTACCGAACCATTCCAGATGGATGGCGGACTACGACTAGTGCAAGGCTCATTAGGACGAGGAATAATTAAGATTTCTGCCGTCGCATTGCGACATCGCAGTATTACTGCACCAGCTATCGTCTTTGATTCACAAGAGGGTGTGCAAGCTGCTTTCGATCGTGGTGATCTAGATCGCGATTGTGTCGTTGTAGTACGATTCCAGGGAGCAAGGGCTAATGGAATGCCAGAGCTGCACCAGCTCACGCCGTTACTAGGGGTTTTGCAAGATAAAGGTTTTAGCGTAGCACTGATAACTGACGGCAGAATGTCGGGCGCTTCAGGAAAGGTGCCGGCAGTTATTCATTTATCACCCGAAGCTCTTCTAAATGGCCCGATTAGTAAAGTACGTAGTGGCGATATAATTACACTTGATGCAGAGGCTGGAAAACTAGACGTAGATGCGGCAGAGTGGGCATCTCGCATGAGCGAAAAGCCTATAATACATTCCTATCAGGATAAGCTTGGCTTTGGTCGAGAGCTGTTCGGTATTTTCCGTGCGGCAGCGCTACCCGCTGAGCAAGGGGCTTCAGTTTTTTAGCGAGATAACAAATGAAGGTATCGTCTCATTTTAAACTATAGGAAAACTACAGATGAAATCCGTAGGTGAAATTATGCGGATAGGGCCGGTTATCCCAGTTCTAACACTTGAGTCAGTAGAACAGTGCGAGCAAGTCGTGCATGCACTATATGAGGGTGGGGTAAGAGTTCTAGAAATTACTTTACGAACCGCTGTCGGCCTGAAAGCAATTGAGCATGCATCGAAGTTTGCCTCGGATATTGTTGTAGGTGTTGGTACGATCACTACTACCACACAGGTTAAAGAAGCTAAGCGCGCTGGCGCCACATTCGGTGTATCACCTGGACTTACGCACGCCCTTCATGCGGCTGCTAAAGATATTGACTTACCGTTACTTCCTGGCGTGATGACGCCCTCTGATATTCTGCGGGCGCTTTCGCTTGGCTATGATACGGTAAAGTTTTTTCCTGCACAGCAGGCTGGCGGGTTAGATATGCTACGAGCATTTAGTGGTCCTTTTCCGACATTACAGTTTTGTCCGACCGGCGGCATCACGCAGGAGTCAGTAAGAAGCTTCCTTGATTTACCTAATGTGATTTGTGTGGGTGGCTCTTGGCTTACTCCTACAGCAGCAATAATTTCCCAAAACTGGGGAGAAGTAACACGTTTAGCACATGCGGCAAGTCAACTAGCTCGGCTTAATACCTAGAGAACTAGCCATTAAACTCAGATAAGTGCCACGAGATTAAAATAGAGAGAAATTAGCGAATACGTTAGTACCTGTATATAAAATATATATAACCCTCGAAAGAGAAAACATATAGTATTAAGTAATATATCTAGGATAAATTATTGGAAATAATCGTTTCGTTAGTTAATCTTAATATTCTTACTTTATTTTTTCTCTTACTTAAGACATGCCTAAAATAGTAGAATAATAATCTTTAGTATATGCTAATAAATGTTTGTATTTTTATACAAAAAATGTATATTCAGATTCGACATAAATAGCATTTCAAACTTTACGTTCGGAAATCGCGTAGTAAAAGTAAGCATACTCTCTTCAGCTTGCTTCGTACTCCTGACTAGGGATAGTTTATTGCAATAGTACCATTATCGTTTTTTGTTCTTATATAAATTGGATGGTATTTAATAGTGTAAAAAATCCTATAAATTTTTTACAGACTAACTTAAATAGTACTTAATCTAGCCTGGACTATATTTAACGTGCGGACCATGCTTAAGATTTATATAAAAAACCGAAACAATAGTAAGCATGTGTTCATGCAAAAAATCTAAAACTATATTTGTATATACAACTTTAAGCAAATAGATTTATCTATCTGTTTTATAGAAATAGTGTACTAGCCTAAGTATATCTATCTTAGGCTAGTACCGTAGATTACCATCTTATTCACCTATAAAAATATAAATAAGCTTTAAGCACTAAAACTAGTAAGAGTAAGTAATTAAATATAACAATATAAATTATGTCTATATATCAGCCTCCAGCTAATATATAGACATAATTTATAATCAACAAATTTCTATCCTCGTTAATAGACGCATAAGACTAACAGATTCTATTTTCTACACGCTGTTTTGTTATTAGCCTAGCTATAAATCCTACAATTTCTTGATAAAATGCCTGTTAAGGGAAACATTCGAAAAACTATTTCTATACCTATATGAAAAATCAATTTTAAGGTTTAGTTAACTGCATAAATAATAGAGCTGATTAAAAACAAAATATTATAGTTGATGCGATTTAAACCGTTATGTCACTGCATCATTTACCTAGTAGATTTTAACTACTGATAACAAAAATTGTTATCTCACCTATATGGGAAATATGGGACATTAGCTTGTAACAAGATCGAGAATAATCAATGTAGTCTTATTTAACAAGGCAAAAGAAGTCTAGGATTAAATAAAAATAGCATTTTTCTAATTGAAATATATTCAGAATAATTTTTATAAAAAACTGACAATTTACTCGAAATTAAGGCATCACCGACGCACGAATTAATCGGAGTTTTACAGTACTTCAAATAGAGTATAAATAGTCTAATAATAAATTGTTATATGCTGTATATGTAGTTTACAAAAAATAGGTTACGCCCTAATTATTAATTAATATTAGTAGGTCTATCAAATAAATATAATTAATGTTACTTGGTGCTTCCGAATACTAATTGTCTGATTTAAAATACAAAGTTATGTTATTAAACAGCATCGCTAACAAGAGATTTATTTATGACCTCAATAGTATATCGTACTGGGTACGACGATGCGTGGTGTATTATCTCATTCATATAGAGTCAAGCGCGCAAACGATCAGCTGAACTAGACCTGATGGTGCCCTTACTGCATTGAATCAAAGTTAAACTAAACGTAATTATCAAATTTACCCACCGTATTGCTATTACCTAATATAATTGCTGTAGCATTGTGCACATAGAAATTTTTTTCCGAAATTTCATCATATAAAATTGACCACTTATTAAATCGGGAATTGCGTTGAATATGAAATCATTTTTTAAATTTTACGGAAAATATAAGGTAAGTCTTTTAATCAATTACTTTTCCGAAAAATATAGTCGATAGTAAAATCACAGAAATACACGTACTCGCATATATTTCAACTTAGCTCAAGCAGCTATACAGGCTACTAATGCATACGTGAAAAACTCGTACTGCCTCAGTATATTTCGTTAAATAAACGATGGGAACAGATTATTACTGCCATATCTCCTTCTATATAATTAACACACTAACTACGCCGAAATTCGAAAAGTAAGATGGGTAATAACATAATCTTAGATAACATTATATCGCGCGATAGTCGCGCAGTATTGCGCAAAAGTAATATTTCAAATAATGGGAACCGATAGATGTTATCGTACCCCCCCCCGTTTTTTGCATCACCCCAGGTTACTGGGAACTTACTTACGCAAATGGCGCAATAATTACCCGCTAGCATCCATATTAATGTTATTAACATACAATATTCGTATTCTTATGTGTGTTTATTCTTAATGTTCAGCTCCATCAGATTCGAATCCGTCTCTCTTATCAAGAGATGCTGACAACGTTCTAGTCACAGATCACATGCAGATCTACTTAAATTACCGTATGATCTACGGTAATCCTATAAGTAATGTAATATCGTAATTCGACTTATTTGTCTTTGGAGTATATAAGAGACTTGTGTAAATAAGATACACACGATAGTGCTAATAGTATTTACAGCTTGAATGTTTATTAGAAACTAAACCACAAATAATCGCCATAGCATATCTAGGCTGCATAGCTTACTTAGGCATATTAATGCAATTCGTTATGCCACATGCTTTTATCAAGGGCCGCCCCTGTTAAACCCTACCCCCCTCCATTCTGTGCTATGTTCTCTATTATTGCGAAAAACTTGGAGGTAGTTCGCCGCCGTATTTCGGCGATATCTATAGCTTCCGGTCGTGATGCAGCGACCGTACAATTGCTTGCTGTATCGAAGACTTTTTCAGCCGATGACATACGCGCAGCGTATACAGCGGGCCAGAAAGCCTTCGGTGAAAACTATATGCGCGAGGCATTAGACAAAATCGCCGAATTGCATCTGTTACGTGGGTTGATTGAATGGCATTTTATTGGTCCGATACAGTCAAATAAAACGCGTGCGATTGCTGAACAATTTGACTGGGTTCATTCGATAGATCGACTTAAAATTGCCCGCCGACTATCAGAGCAACGGCCTACTCATTTACCGCCGCTTAATGTGTGCATACAAGTAAACATTAGCGGCGAAGCATCTAAAGGCGGAGTTGCACCTAGTGATATCGCTGCACTAGTATGTGACGTTGCATTACTTCCTCGGCTTCGAGTACGAGGACTGATGTCTATCCCTGAGCCAATATTTGGGTTACACATCCAGTGCACTCCACACCGAAGATTGCGAGAATTATTTAATGCTATCAATGCGCAGGGTCTTAATCTTGATACGCTATCGATGGGTATGTCCACCGATTTCAGTGCAGCTATCCTAGAGGGTGCAACGATTATACGAGTCGGTACCGCGATTTTTGGGACGAGAACTTATCTAGCTCACTAAACAGAATTTTTATGAAAATAATATTTATTGGCGCGGGTAATATGGCTAATGCGCTAATCGGCGGGATACTCAAGCGAGGAATCCCATCATCCAATCTTCACGCTATTGACCCATTAGCCAACGCGCGTGTGCGTTTAGAGAAGCGATATCTAGTGCAGACCAGTGAGACTATAGATTCTACGATCGTTAACTATGACGTGATTATCATTGCAGTTAAACCACAGATGATAAAAATCGTGAGCGAATCACTCGCTCCGTGGCTGAGTGCACAATTAATTATTAGCGTTGCAGCCGGTATACGTGCGGCAGATATATCAAATTGGCTAAACAGATACCCACGCGTAGTGCGAGCGATGCCTAATACTTCCGCTTTAATTGGTATTGGTGTAACTGGATTAACAGCACTACAAGGTGTGGGTGATGCTGACCGATATCTTGCCGAGCAGGTGTTTCGGATGGTCGGCAAGATCGTATGGTGTGAGGATGAATCAAAAATGGATGCAGTAACAGCTATCTCTGGTAGTGGTCCTGCCTATGTATTCTACTTCATTGCTGCTATGCAGCGCGCTGCATGTGAGCTAGGACTTAACGACAAACAGGCTAGCGATTTGGTACTTACCACATTCTCTGGCGCTGCTCAACTAGCTACTCAATCAGATGAATCTTCTGGTACTCTGCTGGAGCGCGTGGTCTCAGAAAGTGGTACAACAATCGCCGCACTCAAGTCCTTTGAAGCCGATAGTATTAGTGCTGCTATTGTACGCGGAGTGTTAGCGGCTCACACTCAAGCGATACAAATAGGCGCTACGTTCCGAAAATAATAGACTGGCAATACCTGCTTAGAGCATCGTTTTTATATAAAAGTAAAGAGAGATTATACTGAATAAATACCCTCTGGTTACACAGGAAAACACTACGCGTAGTCGTAGCTTATAATATAATGATAATTATGCAGCTAAGTGCACTTGTTTTATTGGTCTAGCTTAGAATACAAAAGTTAATGCAGATGTAAAATACTAATTTCGGTGCTATGATTTCGATCTACCATCACGTAAGTGCATCGTAAGCGACTAACTAACACGATCTTGAGTAGCATTAACTATGCGAGTAGCAGCACATAATCTTAGATCTCAGGGAACCACATTTAGATCCCAAGGCTAAACGCAATATCTAAGTTCGCTTATAGCATCGCATAAAAGTGCTGCATAAACGGTACTGTTTATCATAAACAACATCATGATAGATAGGCATTTAGCTAAAAGCTTAGGGGCAGGATTATATCTATATAGAACGACCCCCAAGCACCCAGTCAAACATACCCTCTATTATACACCTAGCGATTTCGGCTAGTTCACAATTTAATAGATATTGTTCAGCTAGAAGTTGAGTAAAAGTCATGAGTACCACCTGATTCCGGCATCAATCAACTGAGTTTCAGCGAGCGCTGCAACTACTGTCTTTCCGATTCCCATATCACCACATAGTAATCGATTCATCGGGTGAGTTTCATCCAGGTCTGCGGCAATTTTCTAGCTGGCGTGCTAATATTCGTGGTTTTATGAAATATAAATGCAGCTTGCAATTGCGTGATAAGCGGATCGCGGAAAGCGCTGGTGCTGTAATGTAAACGTCGCTTATCATAAACAAGCAGCATGGAAAATCGCAAGTAATTCCTTAAACTTAATTCGTAACCGGGCTGGGTGAGTAGGTTTATCAAGCCAGAAATGTCTCAACAATCCGCGGCGATTTAGCGATGTGGTTAATAGACGATTTTACCTTCGACATGCGCAGTCATGCCAGGTAGAAGTTTAATAATCGGCATCAATTTTATATAATCCTCATATCGAATTAGAAAGTGCTGTATCAAATCGATATCTCGTATCAACCCAAGCCGAACCAGTTTTTTATAAGGCTTACTGCCTAATTTATTAGCGGGCTGGGCTAGAAGGGCGGTATCAGGTTCAGCTAGAACTTTGGTAACAGTGTGTCCCTCACAGCTTTGCCAGTACTCTGCATGTCGCAGCTTATAAGAAGATTGTACCCTCTAGGAGGGAGTACTATGTGCTAATAGCTCAGCGTAATATCGACTATTATAAGATGATTAGGCACTGTGTCACATCAGTTAATTTCTGGATAACATAGTTTTCGACTAATAGGATAAAGCAAGATATCACGATATCGTAAGTATAATATTTTATTGTCATAATTCCACACTGTGCATCAGGGTAATGGTGCTATCCTACCCAGCTAATTTTATGTACACGTTGCTCGATTTCAATTTTAATCTCCCCCCAGAGTTGATCGCACAAAATGCGTTGCCAGAACGTAGCGCAAGCAGATTGCTTGAAGTCATTCCAAACGGCTCGCTGCTAGATCACCGTTTTTCTGAACTGCCTGTCTGTGTTGAGCCTAGCGACCTGCTAGTTTTTAATGATACGAAAGTACTTAAGGCTCGATTCGATGGGATCAAAGAGAGTGGTGGGCGTGTTGAGGTACTAATTGAGCGTGTGACTAGTTCGCGCACTGCACTGGCACAAATCCGAGCAGGCAAACGCCTCTTGACTGGTTCGGTCATCCGACTTGCGGACGCATTCGACGTAAGCATTAGCAAAGTTGTAAAACCATTTTACATGCTGCACTTCTCACATGATTGTATCGAATTGATTAACTGGTATGGGCAGCTGCCATTGCCGCCCTATATTAAGCACAAGCCAGATAGCTACGATAACATGCGATATCAAACTATTTTTGCGATGACGCCTGGCGCTATTGCAGCACCTACTGCCGGTCTGCACTTTGATATTCCAACACTTATTGCATTAAAGACGCGTGGCGTTCGCTGTGCTACATTAACACTACATATAGGTTCTGGCACGTTCCAACCTGTTCGTACTAATGACATTAGACACCACAAGATGCACAGCGAGTGGTACAACATTCCGCCCCTTCTGGTCGAAGAAATTGAGGCCACGAAGGCTGCGGGACGCTCAGTGATTGCAGTCGGAACGACATCAATGCGTGCACTGGAAGCAGCAGCACGCGATGCTGAGCGCGACGGCAGAAAGTTGCGTGCGGTTTGTGCAGAAACGGATATCTTCATTACGCCCGGTTACCGATTCCGAATTATTGACCGGCTTTTGACAAACTTTCATCTACCGAAATCGACACTACTGATGTTAGTGTCTGCATTCGCAGGCGTTGAGCCGATCCGCCGAGCCTACTGCCACGCGATCTCAAAACGCTACCGTTTTTTCAGTTACGGCGATGCGATGCTACTTACCCGGGCCACTTCTGCTATATAGTAATAAGCTGATATCCTCCCCCACTCTTTCGTTACACACCGCTCTAGAGACTGCCTTGTACCCATTTTTATGATGAAATTTAATATTTTACGTACCGATGGACTCGCACGACGAGGTCGACTTATACTAAATCATGGCACGGTCGAGACACCGATTTTTATGCCAGTCGGCACATATGGTACTGTTAAGGCAATGGCCCCATGCGAGCTCGAGGAAATGCGAGTGCAGATTCTCTTGAGCAATACATTTCATCTGTGGCTACACCCGGGGCTTGATGTAATTACTGAGCATGGCGGTTTAAACCGGTTTATGGGCTGGGAGCGACCAATACTAACCGACTCTGGCGGCTTCCAGGTATTCTCGCTTGCCAAGCTGCGTAAGATTACCGAGGATGGTGTAACGTTTGTCTCGCCAATTAACGGTGACCGCTTGTTTATGTCGCCTGAGATATCAATGCAGGTGCAAACAATACTAAACTCCAATATTGCAATGCAATTTGATGAATGTACCCCATACATGATCGATGGTGTACTGACATCATACAATACTGCGGCATATTCAATGCGGATGTCGTTACGCTGGGCTCAGCGATCACTTGATGAATTTAGGCGTCTTAACAACCTAAACGCGCTGTTCGGTATCGTGCAGGGTGGTATGTATGAAGCTCTTCGTGAAGAATCAGTAGATGGATTATTGGACATTGGTTTTGACGGTTATGCGATCGGTGGCTTATCAGTAGGCGAATCTAAAGAGGATATGTTGCGTATACTTCAACATATTAGCTGTAAGCTCCCAATCAATAAGCCACATTACTTAATGGGGGTTGGCAATCCAGAAGACTTAGTGTCCGGCGTTGCTGCTGGTATTGATATGTTTGACTGTGTTATGCCAACGCGCAACGCGCGTCATGGTTGGCTATTTACGCGGTTTGGTGACTTGAAGATTCGCAATGCGATGTACCGTAGAGATACACGCCCTTTAGATGCAAGCTGTTCTTGCTATACATGCTGTAATTTTTCGCGTGCGTACTTACATCACTTGTATCGCGTTGGTGAAATTCTTAGTGCACGGCTGAATACGATCCATAATTTGTATTACTATCTTAATCTGATGCAGAAAATCCGAGATGCTATCGAAGCAGGAACGTTTAATATATTCGTAACGCATTTCTATAAAGATCGTGAACATGGCGTCGAATAGTAACTTGCTTACCTCAGTAAAATCTGAGACAGCCAAAGCGATATACTTTTTCAGGCGGCGCACTACAAATCGCAGCTCAAAAGCAACACGAACCCGTTATGGTCAGCTATAGTATGAGTATAGATAGCACTCCATAGCAATAAAGGGAATTTTATAGATTATCCGACTTCTTCCGTGTATAGCAATCCAAGATAATGTTTGAGGATACATTATGATTTTGCTACTATACGTGCGTACTATTATAGTGCTTTAAGTGCTTGCGCGACTGCAATCTGCAGCGACAAATCTTATTCGGAGTATGAGAATAGAGCGCTTCTATGCCCGTAGGCACCGGTGCCAGAACTAAATGGATACAACTTATCTAGACCCTTTAAGTCAGCCATCTTAGCCTGAACTATTAAACGTACTGTAATCTTGAAGAACGATGTCTTATTAATAAAGTTTATTAATTAAAGTTCATAATATCGCTTAGAATGCTTCATATAAATTAGCGATTAGGCTATAGTGCGCATAAGAAGGTAATCCCTGGTATTTTTGGTCTTAGACCAGTAACCCTACTCTCTGGGGAGAACTGTATAATTCAACATTTAAACTATACATTGATACTCAATAAATAATCTATAGTGTTATATTTAATAATGCAATTTATTAGATATAAGTCTCTAATTGTTAGAAAGGTAATAAGCTACGATTGATAGCTTATACCTATCTTCGCAATAATGCGCGTCGACGAGCTGCTTGCCTAAAAAGCAGTATGTTTCTAGCATTACTCAATTCCGATGCGTTGCGCAAGCTCGACCGCCTTACCGACATAAGATGACGGTGTCATCGATAGAAGATGCACTTTGGCCTCGCTTGGAATCGCTAGCGTACTAATAAAGGCGTGTAATATAACGCGAGTAATTTCTTTTCCTCGCGTTAGTTCCTTTAATTTCTCGTATGGATTTTCGATGTTATAGCGTCGCATAACTGTCTGCACTGGTTCGGCTAGTACCTCCCAACAATCATCTAGGTCTTCATCAATTCGCTTTGGATTCACCTCAAGTTTATCAAGTCCACGAATCAGTGCATCATATGCGAGTAGCGAATAGCCGAATGCCATTCCAATGCTGCGCAGAACTGTTGAGTCGCTCAGATCTCGCTGCCAGCGCGACACCGGAAGCTTATCTGCTAAATGGCGTAGCATAGCATTAGCCAACCCAAGGTTTCCTTCAGAGTTCTCAAAATCAATTGGATTAACCTTATGCGGCATTGTCGACGAGCCGATCTCTTTTGGCTCTGTCTTTTGCCTAAAATATCCTAGCGAGATGTAGCCCCATAGGTCGCGATCTAAATCCAATAAGATTGTGTTTGCCCGAGCAAACGCATCAAATAATTCCGCTATATAGCCGTGCGGCTCGATTTGAGTTGTATAAGAATTAAATGTTAGTCCAAGCCGCGTCTGCACGAAATCCCGGGCGAAACTTTCCCAGTCGAAATCCGGATACGCAGACAGATGAGCGTTAAAATTTCCGACTGCGCCATTCATTTTTCCTAGAAACGTCACGGCGGAGATTTGATCAATAGCGCATGATACACGACTAGCTATGTTAGCAATTTCCTTACCTAGTGTTGTTGGACTGGCTGGCTGTCCATGCGTTCGTGATAGCATTGATTGCGTGGCATGTACGTGCGCGAGCATGACCAGCCGCTGATACACGGTGCGCAATGCTGGCTGCATTACATGCTTACACGCTCCTTGGAGCATCAATGCATATGCCGTGTTATTAATATCCTCGGATGTGCAGGCAAAATGGATAAACGCGCTTGCGCGCTCTAGTTCTGGTTGGCCCTTAAAAGATTCTTTTATCCAGTACTCAACCGCTTTCACGTCGTGATTTGTCACATGTTCAATTTCTTTAATACGAGCAGCATCGTGCAAGGAAAACCTCTCTACTAGTTGGTGCAGAAATTGTTCAGATGGTGCAGGGAGAGCTGGAATTTCAGGCAACCCGGTATGTGATAGAGCGATCAGCCAATAAACCTCAACGGTGACACGGTAACGCATAAATGCAGCTTCAGATAGCCAGTCACGTAAGGGTTCAGTTTTAGCCGCATAGCGGCCATCTAGTGGTGATAAAACAGTTAGCGCAAAAAGAGTCTCGGGAGAGATATTAGGCATGGCATAGAACGCTACAGCGGCTCTAGAAAATTGGAAGACCAAAATTTTATCATTTGCTGCATTCTGCGATATAGTAGCTAAGCTACTATGAAATATAGAAATGACTTACCTAGAAAATTCAAATTTTTAGCTTTAAACTTTATTATAGGGAATTAACATTGTTAATGCGCTTAGCATCTACGATATTTGAGAAATTAGTCTCAGACTAAATCTACCCAATATAAATCATTAATATGATGATGTCATTTAATCTGCTAAAAGGTTTTATTTCTAGTAATGAAGGAGCAAATACTCAATTCTTCTTATAGTTAATTGGTAACGCAGCTATTCGCGTGGTGAACATATAAACAGGTTGTCTACACCTGAAAACCAGTTGAGAGTACTATAGCTAAGAGGGTCTGTTATCGAAGGTAGATAACATTTCTGAAGAGCAGAATATAATGGTATCTGCGTATCAAAATCTTGATTATTTAGGATTGCCCACAATTCTTTTCTGTGATTAAGTCTCCACGCTTAACCCCGAGACATGTCGCGAGAGCAGCTGAAACAAATACTGACGAGTAGATACTAAATAAGATACCAATAGTTAATGCTAGTGCAAAATTGTGCAGCGTTATACCTCCGAATAAAAGCATTGATAATACCATCATCTGGGTCGAGCCATGCGTGATGATGGTGCGCGATATTGTACGCGTAATGGCGCGATTAATAACCTCAGTAACTGTCATATTACGCTCCCGTAGAAACGTTTCTCGAATCCGATCAAAAATGACGACCGACTCATTAACTGAATAACCGAGCACTGCAAGCACTGCTGCTAATACTGATAGAGAAAACTCCCATTGGAAAAATGCGAAGCAACCTAAAATAATCACAAGGTCATGCAAATTTGCAACGATCCCAGCAACTGCAAGTTTCCATTTGAATCGAAACGCAAGATAGATTAAAATCCCTATAACTACATAGGTGAGTGCAAATAATCCGTTCGTTACTAGATCTTCTCCTACCTGTGGTCCAATAAATTCCACACACTGCAACTTAATTTTAGCATCAATCGATTTCAGAGCAACCATTACCTGGTTGCTCTGCTGCATTGAGGACAACCCTTCCTTTAGTGGCAATCGAATTAGCACATCATGTGATGTACCAAAGGTTTGTACTTGCGCATCGGTATACAGAAGCTTATCTAGTGCATCGCGAATTGCATCAATCTTTTCTGTTTTTGGCACGCAGATTTCGAGCACGGTTCCGCCAGTAAATTCAGCGGATAAATACAGGCCGCGATGTACTAGAAGGAATACTGCTAGAAGGAAGGTTATAAGTGAGATTATATTAAAGATTAACGCCCACTTCATGAAAGGAATATCTTTTCGAATCCGGAAAAATTCCATGAGGCTCTCCCGAGCGCACTTAGTAAGATTAACGCAGCTCAGTCAGTATGTTACTTCGCGCGACGCGTTTTGTGATGGTAGTCGATTGTCAAATCGAGCGTTTAGATTTCATCCCAACCCCCTATGGGGGGGGCACATTAATTCTAGTGGACACTTTTTTCCTAGCATATGCGGTACATAATGCTAGGTATAGTCTTTCGGGCTCCATATTTGCCCGATAGCTAGCGACTTAAGTCGCTTCTTTTTACCATACCAGATGTTTACCAACCCGCGCGCGAAAAATACCGCAGAAAACATAGATGTTAGTATGCCTATGCAGTACACAACAGCAAAGCCGCGCACTGGTCCCGAGCCAAACGTAAGTAATGCTAGCCCAGCTATCAGCATCGTGATGCTCGAATCTAGAATCGTTACCCATGCATGCAAGAAGCCATTCTGGATAGATAGTTGAGCAGATGCTCCATGACGTAGTTCTTCTCGGATGCGCTCATTAATAAGGACGTTTGCGTCAATCGCCATTCCTAATGTCAGCGCAATTGCCGCAATACCAGGCAATGTAAGGGTCGCCCGAATTATTGACAGAGCCGCGACAAGTAAAAACAGGTTCACCGATAACGCAATCACCGAGATTAGTCCAAACAGCATATAGTACGAGATTATAAAAACCGTGATTGCGAGAAACCCATACTGCACCGAGTTAAAGCCCTTTCTAATGTTATCCAGGCCCACGCTCGGGCCAAGCGTACGTTCCTCGATGATTTCCATCGGTGCGGCTAGTGAACCAGCTCGCAACAATAATGCAAGATCAGTTGCTGCTTGTGGCGTTAGTTGACCAGTAATCTGGAAGTTTTCTCCCAGCTCAGATCGGATAGTTGCTACAGTTAAAATTTCACTCCTGTTCTTTTCGAATAATACGATTGCCATCATCTTGTTAATATTATTACGTGACACGTCACGCAATACCTGTCCACCATGGGCATCAAGTCGGATCTTCACTGATGGACGTTGATGCTCATCAAAATCGACTGATGCATCGGTAATTCGATGACCTGTGAAAATTATCTGCTTTTTTAAGTATATTGGTGCTCCATTGCCTTGTGTGAATAGATCATAACCATCTGGTGCGGGAGATTTAATACTGCGTACGGGATTTGGGTAATCAGCCATACGAGCCTCAAGCGTGGCGGTTCGACCAATAATATCTTTAGCTTTTGCGGTATCTTGAACGCCGGGTAGCTCAACAACAATTCGGTCTTCGCCTTGCCGATGCACAATTGGTTCTGCAACACCCAGTTCGTTTACTCTATTATTTAGAGTTAAAATATTTTGCTTTAGTGCACTGTCTAGCACTATTTTTTGTACACCAAGTGCAAATTTTCCTACTACTTTATAGTCGTGTGACACCGGAAGAAGATGCCAACTTAACTCGGTAATATTATCCGCCAGTAGATGGTAAGCGCGGCTTGCATCATCCTGATTTTTACAGTTGACTACCACTGTCTGGCCAATGCGATTTACATAGCTATCGTCGATTGATTTGTCGTGTAGCAGTATACGACCATCGGTCGCGTCCGAATCTAGCCTTTTATTCAATGCATCATGCAAGTCCACCTGCAATAGGAAGTGCACTCCACCGCGGAGATCCAGACCTAGATGCATCGGTAGTGCGTGGAGTGCAGATAGCCAGCGAGGAGAAGCTGATTGTAGGTTTAGCGAGACAATATAAGTTGGATCATTCGGATCGGTATTTAGCGTTTTTTGCAGCAGGTCTTTTACGCGTAATTGCGTATCGGTATCCTTTACCTGCAAGTAAATAGTTGGATTCTGATTTCGGCTGTCGAAGATGATATTATTAGCATGTACATCATTCTCATTGAGCGTTGACTCGACGGTATCAAGTACTGATGAATCTAGCTTGACAGTCGCTGACCCGCTGGATATCTGCACCCCCGGTACCTCACCAAAAAAGTTTGGTAACGTATATAGAAAGCCTACAGCAAGTGCTAGTAGCATTACAACATTCTTCCAAGGGGGGTAGCGATTCATGAGATAACTAGACAAGGAAGTTCTCGAGGGTGTTCTCCGATCCACTCTATTTGGTATAAAACGACTCATCAGACGCCAGGCCACACAGAGACTAGATATGCTCTAGGATTAGAGAGACTTTATAGTACCTTTGGGAAGAATTGTGGAGATCGCGTTTTTTTGGACAGTAACCTCGGTACTGTCACATAACTCTACTCTAATGTAAACGTCACCGACCCTAGATACTTTACCCATAATACCTCCGGATGTGAGCACTTCATCGCCTTTAGTCAGAGTAGTTAGCATGTTTCGATGCTCCTTCTGCCTTTTTAGCTGAGGACGAATCATAAAGAAGTACAGTACTGTAATCATTAGGATAAATAAGCCGTACGTCTGAATAAAGTCAGTAGCACTGCCTACGGTAGATGTGCTCTGGGCATACGCATTGAAAATAAACACGTCGGTCTCTCCGTTATAGAAGGTCTAAATAACTTTGTATTCTACCATTCGTTTAAAATGGCAAGGTATCATCTAGCGTTTATGTGGTCTGCTATAGGCACTCTCGCCTACTAACTAAGATAACGCAGCTTGATACTAGCCTATCCATAGCACAATCACATACAGCAATATTTATATTCATTGGTCTATTTTGTGCCTCATGTTTCTTTTATGTCCTTTTTAACCCAATTCGAATTTTTTGCCACCTGCCCGCGCGGCTTAGAGGGCGTGCTTGCCACCGAACTCTACGAGTTATCTGTGCTCGAGGTTAATCCGGCGTTTGCTGTGAAAGAGCGAACAGCTGGCGGCGTGCCGTTCAGCGGTACATGGGTTGCCGCCTTTATGGCAAATCTATATTCGCGAATCGCTAGCAGGATCCTATTGAAAGTTGTAACCCAGCCCTACTGTGATGAGCACGACATTTATGTGCTAGCACGCGAACAGCCTTGGGAGCAATGGTTCGATGCTAGTCGCACCTTTCGGATAGATGTAACCGCAATAAAATCGCCACTTCATAGTATAGAATTTACGATGCTACGTATTAAGGATGCTATCTGCGACCGGCTGCGCGATCGGATTGGAGCAAGACCTAATATCGACAAGATCGCACCAGACATACGTATTAAAGCATTTATTACTCCTACAGACTGCACATTGTACCTAGATACTTCCGGCAGGCCCCTCTTTAAGCGCGGGTGGCGCCTAGATAAAGGGGTCGCTCCGTTGCGCGAGAATCTAGCCGCAGGGATCATTCGTCTGTCTGGCTGGACCGGGAGCGATCCGCTGTTTGATCCCATGTGTGGGAGTGGAACGTTCATTGCCGAAGCCGCGCAGATCGCACTGCGCATCGCTCCAGGTCTCAACCGAAATTTTAGTTTCGAAAAGTTTAGGTACTATGATATCGCCGCATGGCAGCGCATGAAAGCTCAGGCGCTAGACGATAGTTGCAAAGCTATCTCTTACGCTAAGCTAAGTAATACTCTATTAATCTATGCCAGTGATATATCTAATAAAATGCTGGCTAAGGCCTTAGAGAACCTACGGCGTGCAAGCTGCTCATCGATGATATCGCTCAAACAATGCGATGCGCTCGATATCGTAGCGCCATGCGATCTGCCAGGCGTGTTAGTTATGAATCCGCCTTATAGCGAGCGAATATCGGTGCATCTCCGGAGAGCTCCTCGCTACTGGAACAGCAGCACAGAATTCCAAACTTCCAACCCGAGTAACGCGAATAATATATTTTTTCGCGAATTTGGCAACGTGCTAAGGCAGCAGTTCCTTGGCTGGAAAGTATTCGTATTCAGCTCCGATCGGAAGCTGCCGGGTCAGATGCAACTGCGTGCATCGACGAAGACGCCGTTATACAACGGCGCACTTAAATGCCAGCTATTCTATTTCAATATATAACTGCACTAGTATGCTAACGCTAGCGTTAGCAATGAGTATGCATTTACATAATTTATGTGTTTTTAGTAACACGACATAATTTAATGTATAGATTCTGTATCTCGACGAGCATTCCGACCATATATATGTCCTTGTAAGCTCTTATTGTTATCGATTAGATTACACCCGATATCATTCTTAAAAGCATGTAGTACTAAACTAGAAATATAAATTACTCTGCATAGCTTAGGATCGGCGTCTGTCTAGCAGAGAACAGGCTGCCATAATCAGCAACACAGACATGTGCTGCTGATTACACTACATATTAATACAATCTAAAATTATTGATATATATGTTATATAGTTAGGTTAGGTTGGCTATTTATATGCTTATATATTTTTCCTCTAGTAGCATTGGAGCAGAGAATGCATCAAGATGCGCATAAGATTATATTAAAGATATGTCTAGTCCGGACACCTTGCTTTACCCAATTTAGGACAGTATCAGTTAGTTTTAGCATATTAAACTAGTGTGCCAAAACCAAATTTAAGGAACTTAACTAGCGTTAGTGGCACCTAGATAATACATCATGACAAAACAACGCGTCGTCATTGGAATATCCGGCGGAGTAGACTCCTCAGTCGCTGCGTGGCTGCTTAAACAGCAAGGCTATGAGGTCATTGGCTTATTTATGAAAAACTGGGACGACGATAGCGAATATTGCTCAAGCCGGCAGGATTGGATTGACGTCGCATCGGTTGCAGACCTCATTGGTATCGATATCGAAGCAGTAAACTTTTCCAAACAGTATAAAGATAAGGTTTTTGCTGAGTTTCTGCGAGAGTATTCGGCAGGCAGAACACCTAATCCAGATATATTGTGTAATACGGAAATCAAATTCAAGGCATTTCTAGAACACGCGATAGCTCTCGGTGCTCAAATTATTGCAACTGGACACTATGCCCGTATTCGAGAGACCGGTAAGCGATTTAAACTACTTAAGGCACTAGATTTATCTAAAGATCAATCTTATTTCCTACATCGCTTGGATCAATCACAGTTGAGCTGTACACTGTTTCCGCTTGGGGAAATGATGAAGTCAAAAGTTCGAGAAATTGCGGCACGAATTAAATTACCTAACGCAGAAAAAAAAGACTCGACTGGAATTTGTTTTATCGGGGAGCAGCCGTTCCGTGCTTTCTTAAATCGCTATTTGCCTATCGATCCCGGCCCAATGAAAACCTGGGATAACAATATCGTTGGCAAACATATTGGCCTAGCATTTTATACATTAGGTCAGCGAAAAGGAATCGGCTTAGGCGGCCGGCGAAATGGTAGCGGAAAACCATGGTTCGTCTTTAGTAAAGATATCATAAACAATACCCTACATATTGTGCAGGGGCATGATCACCCTAGCTTACTTAGCTCGACTTTGCGGGGAAAGAGTGCTAGCTGGATTTCAGGTAACGCACCGCAGGAAGGATTGGAATGTGTAGCTAAAACACGCTATCGTCAGCAAGATGCTGCTTGTACATTCCACTACATGTCAGATTGCCATTTTGCGTTGCGCTTTACTCAGCCACAATGGGCAGTAACGCCAGGGCAATCTGCCGTATTATATAACGGTGATATTTGCTTAGGTGGCGGCATTATAGATACTACATCAATGCTATAAACTCCCCTCCCTGCAACGTATAAAAACGCTTTTTGCTTGACTGCTACGTGAAGTGCTTGCCCTAAAAATGGCATCCTATGCCCAACTATCTCCGAATGTCACCATATAAGGGATGACATCAACTTTCTAATTAGCTTCTTGTGGGGATATTATTATTTTCAGCTCAATTTGTGCATGCTTATACATAGCGTTCGGCGCCTTATGCAAATTTACAGTTTAAATATCAGCACTTATTTTGCAATTGAAAATTGGCCTAATGTAGGCTAAAACATATAGCCCTTGAATTAGATTTCATCGGTAATAGGGGGGTGACATTAGGCATAAATAACTAAATTATGTAATTTGTGCTACAAACATAACATGCGCTGTGTTGCCAAAGAGTGTTATATCGTTCCACCTACTGTCATTCGGTCGATGCGCAGTGTCGGCTGCCCAACTCCAACCGGAACGCTCTGACCTTCCTTGCCGCATATGCCTACACCCATGTCTAACGACATATCATTTCCGATCAGTGATACATATTTAAGCACTTCCGGTCCGTTTCCTACTAGTGTCGCACCCTTGACAGGGTAAGAAATCTTGCCATTCTCGATCATATAGGCCTCCGAGGCCGAGAACACAAACTTACCATTCGTAATATCAACCTGCCCACCACCAAAATTTACCGCGTATAAACCATGCTTAACCGACGCAATAATCTCAACAGGATCTTTGTTTCCATTTAACATGTAGGTATTTGTCATTCGAGGCATCGGTAATGCTGCATACGATTCCCGACGAGCATTGCCAGTCACTTTCATCTTCATCAGCCGAGCGTTAAGTGTATCTTGCATATAGCCGGTCAGGATTCCATCCTCAATCAACGTTGTGCATTGTGTAGCGTTTCCTTCGTCATCGATGTTCAAGGAGCCTCGACGATTCTCTAAGGCACCATTATCGACCACTGTAACGCCATTAGCAGCAACTCGCTCACCAATGCGTCCAGCGAACGCTGATGAGCCCTTACGATTGAAGTCGCCCTCCAATCCGTGACCAATAGCCTCATGCAGTAGTATACCTGGCCACCCAGGACCGAGTACAACTGTCATCGTGCCAGCGGGCGCAGGGAGTGCCTCTAAGTTTGCTAATGCGGTATGCACAGCATTGTCGACATAGCTTGTCAGTACTTCTTCGGTGAAGTGGGCATAGCCGTAGCGACCTCCACCCCCGCTCATACCAATTTCGCGTCGATGGTTTTGCTCGGTGATAACCGTAACTGATACGCGTACTAAGGGCCGAACGTCAGCAGCTAACGCGCCGTCGCTACGCACTACCAGGACAACATCGTATTCACCTGATAGACTTGCCATAACCTGCGTAACGCGTGGATCCTTCGCCCGAGCCATTTTTTCGATGCGTTCTAGCATGGCAACTTTTGAATTCGCATCCAGCGAGTTTAGCGGATCAATCGATCGATATACATTGTGGCTCGCTATACTATGTAACGCTCCGGTAGATCGCACACAAGCTTCTCCGCCACCCACCCGCGAGATAGAGCGGGTAGCCTGAGCTGCCTGTAGTAACGCTTGCGGTGATAAGTCATCGTAGTATGCGAATGCTGTATGCTGACCGACTATTGCTCGCACACCCACACCTTGGTCAATACTAAAACTTCCTGATTTAACAATGCCCTCTTCTAGGCTCCATGTTTCACTACGGGTTGTTTGAAAGTATAAATCTGCATAGTCGACGCGATTGGAAAAAATCTCGCTCAGCGTGCGCAGAAGAATAGGCTCATCAAGCCCATGATGTGTAAGAAGTAGGTCTTTAGCAGTATCTAGATGACAGGAATTTGGTTCGATGATATTCATACGAGCTCGGCCGTTTGCCTGGTAAATAGACGGGGGTTGATATTTCGATATCGCGATCTAAAGCGCGAGCGATTTATTATGAGAAGCTATGTAGGTTGTCGCCCGACATTGCTTTCTTGGAAAATAAATTTGTTCATTACTATAATGGATAAGCCTCGAATCTTTTCATCTTACCGCCATTCTTCGGCAACCACTCAACTCGCGGATGTGACCACGAGCCAGTTACTGCATAGTGGCGTGCGAATGACTGTGAAATTGGTTCAGACAAGACTAGATCAGCAATAAACGTCCCTAAGCCAAGTAGGGGGTTGACTATGGCTGTAGCGAGCGCCACTGTATCTACGTGCAACAATGGCACTATTGTTACGAGTAGATCTTGCCGTGCACGGTTGAGATTTATATTTCCTTGCAATATAAGCCTAGCGGATACACCATTTAGTGTAAAGTTATTGATCTTAGCAATGCCGTTTCTAATCGTGCTAGTAGCAGAAATTTTATCAAATGGTAGTCCTTCTCCAGAGAATTCGCTTAAATCTAACATCGCTAATCGGGCAAGAGATTTTAGACTTAGTATGCTTAGCAGCTTAGCCGCGCCCGGATTGATTTTCGGGATGCTCCCATGCACTAGTCTAAACAATAGATTTCCATCTAACTTCGCATAATTTATATGCGTCAGCCTACCTTTCCAGCTAACTTTTCCTGATAGCGCACCACTACCGCCCCGTAGTATACGGGGTAGGCCGAGACGGTCGAGTAAGGCACCTCCATCGGCGATATCAAGCCTGAAATTCAGCATTGTGCTTAGTAAGTTACTGTTTCCGCTAATATTCGTGTAGTTATGATTTCTCGTGTGTCGTGTCGTTCGCGAGATTGTAGTCACTGATAGCTTAGCTGCCAGATTTATCACATCTAATTTATTTAATTGCCAGACTGGCGTATTATTTTCGTCAATGCTGCGTATATTGACTTTTAGCTTACCGAGATTATGTTCGCGTATCGTAAATTCGTTAGCGATTAGGTCTATTGATGGGAAATTTTGCGCTGGCTCCTCGAGCTCTAGATTCATTAATGTCGCCTTGCGAGCATTTGGGATTACTAGTTTCTCTAGACGTATATCAAATCGTCCATATGGATTATGGGATGTCCGTGAATGCCACGCGATATGGCCGGATACTTGATCCGATATAATATTAGTCATCCATACGCCTGGTGTTTTAGTCGCATGGATTACTATGTTTTCCCAGCAACGGTTTAACAATGTTAACGTATTGAAGTGCAGGTTAACGCAGGTAGGCATAATCGAGCTAATATTGTCTGATAGATTAAACAAAGAAGCCATGTCTGGAAAACAAAGCATTGGGTTTACACGATCCGCTATAGGATGTAGCGATGGTGTAGCAGCGGCTAACTTAGTTGATATCGAGTTGGTGCGAGATGATATGCTATCGAGCAGAGCGCGCCACGCGTCTGCGTCAACATTTACTAAGTCTCCTGCTATAGTTGTTTCGCTTTTACTAGATAGTTCTGCTTTTTGGTTTACGGCAATCGCGCCGTGCATAATTGTTAGCCTATTGTTATTGCTATAGCGAACTAGGTAAATAAGGTTGATCGGACCGAGTCGAGCATCTAGCTGACTTATATCTGTCGTAGATTGTTTTCCAGAAGTCGCTGGTTTAAGGCTTAATGAGAATGGCATTGGTACGCCAGCCTGCTTTGTGAATGGCGCTGGTAATTGCAGCGCGAGCTCACTTAGATCTGAGGTCGCAGAGATATTAGGCAGTTCGTTCTTACGCGTATGTATAGCTATTGAGTAAGGAGCGAAACCCGAGATGCGAGTCAGTAGAGTAGCCAATGGTCCGGGTAGCACTGCGGCCTTGACCGCATTGGTGCATAAGTGGCCAGACACATTAAAGCTACCTACTCTATCTTCATGGATCCATCCTTTGGCATAAATATTCCCACCAAGGAAGTGGCCGGCCATATGTTGAATTATCATGTCGTGTTCGGTGAAGTTTACCTTACCATGAATCTGCGTAATAGGTGGAATTACTACAGGCCGATTGCTGGGTGCAAACGATACCGTATTGTCGGCTAAGCTCAGGGAACCGTTCACGCGGATATTTGATGTATTTGGATAACGTGGAATCTCCAGACGAAGCATTAGCGTCGCATCACCTTTGGCTTTCAGGATCTTGAATGAATGGTTAGATAGTGCCGCGAGTAAGCTGTGATTCACATAATTCATCATGTCGTCTAAAGGGCCACTAGCTACACCGCTAATCGATAGATCCGAGTGTAATGTAGATAAATCGTCAATGTGGCCCGTCAACTGGGTAAGTATGACTTGACGGTAGTGTGCGCGCTTGATATCAAAGCGCAACATATTCCGGCTAATCCAGAACAGCCCGTCGATGCCGTCGAACTTAGGCCATATCCCCGGCGCACTTTTACTCATCCGCTTGGTCGCACGTAGCGTTGGATCAAAACTACCGTCTCGAAATGGCACAACTATCTTTAATATTCCAGCTTGTGGATTACTCATGTACGGGAACTGCGCTAGTGCTCCGTGGATAGATATTGTTGCATTATGCGCGGTTCCGGCTATTAGTGCGTGGCTCAGCTTGGCTCGGATATTTTTACCGACACTGATCGGAAGATATCGTGCAAGACTGGAAAGCGATAACCTATCAAATATTGCCTCTATGTTAAGATTGCCATATCCGTAGCCAGGATTTGAATATATACCACTCGCGCTGGCGCACAGGTCTTTATTATCGAGGATAAGTCTAGAGATGTGAACCGTAAGAGCTGGTCCGGAAAAATCTGAGGATAGCGGTGAACTCGTAGTCCATGTCGTTTCGGTCATAAACCGTTTAAACGTAAGTCGCGGATTGTCTAATACTGCCGGGATCGTAATTACGGCGTTTGTAGTATCAATCATGGCATAACCACCATTCTGGTCGGCGTTGATTTTACCCCAGATATTTTTAGCGCCAGGGAGCAGCTCCTTCGCGCTAAAGCTAGCTCCTTCTAGTACGGCATTAATGCGATAACGTGTAATTGGATCACCGTCCCCGATTGCATCTATACTGCTAGCTTCGAGGCTATGTGGAGCACGACGCTCCACCTGTATACCGTAGTTTACCAGCTTACCTCGTGGGTCAAACTGTTCTAATACATGAAGTATGCGATGGGGTAGTGGTAATGCACGCATAAGCTGCGCAAGAAGTCCAACATCAAGCAAGTCTCCGCTGATACCGATAAATTGGCCCCGGCTTAGCGTTGCACGGCGGAACTCGCCGTTAAATTTACTCATGCCTAGCACCCGGGTAATCGGTGTTCCGTCATCAAGTGGGGCTTGCCCGCCAAGCTCCAGGCGCATATTGCTTAGATTTAGTGTATAAGCGAGATCGCTTATCTTATTGTGACAAAGCGCCCAATCCAGACGAATACTGGGCACGTCTAGCTGTGGTAGCTTTTGGTCTATACGCAGCCGTAAATCCGATCCGGATAATACGCCGCGTGCACTTCTCCATTCGCCAGACGCGAAGTTAAACCACCCGACTACATCTAGTATACCGCTCTGTACATCCAAGCATACATCCGTATATCGAGTCAATCTAGGCAAAGCTATGTTGCCACTCGAAGCAAAAATCGTACCGCTCCAACCAGATAATTCCGTGAGTAGCTTCAGCGGAGAATGATGAAATTGTGCACAGAGGGTAATCGGCCCGCGAAGCAAATGTCCATCTGGTTGAGCCTGCAAGCTGAACTGGTGATTTAGACCCTGGTTGTTAATAACCGCGCAGATGCCTCGAAACGTTAGTGTCGGTAAATCGCGAGGCATGTTGGTCCAGTGCAAAATACCACCACGCAATAATATGTTGCGCTGCACCATCAGCCAGCCAAGGAACGCGCTATTGCTATGCTGACGTGGATCAATCCGAATACCTGCAATCGTATAAGTACCATCAGTACATCGTTCTGCGAAAATTTCTGGTTGCTCCACTATTAGACTCGAAAGTACTGGCGCCAGATGCAATAATGAACGCCATGATAACGTTGCACTGGCCGTAGGAACCTTAAGCATACGACGCCTATCTGAACCTATAATCGTTAGATGGTCAATCTCTAGCGTGGGTTGCAGTCCGCTCCAGCGCCAAGTTAACTTATTTATATGAACCTGGGCTCGAAGAGAATCCGAGATGCATTGCTCGACATACGGCCGCATCGAATCTAACCGGGGAAAGATAACATAACGTAAACTACAGTACGTAGCTATCGCGCCGAAGTATAGTGTGATAGCCAAGGTAGTACAAAACCAGAGTATGCGTCGCAAAATACGGTCGCTTGGCCAATTCACCACTCACCTCTAGATTCTTTATTATGCGTATTTTTGAGGTCGAGTCTTGCCTGGCAAGCTAGCATGCGAGAAGCGTATAATAGGGGTAGAGAAAAAAATTTAACAAATATACTATTATTATACGCGCAAAACTATAAACCTGTTTTCGATACTAAATTAGTCTTAGAGGGCGCAATATGCTCAGTACTTACTGAAAAATTTATGTGCACTGAGTTTTTATACAGTGAGAGTTTGATTTAGCTAGCTTATAAAATGTGCCAGAGAAAAATTAGCACGCTAAAAATATAAGATGTCGATCTTTTATCTTGCTATAACAATGCCGAGTTCCGTATGTCGATGAGCATACATGCTAATCATATGGCAATAGTCTTAGATATCTTTACTGGTCGCAAGAAGCGGAAAGTCGGGGGTTAGTTAGGATTGTTGTCTACAATCGATGCGATCTTTATTTACAAAAAAACTAAGGAGTTTTCTAGCACCGATCTCATAGTCAGATTTTCACTAAATGTGTGTATAGTCTAAGATCCGTATAGTCAGTATATCTATATGCAGACAGCATATTGAAACTGCCTCTATCATATCGAGACGATATGATAGAGCTGTAATCAAGTTTCGCTAATCAAGTTTTCATTAATCCTGGATATCTAGAGCGCGGGGTACTACTCATGACTTTGATGAAGGTGACCATCCACGGGCCGTATTTATAAGGCTTGGGGAGTATCGTCGCTAGCTATAATCGAACAGCGTCCGAATTCGGTCGTATGGCTCTTTGTTGTAACAAACGCCCAACGATTTCTGCTACCGCACCGCCGATTCCGCTATCGACCTCATCGAAAATGAGTGTTGGCGTTGAGCTCGAAGTGCTCATGATTACTGACAGTGCAAGGCTAATTCGCGCTAACTCACCTCCCGAAGCAACCTTTGTTAGTGGCCCCAATCGCATTCCAGCATGGCTGGCTACTCGGAACTCGACTGCTCGAGCCCGTGCCGGTTGTCTGTGGATAATAATTCCAATGCAACTTCGAACGTCCCCCAGCCATTGTAAGTCTTGCATCTAGGTAGTCACTAAGCTACTTAGTGTCTTAGCTGCCTTGATTCGGGATTGAGATAGTCGCTCCGCAAGGAGCATATAATCGTGCCCCACACGAGATTGAGCATCTTGCAGTGCATCAATATCTAGTGCTAGATCCAGCACTTGTAACTGGGTTCGTCGTGCTATTAGCTTATATGGTAGTGCGTCCGGTTGCATTCGGAATTTGCGCGCAATAGAATGTAACGCATTCAGCCGATCCCCAATCTGGGTAAGTCTAACCGGGCTAAGGTCTATTCTCTGTACATAGTAGGTGAGCGAGTAAGCCGCTTCTTGTAGTTGAATTTCAGAAGTCTACAGGGTATCCAACTGGTCATTGAGTGTATCATCGATCTCGGCTAGAGTGCGCAGTTTCATAATAATTGCGCTTAGTTGCGTAATCATAGCGTTATCTGATGTAGATAAGGCATCTAGCGCTGATATCGCACACTATCGAGCAAATTTGCTGCGTGCTCTAGCTGGTCGTGCTCAACACTTATTTGATTCCATTCTCCCGGTTGTGGTGCTAGCCTCTCGAGCTTTGAAAACTGCTACACTAACCGATCACGCTCGAGTTGCATCTCGCTCTCTTGTATCTTTACGATCTTCATAGCCGCTTCAGCGTCGCGCAAAATGCACCACGCTTGTGCAACCGTCCGCAGATAGAGCTTTAAAGCCTGAATGGGCATCAAATAGATCACGTTGTGTACCGCGGCGCATCAGTAACTGATGCGCATGCTGACCATGAATATCTACGAGCATGCTACCGATAATCTCGTAATTGGATAAGAGTAGCTGCCACACCATTAATAAATGCACGTGAACGGCCATTTAGAATCCATCACTCGGCGAAGCGTTACGCATCTTATTGCCATTATCAAACGCATGCTTAATAAGCCACTGCGCAGCGCTCGTATGCGCATCAAGCTCAGCAGTGATATCTGCGCGACTCTGTCCAATCTGCACCACCGATGCGTCGGCTCGATCGCCAAGCGCTAGCGATAACGCATTGATAAAGGTAGATTTTCCGGCACTAGTTTCACCAGAAAAAACGGTAAATCCTCGCTCGAAATCAAGATTGAGGGGCGACGATAACAAAATCTCGGATTGATAGATGACGTATCATAAGCAAAGAAAGCGGTCGTCGTGAAAAGCTGATAAGCTACATTGATAATGATTTAGGCCGTAGGTGAAGATGGCATAGTTCAGCTAGATTTCTCCGAACATAGCGACGAATGCTCATTCCAGTGCAGTTTCTTACGCAAAGTCCGGTAATAACTATATCCAATTGGATGTAGAAGCGGTACCGTGTACCTAGAGCGCCAAACCTCGATTGTATCTTCAAGTTGAAGTGTGGTGAATGACTGCATATCAAAGTTCACATTAACACTGCGTCCACCAATAATTCGAATCGAGATCCGACACGTGTCAGGAAGAACAATCGGCCGGTTTGATAATGCGTGTGGTGCGATTGGCACCAGTACAATCCCTTGCAATTGGGGATGTAGTAACGGGCCGTTAGAAGAAAGCGCATACGCAGTTGAACCAGTTGGTGTAGCTACAATTAGCCCGTCTGATCGTTGATCCGACATAAAATTATCGTCGACCGACACGCGTAACTCTGTCATCCCAGAGAAGCCACTGCGATTAACAACAACATCGTTGAGGGCCTGAGCGTGGTAAATTGACACACCATTTCGCATAATTCGAGCTTCCACTAACGAGCGTTCCTCGCGCTCATAATTTCCCAATAGCATTTGCGGCAACTGGTTTATATCAGCGAGCGCAATATCGGTAATAAATCCAAGTCGGCCGTGGTTGATGCCGATGAGAGGGGTATGGTATGGAGCAAGTTGCCGACCGATGCCTAGCATCGTGCCATCGCCACCGAGCACAATAGCAACGTCTGCGCAAGCACCGATCTCGTCCGGGACGAGTGCTGGATAGGAGTGCAGTCCGTTTTCGCGTGCCGTCTCGGCTTCAAATACGATCCGAAACCCACGTTGCGTCAAACACCCGGCGAGTGCGATAAGAGGCTTTCCGACGCTAGAGGAGTTGTTGCGACCAATTAGTGCAACAGTTTTAAATGGGCCAATTTTCATGACCGCATTACACCATAAGTGTCTAAAAAACTACATGCTTTCGCAGTTTTCGTCGCATATGCTTTCGGATAAATAGCAAACTTTCTGCGATAGTTTATTTCCTATACACAGATTCTGTATAAAATGCTAAGTGCACGGTACAGCTACGAAGATTAGCTGATCGTTTACAAATATATTCAATCCTTAAATTTAGCCCAGCAAGAATCTAAGTAACGTATATCACTCTTGGTGGGATCAGAGCTTTTGATCTGATTTTAAGGGTCAACTAAAATCTAAGAAGCACGGATATAGATTGTTTGTGAACGCACGATAACCGCGAAGTTTGTTAGACACGAAATCCAAGTCAAGCATGCGGTATATTACAAGCTTAATCCGAGCGAGACATAGAAAATTATCGGTAGTAGCCAGTATTCCGAAAAATCTGTTTTAGATTCCCAATATAGTACTTATGTTGAAGTGGGGGTAATGTGCTTAGAATATTGATATTTGGTTATCTAATAAGGGATAGGGACTTCGCTATCGATCTTCACATTCTGGGTAATTTGCGACACTAGATCATATTAGTCTCATGCAGCTATTCTCCATGGCATTCAACTAGTTTAGTTGAATATATCAACATGCAGTTTTTACAGTAGCGCCGCAGGACTTCACCAGTAAATCGATAGGGCTTTGTCAGCAAAATAATGCAGCCAACTAAGGCCATATCTTTATATGATGTATTATAACTCAAGTCACTCAGGCGTTTTGCGCACTGTGTTAAAGCATTTTGAATTAATCTTAAGCACTCCCATAACACCGACGATATACATAATTCGAGTGCAGTGCTATAAAGAAGTTCTTGGCTGACCGGTGAGTCATCAAGCTCCCTTAGCTACCATAGCTAGACTATCGGCGCTTAACGATTCTGCTTTACACAGCTGTATAACAGCGCTCAGATGTGCAAGGGTGTTAAAGAAATTAAGTGTTTATTACGTCAGCATATCAAACGTAGGTCGATGGCTTAGGTATCTGTTGGCACTAAGCTAGTGTGCTATGTTTATTAATGATTGAATAGCACACTCACATATAAAACACATTAAATCAACTCAAGTGCTTTAATGTGATCGCATTTGATGCGGTGTTCCCTACCGGTGCTCCCTACTATAGGGTATATACAAAATCAATGAGTAATACAGACGATTAACACAACAAGGACTATTTTCTCTATATCAAGGCACAGATGTCTTGCTTGCTTTGTCATGTAAACGTGACTTTTATAGTGAGCTATTGAAAAGTCTTGCATTGACCCCAAGTCGATTAGGTAGGTGTATGTATCCTGTGCCCCAGTACCCGCAGGTTAGCCGGGCGCGGGAATAGTCGAATTAACTATTGACTGAAATTGACCATGGCCACTATGGAAGAGACGCAAGTTAGCCAAAATTTTTCTGCATTGAATACCGAACTTGACAGCGACAGCACACAATCGTCGCATGTCGGACATGAGAAGCCGTCCGGTGAACATCGCGAAGACGATATGGCAGCACAGCCAGTAGTCACCGATGCCAAGGCACTTGAGCAAGCGCATACCAAGATTGCTGAATTGCATGAGAGTTTGCTACGCGCCCACGCAGAGACGGAGAACGTACGGCGCCGTACTCAGGACGATGTTTCTAAGGCTAACAAGTTCGCCATTGAGAGTTTCGCTAAGCATCTTTTACCGGTTGTCGATAGTCTCGAGGCCGCACTGGCGGACATCGCAGGAGACTTAGAAAAGGTCCGGGAGGGCATTGAACTGACATTACGTCAATTATCAAGCGCCTTAGAGAAAGGTCGCGTCATTCAGATTAATCCTGTCGGTGAAAAATTCGATCCGCACTGGCATCAAGCTATCTCTATCGTACCAGCTGAGCAGGCGCCCAACACAATCGTCAGCGTGTTACAAAAAGGCTATGTGATTGCTGACCGAGTTCTACGTCCTGCACTAGTGACTGTAGCTTCGCCAGAGTCTGAGTCAGGGCATTGAAATTTGCGCTCTTGTACCTATGTTGTGAGCAGATGTGAATAAATAACTAGCGTGCTGCGCTGGTTTGCTAGATCAAAGCCAGGAGATTAGTAAAATGGGTAAGATTATCGGAATCGACCTTGGTACCACAAATTCGTGCGTGGCGCTTATGGAGGGGAACCAAGTACGAGTGATCGAGAACTCGGAAGGCACCCGCACAACACCTTCAATTATCGCATATATGGGTGATGGCGAGATTCTAGTCGGTGCTCCAGCTAAGCGCCAATCCGTGACAAACCCGAAAAATACGTTGTTCGCCGTCAAAAGGCTAATTGGCCGTCGTTTTCAAGAGAAAGAAGTACAAAAAGATATTGGCCTAATGCCTTATCCGATTATTAAGGCAAATAATGGCGATGCCTGGGTACAGGTACACGACAAGAAGCTTGCGCCGCCGCAGATCTCCGCTGAAGTCTTACGTAAGATGAAAAAAACAGCTGAGGATTATCTCGGTGAACCAGTGACAGAAGCGGTTATCACCGTACCAGCATACTTTAACGATAGCCAGCGGCAAGCCACAAAAGACGCGGGTCGTATCGCTGGCTTGGAGGTAAAGCGGATTATTAACGAACCAACCGCCGCCGCACTCGCATTCGGACTAGATAAAACCGAGAAGGGAGACCGTAAAATTGCGGTCTACGATCTTGGTGGTGGCACATTTGATGTTTCAATTATTGAGATTGCAGACGTAGATGGGGAAATGCAATTTGAGGTGTTGTCGACTAATGGAGATACGTTCCTCGGTGGAGAGGATTTTGACCAGAGGATCATCGACTACATTATTGGTGAATTTAAAAAAGAGCAAGGCGTTAATCTATCTAACGACGTGCTTGCGCTGCAACGTCTAAAAGAGGCATCAGAAAAAGCCAAGATCGAGCTATCAAGTTCAGCACAAACTGAAATTAATCTGCCATACATCACAGCGGATGCATCCGGCCCGAAGCACTTAAACTTAAAAATTACCCGTGCGAAATTAGAGGCGTTAGTAGAGGAGTTAATCGAGCGTACGATTGAGCCATGTCGCACCGCAATTAAAGATGCGGGCGTAAAAGTCGCTGATATTGATGACGTAATATTGGTGGGTGGCATGACCCGGATGCCAAAGGTGCAAAATAAAGTTAAGGAGTTCTTTGGCAAAGAGCCAAGGCGAGACGTGAATCCAGACGAAGCAGTTGCGGTAGGTGCTGCAATCCAAGGTCAGGTTCTTTCTGGTGATCGTACAGATGTTCTGTTGCTAGATGTCACACCACTATCGCTAGGCATTGAGACCCTTGGCGGCGTGATGACAAAAATGATTAACAAAAACACGACGATCCCGACTAAGCACACGCAAGTGTACTCAACAGCCGATGATAATCAATCCGCAGTAACAATTAAAGTCTTCCAGGGTGAGCGTGAAATGGCAGCTGGTAATAAGCTGTTAGGCGAATTTAATCTAGAAGGTATTCCACCAGCACCCCGGGGGGTGCCTCAGATTGAGGTAACGTTTGATATTGATGCAAATGGCATTTTGCATGTACACGCTCGCGATAAAGGTACTGGCAAGGAAAATAAGATTACCATTAAAGCAAATTCAGGCTTATCCGAGACTGAGATTGAAAAAATGGTAAAGGATGCTGAGGAAAACGCCGAAGAAGATCATCGACTACGCGAGTTAGCCGATGTGCATAATCAAGGTGACGCGCTAGTTCATAGTACGAAGAAAGCCCTGTCTGACTATGGTAATAAAATTGATGCAAATGAGAGGGCTGAGATAGAGGCTGCGCTGAAGGAATTAGAAGAGGCTCTAAAAAACGCTTCAGACAAAGAGCGAGTCGAATCAAAAGTTGAAATACTCTCTAAGGCCTCCCAAAAACTCAGTGAGAAAATGTATGCTGACGTTCAGGCTCAAACAAGCACGGCAGCGAATGACGTTGTCGACGCTGACTTTAAGGAAGTGAAAAAAAATTAGGCGACAGCAGCAACAACCACCCGGTATTGCACCGGGTGGTTGTAATTACTAGCTGTTTGGTATGCTACCGCACACGTGCGGTAGGGAAATAAAAGCGCTTGGCGGGCTTGGAGCTCTCCAAGCCCATTTTTTGGCATTGATTCGATATGGCCAAACAGGACTACTACGACGTACTAAGTGTCGCCAAAAATGCGTCCGATAACGACATTAAGAAGGCGTATCGAAAGCTGGCAATGAAGTATCATCCAGACCGAAATCCTGGTAATAAGGACTCAGAAGGGCGTTTTAAAGAGGTAAAAGAAGCCTATGAGATTCTATCCGATGCGCAAAAGCGAGCCGCATACGATCAGTATGGCCACGCCGGCGTTGATCCAAATATAGGCCCAAGCCCTGCTAGTGCACAAAGCTTCGGTGGATTTTCTGACGCATTCGGCGATATTTTTGGCGATATTTTTGGGCAGTCTGGAGGTAGCGGTCGCCGTGCTGGTCCGCAGGCGTATCATGGTGCGGATCTACGCTATAGTATGGAGATTTCGCTAGAGCAAGCTGCAAATGGCTATGCAACGCAAATCCGCGTACCAAATTGGACGTCTTGCCAGGTATGCCATGGTTCTGGCTCGAAGCCGGGTACTAAGCCCGAGACGTGTCCAACCTGTCATGGGCAGGGTCAAGTTCGTATGTCACAGGGTTTCTTTAGCATTCAACAAACATGTTCAAAGTGTCATGGCATCGGGACATATATTCCAGAGCCCTGTACCCATTGCCACGGAGCTGGTAAGGTTAAGGAAACTAAAACACTAGAGGTAAAAATTCCCGCGGGCATTGATGATGGGATGCGGATTCGCTCTGCTGGTAACGGTGAACCAGGTATTAATAGCGGTCCGAACGGCGATCTCTATGTAGAGATCCATATTAAACCGCATACTGTCTTCGAGCGTGATGGTGATGACCTGCATTGCCAAATGCCAATTTCCTTCACTACCGCTGTACTAGGTGGTGAGATTAAAGTTCCGACGCTGGCCGGAAAAGCATTTTTTACCGTACCAGAAGGAACACAATCGAGCAAAACATTCTGTCTTCGTGGAAAAGGCATTAAAGGTTTGCGATCGAGCCTGCCTGGTGATCTATATGTACATGTGCAGGTAGAGACCCCGGTTAAGTTAACCGATACGCAACGAGACTTACTACGTCAGTTTGAAAAGTCGCTACTTGAAGGTGGAGCGCGGCATAGTCCACAGAGTAAGGGTTGGTTTGATCGTGTAAAAAGTTTCTTCGAATAAATAAGTGCTAATTAATATGTAGCCAGAGCTGCAAATAATCTATAGTATTTGCACATTTTTTTTAAAACTTATACATATAATAGCCCTATATATTTATATATGCATGATACACAGTCCATAGAATAAAATTCTATGGACTGTGTATTTAACTATGTTAACTTCGTATAGAATTTCTAAAGATGTGAAGATTTACGTGTTATACGTTATAGGTTTCAAGAAAATTTCTGTTGCGAAACTTTACTATCTTTCATTAAAGACGACTAATGGTTTTCTATACAAAAATGTAGATAAGTAATCACCAGATAGATCGTGATAGTATATATATTCAGAGTATAACTCTGAATATATATACTATCAAAGTTTGATAACAATAGTCTGCAGTGATGGCGAAGCCAAACATTTCCTGCTTCTAATAAATATAGGGTACAAAACTTAGTAGATAATTAACTAGTATTTCCTTCGAACAGTTTAATGTCTATTTGAAATATATTCTCTGGAAAAGAGAAGGCCCGCTCCATAACAGCGCAGACATAATCATAGACAACTACCTCGATTGAGGATTGAGTAACTATAAAGTTTTTTACGAACCTGAACCGCTTTTCTGAAACTACTAGTACTCAACTTGCACAGTTAACTCCGGCGTCGGAATCGTCAGCGCTGCTGTAATCTGCGCTCCTAGCGTAGCTGGAATTGCTTCAAGCACGCAGCGACTGTGCGCCAGCTTGATTAATCAACTGAGCGCCTTTTTAACTGTTCTTTAAAACCGCCGAAGTGTATACTGATTATGGCGTGAGCTCTAAGTGCACACATACGGAATTGATCTCTCAACTAAGAAGCGAATTGTCTCAGCAATCTATAAATAACCATTTTCAAGTTTAACCCTGCGCACTAGCTTATATAAGCTTAACTGAGCTTGAATATGTGTCTGTTAATGTACGTAACTACAGAATAATAAATCTAAAATAACCCGTGTATTACCGAACTGCCCCGTGTCACAATAGTAGTATGATATGCAATAGCCTCGAGGCTGACAGTAGATTATATCTTGACCCTTGCGGCACATTGCCAAGTGAATTATCAGTGAGGGGCACATCTACGCTTGCGCGCTTAAGTAATGCTACAAAGCTTGCATCGTAGCTAATCAGCATTACGTTAGTGCACCAGAATCACGCATCTGCCAAAGAAATAAAACAGTAATAGTACTCTATCTAGAATTTATCGAATAGCTTATTACAATAATCTTCGGAAAATCTTTTGGTGTTATTTTTGGGCTAATGCAGCATTATAGGCTTGTAGCTTGTATCAAGCTAATATATCTAATAGAAAGAAATTCTAGTGATATAAAAATCTGAGATAAGCAGCATTACAGATAAAGATAAAAAGTAAGTGTGCATTTTCTGGTTAAAGAACCTAAGAAACCACTATTAAGTGGACCTGTTAGTGACGTTATAAACAGTATCGCTGGATATGCAGAAACATAGTCTTTCATAAATAGTAATTAGCGGCCGTGCAATGATAAATAGTTAATGTTTTATAGCTCTACTCTGACCATAGTTTTCGTTCATAGCAAAACCCTATATTAAACATTAGTTGAGGTAATCTTTTCAATACGCTGTGAGGCAACGTGAGATAAATAATAGTCTGCGCGGGCTAGATTTGGAATTTCAATTGCTGACTCTAGTTCAAGCAGTGGCACTAAGGCGAATGCCCGCTCGATTAATCGAGGATGGGGTACTGTTAGATCATTCCTATCAAGCTGTACGGTGCCATATAGCAGGATATCAATATCCAGCGTTCGAGGAGAATTTTGGTACAATCGTTCTCGACCAAAGTAATTTTCAATGCTATGACACAGAGCAAGCAACTGCCGTATAGCAAGTATAGTGTCAATCTTTACTACACAATTATAAAAATCGTTACCATAGGCATTAACTGGGGCCGTTCGATATAAACTAGATTCTACAAGAGTAATGATAGAAACCTGCTGCGCAAGGTAAATCACGGCATCTTTCAGCGTCTGGGGCGCATTACCGAGATTAGCACCCAAGCCAAGATAAGCAACGGTCATGTCGGTTCCCATAGTATAGATAGCGGCCGCTCTCGTGAACTGCTAGGCGTCTTTTCTACGTGATTTACTTGTAGACTGCAACGAGGTAGATAAAGTATTTTTACTAGGATTTTTACAGTTACGTGATTCGGCACGCGGCCATCGAGGCGAGCGTTCTTTTTCTCTCCGTGAAATCATTACCTCGCGTAAATGCAAATCGCCAGCGACGAAATCTCTCCACCATTGACCGATAGATGCATCTAACTCGCCCGCGGTACAGCGTAATAAAAGAAAATCATAACCCGCTTTAAACCGATGATGTTCTAAAAGTTTGAATGCACTGCGGCCAGAACACTTCTCCAGCCGTGGCTGTAGTCCTAAGATTTCACGCATATCGGCGGTGTAGCGTTTTTGAATTGCAAGCTTTGCAGTTTGCTGGTCGAGAACCGAATCTAAAGCCCGATGAAGCGCCGGGATTGAATGCTCACCGCTAGCCTTATATTGCTGCCAGCGCAATTGCATTTCATGCCATAGCAATGAGGAAAATAAAAAACCGGGTGAGACTCGTTTACCTGCACGGATGCGTTCATCAGTATTAGTAAGCGCAAGCATAATAAAGCGATTCCCATGAGGATGCTCAAGCGCTGCCTCTAAAAACGGTAACACTCCATGATGTAAGCCTAGAGCGCGCAACTGCTGTAGGCAATTAAATGCATATCCAGATAGCAGCAATTTAAGAATCTCATCAAACAAGCGAGCCGCTGGTACGTTATTAATCAAATTAGCTAGTTTAGAAAGGGGTGCTTTCGTAGATGATTCGATTATAAAATCCAGTTTAGCTGCAAAACGTACAGTACGAAGCATCCTAACTGGATCCTCGCGAAATCGGGTAGCTGGCTCCCCAATTATTCGCAGCACGCGTGCGCGAATATCATCCATCCCACAATGATAGTCAAGCACATTTTGCATTACTGGATCGTAGTACATCGCATTGATAGTAAAGTCGCGACGTGTCGCATCCTCATGCTGCTTGCCCCAAACGTTGTCGCGCAAAACTCGACCGCTTGCGTCTACCGTACACATACGCCAGTTTGATCTGCTACATCGCAGCCTGCGAACTAGTTGCGACACCTCACAGGCTGAACCGCTCTTGTCTCTAGATGATGTTATCTCTATCGGCGCCCGAAACGTCGATACTTCAATAATTTCTAGCCCAAACTGAACATGCACAATCTGGAAACGACGTCCGATTAATCGAGCGCGCCGGAATAGCCTAATAACCTCATGGGGCGTGGCATTCGTAGCCACATCAAAATCTTTTGGTGCTATATTAAGCAGCAGATCGCGCACTGCACCACCAACAATAAATGCTCGAAACCCAGATTTCTGGAGCGTGCTAGTAACACGGATTGCGTTACGCGAGATTAACAACGGATCGATATGATGGATATCGGCCGAGACAATCACCGGTACTGGAGCTTCGTCGTTGGTATGTTCACCAAAAGTCCGAGTAGGGTATAACATCCAACGCGATAGCCTATGAGACAGCAGCCTAGTATTTAGGACTGCTAGCGCTTTAGTCAGTATGCAGCATCGCTCGACCCCCGTCTCATTACGACGGGGGTTTTCTAGATTGATGTTTGAGTTGGCATTTGCGCTATCGCAATTGGCATGGACACCATGCAATCTGAATAACTTTCGAATAAATTTTGTAATCACGTCGATTTGAAGAGTTCAAGAACGCTCCAAGCACGAGCGAGCGCATACTCGCGTAGCTTCTTATCTGGATTTGTCGCTACTGGGTTAGTGACTTTTTCGAGCAATGGGATGTCGTTATGAGAATCGCTATAGAAATAAGTATGCCTAAAACTTTTCCAGTCGTAGTCGAGCGAATCTAGCCATGCCCTTACTCGCGTGATTTTGCCCTCACGATAGCTTGGCACGCCTATCGGGTTGCCTGTATATGGGCTATTGGGATTCCCATCCGTTGTTTCAACCTCACACGCAATTAACGTCTTAATGCCGAATAATTGAGCGATTGGCGCGGTGATAAACGCGTTCGTCGCTGTCACTATGCAACATAGGTCATTTGCTTTCTGGTGCTCTAACACTAATGCACGTGCAGCAGGATGGATCGTGGGATTAATAACCTCATGCATGAATAGATTATGCCAATCAGCTAATTGCTGCCGTGAATATTTAGCTAGCGGTGTAAGCATCGCGCGTAAGTACATATGAATATCTAGCTTTCCCGCCTGGTAGGCAGAATGAAAGCGATCATTCTCAAGCGAGAAGCTGTCGACGTCGACAATTCCAAGCTTTACCATAAATCGCCCCCACTCGTAATCGCTATCGATAGGGATGAGCGTATGGTCTAGGTCAAATAGAGCGAGATTGCGTTTAGTTTTGTTCATAGAAGTTATTCTACTTGAAGCTGTCCGATATCATTGCGCGAAGTAGTGGTAGCGTGATCAAGCGCTTATGCTCAAGAGAAAAACGGTCGAGCTTATCTAGCACTAGCATTAGGCTGGGCATATCACGTCTATAGTGTGTGAGTAGACATATTGGCACTGGCACATCGTTGGCAAACATTAAGACGCGCTTACGAGCAGCGTGCTTAAGCACAGTCGCCTTATTCTCGTTAGCTAGTGCGCCAAGATGAAATATCAGTCCCCAACCAAGGCGCGTACGCACATCTTCGCGCGCAGCCAGATGAAGTGGCGCAGTGTTCCCGGTCGCTACTAAACCCTGCCTAAACTAGTATGTACTTCGTTGAACAGATTAAGCAGCGCAATCTGCTGTGCATCAGCGAGTTGATCGACATCATCAACCGAATAAATGGCAATATTCGGATCATAGCCGAATCAGGGAAGCGGGCTTAGTGGCACGATAAAACGAGCACGGTTCCTAGATGTACTAGACACTAGCGCTTGGAGTAAGTGGCTTCGCCCGCTACTTGTACTCCCCGTACATAGAACGTACGGTCTGTACTAGGTTTAGATGAAAGAGCCGTACTAAGCTAGCGAGACTAGCGACCAATTCGGTGTAAATTCCAGCGAGGAAGTTCTCAAATGTCTTCGGGGGTATGCCCAGTCGGGTATAAGTTGACGATGAGAACCAGAGAACCAGACGAGGTCGGCAAGGGTAAAAAAGTTCTAGAGTGCAGTTGAGTTTGTAAGGATGATAACCACATCGGGTAAAATTCTAATTTTACGGACCTTAACGCGAGAATCTCGCACTTTCTTCATGAATCAACTAAAATCCGATGCCGGTATTTTGCTTCCAGATCTGTCTTACCGTGACGCAGGCGTCGACATCGACGCAGGAGATGCACTAATTAATCGCATTACACCCTTCGCAAACAAGACAATACGCGATGGCGTGCTAGCAGGTATTGGTGGATTCAGTGGGCTCTTCAAGGTGCCAAATAAATACCGTGAGCCAGTGTTAGTCTCTAGCACTGACGGTGTAGGCACGAAGCTAAAGCTTGCATTTCATTTAAATCGACATGATACGATCGGTCAGGATTTAGTGGCGATGAGCGTTAATGATATTCTCGCGCAAGGGGCTGAACCACTTTTTTTCCTTGATTATTTTGCCTGTGGTACTCTTGATGTCGAGATGGCATCTAGAGTACTTTATGGTATTTCGGTCGGATGTGAATTAGCAAGCTGCTCACTTATCGGTGGCGAAACAGCTGAGATGCCGGGGATGTATCAAGAAGGTGAATACGACCTTGCTGGATTTGCTGTTGGAGTAGTTGAAAAAGAAAATATTATCGACGGCCGAACGATTGTCGCCGGAGATATTATTTTGGGCCTAGCCTCGAGCGGGATCCATTCAAATGGTTATTCGTTAGTTCGTACAATTATTAAGCGCGCGCAGTTAGACTTACAAGCAGATTTTGATGGACGAGCGCTAGCTGATACACTGATGATGCCTACTCGCATCTACGTGCAGTCTATACGCAAGTTGATAGAACAACTCCCGGTCAAGGGTATTGCTCATATTACAGGGGGGGGGCTTGTCGGAAATATACCTCGCGTGTTGCCTAAAGAGCTGTGCGTAAAACTAGATCGCCATTCTTGGCCATGGCCAAGACTATTCACGTGGCTACAGAAGCTGGGTAATATATCTGACGAGGAGATGTATCGCGTCTTTAACTGCGGAATCGGGATTGTAGTTATCATTGACGCCGAGCATACACAGACGGCGACCGCTGTACTCTCAGAAGATGGCGAAAAAGTATGGACACTCGGCACAGTATGTCAACGCAAAACTGGTGAGGCACAGACAATTATAGTATAACTATCTACGTAGGGATATGTCGTAAGCTCTCTCTGATCTTTTGGCAATTGAAGGGGCGCGTTTATGTTTATTCATAACCCCTCAAACAAATCACAGTGTCTACTATGTGTTGTCCATATTTGGTATACAGCGTCAACAGTACGTGAGCTAGCGTCGGTTTTGGAACAATCAATGCTAATCCGTTTAGATATCGAGCGCAACCATGTCAACTGTCGTTTACAGAGTTGTTGTGTAGCGAATATGCTCTTATCGCGCATTGTTTGATAGGTATATTTGCCATCTAGGTGTTCCCATACCTGTCGGTATCCAACGCATCGCATTGATGGCAATCCTAGATGTAGATCGCCGCTTGCGCGTAATTGTTTCACTTCGTCGATTAATCCGATATTTAGCATGTCGTCAAAGCGCCGCGCAATGCGCGCATGGAGTACGGATCGGTCGGAGGGTTCCAGCGAAACCGCGATAAAGTGAGGTACTATCGGTGTACTGGTGGTTGCAGCTTTATGCTCAACGTTTAGAGTAACGTCTAAGCAAGAAGATTGACGTAGTAGTGCAGACATTGTCTGACCAGTTAAGTACCACACCTCTAGGGCACGCTGAATTCGTCGCGAATCGTTAGGTGAAATTTGTGTCGCCGACACTGGATCAATTTTCGATAATTTTTTATGAAGCGCAGGCCAGCCTTCGCATGCAGCATACTGATTAAGTATGGATCTGATGGATGCATTTCCTGCTGGCAATTTATTTAAGCCTGCAACTAGCATCTTGTAATATAGCATTGTTCCACCTACCAGTAATGGTAATTTACCGCGCGAGATAATTTTTGAGCACAAGCGTATCGTGTCAGTACAGAATTTGACTGAAGAATAAACGTCGGATGGATCAATGATATCAATTAGATGGTGAGATACTTCGCTAAGCTCAGCTACACTTGGTTTAGCAGTCCCGATATTCATTTTCCGATAGACGAGCGCTGAATCGACGCTGATAATCTCAACTGGTGCACGCCGGGCTAGTGCAAGAGCGGCAGCGCTTTTACCGGACGCGGTGGGCCCAAGAAGGCATGCGATAGTATAAGCAAACGACATAGCGTAATAGCCTCTCGTAAAGAATTGGTTCACTCATCAAGTGTGAACTGAAAATACTCTGACGACTATGATTATATTGACTGGCGAGCTTAGCCGCGTCCATTGGCCAAAATATCGTATTCTCTCAATACCTAATGCGCGGTTAGAACGCGCTACAGTACCCTAGATACGATGCTTGACACCGCTTGCATTTAGAGGTAACGCAACGCCTATGGCTCCAGCGTCTAATGTATTCTCGATTAACTTTTGGACGATTGATGCGGGTCGCTTGACCACTTCGTCTGGCACAAGAACCATATAGCTAATCAAAATTTCAGTAGCAACAGTTCGGTCAAGACTCGGGCGATCTCTGTACAACGCCTCTGTACGGAAGTGATTTAATGCGCCGGAGTAAAGAAAGACGATGGCACTGCGAGAGCTCTCTGCCTCTAATGGACAGATCCGACGTGTTAAGAGAACCTGGCTCAACAAACTCTATTTATACATTTAGCGACATACCACTATTTTATGTACTAAGGCTAAATTCGCTCTCATCATAGTAGATTAAGAATTCCGAGAGAATCAAATTTAAATGTTCTTAATTTTATAGATTTATCTAGGTAGTGCGAAACTTTGCATACATTATACTTTTTCTTATTATTTTTTATAAAATCGCTTTTTATATTACAGTTCTTACTGGGAAACTTAATACTGTAAATAGTAGTATTTAAAGTTTCTAGCTTGATCAACTAGCTGTTAATAAACACAATTATATATTGGTAGAAATGTAGTGAATTATCTGATCAGCTTATATATTGGATTGAGAGTTTTGGATGCGTACCAGATATTAGGTAAACTTAAAGCAATTCTTATAGAGAAGATATTCTAATAAAGTGTTTTCTATAATGCCCGTATCAGTAAGGCAATGCGCTTAGACATTACCTTACGATAGTGTACATGCAATCCGCAGTATATAAATACGATTTTATCCCTTAGCTACACCAAGGGCATTTTTCTAGTCGCTTTTGGCGCGGACTAGCTTAGATAGGAATGGGGTAGACTTGACGATGCTATTTGATTCTGGGGCGATAGATTTTCACCAATTGACATTTGAAGAATTGTATTTCTATATGATTGCACTATACTCAAAACCTTACTCTTTACTTCTTGCCTAAATTTCTAATGAATAAATGGTCGGGCTATTTCTGCATACTATCAGCTATACTAGCTGATATGGCAATAGATACAATTGGGTGGACTAGCTTTGTCAGCATTGGACGAGGCATGCTTTTCCAGTTTCGCTATAGGCTCTCGCAGTTAGCTTTCGCCCCTTCCCTTGAATATCAAAGACAATTTGCAAGTCTGGCACGCCTAGCATGCTGCCAGCGCGCTCGGGCCACTCGACTAAGCATACTGCTCGGGCGTCAAAATACTCGCGAAAACCAGCGTCTTCCCATTCTGATGGATCTGAAAAACGGTATAGATCGAAGTGATAGATCGATAGTGGTGCGTCTTTGACATTCCTGATTGTATAGGATTCAACCAGCGTATAAGTGGGGCTGCGAATGTGCTGCGTATACCCTAGTGCTCGCAGCATCGCACGCACTAGGGTTGTCTTTCCAGCGCCAAGACCTCCAGTTAAATGGACTTGAATCCCATATGCTGGCACAGCATAAATCGCTGCCATCAGCGCTATAGCAAACGTTAAACCGAAGATATTAGCCTCGTTCTCATCCGCTAGCGCGAACACGCACTCTATCAACGGACGAGGTAAAACCTGTATGTTTCGCATTATATATAATTAGGAATACGAAAGAGCCGATAGAGAATTATCCTATGATATTTTTGTACTAAGACTAACTTTCTTTACAAACGCATCGTGTGCTTGAATAAGCGAAATCATCGTGCTTGAGAAAAATTGGCAACTGTGAGACTTATGTATCTTATGTGCTGCGTGCGATTTTTGCTAAGGATATTATATATCCTTAGCAAGGTTCTGAGCATTTAGAGTGTGCCGCTAACCTAATTTAGGCTCGACTTTATTAGTCGATGCATACTATATATATGCCCACGCATACATTATAATCGTATTATGCTTAAGGGTGTATTCTGTTTATCCTGGGCATTGCGATGCTGTGAATGTATATGAATTTTGTCGAGCACTATGAAGTTACTATTAATACTTACAAATAAACACTAGCTGAACATCTCATAGATAATGTGGCATAATAATTAGACGCGGATAGCATGATAAGAATGCATTGCCCCTTTATAGTAATTCCAATTCGTTATTAAGATTTTCGGTTATTATCGATATGTAAAACTAGATATCTCTAGTACCTACATACACGGATAAAAATTGCGAGCCTGTACCTCATACTAGTGGGTAAGTTTATATAGTTGTAGATAAATTTAATAGCTTAGACTGCCCGCAACTAATCGGATGGTTTGATTGAAGTGAGTGATATGTCGAAACTATTTAGCAATTTTGACAGGTTTACGTATCTTGCAAGGGTTTTATAATACCAGGCATTATCTGATTTTATAAAAATAGAAGTTATAGGCACAAGCAACATGCTAGATACAGAGTGGAGAGTACATCATAGTACAAGCTTGCAAGCAATCGATTCGTTCTGCGATGCGCAATGGATTCATTCTAAATTATCCAGTAATATCTAGATGTGTATCGACCGACTTATTGCTATATTAAGACTGGCTCTCGGTGAGGCATAGGCGTGTACTCAATGAGACGTGCGAATTCGATCTTCGTGGGTATGCATCAATACTCAGCGACAGTAGGGCGAGTTTCGCAAATTGACGCTTGTCCAGTGTGGAACTACTTCGCATAGCCGCTATAGGAGCGGCGTACTGAACTGATATAATACTTCACATCTGTTTAGCTCATCAGCCGCCTTGTTTTCTATCTGTTCTCAATAAATCGCAGCGTGATGCCTGAGTTGATATACCCCGGTGGGTTGCATATGTTGGAGTTAGCTATGCTTAATATTGTTGAAGTAGAGTGGAGCGAAGGTGTGATGCATGCATGGGAAAAAGCTTGAAGGATTTCCGAGTTCCTTGCGGTAACAACGCTTCTGCTAATATAGAGGGGAAATAAGTACTATCTGCGCTAGGCACGTTTGGTACTCCTTAGCGCACGTCATAATGATGCTCTTTTGTAACGGCTCGAGGAAATTAGATAAATCGTCAGCAATTCTATGCTGTTATGAAGTAATGTATGTTGCTCGCTGATATTTACGTTTCACTGTTGCCACATACTGTATGTATGTGTGTGCAATATATCTGCTCAATTACAGTGTAGACTTGCGCGTGGTTCCAATTCTGAATAGAGGTATTGCGATAACTTAAATTTATACCTACGTCGTGTAAGAATCAGATAATAGCCTCGCTAAGATTAATGTAACCAAAGGGTGAGGGAGTATTTCTCATTCTACGGGGCACTCATAATACCACGCTAAACTAGTACACTGTTGGAAAGCATGGGTGATGGGTTATATAAATACCCCGGAATTTGCAGAGCAAGGAGCGATGCCTCTTAGGTAATGTCTAGTATAGGTAAATTATACACATGCCTTAGCATAGCTGAGATTAGGTAGAATACTACACTCTAAGTGAGTTTCAGTCTTTCCTATGGTTAATCTGGTTAATCTGCCGGTTGCTGTCATTGCATATCTAATCGGTTCAATATCGTTCGCGGTGGTAGTTAGTACTATAATGGGGTTATCTGACCCCCGAACTTATGGCTCAAAAAACCCTGGTGTAACTAATGTTCTTCGGAGTGGCAAAAAGGTAGCGGCAGTCTTAACGCTATTTGGTGACGCTTTTAAAGGGTGGATTACCGTATGGATTGTAAAGCATTATGGCGCCGCATACTGGCTTGACGCATTCTCAGTAGCAATGGTATCGCTATCCGTATTTCTTGGCCATCTATATCCTGTATTTTTCTGTTTCCAGGGTGGCAAAGGTGTCGCTACGGCAGCTGGTGTTCTACTTGCGATTGAACCGGTACTCGGCATATCGATTTCTGCTATATGGCTAATTATTGTTTTTGTATTCCGCTACGCATCATTAGCCGCACTTATTACAGTGCTGCTTACGCCATTTTTTTACCTATTTATATGCGGCTATAACTCGATCGCTGTAGCTATTATTTCAATGGGCATATTATTGATATGGCGGCACCGTTCGAATATTAATAACCTATTGGCCAGACGAGAAAGTCGGATTGGCGATAAGAAAGATAAAATCATCCACGGTAGCGATAGCTCGCCTTGTTAGGCAACCAGCTGTTTAATCGTTAAATAATTTCAGTCATAATGTTTCCTCATTTATTAATACTACATGGTTTTTAGTAGCACTTCTTCAGCTATCTCAGTGAGAAGTATTATAGCCAAACGGCAATAATTAATATGCATATATCTAATTTCTAAAGTCAACATATATAGTATTTACTGATTTTTTAGATTAAATAAGTTAGTGAATAAACTATATTAATCTAATTACTCATTAAATAAAGATAGTATCAGATTGAATTTTTATCAAAAAACTGTAGATATTGCTGTTTTGTAATGTCTAGTGCGTAATACTACGATCACTGTGAGATAGTACTTAAATAAATTTAATCATTTATTATTTTCGAGTGTGATTTTCCATGTCTGTTTTCGTGCATAACGATCAGGATAATAAGCGCTTTACTGCGATATCCTAGATTAACTCACTCTAACCTGGGGTCTAATATGCTGCAGGCAGACTATTCTTTGCGAAAATATAATACATTTGGCTTCGACGTACGCGCGCGTATAGGTTGTCTAATCCGCTCGGAGGCCGATTTTATTTCATTGCGCGCCGATCGGCATATCGTTGAGATGCCTCGTATAGTGCTTGGCTCCGGCAGCAACGTCGTATTTACGCGTGACTTTGATGGCTTAGCTCTCGTGATGGACTTGCGTGGTAGGCGCATCGTCTCACAAACTAATGATGCTTACCTCGTTGAGGTCGCTGCTGGTGAACGATGGCATGACTTCGTTAACTGGACACTTCAACAAGGAATGCCTGGATTAGAGAATCTCGCGCTAATCCCCGGTACTGTCGGTGGCGCGCCAGTACAGAATATTGGTGCATATGGTCTCGAACTTGTCGAGCGCTTCGAAAGCTTACGCGCACTGGACATGATTGATGGGCGTATTATAGAACTTGATGCGCAAGCATGTGAATTCGGCTATCGTGATAGCATATTTAAGCGTGTTACACGTAACCAGCTGATTATCCTATCTGTTGTATTTCGCTTACCAAAACGGTGGTGCGCACGTAAAGCGTATGCGGACGTTTCGAGTCGTCTGGCTGTAAGTAAAATCAGCGAACCGACAGCACGTCAAATTTTTGACGTGATTACTGCTATCCGGCGCGAAAAATTACCTGACCATACAGTCTTAGGGAACGCAGGCAGTTTTTTCAAAAATCCGATTATTACTAATGAACAGTTTTCAGTACTACAGAAAAAAGAACCGGATATCGTTTTCCATATACAGCATGATGGGCGTGTTAAGCTATCCGCTGGATGGATGATTGATCGCTGTGGATGGAAGGGGCGATCGATTGGTACAGCTGCCGTACATAAAAACCAGTCTCTTGTGTTAGTCAATTATGGTGGCGCAACCGGCGAACAGGTTGTGGCTTTAGCCCAGGAAATTCGCGCCGATGTTAGTCAACGCTTTAGTGTAAAACTAGACATAGAGCCGTTAGTTATTTAAATCTTCGCATCTCCAATGTTAGGCCTAGCTAGCATATAGTTATTGTGGAACTACAGATTTGTTATTATTTATTCGGTTGCTGTGAATCTGGATTGAGATCGGTGAGAGCTTTATAGTATACTTATACAGCGCACTTAGGTGGAGCGTCTAATAGTTTATTTAGCCATTGGGCGATTAAATCATTAAATTCTATTAATGATTTAATCGCCCAAGCATTAAGAACTCTATCAGAGCTTTTTGTGCATGGAGTCGGTTCTCAGCCTCGTCCCATACCACGCTCTGCTGACCATCAATAACGTCGGCAGTTACCTCCTCGCCGCGATGCGTTGGCAGGCAATGCATGAAGAGCGCGTCGGGCTGCGCACATGCCATGAGTTTTGTATTGACACACCAATCTGCAAACGCGGCTTTTCGCGCATTGTTCTCTTGCTCAAAACCCATACTAGTCCATACATCAGTCGTAACTAGGTGAGCACCATCACAAGTATCGCGTGGATCGTCTGTTTCTTCAACTGAGGATAGATGTGCTAAATCAATTAATGCGCGATTGAGCCTGTATCCAGGTGGTGTTGAAACACGAAGCTTAAAACCTAGTATATGCGCGGCTTCGATCCATGTATAGGCCATATTATTCGCATCACCTACCCAGGCGACAGTTTTCCCACGAATTGATCCCCGATGCTCGTGGAATGTAAATACGTCGGCTAGCACCTGGCACGGGTGGTACTCATTAGTTAACCCATTTATAACTGGAACACGCGAATTTTCTGCAAAGCGTCTTAAGATATCCTGACCGAACGTTCGAATCATAATAATATCGACCATTCTTGATATAACTTGTGCGGCATCTTCGATTGGTTCGCCTCGACCTAGCTGTGTATCACGCGTGCTCATAAAGACGGCATGGCCACCTAGCTGGAAAATGCCGGCTTCGAACGAGAGCCGCGTGCGTGTCGAGTTCTTTTCGAAGATCATGGCTAGCGTGCGATCGTGCAACGGGTGATAAGTTTCGTAGTTTTTAAACTTCTTTTTTAGAATCTGAGTACGTTCTAGTATGTAACCGTAATCTTCAGCAGAAAAATCTTGGAACCTCAGGTAATGTCTAACTGTCTTATTAGAAGTCATAAAAAATATAGCCGACTGGCACCGTTAGTATGTGGAGCGCTGCCGTTTGTATGTTGATAAACATCGTGCAGCATAAAGGATTTCTTTTCCTTTGACGAGCTACTCGTCTGTGAGCCGCAGTATCTGCTAGTGTATCGTGATAATCGTACATCTTGCCATCTTGTGTTAGCAAGATGGTAGTAAAAACGACAGAAAACTACGGATGAAGCATCGCGCGCGCGGTAACTTGACGCAGCGAGGGAATGTATGAGCTATAATCAGCAGCTTTCGGCGAGTTTACCGTCAAAGTGTTGCCCGGCAGTAGGACTAGCGGAACACACGTCTATATGCTGTGGAACCTCCGGGGTCGCCAGGGTTGTCTTTCAGGGTATTCCACATGGACGACTCATCCTCAACCGAATATTTCATTCAAGGCATTACTAAGAGTGGAAAAAAGTTTCGGCCGAGTGACTGGTCGGAGCGGCTATGCGGCGTAGTATCTTCGTTTGGTCCTGGTGCGACAGGACCAAACGCAAAGCTACAGTATTCGCTATATGTGCGACCTGTTATGCTCGGTGATATTAAGACGGTAATTGTCGATGCGAGGCTGCGCGATATTGAGCCTATGGCTTTCGATTTTGTGATGAAATTCGCACTAGACAATGATCTGCTAATGACTGAAGCTTGCGAGCTCCCAGTCGAACATTCAGAGCAACGCGATTTACCCGTATGCAGTAGCAGTTAAGGATCGTTGGTTGGGTAGTTCGAGGAACGTATTTTACGCTGCTTAAGTTTACAGTAATAATCCGATGGTTTCTGGCCTAAATTTGTAGATTTTCCCTTAGTGTAAGAGGCTCAATTTCAGGACTTTCGTTTAATGTGGGATTAAATTGTAGGAACTTCTGCAGCTTTTCGTTCACTGACCTGATGTCTTAAGGGCTTTACTAAGATGTCTTCGTAAATCCCACCGAATATCTACATATTGAGCGGGATTTAGGGGGTTTACGCCGCAACTGCAGTCTGCAGGTTTTTTATAGCGGCAGCTAAACGGCTCTTGTGGCGGGCAGCTTTGTTCTTGTGGATAATTTTTTTATCGGCGATAATATCTAGTGTTTTCGACGATTGCTGTAGCATTTCAACAGATCTTGCTTTGTCGCCAGAGTTAATCGCCTTGCGTACAACTTTTATTGCAGTGCGCATTTTAGAGCGTAGCGCAGAATTATGTGAGTTAGCTTTCGCAGCCTGACGGGCACGCTTTCGAGCTTGCGCGGAATTAGCCATGACGGTTTTATCCTGTTTACAGCGAAACTTGAGTACAAAAAAGTGGGTTGACGGTGTGTTTAGCTAAACATATACCTAAATGATATACAATTGTACCAATAAAATACATGATACACAATCAACTCTCCTATTGAACCTGTCGGATAAAACCTCTAGTTAGCTGGATTAGAAATGAATGGAGCGGCCCGCTAATTTAGCATTACCCCCCCGGACAGTAATAAAAGCCCGCAATAAAGCCTGTCTACTCAAGCTATCAAGCTATGAAACAGCTTCATAGCTTGATAGCTTGTCGTCTTTATTAGAATAGGGTCCATATAACGTCGCCGCATGAATTTACTCCGCACTCTTTGTACTGTTACTGGCTTTACCTTGCTTTCCAGGATTACCGGACTGGCGCGTGAAGTATTGATTGCACGAACTTTTGGTGCTTGCTTATATACTGATGCCTTCAATGTTGCGTTCCGTATTCCGAATCTGCTGCGCCGGCTCTCTGCCGAGGGCGCGTTTTCACAGGCGTTTGTGCCGATTTTATCTGAGTTTAAGAGTCAGAATGGACATGACGCAACACGTACATTAGTTGATGCGACTAGTATCGTATTAATTTGGGTTTTAGTAAGTCTTTCGACGCTAGGAATTTTCGGTTCCGGATTTGTTGTCTGGATAGTTGCATCAGGGTTACATAACAATGATCAGGTATTCGTACTTGCGGTGACGATGACTCGAATTATGTTTCCGTATATCTTGCTGATTTCATTAACTGCGCTAGCGTCTAGCGTCTTAAATACCTATCGAAATTTTTCGCTTCCAGCATTTTCTCCGGTCTTGCTAAATGTTAGTTTTATTTTTAGCGCATTAGTTGTTGCCCCACACTTAGATACCCCAATCTACGCTCTCGCTTTCGCAGTATTAGCTGGCGGTGTTCTACAGCTACTTATGCAGCTCATAGGGCTGAAACGAGTCCAAATGATGCCGCGGATTAGACTTAAACTTAATCTAGCGAGGGCGCTAGCTCATCCTGGGATCAAGCGAGTTTTATGGAAAATGATGCCAGCCAGTTTTGCGGTATCGGTTGCCCAGCTATCACTAATTATCAATACTAATATTGCTTCGCACCTAGCGCCCGGCAGCGTATCGTGGTTATCTTATGCAGATCGACTAATGGAGTTCCCAACAGCGCTGCTAGGTGGTGCGCTCGGAACGATTTTACTACCTAGTCTATCTAAGGCACATGTAGAGGCAGATGGGGCTGAATATTCAGCCCTGCTCGACTGGGGTTTGCGGCTCACATTTTTACTAGCCGCACCTAGCGCAGTCGCTCTTTTTTTCTATGCTGAACCCCTAACGGCTACATTATTTAATTATGGACGGTTTTCTGGCCATGATGTTGCGATGGTATCGCATACTCTAGCTGCTTATGGAGTAGGGCTGCTTGGCTTGATCCTTACTAAGATCTTAGCCCCCGGTTTTTATGCTAAACAGGATATCAAGACACCGGTAAAAATTGCATTAATAGTAATAGGTGTCACACAACTGTGTAATGTCGTATTCGTACCCTATCTTGCACATTCAGGTTTAGCCCTAAGCATCAGTATCGGTGCATGCGTCAATGCACTGCTTCTGTTTACGGGATTGCGTCAACGCTCTATCTACATCCCATCAGTTGGATGGGGCACATTTTTTGTACAGTTAAGCGGAGCCTGCATCGCACTTGCTAGTGCGATGCGTTGGTTTACGCAGTTATTTGATTGGGTGGCACTTGGACGCTACTCAGGTATGCGCATTACTATACTGATAATAACATTACTTATACTCTCCACACTATATTTTGTAATGTTGTTTTTAATGGGATTAAAGCATACAAACTTCTATCGCTATGCGAAATAACAAGTTTATTGCAGCCTCTCAATAATTGATGTTGATCGCATAGATTCTAAAATAGAAGAAATTTACCGATACTAAATATAGATTGTATATTCGGATATCGATATGCTAGTGCTACGGCGGTATAATAATTGACACAGAGTAACAATATAGCAAAAAACTTGTGAGAGTAAATGCGATTTACTTTTAGAAATTTAGAGTTTCCAAGAATTCAAGCGACTTAGCATTTAGTTTTTTTGCTATGATTTCGTACTTAGAAATAAGTAGACAGCATAAAAATTAGTACATATCACTATGACTCTATTAGAGAGTATGATTTCTCGGAAAAATCAGAATGGTGTCAAGCTACAATAGCACTCATTTATCAGTTTTGGCAACTAAGTGAGAGCTAATTAGCTAAAACCCTATAGCAAGATAGGGTTTTAGCTGTAATCGAGTATTCTTCTCATGGATCTCTTAAAAGACTTCGTGGATACCGCAGGTATCGTGCGATTATTATTTTACACGTACGTCACGTTGTACTTTAAATAGTGGTTAAGATTGACCGGGAACTGCCAAAACCAGGCAGTTATATGCGCATCATGCGGGACTTTGCCTCTGTGAGATTATATCAGATCCGCATGCCGTATTTTCCTCTCAAAAGAAATAATCATAGCTATTCTGGATTCATTATTTGTCAGATTGCGATTCTCTCTGTATTGATAATTGCAGGACGTCAAACACGCTTTTTCGGATTTCGTCAACGGTACCAAGTCCGGAGACTTTCCGGTACTCCGGAGGATTTAATCCATTTTCCTTGCCGCGATGTGCCCATTGCATATAGTAATTGATTAATGGATATGTCTGAATAAGGTAGACATCTAAACGCTTTCGGACCGTTTCTTCCGTATCATCGTTACGTTGAATAAGGGGTTCACCAGTTATGTCATCTATCCAGTCAAACTTTGGTGGGTTAAATTTAATATGATATGTGCGTCCAGATGCTGGGTGTGTGCGGCGACCACTCATACGCTTAATTATTTCGTCGAATGGTACATCAATTTCTAGAACGTAATCGATTGCTATGTTGGCCTGTTTCATTGCATCAGCCTGCGGGATAGTACGCGGAAAACCATCGAATAGGTAACCATGCGTACAATCTGCTTTTTGTAGCCGCTCCTTAACGAGTTCAATAGTTAGCGTATCTGGAACAAGCTCGCCCGCATCCATACAGCGCTTAGCCTTAATGCCAAGCGCTGTTCCCGATTTTACAGCTTCTCGAAGCATGTCTCCGGTTGAGATTTTTGGTACTAAAAGCTTGTTTTTGATAAAGTTTGCTTGGGTACCCTTACCTGCCCCGGGAGCGCCTAATAGGATTAAACGCACAATTATTATCTCCAAAATTGTTTATAAATCTGCGGGCGACTTATGAGTGTTGAACGCTAATCAAATGGCTATGATTTAATATACGCTTTAGATAGTTTATCGCTCATATAAATATAGATATTTCGCGTATCGCAACTCTTGCCTACGGAATACTACCAAAGCGCATAGCATAAAGCCTTTAATTATTCTGCGTGTCTTGCAGTTCTTAACTCAGGTCAATCATTGCACGAACTTACTCTAACTCTGCCAGCATGTCGATCCGGGCGGGAATGCTGGTGATGTAAGCCACACTGCGATCTGTTCTCTACGCTATCGCCTCTAGTTGTTCAAGAGTTTTAGTAATCTCGATAGAGTAATTCCTGCGTAAGCTAGAGGTAGCGGAGCAAGAAACAAGCGCGATATGTATATAATCCGATATGGCGGTATACTACCGTAGTAATTAATGCAGCCTGTGTAACATTAACTACATTTGAAGAGTCAGATTTTTATCTCCATTGATACTTATACGCGTCGGGAGATCATGAGATTACCGCACGAGAAAAATATAGTGCGATATACCAAGGGTATTAAGAACTACCTTTACAATATTAGGATTAAGAGCTTTTGCTAGCCCAGTAATGGGATGATCAGCGGTAGAGGCTGTACAATTTTCTATTTAGCAGCTAAGTGAACAGCAACGTCTGTGACTAGGCACGGTCGTTTAGCGGTTTTTCACCTTGCAGATTAACTGCTAGCGTGTCATAAAATAATCTACGGGCTTTAACTACTTCAGCTAGTCAATATCTGTCCCAGTAGGTTCTTAGTTCGTGTCAGTAGTCCCCTAATACCATAGCCTCGGTAGGTATCTAGTACCACTTCAAGTATCGGTAGCAATTAATTAATACACGGCTTTCGCCCGAGGAACAAAAGCACTTAGCTACTATATCCTTGTAGGCTAGGTCAGCTGAGATACTTGAGCGACAGACGAGTAGATGCAAGACGAGCTGCAATGATGCCAATAAACGAAACTCCAGTGTACATTGGATTAATCGCTCTCTAGATAGACCAGAGCATCCTTCACCAGATGACGCGCCTCATCAATTAGCATTACTGGAATACCATCTCGGATTGGATATGCGAGTTTATCAGCATGACAAATTAGTTCCTGCGTGCTGCGCTCATGCAGTAAAGGTCCCTTGCATATTGGGCAGACAAGGATTTCAATCATGCGAGTATCCACAAAGTTTCTCCGCAACGAGCGTAATTAAACAAGGATCAAGTATGGCGTAAACAGGTACCGCCCACAGACGTAGGTCACGCCAAAATACACATTTTACCGCATCCTTTCAGTAATAAGGATTGCATCGGCTATATCAGTAACGAAAGGATTTTCATCGAAAGTATAATAGTCAGGTAGTGCGTATGTTTCAGGCGCAGAGCCGTTTGCGCGTAGTGTTTCGAAAAAACGGCTCTGGCGTGCCGATGCCAGCAGCAGCGAGTGCACGCAGACCAGAAAACTGGGCTAGCGGTCGGCGTAGATACGGATTATCCGGATGCCATTCATCGGCAGGCTGCACAGCCATCGTGAAAATCAATAACAATGATGGTAACAATGGTTATGATAGCAAACTATGGTGACTAAAATTGTTAATCAGCATTGCGTCTCGGAGACGACTTAGCGGTTCTCACAAAGAACTGACTGGCAATAGAAACCCATTACACCTCCCCTAGTCAGTAGCAAAACCAGTAGTTCGATATCGCGCGCTAGACGATAGTGCTGTAGGCTATCGCCCCTGACGATTACGTTACCTCGCGCGATGGGCCCGCAGAAGCGGGCGAGCCGCTGCAACACAATCTGGGGAACCCAACAACACGGGTACACCTGTGCGGCGGGCAATCATGGCGACTCATCACCCCGTTAACGCAGGTGCCGACGTAGGGTTAACCTCGGTGTGCTGTATAATATGTGCTCCATAACTTTGCGACACTACGCTAGGCGTGAAAATTGCATCTTGCAATGCATCAATAGATGCGATAACTGTTGGTGTTTTGCCAGTTCTACCGACAGCACGTTTCTTACCACTGCGATTGGTACACTGATGTGATGTATGTATAAGCCAGCACAGTTCTTCACTGCTAGTGAATAGCCTGGAAAAGGACCACAGTATTATAGTAATAATACTGTGCAATAATGCAAGTATGGTACGTGCGAAGATAGGTTATAAAGGCATTAGGTAATAGCAAGCCTTAACTCTTAAAATAGCGTTAAAAATGTATCGAAGCCAAAATAGATCTTGATATATTATTTCTATTTACGTGGATGACGTATAGTAGGCTATAAGTTACCTCTAAATTGATCTGTAAGGGAACGTTTGTAGTAACTTGCCCCCCCCGGGGGGGGGATAGAATGCAAAGTTTAGCGCGGGTAAATGTTTAATGCGTCGGTGTCGACACAAATGTCGGGTGTAACACGAAGACCGAGTATTGGCATAGCGCGCGTGATATATAGCCGCCCCACCGCATCAGTGTGGCGGGGACACCTCATTATTCTCATGACGGTAAAACCTTCCTCTGCAATTCCTGTTGTTAATCCTGACGTGGTGATGCCTGTGTCTGATTTGAATCAGGCTATTGGCACCTTACTTGGACGTACATTTTCGCTCGTCTGGATTTCCGGTGAAGTCTCGAATTTTACGCGGGCAGTTAGTGGTCATTGGTATTTCTCCATCAAAGACGATTATGCACAGATTCGTTGTGTAATGTTCCGCGGTCGCGCTCAGTATGTACAGCCTATACCGCGTGAAGGCGACCGAATCGAGGTTCGTGCTACAGTCGCGATCTACGAGCCACGCGGAGAGTTGCAACTCAACGTGGAGTCGGTTAGGCACACTGGGCAAGGCCGTCTGTATGAAGCGTTTCTAAAACTGAAGACTCAGCTTGAGACGGAGGGTCTATTCACCGCTAGCCGAAAACGCGCATTGCCGGCGCACCCGCGCGCTATTGGTATTATTACATCGCCACAAGCAGCATCGCTGCGGGATGTATTAATCACGCTCGCACGACGTGCGCCGCATGTTTCGATTATCGTCTACCCGACGCAAGTACAAGGCACCGAAGCGGCTTCCCGTGTTGCGTCAGTAATTAACATAGCTAACCGCCGCGCTGAAGTTGATGTGCTGATCTTGTGCCGCGGTGGTGGTTCTATTGAAGACTTATGGGCTTTCAATGACGAATTACTCGCAAGGGCAATTGCCTCGAGCACACTACCGATCGTATCTGGTGTCGGGCATGAAACTGATTTCACGATTGCAGACTTCACAGCTGATATCCGCGCACCAACACCAACAGCTGCAGCAGAACTAGTTAGCGCTCATCGTACCGTGCTATTACACGAGTTAATCAATTGCCGCGAGGCTTTAGGCAGCGGGTTCTGGCGAATGATGGAGCGTCGTGCTCAATACTTAGACTCAATTTCGTGCCGCCTTGTCAGCCCTTCCGAGCAGATTGCTATACAGTTTCGACACTTACGGCAGGTTTCACTGCGGCTATGTTTGGCCGGCGCGCAGCCGGCGCGAGATGCGCGAGCGCGTCTGACCATGGTTCTATTACGCTGGCAATTCAGGCGGCCAGATATAGATCGGGCAGCTGAACGCATACATCGGCTCCGACATAGCTTATTCATTGCATTCTACAGGCAGAATGAGCACCGAAATTTGCAAGTATATGAATTATCAACCCGTATCGAGTTACTTAGCCCGAGACGTACGCTGGACCGTGGCTATGCTGCGTTAATCGACCTACACAGCGGCAAAGCGGTGTATACACCGGATGCGCTCAAAGCAGGTCAACGAATCACAGTACATCTTGCGCAGGGCAGTGTAGATCTTAGTATTATGCACATACAGCTTCGTCTAAATGATGAATTTTATATCAGATCGGAGAAGTAGCCGGCAATTCTTCCTGGAAGCCAGCAGATATCATGCGAGTATACAAGGTATATATCGACATCAAAATTAATATTTTTTACCGAAAGCTTTCATTCATATAAAAACAAAAAAATTAATACTACGCATAAAAAGAGAGCAGTTTAAGAGACTATTCGAGCTTACATAAAATCGAATGATTGGTGGCATGCATCTCCGGTTTCCAACCCGTTATAAAGAGAGTTTGAACTATGACACAACATACGCTCCCCCCCCTGCCATTCTCGAAGAATGCGCTAGCTCCGCATATCTCGGAAGAGACCGTAGAATTTCACTACGGCAAACACCATCAGGCCTATATAACAAATCTTAATAACCTGATCCCGGGTACGGAGTTTGAAAATCTGTCGGTAGAAGAGATTGTCCAGAAATCAACGGGCAGTATTTTCAATAACGCAGCGCAAGTTTGGAACCATACATTCTTTTGGAATAGCCTTTCGCCGCATGGTGGAGGTGCGCCTACCGGAAAGCTAGGAAAAGCGATTAATGCGCAGTGGGATTCATACGACGCATTCAAAAAAGCTTTTACAAAAATAGCAATTGGTACATTTGGATCTGGCTGGACTTGGCTTATAAAAAAGCCCGATTGCTCACTAGATATTATCTCAACAAGTAATGCAGCAACGCCGCTAACGGATAGTGTAATACCGTTACTAACACTAGACGTATGGGAGCACGCGTACTACATCGACTATCGTAATAATCGTCCTCAATTTGTCGAGATGTTCTGGGAAGTTATAAACTGGAATTTTGCTACTAAGAACTTTGGCGTGTGATGCTTTTGCGTAATGGTATTGCTTATATCCTTATAACGTGTTGCTCTTGTGCGAGTGACGTACTATATTATCCAGATAACATCGGCGTATAAAACCGTTAAGTTCTCAGACATATGCTCTCAATTATAGTGACATAAAACGTCTTCCCCGTAACAGAGTACTCATATTTACAACTAGAAATTATCTGTTACGGGGCAGCATAAACTAAGCCTATGGCTATTACAGTGGCGTGGCTTTATGATCTTTTATCACATGAGTGGATACAATATTTTAATTACGAGTAAGGTAGTATACCGAAAAGTAAAGTATATGGGCGATAGATAATGATGTCCGTTACTTTTGATCTAAATACTCTAAAAACAATAAATCGCGTTCTCGTTAAAGACTAATAATATGCCTCTGTTTAAAATAAGCGACTTATAAAACCAAATCTTTTCTTATGATTTTCTATCTTTGATAAAATAACTGCGTTGAGTAAGTGGATGCCGATTTTCAACGAAACCATTAGAGATTAGATTAAAGCGCTTCGGTTAAAGACTGCTATAGGTTGAAGCAGCGTAGATGGCAACTAAATGTAAGCTAAATAAAGGGGGGGGGCTGTATGAGGTAGATAGAGTACAGGAGTGTACTGGAATAAATAGTCAAACTCGCATAATTGGGTATGTGTATGCTACGCAAGTCGTCAAGTGCGATAACCTAACTTTTAATGCCACTACAATAGCTATGTGCTCTCGTTTTTATCGTTTACAGAAATAAAATCATTAAATTTAAATCGGATTAGGATGTAAGAATCTTAGGTACGTCTCTCTGGGAGACAAGTTTTCAAATCGGTGGATGAGCTTTATAAGACTTTTGGGATAGAGGATTGTACAAAATCGATGATAGCGAATAAGATATCTCTAGAGAGAGATAATTAATTTATTCATTTTATTCCCATTAAATATTTATCAACTAATCACTTTTTTAAAAGTTTATGAGCATGTACATTGTATTTATTTAAGTGGTTTATTGAACAGTATTACTGACTTAGACGAGGTGTGATAACAACATTTTCTAATACCAGAATATTTCTTCTTGCACCTAGAGAAATAATAAGACATCAGTTAATCTGATGAATACGCGTTTTAATCACAACAACAAACAATAACTGGCGGAGACATGCCGCAAGGCAGTGCTAGAGGCGGATAGGGGAAAAGCACCTGCTCGTGCAGAGTTGAGGCGCGATATTAATATACCAGATAAACAATAAACGTATATACATTTCTGCCCTAATACTAGCCTGAGGGACTTGTGGCGGAATTGGCACTATATACCAGTAACTTATATTAATCAGTAATTAACAGAAATATTTTGACTTCCTCATCATACTGCTCGTCTGGTAATGCCCGGTACCGGCAATTTATATCGCTGATGATACATAAATATCTATCGCTATATTAGAAATAGCAGAATACCATCGCATGGTACGAATACTAGCTTTATATCTTATATAGGATTAAGGTCGCGAGCATATTGAGATATCGATCTAATATGGAACTTAATCAGCAAGTCCCCAGCGAGAGCGACTGCGAGTCGCATTGGCAGTCGACGTGGGAATAAAGTACGTTATACGTAGTACATTTTTAGTCCGTTTCTACTATAAGAGTTGAATATGCTATATCAGCACGTCAAAGTTCCAGCCGGTGAGAAGATTATCATTAATCGGGACTTTTCGCTTATCGTCCCAGATCAGCCAGTAATTCCGTACATCGAGGGAGATGGTATTGGCTTCGATATTACGCCAGTAATGATCCGGGTAGTTAATGCGGCAATCAAGAAAGCCTATGGCAGCAAAAAAAAGATTGCATGGATGGAAATCTTCGCCGGTGAAAAGGCGACCAAAGTCTACGGACTTGATATGTGGTTGCCAGAAGAGACGCTGCGGGTTTTGAAAGAATACGTTGTCTCAATCAAGGGGCCCCTGACCACGCCAGTGAGCGGCGGCATTCGCTCTCTAAATGTATCGCTTCGTCAGGAGTTAGACTTATATGTATGCCTGCGTCCAGTACGATACTTTAAGGGGGCACCTTCACCAATGCGTGAACCCGAAAAGATTAATATGATAATTTTTCGGGAGAATTCGGAAGATATATATGCAGGAATCGAATGGGCCGGGGAATCTGAGCAAGCAAAGAAAGTGATTCGATTCCTTCGTGAGGAAATGGGTGTCAATAAGATCCGTTTTCCGGAAACCTCAGGGCTTGGTATCAAGCCAGTATCTCGAGAAGGCACGGAGCGACTAGTACGCAAGGCTATTCAGTATGTACTTGACCATAACCGAAAGTCGGTTACGCTTGTACACAAAGGCAATATTATGAAATTCACTGAAGGCGCATTCCGCGACTACGGCTATGCGCTCGCCCAAAAAGAGTTCGGCGCAGTATTCATTGATGGTGGTCCATGGATGAAAATCAAAAATCCAAAGAACGGTGCTGAGATCCTGATTAAGGATGTAATTGCTGATGCGTTTCTCCAGCAGATACTGCTACGCCCATCTGAATACGATGTAATCGCGACACTAAATTTGAACGGGGATTATATCTCTGACGCATTGGCGGCACAGGTCGGCGGTATTGGTAGTGCACCGGGTGCTAATATGTCAGATTCAATCGCGATGTTTGAGGCGACTCATGGGACAGCCCCGAAATATGCTGGCAAAAACTATGTAAATCCGAGTTCGGAAATTTTGTCAGCTGAGATGATGCTTCGCCATCTAGGGTGGACTGAGGCGGCTAAAGTCATTATTTCGGCGATGGAAAAGTCAATCTTACAAAAGCGGGTTACATATGACTTCGCGCGCCTAATGGACGGCTCAATGCGGGTCTCCTGCTCCGGTTTTGGTCAGGTATTAATTGACAATATGTAACGAATTCTTCGGGGGGGCAGTTTTACACTGAAATACAATACACTCGTAACTTACGCGATATACTACACAAACGACATTGGCTATTTCTGTCGAGCAATTATGAGTATCAGCTTTTCAGAGCGTGGCACTGTTATCGATGTTGGCTGCAGTAATTTGCTACTGATCAGCAGAGTACCGTCCACGCTAAGATCATGGGCTAATCAGTGGTATCGATTATAGGTTCCCATTATCGCTTGCATTAGCTCGGGTGTTGTTTTTGGATATTAATCCTTCGACGCATCTATGTTACCTAAAAACAAGAGCACGCGAAGGCTATGCTTATGTGATTAAAGAAAATAAATCACTAATAAATATGTAGCTATTGCTTCAAGCAAAATACATGACTGATCATTTAGTACGTACGTCTTTTCTAAACTATTAAGAGAAATTCATGACGGAATTTAGCCATATCCTTCTATCTAATATTTGTATTACTACGACACTAAATATTGCTTTTTAATGCGACATCAAGCGCTTTAATGCTTGAATTTTCATATGTGCCAGTCAATGCATAGGATTTTATCCTATGCAACCAGATATTTGGGCTAATGCAATTAGCTTAATTAATAGGCTAGCAGCATAACCGCAGGTAGCTAAAAAATCCTTGATAATGAATCATTCAGTTCAGTAGAAAAAATCAGTGCTGTATAAATGAATATTTGCTACAGATGATTGCTGTCAAAGTATTCGGAGTTTATTTGCTTCTGTTCTCCACGGGAGATTAGAATTTATGTTTAATATCCACGTATTAATTTTAAAAATACTTATTCAGTAAAAATTCAAGTCATCGCTATTTCCGGTTAGTATGATAACTATTTTACTGGGGTATCATTTAATTATTGAGCTATTCTAGTTACTATCCCGTTTACGATACTATATGAGCAAAGCAATAATCTTACACAGCATATAAATAACTATAAAAGTGCTGATTTATTATGGATAGTTTGAAAAACTATATTCAATTTTTGACATAGACTACAAATATAGAGGTGTATCAACATATAATAATTTCCTTCGTGTCATAATGCAGCTAATTTTATTTGACGTCTAAGCAGACTAGAAGCTTAAAAGCTGCATTTTTCAGGATAACCACTTTTTAGTGGAGGTTTCATAAAAAAATTATAAAACCTTACGCGGATTTTCCTAAAGGGTTATTATTAGTCTTGTGCTAGAATTTATAAGGACCAGTTAATTAGAATAGGAATATGGCCTTCATTCTAGAAAAATGTGACGTTATAGTACTTGATCAGAGAGAGCAAAATCTAAGCTGCTATCGATATACTTTATCTCTTTGCTAAATAACAATTCCACACCAACGAAATTTGTTGTAATCATAATACAACGATATTTCAACAAAGATCGCAATACCGTAATACGGATTATGCTAAAAGTGTATCTCAAGAAATGCGGAGTTTATACGCAAAAATCTTACTATCACGATTGATCGAGTAGTAACGCACGCGCGAAATGCGGGATATCTGCCTCAGTGTATGCTGGAGGCAGCATAATTGCCGAAGAATTAGAAGTAGGTCTTTATATAGCATTCATAGAATGCGTACCAAGAAAAGCATGAGTTCATCACTGTCGAACACCTGTTACTTGCGCTATTAGATAACCCTACGGTAGTAGGGGTTTTCGTAGATGTTCTGCAAATATCAATGATCTGCGCTAGAATCTTCGTAACTTTATTAACGATAAAACGCCGATAGTTCCGGAGAGAAGTATCGTAGGGCACGCAGCCAACGTTAGAATTCCAACGTGTGATTCACGCGCGAAATTATGCATGTTCGGTCGATCTTTAGTGGAAAGATGCAGGTGACTAGAGCGCATATACTAGTTGCGATCTTCAGTGCAAAAGACTTACGCACACTATTTTATTTACATAAATAGGGCATGATTTCATTAGAGGTAGTCAACTTTATTTCACGCAGCATCTCAGATATCATGCGAGATGATAAGCTATTGGTTAATAGTAGCGATGCTAGTATACGGACAGGACAACGTTAGCTCAATTTACGAAAAATATCAATTATCAGGCGCATGAGGGAAGGATTGATACATTAATTAAACGCGAACCTTAGGCGGAACGGATGGTGCAAGTACTATGCCGACGCTGCAAGAATAATCCCCTAATCGTAGGCAAGGCTGGCGTAAGAAAAACGGCTATTATTGAGAGGCTGGCATAGCAGATTATATGTGGAGCGGTGTCTATGATTTTAGCGAATGCGCCAGTATATTCGCTAGATATTGAAGACTAGCAGGTACAAAGTACTGCAGAGATTTCGAGAAACGGCCCAAAACGGTTCTCAAAGAGTTAAAAGATTGTTCGAATATCATTTCGATTGGCTCAGGTGTTACTTTAGAAGAGACTCTTGATGCGTTAAACCCACTCAAACCGGCGCTGTACTCTAGTCAACTGCAGTGTATTCGGCAATAACCTTCATCGAATTCCGAGGCATTTTGAAAAAGATTCGGCACTATCGCTTCTCTTCCAGAAGATTGACGTAAACAAACCGACGGTTGAGAAAACCATAGCGATCGTGTGTGGTCCTAAGTTCCGCCTTGAGAGGCACCACGCTACAATATTCATCTAGTGGCGCTTTAGCAGCAGCCAAGTTGTCCGCATGATTCATCACTGATGCCATTTATTAGATTAAGCGATCTATGTGATTGACGATGCTGGGCAGCACAAAGGACCTTACTCAGATCTAAGAAAAAAGGATCGGTAAGGCAGAGATCGAAGATCTAATTTCCCGATACTACCTATAAGTCGCTGTTACAAACTATGCGCGTGCTATTGGCGCCCCTAAGTTGCGCAACTTACCCTATTCTCAGTACCAAGACTGATGCTAAATCTTTAATATACTGAGTATTACCAGGGTGCAATATTACCATTCTATTCCGAATAGTCATTTACGCTTAAAGATTATTCACCCCCACTCGAACTATATATCTGCTAAATACTTAGCTAACGATTAAGATGAGGCATTTGCATCATCTGCAAGTTGCTATTTGCAGATATCGTAGATTTATAGCATTCTCTAGCGCACTATCTAAGTAAAATTACTATAATTTAAATGTATAAATTAAGTTTTATGCAGATTGCTTAAAATTTTTTTGACCGAAAGATACGAGCAAATTTTAGTACTTAAAATCAATATTTAGCCGTACAATAGCTACATATTGTATTTCAAATTCCCGTAAGCATAAATAATTTATATAGTTCTATTATCTAAATAACTTTAATTAAGTATTAAAATTTAGATTTATAGATCAGATAGTATCCCGTGCAGTAACCGTCTTGAGAAGTGATATTCAGCCTAGCTTATACAAAAAATTACCTAGTACGCGCTGTGCAATTTCATCGACTAACGTACGCGCAAGTGATTGTTTGTCAGCTCGGGGAAGTGGTGTAGAGCCAGCTTCATCGAATAGTATGACTTCATTGCCATCCTTACCAAATGTTTTGGGGCCTAAGTTACCAATAAGCAGCGGGACATTCTTACGTCGCCGTTTTGCCTCACCATTAATGCCAAGCTCACCACTTTCCGCTGCAAATCCAACGCAGTAAGGTGGTGTAGGCAGTGCGGCAACACTAGCAAGAATATCCGGGTTCTCGACGAAATGCAGCGGTGGCGGCGGCTGACCGGCAGCTTTCTTCAGCTTATGATCGGATACCTGAGCGACGCGCCAGTCGGTGACAGCGGCCACCCCGATAAAAATGTCAATTCCGGCAATTGCCGCCATGACTGCGTCGTACATTTGCTGTGCTGTTTGTACATTCTCTCGAGTCACGCTCCACGGAGTTGCGAGCCCAACTAAGCCAGCAATTAAGTGTACCCGCGCACCAGCTTGCGCTGCAGCCCGAGCGAGTGCAAACCCCATTTTTCCGCTCGAACGATTAGTGATGCCACGGACCGGATCGATCGGTTCGAAAGTGGCTCCCGCTGTTATTAGTATCCGTTGTCCTACAAGCTTCTTCGGCTGAAAAAGAGCGATGATCGCCTCGTACACCGCTTTGGGTTCGAGCATGCGACCGTTACCGATCTCACCGCATGCTTGTAAGCCAGTATCTGGGCCGAGTACTATGATATCGTCTGCGCGTAATTGAGCAACATTGCGTTGTGTTGCTGGGTTTTGCCACATTTGGCAATTCATTGCCGGAACGACTAGTAAAGGACAGTCACGTGCTACAGATAGCATAGATAATAGATCGTCGCATAACCCTGTAGCTAGCTTAGCAATGAAGTCAGCCGACGCAGGAGCAATCACGATTGCGTCCTTACAGCGCGACAAGTCAATATGCGGCATGTTGTTATCGATCCGTGCGTCGAACTGACTGATATACACTGGGCGCCCAGAAAGTGCCTGCATTGTGACCGGCGTGATGAATTTCGTAGCGGCTTCCGTCATCGTTATTTGGACCGTGGCGCCAGCTTGAGTCAATAATCGTGTAAGTTCGGCCGACTTATAGCATGCGATGCCGCCCGTTAGTCCAAGCAAAAGCTGTTTGCCCGAAAGATCCATATTGTTCCTTTCGCTATTGCGTATGACCAGGCTAGAATTATTACTCAGTCTAAATTTTCACGGCATAGCATGTACTCACTTAGTTCAGCGAGTACTAGTAGTACAGCACCGCTTGTGATACTGCTATCAGCAATATTAAATGCAGGCCAATGCCAGCTATTAATGTGCAAATCAATAAAATCAATCACATAGCCATATACCATCCGGTCAATGACATTGCCAAGCGCTCCACCAAGAATAAGTGCTAGAGCCGCACAAAACAGCTTGTGTCTATAATGCCGCTTGAGTAAACGAATGATCACTATTGTGGCTAGAGTACTTAATGCGATAAACATCCAGCGTTGCCAACCACCAGCTGTAGATAGAAAACTAAACGGCCCCCCACGGTTATAAATCAGTAGAAGATTAAAGAATGGCGTAATAGAATGCTGGTCGCCATACGCGAATCGGCATAACATAACAATTTTAGATAATTGGTCGAGCGAGACTACAATAATCGATATAATCAAATAACGTTTGCACGTTATTTGATGTGCAGATTTTTGGGATAAAATTTGTGCCATTATGAGATGCTTCGGTGTTCTCCTTCCCCGAATAAGTTTGTTATACAGCGTTCGCATAAAGTTGGATGCTCGATATTTGTTCCAACTTCCTCGCGATAATGCCAGCAGCGCCCACACTTTGGGTGCCGAGATATGAGAACGTTAATTATTTCATCAGCCTCGCTCTCAACCTTGCTCAGTCTCGCGCTGGACGTTATCAAAACAAATTTCAAATCATTACCAAGGCTTGCAAGGGCATTATAGCGCGCGCCATGCGCCCGAATTTCAACTTCGGCCTGCAGCGACGAGCCAATTCGGCCAGCTTTGCGAGCTACTTCGAGTGTTTTAGTAAAATCGCTGCGAAATTGGCGGACAATTGCCCATTTATCTAATAATGCTGTACTGTCTGGTAGTAATGGATAAACGTAGTGTGTTTCAGTGAAGATTGTTGTGTGTCCCGGCTGGAAAATTTTCCATGCTTCCTCTGCGGTGAACGATAAAAAAGGTGCGATTAGCCGTAGAAGCCCATGCATTATATGGTATAATGAAGACTGAGCGCTACGGCGCGCATGCGCATCGACTGCTGATGTATATAATCGATCTTTGAGTATATCAAGGTAGAAGCTACCAAGGTCTTCTGAGCAAAAAGTCTGCAGCTTAGTCACGACTGGATGAAATTCGTACGCATTATAGTGATTAATCACCTCTTGTTGCAGCAGAGCAACTCGTACAAGTGCATAACGATCGATTTCGAGCCAGTGCTCAGATGGCACCATATTTCGGTTTGAGTCAAAATCCGATAAATTTGCCAGCAAAAATCGCAATGTGTTACGGATCCGACGATAACTTTCAAGCACGCGTTTAAGAATTTCATCAGAAATTGATAGTTCTCCAGAGTAGTCGGTTGATGCTACCCAAAGACGAATAATTTCAGAGCCTAGCTTATTCGAAACTTCTTGTGGTGTAATAATGTTTCCAACAGATTTAGACATTTTCCGACCATGTTTATCGACTGTAAATCCGTGCGTTAACAAAGCCTTATAGGGTGGACGGCCATCAAGCATAGAACTTGTAAGTAGTGACGAGTGAAACCATCCGCGATGCTGATCTGAGCCCTCAAGATATAAATCAGCGGGCCACTGAAGCTGCTTAGCATGTGAACCCCGCAGCACATGCCAGTGCGTCGTTCCAGAGTCAAACCAAACATCCAGCGTATCTCGATTTTTGACATACAAATCGGAATCGTCTCCAAGCAACTCGCTCGCATCGAGCGATTGCCATGCCTCAACACCATGTTGCTCAACGCGTTGCGCAACTTGTTCAAGCAATTCTTCTGTACGAGGATGTAATTGACCCGTTTCTTTATGGATAAAGAAAGCTATTGGTACTCCCCACTGACGCTGGCGAGACAATGTCCAATCGGGTCGATTCGCAATCATATCGTGTAATCTCTGCTTGCCCCACGCCGGATAGAATATAGTCGCCTCTATACCATCGAGAGCGGTTTCTCGCAGTGTCTTACCGCCCCCAACAGGAGTTAGGTCCATGCCAGCAAACCATTGCGACGTCGCACGATAGATAATTGGCGTTTTATGCCGCCAGCAATGCATATAGCTATGCGAGTAATGGCTCGAGTGAATTAAGGAACCAGCATGACGCAAAGCGTTGATGATCTTAGGGTTTGCGTCCCAAATTGATAAACCGCCAAATAGTGGCAATGATTCAATATAGCGCCCATCTCCCATGACTGGGCCCAGAATAGAGGCATCATCGATGCCGTGCGCTTTACACGACTCGAAGTCCTCGATTCCATAAGCTGGCGATAAATGCACAGTACCAGTGCCGGAATTAATAGTTACATAATCGCTAAAATAGACTGGTGATGTACGCTTGTAGCCTGGGTGCAGATTAGCGAGAGGATGATAGAAATAGATCCCACCTAATACGGTACCTGGCGCCGATGCGATCACTGTGCCTTCTAATCTATATGCAGAGAGGCAGGGCTCAACGCGGTGAGAGGCAAGGATTAAAAATCCTCGGCGTGTATTTACTAGACTATATGATAGCTTTGGATTTACATTTAGCGCCTGGTTCGCTGGAATAGTCCAAGGCGTAGTTGTCCAAATCACGATCACGCCATCTGTAACACGAGATGATGGTATTCTAAACGCTTCGGCGATTTTCACTGGTTCGGCAAACGGAAATGCTACGTCTATAGCCGTATCGATACGATCTTTATATTCGACTTCTGCTTCCGCCAGTGCGGAGCCACAGTCAAAGCACCAGTGTACCGGCTTTAGGCCACAAAATATATAGCCCTTCTTAAGGATTCGAGCGAGCGCGCGGATTTCGTTTGCCTCGTTCTCAAAGTTCATCGTGTAATAAGGATTATCCCAATTTCCGATTAACCCAAGCCGTAGAAAATCGGCTTTTTGCCGTTGAATCTGTTTAGTTGCGTATTGGCGTGCGTTACGTTTTACTTGTTCAACTGGCAGAGACTTACCAAATCGCCTCTCGATTTCGATTTCGATAGGCATACCGTGACAATCCCATCCGGGTACATAATCTGCGTCAAATCCCGCAATATTTCGTGTCTTAACAATTATATCTTTTAGGATTTTATTAACTGCGTGTCCGATATGTATATCGCCGTTCGCATAAGGCGGGCCATCGTGAAGTATGAATTTCGGCCGCCCGCGTCGGGCCTCTCGAATTACTTCGTAGACCTTATTTTGTTGCCACTCTTGAACCCATTGCGGTTCGCGCCTAGAAAGATCGCCACGCATTGGAAACGGCGTCTCAAGAAGATTAATAGGGTATTGAGAGGGCTGCTTAGAATTAAATTTCATACTTATGATCAGGAATGGTGGAAAAATTCAGCAGCCACTGATTACTTAGTAGACATAGATCGTTCTGGTGTCAGTGGCTCGGCATATCACGAGGGCACTAGGCACATATCGTCAGGCTAACAGGTTTTCTAGAAAACCGACTGGTACTCGGAAAACTAGAGTTATTTCGTTTGTTGTTAGTAGATATTACAGAATTTCCGCCTGTGGACTATAGGTTAACGCATTGCTTAGATTGAGTAACAGGTTTAGCTGCCTTTAGGACATCTTGCGCCGCGAAGTATTCGCGGGCCTTAGTAACATCACACGCTATCGCCCGGACAAGAGCCTCTAAATCCAAAAACTTTTGCTCATCACGTAATTTCTCGAGAAATTCGACCCGCACTAGCTTACCGTATGCATTACCATGCCAGTCTAGCAAATGTATTTCTAGTAGTAGGCGACCGAAATCAGCTATGCTTGGACGCCAGCCTAGGCTAGCTACGCCAGGCAATGGACCCGCTTCAATGCCACGAACTTGAACAATAAAGATACCAGCTAGTGCGGAACGCTTATGCAAGATCGGTAGATTTAGTGTTGGAAAGCCTAGGTCTCGCCCTACTTTCATGCCGTGTACAACGTGGCCGCTAATTACAATTGCCCTACCAAGGATAGTTCGAGCCGCATTAAGATCCCCCGCAAGAAGTGCAACACGCACGCACGAGCTAGAAATGCGCGTTCCAGATGGGCCTGAGATGGTAGGCATCTGTTCAACCTCAAAGCCATACCGTACGCTATCCGCTTTCAACGACAGAAGGTCACCAGTACGCTTCGCCCCGTACCGAAAGTCGTCACCAATCATCATCCAACGAGTACGCAATCTATTAACGATAATGTGCTTGACAAAGGCGCCTGGCGACTGACCGGCGAACTTTTCATTAAAGTTCTCAACTACAACCCGATCCACGCCATAACATCGCAGTGCCTCAAGCTTATCGCGCAGCATTGTAATACGTGGTGGCGCACCAGCCGGATCGAAGAACTCTTGAGGGTGCGATTCAAACGTCATCACGCATACCGGAAGAGTGCGAGCGCTAGCAGCAGCACAAACGCGCGCTAGCAATGCCTGGTGGCCTCGATGCACGCCGTCGAAGTTGCCGATTGTCAATGCACAAGGTGCACAATGCTCAGCATTTGGAAGACCCCTGAAGACTTTCACAATGATTAGCTGGGTCGGCTCCCTGCAGCGTTTAATGGCCGCGTCAATGCATCGCGTTGGCACGATGCTGCAAATCTTGTGATTATAGACGCTCAAACTCGATTTGAGCAGGAATCGGAGGATTGACGTAGGTAGTCAAGAGGGGGTTAATGATAAAATCCTTAGATGAAAAAACTTGTCATCTTGATTTCCGGTCGCGGTTCTAACATGGAGGCGATCGTGCGCGAGTGTGCTGCGCAGAGCTGGCCGGCACGCGTTTCTGCGGTTGTGTCCAACCGCCCAGACGCTACGGGCTTGAATTTTGCCGCTGCTCGTTCTATTGCTACGGAAGTCATCGACCATACGAAATTTAAAGGGCGTGATGCATTTGATGCTACGCTTGCGCGTGTGCTAGATACTTATAAACCCGATCTCGTCATTCTAGCTGGCTTCATGCGCGTTCTAACACCAGCGTTTATTGAGCACTATTCGGCTCGAATCATAAACGTGCATCCATCGTTGCTTCCAAGCTTTACGGGTTTGCATACGCATCAGCGCGCATTAGATGCGGGCGTTACGGCGCATGGTGCTACGGTACATTTTGTAACTACCGCATTAGACCAAGGCCCTATTATTGCACAGGGTGTCGTGCCGGTGCTATCGGGTGACACTGCTGCAGTGTTGGCTGCACGGGTTCTACAGCTTGAACACAAGCTTTATCCGCGCGTCGTACGGTGGTTTGTCGAGGATCAATTGCTTGTGCATGATGGCCGAGTCGATCTGGCAATTACCGAGCCGCGACTACTATTGAGTCTGGATGCTATATGAAGCTACATAGATTTCTGATCGGACAGATCGAGGTGTTGTTGAATGACGTACTGAAGTTTATCAATTCAGCTCATATAACTACAACTAAATTTTTTTTGCGCACATCCGAAGCTGGGTCGGGTTGAGCGTTTCCTAATTAGGAAGGCTATATTTGCGGTGCTACGCCGTAAAATGGAGTATGAGTATTTAGCTGAAAACGGAGGTGGCACTTGGGCACGGCGCTTAGCGCTGCTTGGATTAATGTAGACCGTTAGTCTAAACGCATTGCGCCCACATGTGTTGCAATGGAAATTTGTATGGCTTAAATTTGTATCAAAAGCTGATCCCGAAAGTCTTCCAACTCGCGTGCGACTTAACCTTCCACCATGGATTGAGTCTATGGTAAGATCTCGTTTAGCTATTATCGATTCTAAGCCAGATTTGGTAGAACAAGGGCTGTTGCAGTTTGCTACGGCGCTAAACTATCTAGCTCCATTAGATTTAAGAGTGAATCTAGTGCGAGCTAATCGCGATGCGGTCCTTGATGCCCTAGCGCGGTCTGGTGTTGAAGCAAAGCCGACGCTTTATGCGCCGCTTGGCATTCGTATAGTTAGTACGCTTTCGGTTCGCATGATACCTGCTTTTCGGAAAGGATGGTTCGAAATACAAGATGAGGGCAGCCAGCTATTATGCGAACTTGTTGCATCTCAATGCGGAGAGATGGTTGTAGATTTCTGCGCTAGAACAGGCAGTAAAACGCTTGCTCTAAGATCAATGATGCATTCGTCCGGGAAACTATACGCATTCGATATATCAGATGAGCGATTAGGCCATATCAAGCATAAGCTTGAGCGCAGCGGTTTATTAAACGTACGTCTAGTATCCATCGATAGTGAGCACGATGCGAAAATTAAGCGACTAGTGGGTAAAATCGATCGTGTTTTAGTCCATATCCCATGTAGTGGCCTAGGTGTTTTGCGCTCTAATCCGGATTTCAAATGGCGTCAAAAGCAGCAATCAATCGGCAAGTTAGCGGTACATCAGTTATCGATTCTTACCGCTGCTTCGAAACTGCTTAAACCGGGCGGACGCCTTGTTTACGCAACATGTAGTTGACTGTACGAAGAAAATGAGAGTTTTACTAAACAATTTATTAGAAACTCTCTAATGTTCGAACGCGTGGCGGTAAGCCAAGTTTTAATGAATCAGAAGATCGAACTTAATATGGGCAATAACCTGATGTTGTGGCCGCATAAGCACGGAACCCATAGTTTTTTTGCGGCAGTAATGCGACGAGTAGCGTGATATGCAGGATCCAATATTACCCCGACTATTACACGATTTAATGCGCGACCTTAGCCAGCCAGAAATTCTATGGCAAGTTGCTGCGCTAATTAGTGCCATAGTAATGGCATATGGGCTCGCTGAGTGTGTCCGAAAGCGTCTTAATGCATATTGCCGGATGCGTAACGCAGCGGTGCGTTTCGGTGCAGATGGGTTAGAGAAAGCGTTATTTCCATGCCTCGGTTGGTTGATCATGAGCGGCATAGAGTTTGTGCTGAATCCACTGATGAAAACGTCGCTACTAAATCTTGCGCGTGTACCGCTATTCGGAATTTCGCTCATTTATATAGCGTTGTACTTAATGCGTCGAATGTTATCTCATGATGGACACTTGCGCGGTCTCGCATACTTACTTGAAAAGACTATCACTGTTCTAGTGTGGGCTGGTATGGTGTTGAACGTCATGGGCATTGAGGATGACGTACTACATTGGATGTCTAGTATAGAGTTTTACGTAGCTACCGTACACTTCAATCTGCTATCGCTGTGTAATGGTCTGCTGTGGGTCATGATTACATTAATCGTGGCACTTTGGGCTGGACGTACGATAGACGAGAGATTGTTGCGAGCCGACTTACTAGATGCGAACCTTCAGGTTGTGTTATCGCGAATCGGTCGTGCATTGTTAATACTATCTGCAGTGCTTATAAGTCTGTCAATTGTTGGTATAGATATTACTGTACTGGGTGTATTCGGTGGTGCATTAGGTGTCGGACTAGGTTTTGGATTGCAGAAGATTGCAAGCAATTACGTATCTGGATTTATTATCCTTCTAGATCGCTCGCTGCGACTCGGTGATACAATTTGTGTGGGGGGGCTACAAGGTCGAGTTACCCAGATTCGTACTCGATATACAGTAATGCGCGGACTGGATGGAGTTGAAACTCTCGTGCCAAATGAAAAACTAATTACCGATATTGTACAAAACCAGTCATCCTTCCTTACGCGCGGTTTAACCAAGGTATCAGTTCAAGTAGAGTATGGCACCGATATACATCTTGCAATGCACGTGCTCGTACAAGCTACGCAGGGTGTAGAGCGCGTGTTACAAGATCCCGCACCTTGCCCCTATTTTGCAGGATTTGGTTCTGATGGAATTAACCTGGAACTAGGATTCTGGATTTCTGAGGCAGCACTCGGAATTGCTTCGGTACGTTCGGCTGTCAACTATAATATCTGGGTGAGTTTTGCTGCGAACGGCATCCGAATTCCGTCTGCACAACATGAGGTACGGATTCTAAATACTACCGAAATTGAATCAATGCCGGCTACTATAACCAAAGCTAAAAAATCAACTTAATCTTTTTAATCTGGTATATTAGTTAATGCTGCTACCAAACAGCAACTATAGTTATACCCTTACTATAAATATCTTTGTATAAAATTTGTTTTATATTCAGGTATAATTTGTGAATTATATGCTTGATTTTGTTGCCCATGGCTTACTAGGCTGGTCTTGGTGGAAAATTATCCTCTATACGCTCGTGATGACACACATCACTATTATTGGTGTGACTGTCTATCTACATCGGCATCAAGCGCACCGCGCATTAGATCTACATCCAATTGCAAGTCATTTTTTTCGATTGTGGTTATGGCTAACCACAGGTATGGTTACCGGACAATGGACGGCGATCCATCGTAAGCATCATGCAAAATGCGAGACTGATGAGGATCCGCATAGTCCTCAGACACGTGGGATATGGAAAGTACTTCTGGAGGGTGCTGAACTATACCGTATTGAGGCGAAGAATAAGCAAACATTAAAAAAGTATGGACAGGGTACGCCAACCGACTGGCTTGAGCGTTATGTTTACGCGAAGCATGTATTACTTGGCATAATAATTATGGCGTTAATAAACCTATCTTTATTTGGTATTGTTGGGATTTCGGTGTGGGCTATTCAGATGCTATGGATTCCGTTCTGGGCCGCTGGTGTGGTAAATGGCTTAGGTCATTTCTGGGGCTATCGAAATTTTAACTGTCTAGATGCGAGCACAAATTTATTTCCATTAGGCATTTTAATTGGCGGCGAGGAATTGCATAATAATCACCATACCTATGCGACATCAGCCAAACTTTCAAATAAGTGGTATGAATTCGATATTGGCTGGATGTATATCAAAATTATGACCGCATGCCGGCTCGCGAAAGTAAAAAGAATTGCGCCAATACTAACCCTAGCACGGCGTAAATCCGCACCAGACTTCGATACATTACATGCTATACTTGCTAATCGATATGAAGTGATGGCGCGCTATGCGAAGACGATTAACCAAGTATATCGACAAGAGTTAGCGCAATTAAAAAAGCTTAATGCACACGAAAAATACGCGCTAATTAAAGGCGCGCATAAATGGATCCATAAAGATGAAGCGGGTCTCAATGAACCACAGAAACAACAATTAATACAGATTTTCTCTAGCAGCCAAAGCCTGCAGACTTACTATCAATTACGAATCGAACTCGTTCAAATATGGGATCGATCGCACGCTTCACGAGATCAGTTGCTATCGCACTTACAGAATTGGTGCTATCGGGCGGAGCAAAGTGGTATTTATGCATTACGAGAGTTTTCGTACCATCTCTGTCGTTATACATAATATAGGTAGAAGTAGGCTTATGCGTTTTGCATTTAGGGGTTTCGTCTTATATATAGACGTTTTATGTAGTATATATTTTATATATGCAAAGGCATTAGCTCTTCGGGGTAGTGGATGAGTGCTAGTATCGTAATAGATCACGTTAAAGTAGTGTGCAACTAGAATAGCCTGTGCTATTCTTTATTCGTAGTTACATAGTTAGAAAATAATTAGATTTATTGATTACGTAATCTACGCTTCAAGTATTAAAGATATTTATTTTCTGTCGCAATAGTCAATTCGTTTATCTTCATTAAATGAAGCTTATAAAGATTAAGGAATGCGTAAATCAAATTACCTGTATGTATAGCATATATAACTTTACTAAAGTTTATCTAAATTCGGGAGAAGTATAGTCTCTTAAAGACATTAGCCTGAACTAAAGAAGCAATATAAAGCATTATGTACTATGCAGTACTGTGATTAAAGCACTAGAGTACTATAATTAGGTATCAGATTTATAAAAGTATGCGATATATAATTGTGCAATAACTAGTTATTCTAAAATAGAATAAGTGATTAGATTAATAATCTTTATAGAATCATAAAAATGATTCATCTAGATATAGAAACTAATCCTGATTTATAGTCAAATTTTTTGGGGGGTAGCAATAATATTGCTAAATTCTAAGTTAGTTATATGGCAGTTCCAAGCACGAATCTATTTAACAAAGATTAAAGAATAAGGAATAAGTTTATATAAGTAAGACTTATTATTGATTGACGCAGTAAATAATAAGTTTTGGTATTAGCTAGTTTATGCGAATCTAGACACAGATTCGCATAAACTAGCTTGTATTAAACAAACCACTATCACTAGATTTTTATATCTAACATAGCTTCTACTTTTAAGCGGCGCAAGCATTATTAAAGTGGTCCTAATTCAGGAATAACAGTCATCAGATAGAAAAATACCTTATATAATTTAAGAAACGAACTCAAGTTCAAAGTAATGGATCCTATTAGGATGTTACTTAATCTTTGTTTCTTTATATTCTACGTGTTTGCGTGCACGTGGATCGAACTTTATAATTACTATTTTCTCGGGCATCGTGCGTTTATTTTTTGTTGTGGTGTAGAAATGACCTGTTCCAAGTGTTGATTCTAGCTTGATTTTATCACGACCGCTTTTAGCCATATTGCAGCTCCTTTTTCTTAAGCTATACTAAGAACGCAGAGATGCAAGCACAGTGTCGATGCCACTCTTATCGATAAGTCGCAGACCAGAGTTAGAAACGCGTAGCCGTACCCATTGATTTTTGCTGTCTACCCAGAACCGGCGATTTTGCAAGTTCGGGAGGAAACGACGCTTAGTTCTGTTGTTTGCGTGAGAAACATTATTGCCAACCATAGGCAATTTCTTAGTGACTTGACATTGACGTGTCATTAAACCATCCCAGGTACGCTTAAAATTTAGATAAATTAAAAGAGGTTCTAGTCTAACAGAAAAAGACGCCTCTAGATTAGTGATTATTCGAGTTAGTTAGCGCATGATTGACAATTTCTCCTTGATATGAGCCAGGGGTGCTATAACGAATCACAATATAGTTTTTCTATATACATTAGATATGATTAGAGTGTTTGGGAGTAGTTTATAAAAATCTTATACCGCTTATAGTATATCCACAAGCTCTCTATTATCCTAAAATTTTAGATTTAAATATTGCTATTCTAGTAATCAGATTTTTAGAAACAAGTACTATGAATATACCAATTAAATACCAAAACGAAATATTGTTGGCACAACCAAGTGGATTCTGTGCAGGGGTTAATCGAGCAATCGAGATTGTTGAGCGTGTATTAACACTATTCGGTTCGCAGGTCTATGTATATCATGAGATTGTGCATAATGTCTACGTTCTAAACGAACTGCGTCGTAAGGGCGTTATATTTATTGAATCAATAGATGATGTCCCAGATGGTGCAACGCTAATATTTAGCGCCCATGGGGTACCAAAAACGATACGCGCTAAAGCTTTTAACAGAGGATTACGGGTTTTTGATGCTACTTGTCCATTAGTTACTAAGGTACATATGGAGGTGAATAAGTTTTGTACAGAAGGTTTTGAGGTCGTAATAGTCGGGCATCGAGGCCACCCAGAGGTGCATGGTACGATGGGGCAGGCCAGTGTGGGTATGCATCTAGTCGAGACTTCGTCAGAAGTTGCAATGCTAAAGATCGCTAATCCTAATCGACTTGGATACGTGACACAAACCACATTATCTATGGATGATATAGTAGATGTGGTCAGCGCTCTGAAATCTCGCTTTCCTACCATTCGCGAACCGAAGAAGCCAGACATCTGCTACGCAACCCAGAATCGGCAGAATGCCGTAAAATTTATGGCGCCACAGTGCGACATTATGATCGTTGTTGGCAGTCCGAATAGTTCTAACGCGAATCGTCTATACGAGATGGCGAAAAGACATAGAGTAGAAACTTATATGATAGATGCACCAGAGCAAATAGACCCTATTTGGTTGGGTGGAAAGAAACACGTTGGAGTAACGGCTAGCGCTTCGGCACCTGAGATTCTAGCACAGGCTATCGTTAAGAGATTACGACAATTAGGTGCTTACTATGTCCGGACACTAGATGGTATCCAGGAAAATATTTCCTTTCCATTGCCTCAGCAGCTAATGCAACAAGCCTAATTGCGAAATACACATACTAATAACATTATATTGCACTATTTAATATAATCTGCGGGACTTTAGATTTTAAAGATCTAAGGGTAGTGTATTGACACACATACTATCGTATAGATAGAATCAATACGATAGTATGTGACGACGCTAATCTATACTGCCGCTTACTACTTGGTTTTACATAGCCGCATTACCATTCTTGCAGCCATATAGTATATCTATACCCTGACGCAGTGTAGTAGCTAGAAACAGTTTTTAGTTTCTACTTGAAATTGCTGTCTGCTCTGTCGGAGCGTGACTTTAAATGTCATAGTTGCATCGAGTCACAATAAAAGTGTCTACTCAGTTAGTCCACTATATTATGCTTAATAACTGTTGGCTAATCTTAGAAAGTACATACCAAAGTAGTGGCGCACTATCCCAGTTATAAGATATATATAATTATCTAGTGCATTGTACCAAACTAAAATAGTAAGCCGTGCGCTAATCATATTGTATAGTTATTAAATAGCTATCGGGTGGACTGGCGATCAATTCTTAGGGGTGCCTAAAAATATTCCATCGAACAGCTTGAATAGTTAAACTAGTTTTAACTAGAACTATTTTCAGTTGCCAAAAAAGAGTTTTTATCTAGCTCATTCTACTGCTATTAGCTAGATAAGTATTTTCAATGCAATTACCTATGTGCTTAGTGAGATACCGAGACCCCTCTAGAGCAGGCCACGATATGCTTACATTATTATGTAGCGCATTTCGATAAGTAGCTAAGTGGCTTTAGCAAGATAGTCTTGCAGACAACTTGAACTATTGAGAGTTGAAGGCTCTCCGCTTAAAACGGAATCACTCAAAATCTCTTAAGTATTTATCGTCGCGTCTTGTTTATGGTGGTATTTATTTAAGTATTTATCGTCGCGTCTTGTTTATGGTGGTATTTATTTCAGATAAAAAGCTAGTAATAATACTCAATTGTACGAATGCAATTGTATTGGTGTCGACAATTATCACAATAACCTCCTAAAGAAATCTCAGCAGGGCTTTTATTTGTTAATATAAATATATAAATTCAGAATTACGCTCTTACTATACAGGCTGCTTTCCTGGGCTTTCGCTTATGTGGCTGATACAGCTTTATTGCTATTGAGGAGATCGGTTATGCTTATCGTCGCACCCGATTATAAGGCCTCTGGTTCTGCGGTTTCGAGTTACTACTCGCGCTTTGATTCAAGCGCTGAGGCAATAAATAATCTCTGACGCGGGCAACAAAAGTCAGAAATTATTTCCAGGCCTATACCATTTTCTTAGGCTCGCATAACGCATAATATGCTTGTGCTAGTCGGATATAAGCCAGACATCGTCAGCGAATAGCAATGCAGGCTAGTCATATTTATAGAATGCTAATATTACACGTTAATTTGGTATCGATCCAGTAGGGAAAGCTATATAGTCTAAATACTGCTACGGTGCATGCAGGTACTCATAACCCAGGTAATTTATGTAAAACAGAATAGGTTCTTGTATTTATACAGCTAACATGCGCTGTTTATGTAGAACAATCATATAGTCTTTTTAAGACGTCATTTGCCGAAGTATGTTTATTAATCGCGAGTGCGTCTCAGATGCCTATCGTTCTAAATTTCCCCTAAGATCTGAGGTCTTATCATAAAAAGAATGCTTTTGAGAACTATACCTCGGTCATTCTAACAATACCCTCGGTATGTTGGATCGGTATAAACTGCTTGTTATTATATCTGAGCTAGAGTTTCTATCCTGTTAGGCTTACATGTACGCTCGAGAAATCGTAATTATCTACTAATACAGCGGATATAAGTACTATGCCAACATACGATATCATCTAGTTCTCACATATCTATGAGAACTAGATCAATTTTCTGATGCAGACATTTCTAACATTTGCTGCTGTCCTGCTTTTGATACTTTTAAATGGTTTTTTTGTTTCCGCGGAATTCTCACTAGTTAAGCTCCGTGGCACTCGAGTCGCAGCTATTTCTCGCCAATATGGCTGGCGGGGACGAGTCTTATCTCGTGTTCACGCTAATCTGGAGGCTTATCTATCAGCCTGCCAACTCGGTATTACCCTTGCATCGCTTGGCTTAGGCTGGTTAGGAGAACCAGCATTTGCCCATTTTCTAGCTTTGTTATTCAACAGGTTGCATATCATGCCTCCGCTTGCAGATGCAATCGCTCTAGCGGTGGCATTTCTAATTATTTCATTTCTGCATATTGTTGCAGGTGAGCTGGCGCCTAAATCGCTCGCCATCCGGATGCCGGAGCGGGCTAGCTTGCTGACTGCTGTGCCACTATACTTATTCTACTGGATTATGTATCCGGCTATTGCACTGCTGAATGACAGCTCGAATCTTATACTTGCGTGGTTCGGCTTATTAAATGGCGGGAGTGCTGGTGAGGCTCCATATGGTCGTGACGAATTAAAACTAATTGTACGCGCAAGCCGGTGCCATCGGCAGTTCTCGAGCGACGAGCTAAATACGCTATCTCACTCACTGGAGTTTAGCGAGCTAACTGCATCAGATCTAATGCGTCCGCTGCGTGAAGCAATAAGTCTTAATATAAATTGGTCGTTTGACAAAAATTTAGAATTGGCAGCTACAAGCCGCTACAGCCGATATCCGATATTTGATGAAAGCGGTGATGAGATACTTGGTATGGTTGATATAAAAGATTTACTATTCTGTCGTCTTAAGGGACATATAACAAACGATTTGCGCGCACTCGCGCGTCCTGTACTGAAAGTGTTACCAGAGATGCCCGCACCTGAACTGTTGCAGCGATTTCGCTCAGGTTCTCCTCACTTTTCGGTAATCGGACGTCCCGGACTGAAGCCAGTTGGTTTTGTTACGTTACCAGATTTGCTTGCAGCGTTAGTTGGCCAGATCCAAGACGATACTCGTACTACTGACGTTGAATGGCAAAGACAGCCAGATGGTAGCGTAATCGGTCGTGGCAGTCTATCAATTGTTTCGCTTGAGCACTTGCTGGGTATAGATTTTGGTGAACAATCGGCTGAGTCGGTGGGTGGTATGATTTTAGATAAGCTAGGTGAACTCCCTAAACAAGGGCAAATCGTAGACTTTGGAGCATGCCTAATCACTGTCAACGAACGAGTTGGGCCACGAATTGTGACCGTTAAGGTTTGCTTGAAAATACCTGAGGCATAATAATTTAAGTGTATTTCTATTTTAGATTTAACTCACTGTAGAAACAATAACCCTTTGCACCCTTTGCGGACGTTTATACGGAAGTATAATGTATAATACAAGATATGTCTACTGTATTAGTATGTATAGTTATCAAGGTGCCTACTGTTTTAGGTGGTCTTATGATAGAGGAAGTAATTAGTTAATAATTAGATCTCATATGTGTACTGCTGTTGCCAAATATCTATTGGTGCCCGGAGCCGGAATCGAACCGGCACGCCTCTCGGCGGAGGATTTTCTTCCCACTTCGACTTTCGCCGCCGCTACTCCTAGAGTAGGCGTTCGTGGTCTGGAGCACGCCTTCACCCTGGCTTTTGCTTTAGGTGCCCGCCGTCTGCTCTCTACACCTTCTGTAGCGCTTGAGCGCTACAGCTTGGATCGGCATTAGCTCGAAATTGCATGCATTCAGGGCTTTTACCGAGTTTGACGGGTTTCACCTTCAGGATTTCTCTTGAAGGGCTCAAATTATGCTTGAGTCCCCTGCGTCTACCAGTTTCACCATCCGGGCAAAATAGAAAGACAGTTTGTGATGCATCTTACACTTATTGACTATAAGAAAATACGTACCTTAAGTAGCATACAAACTTTTTTTAGCAATTAGAACATAAGCATGTCGTAATTTAATATACTTGGCAAGTATAAAGATTTTTTCAGACTTGCATGCGAAATTATAGCATGCAAGTCTGTTGTATCAATCAGTGTAAGTTCACATAACTGAAGTTCAGTATGCCCTAAAAGACACTAGCTTAGTCGCATGTAAATCTGGCTGTCAGTTATTCCGTACGCTAGCAAGACGGAACTGTAAATCTAATCGAAGATTCGCACGTTTACAATAGTTGCGTCTGACTTTAACTTCCACAAGTTTACGAAACGTATGACTTGTGCGATTATTCCAATGTACGACATTATATCCCTACTCATACGCCTGATTGGAAGCCGCCTTAATATTGGGGATCCTAGCGCCCACAGGTGAATATCTTCAGATAATTTTCTGGCGCAGAGACTAACAATTTTTCCAAAAAAATCAATATAATCATCGTCTAACCAATCCTTGGTCTAACCAATCCTTGGTCTAACCAATCCTTGGTCTAACCAATCCTTGGTCTAACCAATCCTTGGTCTAACCAATCCTTGGTCTAACCAATCCTTGGTCTAACCAATCCTTGGTCTAACCAATCTTTACTATCGATGCAAGCACGTAAGGTGCGGACAATCTAAGACATGAAAATTGTGAACTCGGAGCTAGCAGACATCTGTGTAAATATATAGACTGCGCCGATTAGAGCGGGGATAGTAATTACATCGTAAAACAGCGACGGTATTTGAGGCACAACTCGCAAGATAGCAGATAAGAACTTAGTTGCTGCGTTTAATAAAGTGCAGTTTATTGATTAAGTCAAAAAAAGAAAAATAACCACTGCAAGGCAAATAGAACAAAATAAATCGTCAGGTAGATTTTCTTGGCGAAGTGCCTCTCATAGAGAGGTGTTAGTTAGCTTTCAGAGCTAATTCGCATAAATAAACTCTGCAGCGGTAGATAGTTACACATACGTAACTAGAACGCCAACAACAGCCCACATAATCAAATATAGTCCTAGTAACTAAACATACTTAATTATGCCTTGTTTGACCCAGGCTGGAACTAAATGTATTAGATTCAGATACGTTGTGTATATAAACACCGCAAGTACTAGATTCATCATGCAGTCATGCCATGGGTTCTAATACGCGACCGGAATTGCTAGTAGCATCAAATTTATCACAGTTAACCATAAGCTGGCTCACCATATGAATTCAGCTAGATTATTATTGCTTTGCTCACGTAGCAGCGTAGCCGTGGGTAAACTAATATTTTTAGCTGACTTACTAGTTGTGTATTCTAGATTTTACACTATAACTAGAATTCGAAAATCGACCTAACCCGGTTTTCCATCGATCGCCGTTCTTTTTTGAACAACGAAGCGGTTGCCATACGAGTGAGTCTCTGTATATCTAGTCTTAATATAATTACATTGAATTTACTATTTTCCTTATTTGTCACGAACATATTTTCAATTCTTTTTTAATTGTGGTGCACCTTTTCAATAAAGAACACCCGATGCTTCGATGTAGATTCATGAAACTGACCTAGAGTTAGTAAGAATATCTTATCGCTTGCTGGAGCGGTCTCGAATCGGATTGATTTGCCTATTTCCTATGGCCAACCAGCGAATGCCAAAAAGCAATTAGCATGACAATCGGCAAAGCAAACATTACATTTAATTAAATTAACTGGGTTAGGCTTATGCTATATAAAAGCTAAACAAGATCGATCAGAAAAAAGACGAAATCAGCATTACTGCAATATATCTGATCATCGTCAAGCCAATGAGAGTAACAACGTCTCTAGGATCAATTGCGCCCGGGGTAGCAAAACCAACGATGCGGATCATTATCGTCGTTAGTGCAAGAGTAGGCAGCACAAGAAAATGTGGCGTCCATATAAGCGAATTCACGTTGCAAATAGCGCTTAAAGATCATCTTGAATATTCGATTTCGCATACGGACTTACACTGCGGGTACCTCTACTTATAGACTATTAACGTGGGTTTTCTACGTGGATGACCATACGTAGTTGGCTTATTAAATCGGAACATCTAACGATAGCAGTGCTTCAGTAGAAGAAATGGCGGATAATTATAATTTGTTTTGAGCAGTAGCCCAATACTCTAAATTAGGAAAAACAATAATGGACTTTATCATAGAATCCTATGATTGGAACAAAGCCACGGGTAGCACTCTGCTTAATATAAAAGCGGATTGCATCGTAGTCGGCGTATTCCATGCGCAAACGTTGTCCGGTATCGCACAAACAATAGATGCGGCTACCCAGGGACTCATTAGTCGTCTAATTAAGAGTGGCGACTTAAACTCCAAAGCCGGCTCGACCATAATGCTACATGAAGTAGTGGGTATTAGTACGCCCCGCGTCTTGCTAGTAAGCTTGGGAAATCAGGTTGTTCTAAGTCCGAAGATATTTATCGATGTGTCTCGTACAGCATGGCGTGCCGTATTAGCTACGCGTGCAGCTAGTGTTGCATGGATGCTTACACAGGTGGCCGTCAACAATTGTGACGCTATCTGGGGCGTGCGTATGAGCGTGTTAACACTTCGTGAACTCACCTACAGGTATATACACACTAAGTCTAAAGTGGCATCTGATTCATCTAATGACGGCACACTAAAGACAGTAGCTATAGTTATAGACTCCGAACATACCGAACATAAAAAAGCACTGCGCCAGGCATTAGATGAGAGTGTTGCAATTGCCAATGGTATAGATTTAACCCGTGAGCTGGGTAACCTACCTAGTAATATTTGCACGCCAACGTACCTAGCCGGTATTGCGAAGCAACTAGCAAATGACTGGCAGCTAAAAGTCCAGGTACTTGAGCAAAAGCAAATTGAGATATTAAAGATGGACTCGTTTTTGTCGGTTGCCAAGGGTTCGGTACAGTCACCAAAATTTATTATAATAGAGCACCAAGGTACAAATACCAAACAAGCACCTGTCGTACTCATCGGAAAGGGCATTACATTCGATTCTGGTGGCATCTCGATTAAACCCGGTGATAGCATGGACGAGATGAAGTACGATATGTGCGGTGCTGCTTCTGTGCTTGGAACGTTCCGGGCGATTGCCGAAATAAACTTAAAGCTTAATGTCGTAGGACTAATACCAACTTGTGAGAATATGCCGAACGGCAATGCGAATAAGCCCGGAGATATTGTAACGAGCTTATCTGGACAGACGATTGAAATTTTGAACACTGATGCAGAAGGACGACTAGTTCTATGCGATGCATTGACGTATGCAGAGCGTTTTAAACCAGTCGCTGTAATCGACATTGCGACGCTGACAGGTGCTTGTGTGACCGCCCTAGGACACTATAATAGCGGATTATTCTCGAAAGATGATGCATTAGCTAACATGTTACTTGACGCTGGTCTCTATGCATCTGATCCAGCCTGGAGACTACCTCTAGAGGAGGAATATCAGGAGCAATTAAAGTCAAATTTCGCAGATATGGCTAACATTGGTGGGCGTTCAGCTGGAAGCGTGACAGCCGCTTGCTTTCTCTCACGCTTCGCACAGGCTTATCCGTGGGCACATCTAGATATTGCTGGAACCGCATGGAAAAGTGGTTCCGAAAAAGGCGCAACTGGACGCCCCGTACCGTTGCTTACGCAATTTCTAATGAATAACGCGAAGCAATGTCTACCGGAACACACTTAACCACATCTATAAATCAGCGGGGGCTCTGGTTATCAATGATCCGTGTGGATTTTCACGCTCACCTCGAAGATCCCCTGGGTTATGCATGCCGACTAGTGCGCAAGGCTTATCGGGCCACGCACCAGCTTATAGTGCTTGGTGAGCCTGCTGTGCTACGCGCTTTTGATAGGCAACTATGGATATTTTCCCCGCTGGACTTTATCCCACACTGTATGGCAGGCTCACCGCTAACTGACGATACACCAGTAATACTAACTACTGACTTAGATCAGGCGCCATTCTACCCAATCATGTTGAACCTAGGTAGCAAGGTGCCGAAGCAATTTGCACGTTTCCAGCGGCTAATTGAAATTATCAGCAATGACAAGCATGAGCTTGCAGCTGCACGAAATCGATACCGTTTCTATCAGGACCAAGGATATGCGTTAAACACGTATAAACGGGGCGAGTAACAGCCGCTAGTATGGCATCAAAACTTGAATTGATAATTAAGTTTAATCATAGTTGGCACCAACATAAGTTGGCCTCAGCGCAGTGACAAGAACAATATTAAAATCATGAGTAATGCAGCGAAAGAGTATTTATCGGCCACTTAATAACTATTATATACAATAAAATTGAGTAGTGTGATCTATACATCAAAGATTATAATCATAGCTTATGCTATAGAGCGGTGGGATCGTTGGTACCCAACAATAGAAATATATGAATTTGTTCTAAGAAGACATCTAGGGTTTCCCTAATATTCGGATCGAGACAGAAGTATAGCTACTTCTTTCATTATAGTTATCCGTATACTATGGATTGCGTTAGTATGTTACTTAACTGTCTATGTTAGATATTAATGATCTCACACCGCGGTTGAACTCAAGCATCTAAGTAGTGATCAGATACATGGGTGATTTTAGTTAGCAATATAGCCCTATACAGATTTTGGCACATAGATATCTAGGACATCTTTATCGATCCAGTCGGTGGTTGCTCCTTTGTCAGCGGGACTTGCGAGTTCAGCATACTTTGCAAGAACACCCCGGGTGTAGCGAGGCTTGGGTTGGACCCATGCGGTACGGCGGCGTGCAAGTTCGGTTGCGTCAACGTTTAATTGAAGTAGCAGCTTATATGCATCAATAGTAATCAAATCTCCTTCTTGCACCAGAGCAATTGTGCCACCTACGAAGGCCTCCGGCGACACATGCCCAACTACCATACCCCAAGTGCCACCAGAGAAACGTCCATCAGTAACAAGTCCGACCGATTCACCAAGCCCCTTGCCGATAAGGGCGGAAGTTGGCGCAAGCATTTCGGGCATACCAGGCCCACCTTTAGGACCTAAATAGCGCAGCACTATAATATCACCAGCTTTTATCTGATCCGACAAAATTGCCTTAAGCGCACTCTGCTCGTTAGAGAATATACGGGCTGGGCCTGTAATAGTAGGGTTTTTAAGGCCAGTGATCTTCGCGACCGCACCAGACTCGGCTAAATTACCTTTAAGGATCGCTAGGTGCCCCTCGCTGTATAGCGCTTTATTAATCGGGAAAATTACCTGCTGGTCGTTACGAGGTTGTCCCGGTACGTTTCTTAGTTCCTCTGAAATTGTTTTACCAGTAATTGTAAGGCAGCCGCCGTGTAGTAAATCTGCTTCTAGCAGAATCTTCAGAACCTGTGGAATACCGCCGGCCTGATGTAGGTCAGTGGCTACGTATTGCCCAGATGGCTTAAGATTGCAGATTACTGGAACGCGTTTTCGAATGCGCTCGAAATCATTAATTGACCACTGGACCTCGGCGGCACGCGCGATAGCTAGATAATGTAGAACTGCATTCGTCGAGCCACCAGTTGCCATAATGAGCGATATCGCATTTTCAATCGATTGACGCGTGATAATGTCACGTGGCTTCAAGTCATTTTGCACTGCTTGAATAAGCACACGCGCTGAAGCGCCGGCAGATGCAATTTTCTCATCATCTGGATTGGCCATTGTCGACGAGTACAGAAGCGACATGCCAAGCGCCTCGAACGACGAGCTCATAGTATTTGCAGTATACATGCCACCGCACGAACCAGTGCTAGGACACGCATTACGCTCTATTCCCTCAAAGTCTTCCTGAGTCATGCGTCCTGCCGTAAATTCGCCAACCGCCTCGAACGACGACACGATCGTCAAATCCTTGCCCTTCCAGTTACCAGGCCGAATCGTTCCGCCATAGACATAGATGCCCGGAACGTTTATTCGAGCTAAAGCCATGATGCCACCGGGCATATTTTTATCACAGCCGCCGATAACAACTACGCCATCCATCCACTGCCCCTGTACACAGGTCTCAATACAATCCGAGATCACCTCTCTTGACACGAGCGAGTATTTCATACCCTCCGTACCCATCGACATGCCATCTGAGATAGTCGGCGTCCCAAACGTCTGTGCATTAGCGCCGGTGCTCGTAATAGCAGAGACTGCTGCGTCCGTAAGCCGCTGCAATCCTGCGTTGCATGGCGTAATCGTTGAGTGACCATTTGCAATGCCAATCATCGGCTTATCAAAGTCCTCTTTTTTATAGCCGAGTGCGTAATACATTGAGCGATTCGGCGCACGGGCCACACCTTGAGTGATATTTTGCGAACGACGGTTGTGTGGCATAGTAAGGAGGCTCCTATTAATTTGGATCACAGAATGCGGCCGTACGAATTAAATGTCCAATATATTTTTGAAAAAATAAAGTTATAAACTCTTAGATACTCATCCGCCCCATGATTTATAGCAATTATGTTGTGTAGCTCCACTAGCTGAGAAGTAGAATCTAGATCTGATCGCCCACTGCTAATGCATAAGCCTGGTGTTCTTTCTTATCGAGCACTGAATATGAACTGAGCTATCTAGAATCCAGAAATTCGGGCATTAGTCCCCAGTGGCTAGAGATGACTAGTGAATACGGAGTAACAAACTAAAGAGGGGGGGGTATCAAATAAACTATAGAATTATGATCTTGCTAATTCCTCTTTCTATATAGTCATACTATTGGATCTGCTACTTACGAGAAAGTTCTTTATCTATTACTACTATTACTAGTTTTCTTCAAAACCAGCTTAGTCGCTAGATATAGCATACGATAAAGTAGAAACTTAGTAGATACAATTTACTACAAAGTGCGATACGCAGTTTACGACACATGATAAGTTGTTATAAAGATGCAGCGCTCCCCTAGATGCAAGAGCTCTGCTGCGAATGAGCTAGAGGGTCATCTCAATATAAGTAATGTCGGAATCATATTAGATCCGCATAAGAAAGCGCATGGTGGCTAGAAATTTCGCTGCGCACTTGCGGCGCATGAACTTTATATATCTATTCATATATCTAGTACTTTATGCCGCGCTGCTAATTTCCTGATATCAATTGATTTAGTATTCCCACTATGCTGATTCATCCAAATTTCGACCCCATCGCGATTCACCTCGGCGTATTATCAGTGCGCTGGTATGGGCTGATGTACTTAATCGCACTTATTTTGGCACTTGTTTTCGGCCGCTTGAGATTACGCATGCCCCATGTTGCGGAACAGGGCTGGAAAGCACATGACATTAACGATATGGTATATAATGGTATATTGGGGGCGATAGTAGGCGGCCGACTTGGCTACGTATTATTCTATAAGCCCGATTTTTACTTTGTTCATCCAGTAAATATTTTAAAGATTTGGGAAGGTGGAATGTCGTTCCATGGTGGTTTCTTAGGCGTAACGTTTTCGATGATTACGTTCGCGCACCAGCGCAAACGTATATGGCTTCAAGTTACTGATTTCATTGCGCCAATAGTACCGGCTGGATTAGCCGCAGGTCGGCTCGGAAATTTTATTAATGGCGAGTTGTGGGGGCGTGTCACAATTCCAAATGTCCCATGGGCTATGGGATTTCAGGGAGCAATTAATGAAGATCTGGGATGGATTAGATCGCATCTCCTTGAAACCACGAAATGGAGCTTGCTAGAAGTGTTTCAGCACTATCATATGTTGCCACGTCACCCCTCGCAGCTTTACGAGGCCTTCCTAGAAGGCGGTGTATTATTTGTCTTGCTTTGGAATTTCGCACGCAAGTCGCGTCCGGTTGGTGCCGTCTCAGCGGTTTTTCTGCTTAGCTATGGGGTAGTGCGCTTTGTAGTCGAGTTCGCTCGGGCGCCGGACGATTTTCTTGGATTACTTGCTTTTCATCTATCGATGGGACAGTGGCTTTCTTTGCCAATGATTTTTATCGGTCTCTTAATTCTTATCTTATCTAATCAGAAAAATGAGCGTCTGCCTAGTACATTCTTGGACAATAGATAGGGTCTCCTACCTGCTAGTGCCTAATTATCAGCACTAGCCTATCGTCTAATCATGGTAGATATGTGAGTCGTTATCATGCTTCTTGGTCTTAGTCCTGATAGCTATCAAATGGGGCTTGCTCTCAAAAAATCCAAACGAACTTAAAATCAGTTTTTTGTATCGCAATACCTAAGTTCAGCACTCTTTTCAGTACTCCTCCCATCTCGATTCGATCGTTTTATTATGTCAATCAGCAATTTACTATCCGTATTTAGTCAATATAATCTCTAAAGATTTTAGAGGCACTGACTATTACTTTTTGTTCCTAAAACACATTGAATGTATGTATACTACTAGATTCTTAATAGCCCGGTTAATTTCATATAGTGTGGGAATGTTGTTTATTATTTGAACGTAGTAACTAACCCCTAGCCTGAAATGCATCGAGATTTTGTCTATTTTTATGTAGTGTGCAGGACCCCGTAGTATCGCTAGTCAAGATCTTAACTAGAATGTGCAGTATTTAACGATATTTATTAATATAAAATATTAGACAGTCCTTGCTACAAGCTAGCATCGTGATATCTATTGAAGCAGTGTATTTGCTTGCAGCATTCCTAGCAATATCCATAATCACCTATTATAAGCGCATGTATTATCCAGAAATAGCGACAAGAGTGTAGATAATAGCAAAAGCTAGCACAGAAAAAAATTTTGTTGATCTATATATATGACTTGAATGGAATTATGCTTAAGCCAATGACGCCAAATTTTATTAGTGCTCCAGTAGTAACAATACTTTATCACATATAACATAATGCACCCAGATCTAGAAAATAGGCTATATAGCAATATATGGAGCTAAGGAATAGACATGAAGAAGCTTACGTTAATATGTATTAGCTAGTATCAGGGATCTGGGACTAGACTTTACGGCATTTCATTATTCTAAAATATAGAGGTTGTATAACTTTATGCGTTAAGCTACATATTAAATATTAATATGATATATATTTAAACTTTCGATTAATCATTTTGACGAATCACAGCCGCGAGCCGATTATTCATTTGAGCTATTGTATTCTGGATTTCCTTCGACGAGCATTCTTCACCTTGCTGTATAATCTTATTCAATTGCAGTAGTTCAGAGGCAATCGATAGCGCGGCCATTACCGCTATCCGGTCATAGCCTCGAATGTTGCTTACGGATCGGACCGAATGCATCTCTCTATCCACGCGCTCAACAGCTTCGCGTAGCGAAGGCTCGTTCTCGAGTGAAGTAGAAAGTCGGTATGATTGTCCCAGTATTGATACTTCGATTTTTTTTGTCGTCATGCGCCCTCTCCTGGGGGTCTATCTCTAGATATCATCGCTGGTATGTCATTAGTTTGAGATGAATCTATGTCGAGCACAGTATCTAACAGTTGTATGTGCGATAGTTTTTCCAGAATTGAATGCAGCCGAACTTGGGTATTGACAATTTTTTCCGACAATATGTCGCGCTCACGTTGCACTTGTTCGAGATGTACGCGAAGCGCGTCTTGTTGTAGATGTATATCTTCGAGCTGCTCTTTTACAGCTAGATGAGCTTGACGATTCCGGTCGCTGATCTCAATAAGCAGATCGATATTCTGGGATAAATTTTTAAGTTCGGTAAGCATTTAGAGGAGGCATGCTAGCGGGCTTCCAGCGGTAATCGAGCCCTACTTATATCTAGACGCAACAGTGAAGTGTCATTAGCTATTGACTCTTATATAGAGCTATCTAAATTGCAGAATTTTCTGTGTGCATTGGAACAGGTCGCACAGGTATGGGTCAAACATGTAATATGGGAGCTTGTTTACACAAGCAGGTATCTACACAGGTAGGCGTAATGGTGCCGAAAGCTAGATTCGAGAACTGTGCATGTTTAAAAAGAGCGTATACATAGTAGCAATAAACGACTACGAGCACTCGGACTTTGCATAGTTGCTTGCAACTAGGAGCCCAGATTTTACTGAATCAAATCTAGCGTCTTAAAAAGGTCAACGTTAACACGTTAGCATTATAACATATTAATTCAGTATAGTTAGTAACTATACATACTCATTCGCGCATTATAGTGGTAATTGTCTGTGCTTTAGACTAGATAGGAAGATACAAAATCTTAGAGAAGCTCTAGTATACAGGTTTAAATAAAACGTTGGACATAATAAGGTGCTAACTTCCAAGTCAATTCGACGGATATGAAAACGATAGTTTTTGATCAATTGATCTGCGAGTAAATCTACGTATAGATTATTTATCTAAAAATAATATAATCGCGCTGTCGAGGTGCGTTTGATCGTTCCTAGAAACGCTAATATCTCCTGTATCTGCAATGACTCTCCGAAATCCATGTTAACTATTCCTGAAATATGCTAAACCGATGAACAACACATGAATAACCTTGAGCAAGTATTATATTTATCAAAGCTTCATGAACGACGGCGTATCACACGTCCCTAACTGTTGGGGCGGACTATGTCGCTTCGCGACGAATGCCGTTATTTCCATGTCTTTATTGATGGATAAGTTGAGGCTATATCTTGGTGATATAGCAATGGCTATGTGCCACATACCCGTCCTAGATTATTCCCCCCCCCGGGGGGGGGGATACCACACATTATAAAATCGGTTGGAACCAGACTAGATAGCTGTTTTATTAGACGTAAACGTAGGTTTCCGAATGTGTACTTGGCTGGAGCTGTCATCTACGCAACATCGAGCGATTTTCGATATTAATGTCTAAGTTCTAAATCTTCCTAGATACCAATTATGTAATCTTAATACTATCTTGGGATATTAACTAACCCCAGGAATTTATCTAGTTAGTATTGTTGTTAATACTTATTATAAAAGCATATATGGGGCGCGCTGTTTATAATCTCGCAGACAACTTGATTAAATAGACTTAACTATAACTGTTAATGCTGGGTGCCTTGCATGCTTAATAATCGCTTAAATCGGTATACAACAAGGAATACAGTGCCGACTATCGAAAAGATTCAAGTATGCATCTATTAATAGATCAACCAGTTTAAATACTGCACATATCTACGATGTGCGCTGCAGCTCAAATAATGCTGGTAAGCATTAATCTTCGCAAGTCTTACTCAATATAAGAAAGAGCGGTCCTAAAAGTTGAAACAAGTCGAATCCAGATTTATATAGTTGGCATGTATATGTAGCAAGATATAGTTCACTAATTCAGTTATTCACTCAAGCACGCCAGCACTTAGCTGCCTTTCAACACATAAACTATGTAATTACCTGTTTATATAGTAGCCCTGAGAGTTAACTATTTATTAGAACTAAGAATAGTGAGTAGCATTCTGTCGTTACGTTGGCTTCACACGATAAGTCCAGGAATAACGCAAGCTTCCTAATTGAAGCGTTCAAGCTTATCAATTTTATAAAGAAACTTAATGAGGCACCTAATTTAGGTTTATTTTGAAATCTTATTTTGTTGATGAATTAGGACAAGCGCGACCCACCACGCTATGCGTGATGACAGAACACAGACAGAGTAAAAGTTGGATTGACAGAAAAAGACAGCTACGAACGATCAGATTTCTAAATTATTAATCAGCCGAGTTGTCCAAGCTTCGCTGCAATAAGCACAACAATCAGTTCATGATTTTCATTTAGTTTGGGAGAGTATAGATTAGCACGTTTGCAAATCGCAATATGGTCGGTACCCAGGCGCGCTTAATTAAAGTTTAAAATGCCGCTATCTTAATCTTAGTAAAATCTCGGCGACCCGAATCATATGATCACATATATGTTTTAGTATACTAAATAAAGTTGGTGCTTCAGAGCGATAAGCTGGTGTCAGATACACATTGCGTAATGATAGAGCGAGTCCATCTATACGCGCACAGTTTCGGCAGTAAATATTTCAACAGGCAATGCGCATTGCCTACACATCTGACGAATAATTATTAATTGCTGGTTAGCTTTTTTGCCAAACGCTATAATATTAGTTTTATGACAACCGCAAAGATGCCATAGAATATTCATGTCTATCACACAATCATAGGGTAAATGCGCTTTATATTCTTAGGGACGCGGGTACATATCCTACTCAGTAGATGCAAATAACACGTAAACATTTTTTCCTCAGCTTTTTTGCTATTCTCATTGAGAATACATAGATACTTGAAAAATCCCCACTATAGTCCGAATTAGAGTTGATTCACAAAAATACACTAGCAGCTACTGGGCAGCCTAGCTAGCACACTGATCGAATTATTGACAGGTGTCCTACGTGCAATGTGCCCATTGTTAGCACAAATGTAATGTTACTCTGCCCATATAGCTGGTTTAGAAACCTACAACATAGCAAATCGCTCAATACATGAAACAGTTTTATAAATTTACGAAGTACTCTACAGCTTATGCATATCTATTTATGAAACACGCAAGATGCTTTCAAGCGTGTATTTACGTAAATAGTAACGTTTATTTAAATTAATTTATTTTTCATCATAGCATAAGTATGTGATTATTGCGTTGTTGTTTTTTAAGTTTTAGTTTAAACCTGTCGATTTGTATAATAAATACACAAGAATACTTTGTACAAAGTAATTGTAGTTATAAAATGATTGAACCCTAATTTAATAAATTAGTCTTGAGTTCGTGCATTATGTTCTAATGCGAATTGCTATCTATTACAATTAATATTGTTGATTATACTAGACATAAGTATTAAATTTGTAAGAAATAAAGTACTAATTTCCAGTATAATTAATCATAATAGAATTTTTCACCAGAAAAGCGGAAACATTTAATAACACCATATACAATTTTGTTATTACTAGGGGTATCTTATGGGCTCTCAATTAAATACCTATAGTAGAGTATACAATTATGTAGATAGCAGCATCCATCTTATGTCAACATGCTGACTTCCTAAATGCTGCTAGCTATTATTCAGCCAATTCGGTTTAATGAGTGTAGGGCAGCTGCACGTGACTAGCTGCATTGAAATTTTTAAAACAAAACGCTTTATTATGCGTAATTCTTGTGATTAGCTGGTATAGGATACTTATATCAGCGTATGACTAACTGTTATTGTTAATGACAACCTAGTCGAAAAATTTTTATAAACAAACAACATCATGGGAAATCTCTGTATATATTTTTACCAAAAAGTTGAGCAGCGAAAATAGCTAGTTCGATTTTAATAAGCTACCGGGTAACCCCGTATTAATATTTATAGATGTGATGCATTAGAAAATTGAAATCAATGTACAGATGATCAATACTATACGACTAGACTTTAGTAAGTCGAAGATCAACGTAAGCGATAACGACAGAGTAAAAAAGTGTTAGCTGGTATCTTGAGAAGTTTTATGAATGATAGCCACGCTAGAAAAGATATCCTCAGCGGAATTTACTTCATAAAACGCCCAAAATCCTGAATGTATCCATTAAATTCATGATAACCCATATTAGACTGCTATAGAAGCATAGGGTTTCTTCGTTTTAGAATTTTTGGAAAAGTATAGGGGGGGCTAGTATATTAATACACTATCTAACCTGCATACCAGGCGTCATACGCTAGTATGGTGCCATCACGTAGATGTTGTTTTTCATCTGCCAATGCCGCAGTTAGTACTACCTTGGTAAGATACGCTGAACTTCATTTCGAGGGGCATTAGATTCGCAACCATCACAGTTATATTTCTAATTATTCCTCTCAGTAGTCGCTTGTCTTGATCCTCGCGGAACACATTGCGCGTGTTTACCTCGCTTATGCCCAACATCAGCTAGTTTTACTATATCTGCTGTAAGCTTATAGCCGATATTACTCGTAATGCATTGGGTCGATCTTAAAAAAATTAAGAATCGTAGTCATATCATTGATATTTTCTTCTATTTTTCGGTAGAAAACAATTTGCCTGCGCCCGTTTTATCAAGACCCGTGGTACAGTTAATTATACTGTCTGTTAGCGAAAAGCAGCGCATCAATTTGTTTTGGCTCTATACGGCACATGAGATTCTGATACGGCCGAATTGGGCGCATTGAGGATAGTGGTACCGTAACATCAGCCCATTTTAGCGATTCAATCGATAAAAACGTTTCAACTGCTTTAGCAAGTCTTGGTAAAACAGGCTTAAGCGCTAGAGTAAGTAACCGAAACCCTTCAAGACTAATGCTACATGTTTCATGCAACGCTACCGTATTATTCGGATCTTTAGCTTGCATCCAAGGCTTAGCCTCGTCCACATATATATTGATGGCGTCAGCCAACACCATTACTTGACGAAGCGCGCGACCATATTCGCGACCTTCGTAGTAAGTTTCAATCTTTGGGATTGCATCGCGAAGCTGAATCAGGAGTGGATGGTTCATCGCGCTATCTAACACGCAAGCATTAAACCTCTTAACTAAGAATGCAGCAGTACGGCTTGCAATATTTACGTATTTTCCAAGCAAGTCACTATTGACACGTGCCTGAAAGTCATCTAGGTTCAGGTCGATGTCTCCCATCGTGCTGTTGAGCTTCGTAGCGAAGTAGTATCGCAGCCATTCCGGATCTAAACCAGCTGTAATATAGCTGTTCGCGTTAATGAAAGTGCCGCGTGACTTGGACATTTTCTTGCCATCTATGGTCAGGAAACCATGCGCGAAAACATTTGTTGGCGTACGATAGCCCGAGAATTTAAGCATAGCAGGCCAGAATAATGTGTGGAAATACAAAATGTCTTTTCCGATGAAATGATATTGCTCGGTGGTAGACCCAGGACGAACCCATTCATCAAAATTCAATCCGCGCCGATCACATAAATTCTTGAAACTTGCATAGTAGCCAACAGGTGCATCAAGCCATACATAAAAATATTTTCCAGGTGCGCCTGGTATTTCGAAGCCAAAGTAGGGTGCATCACGTGTAATATCCCAGTCGGTAAGCTTCTTATGGCCATCTTCACCAAGCCACTCACGCATTTTATTGGTGGCCTCCTGCTGTGCAAGCTGTCCGATCCAGCTGCGCAGGAAAGTTTCGCAGCGCGGATCGGACAGCTTGAAGAAATAGTGCGTCGACGTTTTTTTTATTGGTGTAATACCAGATATTACCGAATATGGTTTAACTAGTTCAGTTGTTTGGTACGTTGATCCACACACCTCACAATTATCGCCATACTGATCTTTCGCACTGCATCTTGGGCACTGACCTTTGATAAAACGGTCTGGCAAGAACATTTTCTTAGCTGGATCATATGCTTGCTCGATATCACGAATCGCGATTAATCCGCAGTTATAAAGTGCGGTGAAAATGCTCTCAGACAAAACCCGGTTTTCGTCCGAGTCTGTCGAGTAATAGTTGTCGAATGAGAGTCCAAAATAGTCAAAATCGATCTTATGCTCATGCCAGACACGCTGGATTAATTGACATGGTTTAATCCCCTCAAATTTAGCGCGAAGCATGATTGGTGTGCCATGCGTATCATCCGCACAGACGTAGTACACCTCATGATCATGCATTCTCATTGCACGTACCCAGATATCTGTCTGGATATATTCCACAAGATGGCCAATATGGATTGGACCGTTTGCATACGGTAGTGCAGATGTTACAAGCATACGGCGTGGCACACTAGATTGGATAGAAGATAACATAATTCGACAAAACAGAATGAGCGCCAATTTTAGGGAGCGCGACTGCAATAATAGGCTTACAAGAGAGCGGATGTGGGAAGCAAGCACCGCTATAATGCAAAATTTAGGGTTTAAATCCTAAATTAATACTCTTAAGAAAAAAGCGTAATATTTTATATACCCTAGAGTAGGAATTATCCTATTGCTTTTAGCATTAGCAAAAATCTAACGCATAGCAGTGAGAGATATCGCCATATGTTACGTCAGCGGATATCGCAGTACGCTTAAATTTTTGTTATATCATGACGGAGTTGCAAAATATTTAAAGCTATTGTGGTTCCACAAGACTTGTTGATTATCTACTAGCCATAGCTAGTAATACCAAAAACAGCACTTCTTCTATCGGTGTAAAGAGAGAGACATAAAAAGAAAAGATAAATTAAGCGATATATATACTAGAGAGAACGAACTTTCTTTATAGAAGAAAAGATTATAAAGTGCAGTCTCCTAGCTTGATAGTGTCTATAAAGACATGCCATATGAAAAAGATAGATGTATATAAAATAATTCGAACGTCTAACGTAATTTTTTCCGAATGCGCGACCCCAGATTAGGATTTAATGTCTGCGTTCGATATTTGAATAAAATTCGTTCAGTAGTGGGAAAACGATGACAATCGATAAAACCCAAATAAGTGCCGCTTTACACAGAATTATCGACCCAAACACGGCAAAGCCGATAACGGCTGGCAATGGAGTACGCAACGTTAAGATTGACGGCGACACCATATCGCTTGAGATTGTGCTGGGTTATCCAGCTAAAAGCCAGTATGCCCTAATTGAGACACATGTAAAACAAGCTCTACGAGCTATACTAGAGATAGTGAATCTACATGTAGCAGTATCTCATAAAATTGAGGCGCACGTAGTACAGGGCGGTATGCAATTATTACCGAACGTACGTAATATTGTCGCAGTCGCCTCCGGAAAGGGTGGAGTTGGCAAGAGTACAACTGCCGCGAATCTTGCCATTGCGCTGACCGATGAGGGCGCGTCAGTCGGCATGCTAGATGCCGATATCTACGGCCCATCTCAACCGACGATACTCGGTATTCTTGGTCGTCCAGTATCTGGAGATGGTAAGACAATGATACCACTCGAAGGCCATGGCATACAGACTAATTCGATTGGCTTCCTAATCGAGCAGAATAGCCCAATAATGTGGCGTGGCCCAATGGCTACATCTGCCCTCGAGCAGTTACTGCAGCAGACGAAGTGGCGTGACCTAGATTATTTAATCATCGATATGCCACCTGGCACTGGCGATATCCAACTCACGCTATCGAAGCGGGTGCCGCTAACCGGTGCAGTAATTGTCACGACACCACAGAATATTGCCCTAATGGATGCGCGAAGAAGCCTAAAAATGTTTGAGAAGGTTAGCGTTCCTATCCTGGGTGTTGTTGAAAACATGAGTACCTATATTTGCTCGAGGTGCGGCCATGCTGAGTCTATTTTCGGAGACGGTGGCGGCAAGCGTCTCTGTGAACAGTATGGTGTTCCGTTCCTGGGCAGCCTGCCTCTAGATCTTAATATCCGAGCGCACGCCGATGCAGGGTACCCGACAGTAGTAGCCGATCCTTATGGGCGCATTTCTGGTCTATATCGCGATATTGCTCAACAAGTTGCAATACGGATTGCATCACTATCGCGTGACATGACCTCTAAATTCCCAACTATTGTCGTTCAAACTGCTTGACTCGTCTTTTGCACACCCCATGGGGGTGTGCTGTGCCAAATGATTCTCACGTAGAATGTATCATTTCCGATGATTTCAGTATCCTAGAATTGTATAGATCCGATATTAGGAAGGAGAGCTAGAAAAAAGGGGGGGGGTTCTTTAGGGTACTAGTTAAGGCGCTTTCGGGCGGTGTTACCATAGTTAGTTATGCATTATCAGTAAGCGTAAATCAGCAATCCTTAAAACAGGTTACGGTATAGATCATGTTTATCGTTTGCTATGCAGAATGCTTATGTTGATCAAGCATCCTAACGGGGTGTGAATAATCTATAACCCGGGTAAGTTACCATCAAATACCAGACCACAGTCATGCCTTCTGGCTTTATGGCACTGAAGGTGAAATTTTCCGGCTTCCATAAACGGGAGTATCCCCGAGGAAACGTATAAATTAAGAGATTCTTCGACAGCGACCTAGTGGACTCGCACATAGCAGAGAACAGCATTGCAGCCGCCATTAGTGAATTCCGTCGAATAATACAAGGCCCATATTAGGCCGCAGCATCATTCAAAATCATAGTCTAAAGCGAGATAAAATGATAAGGGATCAAACTTTGTTCGCTTGTTTTTAACCCGCGGCCCAGCCGCTTTTCAATTGCATATATGACGATTAAATCGGACAAATGGATCCGGCGTATGGCTAAGCAATATAGTATGATCGAGCCATTCGCGCCGAATCAAGTGCGTATGGCCCTGAATGGCTATAAAATTGTTAGCTATGGCACCTCAAGCTACGGTTACGACATCCGATGTGCGAACGAATTCAAAATCTTCACTAATATCAATTCGACCATCGTCGATCCGAAAAACTTCGACGAAAAATCTTTTGTTGATTTCAATGGCGACGTATGCATCATCCCGCCGAACTCGTTTGCCCTAGCGCGCACCGTCGAGTATTTCCGCATACCGCGTAACGTGTTAACCGTATGTCTTGGAAAATCTACGTATGCGCGCTGCGGGATTATAGTTAACGTTACGCCTTTCGAGCCAGAATGGGAGGGACATGTGACATTAGAGTTCTCAAATACGACACCACTTCCAGCGAAAATCTACGCAAACGAAGGTGTAGCACAGGTTCTATTCTTCGAAAGTGACGAAGTTTGTGAAATCTCTTATGCGGACCGTGGTGGAAAGTATCAAGGCCAATATAGCGTTACGCCACCTAAAATCTGAGTTTTCTTATGTCATTATAATATAGGACGTAGTACATATTGATAATACGTCACTTACTGCTAACGCACGCTTAAATAAAGAGAGTGTGCAGACTTGTTTTTGGAAAATTACGACAATGAAGTTTCGCTATCCTGTCGTTATTATCGATGAGGATTTCCGCTCAGAGAATATTTCTGGCTCCGGTATTCGTGCGCTTGCTGAGGCGATTGAGCGTGAGGGGGTCGAGGTACTTGGATTGACTAGCTACGGTGATTTAACATCGTTTGCACAACAGTCTAGTCGTGCGTCTTGCTTCATACTATCGATCGACGACGACGAGATAGCTCTGGTTGACGAGGTCTCTACAACGAACGACCAAGCGCACGATCTCGCCCATGCAATCTTAGCACTTCGCGCATTCGTTGTCGAGGTACGGCGGCGTAATGCCGATATCCCAGTTTTTTTATACGGCGAGACACGCACATCGCGCCACATCCCCAGCGACATCCTGCGCGAATTGCACGGCTTTATTCATATGTTTGAGGATACTCCTGAGTTTGTTGCTCGGCATATCATCCGAGAGGCGAAGGTATACCTGGACTCATTGCCCCCCCCATTCTTTAAGGAATTAGTTAAGTATGCTGACGAAGGCTCTTATTCTTGGCATTGCCCAGGCCACTCTGGGGGTGTCGCATTTTTAAAAAGTCCTCTTGGTCAGATGTTTCATCAGTTCTTTGGCGAAAACATGCTGCGTGCAGACGTATGTAATGCTGTAGAAGAGCTTGGACAATTGTTAGATCATACTGGCCCAGTAGCTGCGTCTGAGCGCAACGCAGCACGCATCTTCAGTGCCGACTACCTTTTCTTCGTGACTAATGGGACATCTACGTCTAACAAGATCGTCTGGCATGCTACTGTCGCACCATGGGACATTGTGGTGGTGGATCGAAACTGCCATAAGTCGATCTTACACGCAATCACGATGACCGGCGCAATTCCAGTATTTCTAATGCCTACCCGCAACCACTACGGCATTATTGGACCGATTCCACGAGATGAGTTCCAACCGGAGAACATTCGTCGCAAGATAGCTGCGAATCCATTCGCGCGTGAGGCAATCGCAAACAATCCAAGACTTAAGCCGCGGATTCTAACGATCACGCAAAGTACATATGATGGTGTAGTCTACAATGTGGAGATGATCAAAGACTTACTTGGCGATACAATCGATACGCTACATTTTGACGAAGCTTGGCTGCCGCACGCTGAGTTCCACTCGTTTTACCAAGATATGCATGCGATTGGGCAAAACGCTTGCTGGACCGACGCTCTAGTATTTGCAACTCATTCCACACATAAGCTGTTAGCTGGCATCTCCCAAGCATCCCAAATTCTAGTACAAGATTCTCGGATACCACGCTTTGACCGGCATCGTTTCAATGAAGCATATCTCATGCATACGTCGACTAGTCCGCAGTACGCGATCATTGCATCGTGCGATGTAGCTGCGGCGATGATGGAGCCACCAGGCGGAACTGCGCTTGTCGAGGAATCAATCGCTGAAGCACTAGATTTCCGTCGCGCGATGCGCAAGGTTGATGCTGAATATGGAGAAGATTGGTTTTTTAAGGTGTGGGGGCCAGATCAGCTTGTTACCGAGGGTATTGGTTCGAGACAGGATTGGATATTGCCGCCGAACGACCGTTGGCATGGTTTTGGCAATCTAGCTGAAGGCTTCAACATGCTAGACCCAATTAAAGCAACGATTATTACTCCTGGGTTAGATATGGACGGCGATTTTGGGGAGGTAGGTATCCCAGCCGCAATCGTTACTCGCTATCTTGCAGAACACGGCATCATTGTTGAAAAAACCGGATTATACTCGTTCTTCATCATGTTCACGATTGGTATTACAAAGGGTCGCTGGAATTCAATGGTTACTGAGTGCCAGCAGTTCAAGGACGACTATGATCGAAATCAGCCGCTCTGGCGCGTGCTGCCAGAATTTATTGTGCAGTATCCAATGTACGAACGCGTAGGATTACGCGATCTATGTCAACGGATTCATGGCGTGTACCGTTCAAATAATATTGCTCGACTGACTACCGAGATGTATCTGTCTAATATGGAGCCAGCGATGCGTCCGACTGACGCATTCTCAAAAATTGCGCACCGAAAAATTGATCGTGTTCTAATCGATGACCTAGAAGGCCGCATCACAAGCATCCTACTAACTCCCTATCCCCCAGGCATCCCGTTGCTGATCCCGGGTGAGCGGTTTAATAAGACTATCGTGCGCTACCTAAGCTTTGCGCGTGAATTTAATACACGATTTCCTGGATTCCATACTGATATCCATGGGTTAGTTACCGAAGTGGTTGATGGTAAGGTCGAGTATTTTGTAGACTGCGTACAACCCTGACTTAAGTCACTATTAACACTAGAGTAGTTGAGTGATATTAGTTGACCAATGATAGTAGATAGCGCATGTGGCGTAAGAAGCTTAATCAATGTGTTAGTAGTCTGACGATACTGATTAATAATATAAAGTCTTTATTACAAGGATAAAGTAGTTCGGGCCGCTATAATAGAGGCCCGAACTTGTTCAGGCGCAGTACCACCTATGTGGTTACGGCTTGCGACCGAACCTTCTAACGTCATACAATCGAATACATCGTCACCTAGCAGCGATGCGACTTCCGGTAATTCTGATCGCAACTGCTCAAGATTTAGACTTAATAAGTCACGCTCTCCGTCTATACAAATTCGTACTGCATGTGCTACGGCCTCATGCGCATCGCGAAACGGCAAGCCTCGCTTGACAAGATAATCGGCTAAGTCAGTGGCAGTCGAGAATCCCTGCAATGCCGCAGTGCGCATCGCATCCGCGTTTACTGTAATACTAGCTACCATTTCAGTAAAGATACGCAGCGTATCAACTACCGTGTCAACGGTATCGATCAGAGGTTCCTTATCTTCTTGATTATCTTTATTGTACGCAAGCGGCTGTCCCTTCATTAGTGTGAGCAACGCGATCAGATGCCCGTTTACGCGACCCGTCTTACCGCGCGCAAGTTCAGGCACATCGGGGTTTTTTTTCTGTGGCATAATGGATGAGCCAGTGCAGAAACGGTCAGCTAATTCGATAAAGCCGACCCTTGAGCTCATCCACAGTATGAGCTCCTCAGACAGCCGTGAGAAGTGAGTCATAATTAGAGCTGCGGCTGCCGTAAATTCGATTGCAAAATCCCGATCTGAAACCGCATCGAGTGAATTTAAACAGATGCCGTCGAAACCCAGTGTCTTAGCGACTTGACCCCGATCGATTGGGTAGCTAGTACCAGCGAGGGCTGCAGCACCAAGCGGTAACTGATTGACTCGCTTGCGACAATCTAACATCCGATGAGTGTCGCGCGTAAACATTTCCACGTAGGCCAAGAGATGGTGGCCAAATGTCACGGGTTGTGCGACTTGCAAGTGCGTAAAGCCCGGCAGAATCGTGTCGGAATGCCGTTCCGCGAGGTCAATCAAGGCCCCTCGCAAACTCTTAAGTAGAGAAACAATCCGGTCTATTTCCTCGCGGAGCCAGAGCCGAATATCGGTAGCAACCTGGTCGTTACGCGATCGTCCAGTATGTAACTTCTTCCCCGCATCGCCGATCAATGCAGTTAAGCGGGCTTCAATATTTAAGTGAACATCCTCGAGATCGAGTTGCCATTCGAATTCGCCTCGCGTGATCTCGCCGAGAATTTGCTCCATGCCTTTTCGGATCGCTGCCTCGTCATCTTGGCTAATAATCCGCTGCGTGCTAAGCATAGCTGCATGGGCAAGTGAGCACTCTATGTCGATAAGTGCGAAGCGCTTATCGAATGAGACGGACGAAGTATAACGCTTAACGAGGTTAGATATGGGCTCAGAGAAACGCGCAGACCAGGTTTCGCCTTTTTTGTGCAATTGGGAAGTCATGACAGGATAACATGATAATAGAGAGTGCCGCTTACGTGGTGCGGAAAAAGTTACATTATAGCATTTTGCCACGATAGATTCAGATAGGCACTGCAAATTTTACATCAGCATACCGGATTAGTAAGAAAGTGATTTACTCATATAGTTTATACATTTTATTTCTAAAGAATTTACTTTGTATAAGTATCTATGCGTTCAAACTTGTTTCAAGATAATTAAAGCACATCATGAAGAGCATTATAGATACTTATGCGTACTGCCCGGCTCGCTTAAATATTAGACGAAGCACAGCACATCAAGATCGTCGTATCGATATTATCTGCGGATAGGGATTAAATTATGACGGCGAAATATTTAATATGGTATATGAATAATAATGCCTCTAGCAAAAACATGATTTCCATAAGATGTTGATAACCAATTTATTGACCTATCTTATTTAGACCCCTAGATTCATACTACTAAAGTATCGAAACTGGGCTAGTTCGGCCCAATATAACTCTTCGCCTAAGGTAGGGAAAGCGATGTTCTTGCGACTGACTGAGTGAACTATTATTATTTGTTTCACTAGTAAAATATATAAATTGATTATTCTGGTAGTACTTCTGTAATATATACAGAGTGTATGCTTAATGATTCTCTTAAATAGCAAAATCATCTTTAAACTAATGCATACATGTCCTTGCAATTTATCTTTATATAGGGGGTATACTAGCGCATATTCGCCTCTAGAGCCGCTATAAGCATTTCGCTATTCTTTCCTTCCACCGTATCACTATATTAGTCTAATTCACTATTGAGAATAGTTAGCATAGAATATAGCAATAATTGCATATAATCAGAGGAAATCACCTCTTCCTCTGATTAATACAGTAACAGTATAATCTTATTAATGTATTGTGAGATCTTGAACGGTAGATACTAGTAGTATCTACTTTGCCTAATACAAATGACTAATCTATGCTCCTATCCGAGGATTTAGACAAAGCGTTGCCGCAAGCATATGGTTGATAGATATCGCTCAAGGGTGCATCGTTGTATGTCATATCCTGCATATACCTCCTCATACTGGCTATAGGACACTAGTCCGTAGCGTACGTAGTACTAGAATAGTGTAAGCGTTGCCGTACTATGGCATGGCGCTATGCTATACACTGATTATCGAGTCTGGTCTGCTATGTGCATCGTCTTCGAAGGCTTCTCTTCTATATCAATGGCGGCGCATCGCGTCCTGGTGTTAGCAGGGCAGCGGCGCCTTAACATACCTACGGTATGAATACCGTTTATCAAGAACGCATTTTTTATCCTAAAAGGAGAAGCGCTTCTCGCACTAATAGGATATACGTATATTACCAACGTAATAGACTGTAATATTCATACAGAGCACAACAGTGCGTATAATAATCACCCAGGAAACCTAGAATACTAACAAGTAGTCTCAATCATAGTCATCGACTATAAGTCAATACTATTGACTTATTATAAATACGTAAATCAGCGTATTGACTACTATCTATTCTAATCTCAATAATTAAACGCAAAAAGCAATATATTGAAATCGGATATCTTGTGAAGCGAGTGTAGCCGGTTGGTTGATATAATCAATTTTTACATCCCCTTTATCCTGTCGTTATTAGGAAATCCGATATGAGCTTCGATCATGTGTCATCCGGCAATGAACTGCCCTACGATTTTAACGTTATCATTGAAATTCCAGCTCAAAGTGATCCAATCAAGTATGAAGTGGATAAGGAGCTGGGTCTACTTGTTGTAGACCGTTTTATCGGTACGGGTATGCGCTATCCAGCAAACTACGGATTTATCCCAAAAACGCTTGCTGATGATGGTGATCCAGTTGATGTATTGGTAATTACACCATTTCCACTACTAGCCGGTTCAGTAGTTCGTTGCCGCGCGTTGGGCATGTTAAATATGACAGATGAATCCGGGCGAGATGCGAAATTGATTGCGGTGCCAGCGGATAAGATATGTCAGATGACTGCAAATCTAAAGTCTACTAATGACGTACCAGATTATCTGCAAGAACAGATTAAGCATTTCTTTGAGCAATATAAAGCGCTGGAGAAAGGTAAGTGGGTCAAGATTGAAGATTGGGGGGGTGTTGCTGATGCACACGAGGAGATTACTAACGGAGTTTCAACTTTTATGAGAAATAAACACCCAGCAGTATAATATACATTTCTACTTATTAATAACACTTACTGAGGTTATATATCATCAAATTTTACAGGCGCAGCACAGTCAGCCTAATAAGATAGAACCTTATTTTTCAGAATATTGGAAGTGTGGATAATACTGCGACAACAGATGCCCCTAGTAGGCACTAATTATCTATTTTTACCCTTTCTATTTATCAGGAGTTCTAATCCAATTTTAGAATAAATTAGCACTAATTCACACTTATATAAGTAGGCTGCATTAAGATAGCTTATCTAAGCATACAAACTACGATCGACTACGTCAGACGTTATTACCCCCGGTATTTCTACGAGCAAATCTTCTATCTACAAGTTAGAGCAAATACGGTATAACATAAAATATTTGCAGTGAAGAAGGGATGCGGTAAAGCAGATGATCTGCAATTTAGCACCCGCATTGTTCCGTCTATTCTTAGTTATTGCTCGCAGATAGCCATGAAAAAAGTTGAATGCTATAAATGCACGATTTATTTGTGTAAATCACATCTATCAGATGTATAGACGATCGCTGAAATAATACAGCTACATCAGTCTTAAGAAGAAGTGCGATTTATGCGAGAACTTCGGATGCTATACAAGTTCCTAATAAGCAAGACACTACTATACATCAGCTACTGCTTATGTCTGCTTAATATACTAACTGCGAATATAAAGTCGTCTAGCTAAAAACTCTAGCATCCGGCACACAGTCTCAAAAGCAATGGGTGTTTAGAAATTCTCCCGGAAGGAGCTATGCATAGCATAATTTTATACATATCCATTCGTGATGGATGCCAATAGTTTATTTAAAATTACGTGCCTTTGCACAGATACATGCCGTTTTTATAAGCAGCTCTCCGTTTCTCCTTAGATAGGAAAAACATAAATATGTGCAGCAATGCTGCGCGCTTTCTCTTACATAATAAGCGAGGGCGCTGCGTAGAGCCACTGCGCCACTGCAATAGTGTGCCCATGATGTCGCTGTATCGGATCATGCCTAGTCGAATATTTTCCTAAATACTTATTATGCATATCTATTATGCAAGTGTGTACGGACTAGTTTCTTCCACAATTACATAGCATGTATCTTATGTTGACATACGTTCCATAGAAATAGCATAAGTTGTACTTCATGCTCGGGTTATGCATTTTATTATATGTAGCGACCTTCGGCTGATATGCTTAGAATCCGTGTGAGATTATTGATGCAGTATATGATGGAGCTTACTTGTTTATTGTTTTGCTATGAAAATCGCTCTTGCACAAATCAACGTAACCGTTGGCGACTTTGTTGGAAATATTTCGAAAATCGTTTCTGCCGCTCAAACTGCCTATAATGCTGGCGCATCACTGATGATTACACCAGAACTAGTATTATCCGGCTATCCACCTGAAGATCTTTTGCTACGACCAGCATTTTACACGGCAAGTCATATTGCATTGGGCGAGTTAGTTTCTAAGCTTGGACGTTTTATTGGACTACGTGTATTAGTTGGTCATATTTTTTATAGTCCACCAATAGGCCCAGATAATTCCACCAAAAGTTCTGAGTACAAAATATCGCCAGTAGACACATTTAATGCAGTATCTCTAATAATCAATGGCCAGATTTTTGGAACTTACTTCAAGCAAGAACTACCTAATACCGGTGTGTTTGATGAAAAGAGATATTTTAGGTCGAATCCAAAACCGCTAGTGTTTGAGCTGGAGGGTATAAAGTTCGGTGTTATCCTTTGCGAAGACGCGTGGCATCCATACGCTGCGTTGCTAGCAAAGGCGGCAGGCGCTCAAGTATTGCTAGTACTGAATGGCTCACCATATCATATAAACAAAGAAAATATTCGGGTTAATATTCTGCGCGACCGTGTTCACGAAATTGGCATGTCAATTGTCTATGTGAATTTAGTTGGTGCTCAGGATGAGCTAGTATTCGACGGGGGCTCGTTTGTGCTCAACGCACAAGGCGAGCTAGTGACTCGCCTACCACAATTTGTCGAAAAGATAGCGATTATTAAGTTCGATGGTGCACAGGCGCAGCGGAATGAAATTGCACCGTGTATATCAGTCGAGACGCAAGTCTATGCCGCACTAGTGCTTGGTGTCCGCGATTACGTAAATAAAAACGGATTCCCGGGAGCTATTATTGGGTTATCCGGTGGCGTAGATTCGGCACTAGTACTAGCTATTGCGTCTGATGCATTAGGCGCTAATCGCGTTAGAGCAGTTATGATGCCATCGCGCTACACTGCGAAGATGTCTATATCTGATGCCGCAGAGATGGCACGCTGTGTTGGCGCGCGCTACGACGAGATTGCTATTACTCCAATGTTTGAGGCATTTCGCTTATCACTAGCTTCAAAATTTTTAGGCTTATCTGAAGATTCTACCGAGGAAAACATTCAAGCGCGAATTCGTGGTACATTGCTCATGGCTATGTCTAATAAATTTGGCTCAATTGTATTAACTACCAGCAATAAAAGTGAGATGGCCGTAGGCTATTGCACATTATATGGAGATATGGCGGGGGGGCTTGCTGTAATTAAGGATATCTCAAAAACACTAGTGTATCAACTCTGCCGCTATCGGAACGCAACGACTGCGTTTACTTCGCGTGATATTATTCCAGAGAGGATTTTAACTCGAACGCCGTCAGCTGAGCTACGAGAGAACCAGTCAGATCAGGACGGCCTACCTCCGTACGAAGTGCTAGATGCAATTATGAAAATGTATGTAGAAGAAAGGCGCTCTCTGTCTGAAATTGTCGAAGCTGGTTATACTCAAAATGATGTTCAGAAGATTACGCAGTTAATTAAGATCAACGAATACAAGCGGCGCCAGGCACCAATTGGGATCCGAGTTACACACCGCGCATTCGGGCGAGATTGGCGCTATCCAATTACATCTCGTTTTAATGAGGAATGCTGAACTTCTTATCAAGCCAGCCTAGCTAAATTCACAGCACCTTATGCTAATAAGGATCGTTTTAACCAGACATGAGTATACTAAATAGGCAGCTTCTTGATGAAGATAAAGATCGAATTAACTCAGCACTTAAAAATACCAAATATCAAGGTTTGGTACTAGGATAGTTTTACTATCGACATCAAACAATTTAAAGACGTACTAATAGAGCAGGAAATACTATTATTTATATAACCTATCTGTATGCAACATTATAGATTTTGCGGACTTCTATTGGCAGTAACTGAAAAACTAAGATGGTAGTAAGATAATGCTCTTACAACAAAAGCACATTGTATCCACTAGCCTCCGTTGTACAAAACTAGAAGGGTTATTTCATTACCTCGGCTTTTATACTAACTAACTGAGTATTTAGCTATTGAGCATTAACCTCTTACTGATTATGCTTAAGTTTTTATCATAAATCATAATCAGCGGTTTAACTTTAATAGTTAAAGCGATACGCTAGGAAAATATTCCAAGTTTTTTCACATATTATTGCAGCATAGTCCATCCATCGCGCAGGTCGACTCATATCAGCCGCTATATTTGACTGGTAATAAATAGCGATTTATTAACCTCAATTAGTGTTTTCAGATCAAATTCGTCGGAGATCCTTTCGTTTTTAAAAGGGTCTGTATGTCACGCAGTACCGCGTGCAGCCAAAAATTCAAAATAGTTGTGCAGATAGATGATTTAGGCGGCTAAATTTTGCTTAGCTTACGCTAAAAGTCATCGGCTACCGCTTATATGTGGACTGTAGCTTATTCCTAGAGTCCCCACCCCAAAAAGCTACAAAACTACTTCAGAACATTTTTCAACGTGTCAAAAAAGTCAATCTAAATAGTGGCGGTGCGTATAAACTAGCGTGAGTATCACCATGCTTAATACGGAGACCTCACGGATCCTGAAATTGTGGAAGAAGTATGGCATTAGTTGTGCTAAAACACGGTTATCAATATGCCCGTCGACTTAAGATTATTGTTGAATGGTATCTCGCAACACTTATAGGCCTACTTCGTGCCTGATTACTGGGGCTTCGCTGTCTCAAGATAACGCTGCACATCTAGCGCGGCCATGCACCCAGTGCTTGCACTAGTAATCGCTTGACGATAAATCTGATCTTGCACGTCGCCAGCAGCAAACACGCCAGTAATCGAAGTGGCAGTCGCGTTGCCCTTCAATCCGGAGTTCGTAATGATATAGCCATTATTCATCTCTAATTGGCCCTCAAAGATGTTGGTATTTGGTTGATGGCCGATAGCTATGAATAAGCCATGCACCGATAGATCAGTAGTTTTACCGGTTTTCGTATCTTTGATATGCATACCAGTTACGCCAGAATCGTCTCCGAGAACTTGAGTAAGTACATGATTCCACTTAATCTGAACAATGCCCTCTCGCTCCTTCGAGCGTAATCGATCAATCAGAATCGGTTCAGCTCGGAATTTATCTCGACGATGAACTACCGTAACTTTTTTAGCAATAACAGATAAATATAGAGCCTCCTCGACGGCAGTATTACCTCCGCCGATCACTGCGACGTCCTGATTTCGATAGAAGAAACCGTCGCAAGTTGCGCATGCAGATACGCCTCTGCCAATGAATTTTTGCTCCGATGGCAGACCCAGGTATTGAGCGGAGGCGCCAGTTGCAATAATCAACGCATCGCACGTGTACTCGCTGAGATCACCGATTAGTCGAAGTGGCCGGTCTTGCAGATTAGTAGTATGAATGTGGTCAAAAATGATTTCCGTATTAAAGCGCTGTGCATGATTGAGTAGCCGTCGCATTAATTCTGGACCTGGTATAGTATTCGGGTCGCCAGGCCAGTTTTCAACGTCAGTTGTTGTCATTAGCTGCCCGCCTTGCGCGAGGCCAGTGACAAGTATAGGTGAGAGATTAGCCCGTGCCGCGTAGACAGCGGCGCTATAGCCGGCCGGGCCGGAACCGAGAATAAGGACTCTCGCGTGCTTGCGTTTAGACATAATGGTAGATCCTTGCGACTGGGGGCAGATATATATAACCGCACAGCGCGGTAATACAAACATAAGTTAGGCTCCTATTATAAAATATAAGGATCTAGCCAGTATTAACCTGGATTGTTCTTTGTATGTATGAGGTGTAATAACAACGCTTTAATCGGGCTGGTACTTTGTCACCATTCGCGAACTGTTTTAAGATCTGAAATTCAGTAGCCCTTAAAAACCCTGATTATGTACGCTGGTGCTTGCCTACAACATCGGTCTTACAGCTTTTTAAGCGCATCAGTCGCCCGGTTTAATAAATACCAGGCGCTCGAATAATTCTAACGGCAGCATGCCGCTCTCTTGTCGATTTAATGACGAAATCTACGTACTCTTCCGAGAAAAAAGTTTTACCGAATCGTCTATCGCGTCTACTGCGTGAGATCTACTGGCTGCTGCAGGTTGGTTTTTCCTTGTTTTTGCTAATGGCTCTCATTAGCTACAGCCGGCATGACCCAAGCTGGACACATGCCGCGTATATAGACCGGATTGCGAACTGGGGTGGTCGTGTCGGTGCATGGATATCCGATATCCTGTTGCTATTTTTCGGTTTATCCACCTACTGGTGCATTGTTTTACTAGGCTTACATATCGTTAAAAATTATCAACGCATCACTCGTCACGATGCATTAGATAAACCGGTTGCTTCTTCGAACGAAGAAGGTTGGTTAGCTGAGATGCTGTCGTTTATACTCGTTCTTATAGCTAGCGATGGCTTAGAAGCGTTACAGATATGGTCATTTAAGGCCCAATTGCCTCGATCACCTGGAGGCATTGTTGGAGACGCAATAGCTCGCGGTGTGCAACATGCGCTCGGGTTTACTAGTGGCACATTAGCACTGCTTCTCACGCTAGCGATTGGCTTGTCATTATTCTTCCGTTTTTCGTGGCTATCGGTAGCCGATCGTGTTGGTGATGCTACGATCAATATCGTTGTGCTTCTGCGGTTGTGGCGCGTTGAGAAGCGTGACCTCAAGGCTATTAAAGCTACTCAGAAATCAGAAGTAAGGCGGAAAGTTACGGTTGAACCTAATTCGGTACGGATTGAGGAGCTCGAGTCCGTGACAAAAAGACCCGATATAGTGACGCTAACCAAGCCTGGGTTCATAGAAAATAGCGGGGAGGTTCAGCCGTTCCAGGATCCTCCTAGTAATAGGACGTTGCCACCAATTATGCTGCTAGATCCACCACCCACCAAATGTGAAGCTATATCTGCTGACACACTTAAATATACCTCACGACTAATCGAAAAAAAGCTACAGGACTTTGGCGTGCAGGTCAGCGTAGTAGGGGTTTATCCTGGCCCAGTAATTACTCGCTATGAAATCAAGCCAGAGATTGGGGTTAAAGGTAGCCAGGTTGTAAACCTTGCAAAGGATCTCTCTCGTGCACTATCACTCGTATCGATCCGGGTGATTGAAACAATTCCCGGAAAAAACTATATGGGCTTAGAGCTACCAAATCAGAGCCGTCAGATTGTACGTATGACAGAAATCGTGAGCTCCGAAGCCTATATGAATTCACTCTCACTACTCACAATAGGGTTAGGTAAGGATATCGAGGGAAATCCGATATGTGCGGATTTGGCTAAGATGCCGCATGTGCTAGTGGCCGGCACGACTGGATCAGGTAAATCAGTTGGCATTAATGCTATGATTTTGTCGATATTATACAAAGCTAGCGCAGAGCAGGTCCGCCTCATTATGATTGATCCAAAGATGCTGGAGCTATCAGTCTATAATGGTATCCCGCACCTGTTATGTCCGGTTGTCACCGATATGCGACAAGCTGGTCACGCGCTGAACTGGGCAGTCAGCGAAATGGAGCGGCGCTATAAGTTAATGAGTAAGTTTGGAGTGCGCAATCTAGCTGGTTACAATAGTAAGATTAGTAACGCAACAAAGAATAACCAGAAAATTATGAATCCGTTCAGCTCAGTACCCGACGAACTCGAGCCGATTGAAAATCTGCCGTTCATTGTAGTTATTATTGATGAATTAGCTGATCTAATAATGGTGGTTGGTAAGAAAATAGAGGACCTAATTGTTCGGATCGCACAGAAAGCACGCGCGGCTGGCATTCATCTTGTGCTTGCGACCCAGCGTCCATCGGTTAATGTAATAACCGGATTAATCAAGGCAAACGTGCCTACGCGTATTGCGTTTCAGGTATCATCGAAGATTGATTCTCGCACAATTCTAGACCAGATGGGTGCCGAATTATTGCTTGGCCAAGGTGATATGTTATATCTAACACCAGGCAAAGGGTTTCCAATCCGCGTCCATGGCGCATTTGTATCCGACGATGAGGTTCATCGTGTCGTCGAAAAACTTAAAAAGCATGGCGATTTGAATTATATAGATGGCATTTTGGATAGGGGGTAAGTGGCGAAGGAGAAGAAAGCGATTCGGAACTAGATGGATGGATAACGCGTTCGATGCATTTTGCATGATCAATTAAAGTTATGCTTACACATCACCACGTGTTGATTTTGCTAGTGCAATATCTACTTATCGCACACCGTGGTTGTTTAAGCAAATGGAATAATTTGGAAATCTCATCAATGGTATCCTACAATAATTGCGAAATACTAGTTAGCTCATAGCGACAATGACTAGACCACCTGTGACTAGACTACCTAATAGATAAGATAATAAAAGATGCCATGATTTTCGCTGACTATATTCTTAGATCATACCAAGTAAGTCACCCAATTAAATCAATCTAAGAAACGCATTAATAATAGAATTTCTTCTTGTTGCTATAGTCAATATAGCAACAAATGCATTAATGAATCTTAGATTCTAAGCTTGTGTACGTGCTTGCATGTTATGCAATCAAAATCGTTTATAGCACAGGTGCGTTCAGCTGATAGAAAGTTTGTCCAATATTAGATCAAGACAACTAGCGGTAGTATGTTACAGGACTTAGGCAGGAGGAACGTACCTCGATATCTACGACGTCGAGCGGTATATTTTCAGTTTGTGCGACTAGAAAGTTTATATGAGAGCATATCAAAACCGTATGAGCAGTTGTTAAACTCTGACGGACATACACTGTTTATTTGGGATAAAAATCTAAATTAGGTGAAGGAGCTGTTTCTTAGTAGCGCGTCATGCGCCAGTCTAGTTGCGATTTTCTTTGGAAGCGGGGAAATATAAAAACATTTCACACTACGCGATGTGGGCGTTAAAGAAAGCCACGATTAGCTACAGCTAATCCAGAAATTAAAGAATTCCTGGTTCGGATATATCGACATTGGTTTGAGAGATGGTCACTTTCGGGTGATAAAACTGCATGACATATTCGGTGATATAACATTACTCTCGTTCTCCAGCATCCACCAAAACCCGACGTTACCCGCCGATAAATTTAAGTTTTCGGCGTGGGGTTAAGATGATCAACTCTGGATAGAGTATAGCTCCGTACTATACAAAACGTTATGTACTAATAAGCTAATTGAATATGATCTAGAGACGTTGCATAAGTGCAGCACTAATAGCCTCCAATCGTGAAACTTTTGGTTATGGCTATTTATACTACCATATGGGACATAACAAGGTTTTAAGCTTACAAGACAAGCTATTACATACTTATCACCCCCCCAAAAAGGCTACTTAATAGTACACGTACCATAAGAAGATCAGGGTGTAAATTGCAAAATTTGGACAGGTCGAGAATAGGCGGCATTGTTCTTCTAGACTTAGACTACAAGTCTTCGCCAGTGATAAGATAAACACGGTCTTAATGATATTATAAAGCTCCTTATGCTCGACATCACCCTACTGCGCAAGGATATGGACGCAGTTGCCAAACGGTTGGTCGATCGCGGATATATACTCAATATTTCTGCGTTTCAGGCTCTTGAATCTGAGCGCCGTCGGCTCCAAACGCTTACTGAGAATCTGCGATCACGCCGAAATACCTTGTCTAAACAAATTGGCGTAATGAAGGGACACGGACAAAATACTTCTACGATAATGGAGCAAGTTGCAGGCATTGGCTGCGATATAAAAGTATCGATGCTACAGCTACATAGGGTTCGAGAGAAATTATCTGATCTGGCGCTTGACATCCCAAATCTTCCGCATGAATCTGTACCAATTGGTGTAAATGAGACTGGAAATATCGAGGTAAGGCGCTGGGGCATGCCACGCAGGTTTGATTTTTCAGTAAAAGATCACGTAGACCTTGGTGTTCCGCTAGGAGTTGATTTTGAGGTGGGTGCCAAGCTGTCTGGTACTCGCTTCACATTACTACGTGGCCATGCCGCGTGCTTGCATCGCGCGCTTGCGGGGTTTATGCTCGATACGCACACTCGTAATCATAACTACACCGAGTGCTATATTCCCTACATCGTAAACCAAGAACTCTTATACGGCACCGGTCAATTGCCTAAGTTCGATAATGACATGTTCCGCGTCAAAAAAGAGGGGGGGGATAATAAAGTTACCCAATATCTGATCTCAACCTCAGAAATCGTGCTGACCAATACGGTACGAAACAGCATCATTGATATAAATCGATTGCCAATCCGGTTAACTGCACATTCACCCTGCTTCCGGTCTGAAGCTGGTGCATATGGACGCGATACACGCGGCATGATCCGACAGCATCAATTTGATAAGATTGAGCTGGTACAGATCACATCACCGGCCAAATCATACGAAGCTCTGGAGGAAATAGTAAGACATGCCGAAACGATCTTACAGCAGCTAGAGTTGCCATACCGCGTGACCACTCTATGTACCGGCGACATAGGGTTCTCAGCAGCTAAGACATATGATCTCGAGGTATGGCTACCGGGGCAGCATACCTATCGCGAGGTCTCATCGTGCTCAAACACTGAGGCATTTCAGGCTCGCCGTATACAAGCGCGATTTCGTAATCAACAAGGAAGGCTCGAGTTAGTGCATACATTAAATGGTTCTGGACTAGCAGTCGGGCGTACACTAGTAGCTATTTTAGAGAATGGTCAAAACGCTGACGGGTCGATCACAATTCCGACCGTGTTGCGCCCATACATGGGCGGCATCACTCTGCTAGAGCCAAAGAAGTAAAAATCTATAACCCCAAAATACGCTTGGAGTTGCTCAACAGATTGTTTATAGTATCTTACTATATTAAGAAGTACCTCAATTTTAGGAAAGGTGGCAGAGTGGCTGAATGCGCCGGATTCGAAATCCGGTATACGGTTTTCCCGTATCGAGGGTTCGAACCCCTCCCTTTCCGCCAGGATAGTAAATCCTATCTAAGATAATTAATTTTTAGTATAGATATATGTAACATTATGTTAACGTGTCAAGCGCGATATTTTTAGTGTAATCACTGTATCGAATATTATGAGCTATTTATTTCTTATTACTATTAAATTATAAGTTTCTGACCATCATTTAAATTGCTTTTGAATTATTCTTATTTTCGTAACTTACATACCCTTTGTAGTCCTTATAATAAGTTCTCCAATCTAATTTGCTGGCTCTATGTCTACATGAGTAGAGATGCTAAAAATCATTTCTTCTATGCTTCATTTCTAGATGTGTGAGAATTTTTACATGGTATTTAAGTGGGCTACCGATATATATTGCATGTATTAGCCACTAGCTAGGGGGTGTCAAGATTGGTTGTCCTCTACAAGACCATGATTCTGTCAAGGCTATGCACAAGGTAAGCAAAATAGCTCACGAAAGATCTGGCCCCCTAAACGTGTAGGGATACTCTGCGGGTTTTATTTAAGTTGTTTTATATAGCAAAATGGCGATTGCCAAGCGATTGTGTTTAGTTATTTAGCCGAGTTTCTGGTAATGTCTATTTCCTATTTCCTGTTATCTATAGCTTCGTCGCAACATACATCTGTTCGGTGTGGATGACTAGCTTGCATGCTAGGCTTTAGGCTATCTATCCCGTCTGAGCGTATTTATTCATATTAACGTCTCTAAAGCTCTAATTCCTCCCGGTATTTAGAGTGAATGCGACATCTTGATTAGGCTTTAATAGTTTTCGATTACGGCAAACTTCCCGTTGATTCTGCGCAGCTGATCGTGGTGAAAATAGATTCTTATTTATTGAATTCTTCAAACTGATTCGGAATAGAATGCTATATAAAACTGCGTTTTTATAGAAAGTGTAGCTACAAACTATTACGCTATCATTTCTAGAAAATGTGGCTCATCTTTTTGGCGTAGTCGAACAACAGGTCTGTAAAATACAAAAAAATTTTATGGTCTTTGATATTGGCTAAAACCCCCCCCTTTTTTGAACTGCGCAGTGGTACGCTTAATACTCTTTTATTTGTCGTAAAGACGACCGATCTAGTTGAAATGCGCGCTGAACTAAGTCGACGCTTTGATATGACGCCAGAATTTTTTGCGAACGATATAGTAGCAATTGACGTGCGACGCCTGCCGTCAGCTAAGAGTATTCTAGTCGCAGAGGTAGCCGAGATGCTAAAGACATTTCGGATGCATCCAGCTGGCGTCGTTGCAAATGACGAACAAAGATCATTGGTACAGCTTGATACGCTACCGTTCGTCGAATTGCGTGAAAGTTTTGTTGTTCGTAGAGACAAGACTATAGAGGGGCGTCGGATAGAAGCAGCATCAACTATATCGAAAGTTATGCCGCACGATATGATGATTAAGTCACACGACGCTATCCAAGACGATAGCAAGCCAGGTAGTAACAGCACTACACTAGTGATAGAGAAACCGCTGCGTTCGGGGCAGCAGGTCTACTCTAAAGGTGATCTTATAGTATTAAATTTAGTTAGTTACGGAGCGGAGGTAATGGCTGAAGGTAGCATCCATATCTATGCGCCACTACGTGGACGCGCACTAGCTGGCGTGCATGGAAACTATAACGCTCGAATCTTTTGCATGCGTCTAGAGCCAGAACTAATCTCGATTGCTGGTATCTATCGGACGACTGAGATACCACTTAGCCCCGAGGTGCTTAGTCAGCCGGTACAAATTCGTCTAGAAGATGAGAACTTGATTATCGAACCGCTGCGTCTAAGATAAGGACGTATTTGTATTAGAAGACAATATTTATTTTGACATCGTCAGCGTATATTGCCGAATACAAGGTAACATTATGACAAAAATTATTGTAGTGACTTCTGGCAAGGGCGGAGTCGGTAAAACGACAACAAGCGCGAGTTTTGGGTCTGGACTTGCGCTACGTATGCATAAAACTGTCATCATCGATTTCGATGTCGGTTTACGTAATCTTGATCTTATCATGGGTTGCGAACGTCGTGTTGTGTACGACTTGATTAACGTTATCCAGAGTGAAGCAAATCTGAATCAGGCCTTGATTAAAGATAAAAAGTGCGAGCAGTTATACATACTGCCAGCGTCTCAAACACGCGATAAAGATGCCTTGACTCTAGAAAGCGTAGAAAAGATTATCAGTGACTTAATTGATATAGGATTTGAGTACATCGTCTGCGATTCTCCGGCCGGTATTGAGTCTGGTGCGTTGATGGCGATGTACTTTGCTGATGAAGCATTAATTGTTACAAATCCAGAGGTATCCTCGGTCCGAGACTCAGATCGCATCCTTGGCATTCTATCGTCTAAGACACGACGCGCGATTGATGGTAGGGAGCCAATCAAAGAGCACCTGCTGATTACGCGCTATAACCCAAAGCGCGTTAGTGAAGGCGAGATGTTATCGCTAGATGATATTCAGGAGATTCTGCGAATACCGCTAGTTGGCGTGATCCCAGAATCTGAATTAGTATTGCATGCATCAAACCAGGGCGTACCAGTGGTATATTTAGATGGGACAGACGTCGCGGAGTCGTATAGGGACGTAATCGCTCGTTTCCTGGGAGAACAAAAACCACTGCGATATGTGAATTATCAAGAGCCTGGATTATTGCAACGCCTGTTTGGTGGTAAGTAAGGGAGGAAAAAATGTCTATTCTTTCTTTTCTACTTGGCGAAAAACGAAGGTCTGCATCAGTTGCAAAGGAACGCTTGCAATTGATCATTGCTCATGAACGTGCGGCTGGACGGGCGCCGGCTGACTATTTACCTGCACTGCAGAGCGAGCTTGTCGCGGTAATCTCGAAGTATGTGAGAATTAGGAGTAACGATATTAGGGTCCATCTAGATCGGCAGGATGACCTTGAGGTGCTTGAAGTTAAGATCGAGATTCCACAGCCTTAATCCGCCCAACCTAAATAGTTTTCCGTATATAGCAATGTTGCTCGTCTAAATCGTATATTTTAATGATATAAAAACGTATAGTAACTAACACGGTAATTTAGAATAAAATTACGAACATATAAATTATGATTAATAATCATAAAGTGCAAATCAGAATGAATATTACTTTGGACATATACCAATTTTAGTTAACTTCGTTAAACTAAGTATATAAATTATTTTTATATCAATATCAAATATACTGGATTGGTATTATTTAATATATTCATAATAGTAAATGCTATGTAGCTTCATAGCTACATCTAACGGTGCGAAATTAGATATAATTACTAGTAACATTGTACTATGAGACTCAGCACTAGTTCTAAAACCTGTGCAACGCACCAACAACGCTGCTTGTACTCCTACTATAAATCAAGGGTGTATTAGTAGCTAGTGCTGGAAATAGTTCAAATTCCACTGTAGCGTTGATTTTCTGAAAATACTATGGTTTTTGTTTAATGATTTATAGATAGACTGATGTTAGTCTTATATTACCATTGATTGGTACCTGGACGTCTTTAATCTTACAGAGCAATACTATTAATAAGTAAGCTTAGAGAAAAAAATAAATAGAAACTAATTAGCTAGTCTGTATCAGACTACTCTAGTCTAGACTAGAGATGCCTTGGAGCGATTCTCAATCTACCCCTCTTATTTAAAGAGGATTGCTAAAGCGTTACCTTAGAGTACTAAAATGTTAGCTACTGCGGAGGCAAAACTCCGTAGCAGCACTCATTGGTTTGAACCATTATTGGGCACCGTAGACTTGTATTTCGCTTAATGCGCAATACAAGTCTACCTTATTCTGCTTATTGAAAACTGAATGGTCATGATATCAATTATTGTGGTGGATATCCATGTTCTCGCCGAACTGGTTATATGTAACCATACTGGTATGAAGGCAAATCGCGATTGAGGGGATGCTTAAATTTGATTTTTTTCGGTAGAGCATAGCTCTGTTTAATACAAATATTAAATAAGCTCAAATTCTCAAGTCTTATAAAGTTATAAATACAATATTTTTATAAATTATATTTTATATGTATACATTAAGTAAATAATCAAGTTTTTTATAAAAAACCTCTAATAAGTAATCGATAATAGCTCATTTTATGACTTCTATAAGAATATCATATTTTCTAATATATTTAGGAAGTTTTATTTTTAATATATAAATATATTCTCTTATTATAATTTTTGTTTGGCATAATACATCACTTCTTTAAAAGAAATTTTTAACACTCTTTTCCTATAAAAGACATGGGTAATAAGTGTTTCTAAAAAATCTACACCAATGCTGATAGATATACTGTTATCGGTATATCTAAAAATGCAAATTATGTTGCACCACTCTCTAATATATATAGAGCTGATTTATCTTATTACTATATAGTCTATTCTAATTAGAAATTCGTGTGGACTATATAATATACCAGTCAATATCTTTGTACTACTCTAGGTAATACACCTCGTTTATCATCTCAATGAGATTATCATACTTTAAAAAGTCTAGTATCTATGCTAGAAGCTCTTAAGAGTGATTTAAATATCTAAGGTCAGTGATTAATGATCGCTATTTTTTGACTATTTAATTTAGAATCGTGTTTATGGAAGCGGTGAGATTCGAACTCACGGACAGTTGCCTATCGCTGGTTTTCAAGACCAGTGCCTTAAACCGCTCGGCCACGCTTCCAAGAAGCGAAATATTATACGAGATGAGTATCTGTATTGGACAAATTATATTGTTACTGATTACTATAGTAATATATATATGTCGCCCCCTTACCATGAAAAACATGGTAGTTCACATATTACCCTTTAGAAATAATGATTGTAAATCATTTAAGAAACGCTGTCCAAGCGATGTAGGCGCAATATTCTCCTGATCGCGGCGTATTAAGCCGCGGTGTTCAGCTCCCGTAAGGATTGGATCGATTACTTTCATTGTAAGTCCGGTCCGCTCAATGAAATGATGTTCTGAGAATCCATCAGTAAGTCGTAGCGTATTCAGCATAAATTCGAACGGTAAATCAAGCTTACTAATTTCGTGTTGCTCCTGAATGGGTGTTCTTGCAGAGGTTTGTTCTAGATATCTTATGGGATGTTTGTGTCGTATCTGTCGCACTATTCGTTCCGGGAACGACAACTTTGAATGTGCGCCTGCACCAATGCCCAAATAGTCACCAAATTGCCAGTAATTTAAGTTATGTCGGCTTTTCTGATGCTCTTTAGCGTATGACGATACTTCGTAATGCTGATAGCCTGCTTTACGCATGCGTGCATGAATCCAATCCTGCATATCGGCTGATGTATCGTGGTCTGGTAACGAAGGCGGATATTTATGGAAATAGGTGTTTGGCTCAAGCGTAAGTTGATACAAAGACAGGTGAGGTGGTGCAAGTGATAGCGCAGTCTCTATATCTGCATAGCATTGCTCGAGCGTCTGGTTCGGTAGCGCAAACATTAAGTCTAGATTAAAGTTATCGAAACTTAAACTCGCGATATCCACTGCCTGAAGGCACTGGGCCGCATTATGAATGCGACCCAGTGCCTTCAGGTGAGCGTCGTGAAAGCTCTGAATGCCAATCGAGAGACGATTAACTCCACTACTTCGAAAGCTTGCAAACTTAGCGGCTTCGAACGTGCCGGGATTTGCCTCCAGCGTGATTTCTGCATCTACATTTATTAACAGCAGAGCGCGTAAGTCTGATAACAGTCTATCAATTGCTTGTGCTGAAAGGAGGCTTGGCGTCCCGCCGCCGATAAATACAGTATGAACCGGCCGCTCTGAGATTAATGGCAACGCTGCTTCTAGGTCAGCACGTAGTGCGTTTATATACTCGATTTCGGGAAAATGTATGCTCCCTGAGGTGCGTGATAATGCATGCGAATTGAAATCGCAGTACGGACATTTGCGTACACACCATGGAAAATGTATATATAGAGACAACGGCGGTAAAGTAGTAAGACAAATACGTCCCGGGGTAATACCTAGGAACGGTGCTTTGATGAATTCTGCCGCATTGTTCTTGGAAAGCGATGATGGATATGAAGATATGAATTTTTTAAAAGGATAATTAATCATGTATTCTTTAGTCAACGGGTCAACTCCATCTCTGCTAGCGCACGATGGCTGAAAGTGTTCTTCTATTTAAAATGTAACGTAGCTGGGCTCCCGCTGCTCTGTAGAGCAGGGATATAGAATAACGGATTAAGCTAAAACTATTTGAGAATAGGCCGCAGTGAGAATCTGATACGCCATTGACCTAGAGAGATTAAGAGCTCAAGACTATCGACATGTCTCGGTAATACTAGTACGCAATAATAGTAGATTTACTAGTTAGAATGCACATAAAAATTTTCAAGCAAGCAAGTATTGCTGGCTGCATCAGATTTCTAGCCACTGATTAATTGCGCATAGCTAGCCAAGTAAAAGCCTGGCATACTTCCGCGCATGCGCGAACAGCTTAGAATTATTAGCGAAGCAGGTAAACCGGTAACGTATGCTTCATGCTATGCTTTTCTATCACATTTTCGATAAATATCGAAGGCAACTCAGCTGCTTCATTTATAAGCAATATATCTTTGCATTTATGCCGGTGTTGAACTATGTTTTCTTCGTACTCAGATAAGCATCGGTGTCCTGTTTCAGCTGCTGCCCGATACTGACTCGATGTAGTCAAGATTATTATTCTATGAAACTTATTATGTTTTAGTAGCTTGATTACTCAACTTCGGATTTGAAACTTGTGTATTGAAGTAGTTAGAAACTATATGCGATTCTCGAGTAAGTGCAGCCAATCTGGAACTATGTCTTAGCGCTAAATTAAGATTTTTGTGCGCATAGATTTCTCTCGAAATTATTCATTAGAACCAATATAGATAAGCATTCAATGTGATAATTATTGTTTTAATAAAAATTATTGTGGGACTCAAAGATGATCTATAGCATGACAGGCTATGCTAGCGTGACACGAGAATTACTTATCAATGGAGCGTTTGGGATCAGTGGAAGCACCTATACTGCCAGTATATCAGTAGAGTTGCGCAGCGTAAATTCTCGATTTCTCGACCTCAATTTTCGTATGCCTGAAGAGGTCCGCACATGCGAGCCTATCTTACGAGACATGCTAACTAACTGTCTCTCGCGAGGCAAGATCGATTTTCGAGTTCACATACAAAGTAGCGAGTCTGTATCGATAACTAAGTCGCTTAATCGCGGTGCACTGTTGCAACTAGCGGCACTAGAATGCTCAGTGCTGGATGTGTTCCCCCAAGCGAGTAGCCTGCATATTAGTGAAATTTTGCGTTGGCCCGGCGTTATTTCCGATAGCGGCCCATCAACAGCATCGCTACGCGATACGGTACTAGATTGTAGTAAGCAGGCCTTAAATGAACTAGTTATCGCACGTGGACGCGAGGGAAGGAAACTAGCTGCAATGCTATTGGTTAATATAACCAAGATGGAAGAAATTGTTATCCGTATTACACCATTGGTGCCTGATCTGGTTGCACGTTATCAGCAAAAGATTATTGAGAGATTGCAGGCTGCACTTGGTATAGCGGCGTCGGATAGCCCCCAACAACTCGTATCGCATGAGGAAATTATCGAACGGCTCCGTCAAGAAGTCACAATATATGGAATCCGTATCGATATCGCTGAGGAGATATCTCGGTTAGGTGCGCATTTAACCGAGACTCGTCATATGATTGACAGGGGCGGCCTGGTTGGCAAGCGACTCGATTTTATGATGCAGGAACTGAATCGAGAAGCAAATACTCTGGGGGCTAAAGCTGTTATAAAAGAATTAGCCGATGCATCTATGATGCTAAAGCTATTAATCGAACAGATGCGTGAGCAGGTTCAGAATTTAGAATAGTCTGTTACGATGGAAAAAAATCGAGATTTTTGTGCCGGAGAATATCCGGGTAATCTGTTTATGATAGTTGCACCGTCCGGCGCAGGTAAGTCGACATTAGTTAATGCGTTATTAGCCCTCGATCCTATGATCCAAAGGTCAGTATCGTACACTACGAGGCCTCAACGGCCAAATGAGGAGGATAACGCGCAATATCATTTCATATCATTGTCCAATTTCCAGGAACGCTATGATAAAGATGAGTTTCTCGAGTGCGCTCTAGTGCACGGCAATTACTATGGTACATCGCGCGCATGGATCGAAAGGCAAATGGAGGATGCGGCAGATGTTCTGCTGGAAATCGATTGGCAAGGTGCTCAGCAAGTGCGTAATAAGTTTCTAAACACGGTCGGCATTTTTATTTTGCCACCGTCACTTGATGCGCTAGAAGAGCGACTACATAATCGAGGGCAAGATGAGCAACACGTGATCGCGCGGCGGCTATTAGCCGCTAGAAGCGAGATGTCACATGCGTCAGAATTTGAGTACGTGTTGATCAATGAGACCTTCGATCGCGCATTGACTGAAATACAGAGCATAGTCACTTCAAGACGGCTATGTTTCGCAGCACAGCGAACACGCTACGAAAAGCTATTTGTTAGGTTAGGTATTTACGCTTCGTAGATATACGAGTAGCGCTGTATATATTAATAACATTATAATGAAAAGGGATTTAATATGGCTCGCATTACAGTCGAAGACTGCCTAAAACATATCTCAAACCGATTCGAGCTTACGCTTGCAGCGACGTATCGCGCACGCCAACTTTCGCAGGGCCACATACCGAAAATCGAAAGCAAAGATAAGCCGACAGTACTGGCACTACGTGAGATTTCCGAAGCAAAAGTAGGCATTGAAATGCTGAAAAAAGTACCGGTTTAATCGGTACACACGCCGCGAGTAGATTAGAGCTCAATAGTCCCAGATAGACAAATAAGTTTTGATTTTTTGGTGCATTTTTAAATTATAATTTGCATTAGCATATCGAATAATCTTCGACGCACCTGTGTCTACCTAGAAAGAGTTACTAGTCTATATCGCTGGACAGCGTAGATATAATAATGATTAAAATGTCGTCTGCATGCAGCTACTGCAGTACATCAAGTCATGTAAATATGTGTTTAGTTCTAAACCACTACACCTAAGCAGTTGCACAAGCACAACGTCATATCGATTGCAAAACTGACTAAAAATCTGGGATTTTATATGATTTGCTAAGATATATGTGTAAAGCTGAATTTTCCTTTACTACAGATTCAGCTTGGCTAATATCGAAAAATCGCTTATTGAGGTCGCATCGGAATTCGAAACAAGATAGATTGCGTACTGGCCAATAATAAATTGCAACAAAAATATTGGCTGATATTAAGTTATAGAAGCGCATTGTCCTAGCACTCGCTAAGCAAAGCGTATATTGCTTAGAAGACGTAAGAGTATATGAAGGATACCTAAATTCACAGCTACCGACTGACACTAGAGAATAGGTCCTAGCATGTCAATCCATACGACTGATTGTTTTGTATTTAGTACATTTATTAGCGCAACTACGATCGTTGAATAAATGCTACATAGACTATAGCGCACCTAGGTTTTAGTAAAAACACTTTTACATTTTTACTAGTGTAGTGCAGCTATATTATAGCTGCTGATGTCAATACTATGCGTATAGTTACTTAGTAATCGGTTCCATATAGCGAGTGTAATCTAGGCGTATTTTCGAACTAATCTAGATGTAAGCGAATTAACTGCGATCAGTGTCTATACAAAACACCATCATTATAGTGGTCACTCAAATATTAATGCCAATTACCAATTACCATACATAATAACTTTTCTACTTGCTTTTCTCACGCGGGCTTTTTATTGATAGCTAAGCTCGTATAGCGCTTCATTTAAGCAGATTATACAAAGAATCAATAATTTTTAATTAAAAAATTTTTATAAAATATGGCGCGGCTGGCAGGATTTGAACCCACGACCCCTTGGTTCGTAGCCAAGTACTCTATCCAACTGAGCTACAGCCGCGCGAAAAACTAGAATTATAGCAATTTTTCTAAGGATGTGAGAAGAATATTAATATACTTTTTATGTACTGCTTGGATAAGCAAGCGCTGAACACTAACGATCAAGCGTTTCCTTATTAATATAAAATCTCTATAAGTGGCACTTCATATAGTATACCTTGATTAACTATAAATATTTTTTATTCATAGTAAACGAGATATAAGACGATTCTCCTCGTCCAAAATTTTTACCAAGACAAAATGATACGATGCTAGAAAGTGGCTATTGCTTAAATATGAGGTAGTGTGAGATTGACCTTAAATGAACTAAGATCAATAGCGTAGCGCTAAGAATAGTGATGCTATTAATAAAGCATAGTGTTCGTGCAAGATCGACCGGAGTATCTGTTTTCTAAAAAGAAACGAATAAATAAGAATTATCGATAAAAGCAGTTGTTCGATATTAAAGCGAAATGCTAAAAAATTTTGTTTGCTAATGAGAGAAGCTAGACAATCTAGCAGATTTTTGATTTCTTAAATCGTAAAAGCTGCACATATAGACAAGTATCATTTAGTGTAAAACTTACAATATGTACTGTTTATGGAAGATCTAAATCAATTTAAAATCAGGTGCTGATCAGGTGCTGTAACAGCTTGTCATGGGCGAACTCTCAATCTTCATGAAACCTCAATCTATACGATATCTATGTTATTTTTTGTACAACCACAATTCTCATGCATTAGATAAATACATCTACGGGACATTGCGATAATCTATATGCTATTGAGTGAAAATGCGCGCTTTACTTTCAAATTCGCAGAGTGTCTCAATCACACAATTCCGGCATTTAGGCATCCGCGAGCGGCATACATATCGGCCATGCAAAAGTAGCCAGTGATGTGCATCATGCCGGAATTCGGCTGGCGTGAATTTTTCTAACGCTATTTCTACTGCCCGAACGTCCTTACCGGGTGCTAACCTAGTGCGGTTCGCAACACGGAAGATATGTGTATCGACCGCAATGACTGAATGCCCAAATATAGTATTTAATATAACGTTCGCTGTTTTTCGGCCTACCCCGGGAAGGGCTTCGAGTTCTTCGCGATTATCTGGCACTTTTCCGTGGCATTTGTCCAACAAAATTCTGCAGGTCGAGATTATATGCTTAGATTTAACCCGATACAGTCCAATCCCCTTAATATGTTTCTCTATGCCCTCTTCGCCGAGCGCTAGAATATCTTTTGGTGTATTAGCGATTTGGAACATTTGAGACATTGCTTTATTAACGGAAACATCAGTCGCCTGAGCCGAAAGTATCACTGCAATGAGGAGTTCGAAAGATGTTGTATACTTCAGTTCTGTGGTCGGCTGAGGGTTCAGTTTTTGAAAAGTTTCGTAGAGTGCGCGGCGCTTATTGGCGTTCATAAAGATTCATCATTTTAGAAAAAGCCAGAGTGATGTGACTTATCCAGTAAATCTGCTCTACTTCTGTATGCTTTGAGAGGAGAGTGGTGGCTCCTCCTCCGATTGAACGAGACTATCTTCGTCTCTAACGCAACCTAGGCGCTGCCGGCGAGCTTCGATTAAGTCAATTTTCGCTTGTATAGCTGGGCTCAAATCTGATGTGTTACCGGGCACTATCCCCTGAGCAGCCAGTTCTTCCTTTTTCTTGCGGGTACGAGCCAGAGCCATCTTAATAATGGCTTTTTTCCGTGCAACGGCATGTTTTTTCGGCAACGCTATTGGCATGGTATCTAAAGATCTGGTTGAGATGGTGGTAGCTGATGGCAATGTATATTCTGAGGCTAATAGCGGCATTTGCGCGAGCATTGCACGACGAGCGGAAGCTCGATATTGCGCCTTATCTTGCTCTTTTATAAGCCGAATATTGCGCTGCTCGTGTCGACGTCGGGCCAATACGGCCTGCTGCGGGGACCATGCATCCCATCCCGTAGCAATTGTGGTGACTGGAATCATTTCGATACAATTGACGGGACACGGAGAGACGCATAGATCGCAGCCGGTACACCAATCTAATAGCACCGTATGTAGCTGCTTTGGAGCACCAACAATAGCATCAACCGGACATGCTTTCATACATAGCGTGCAGCCGATGCATAAGGTTTCATCAATTACCGCACGCAGTCGTACTCGCTCGACGCCGTTTATTGGGTTGAGCGGGATAATTGGCTTATTGAGCAGAGACGCTAGCCGTGCTACACCCTGTTGTCCTCCAGGTGGACACTGGTTATAGTTTGCTGTACCGTTTGCAATAGCATCTGCATAAGGTCGGCATCCGCCATAGCCACATTTAGTGCATTGGGTTTGAGGAAGTAGATCGTTAATTTGATCCGAAAGCGATGGGGAGGCATTCACAGTGTAAAACCTGGCACGTCAGGGGGTATGACGAATATTTATCAATATGTAATTATTGCTTAATCTAGAATCGGTGTCGAAGTTACTAACGTAATTTACCTGCATTTATATCCGTTTAGAGCAAGTACTGAGCGGGGAACACCGCACCTAAGGTGCTGGGATATTATTATGTGGTAATACTAAATTAGCGCAGTTACTACATCATGCTTTGGATATAAGTTAATCAAAACCCTAAAAAACCTTAAAACGCAATGCGATGCATTCTCTCGGAAGAATTAGCAGACGGCTTTGTCTAACAAGTATGAGATCAAATTGCTTGTTATGCTAGGTCTATCCAACAGACGCCATGCTATTTCTTTCGGCATCGAAGAATAGTAACGAGTTCCAAAATAGGGGGCCACTAAAAAAATTAACACAAAGAAAGTGTGCGTTAAAGCTAAATAAACTGGTACTAGAATAATCTGATACAGATGCTGTACCTCACTATAAGTGTAATTCTGTTATTACAGCACATATCTTAACGAGCCACAGGATTCATAAATATATACACATAAGCTAACATCGCACTAAAAATAGTCCGATTTTAGTGGGATTGCTTTATAAGCACTGCTTAGACCTATAACTCTTCGTCGTAAGCACTAATGTTCTGCGAGTAGTACTTCCATTTCGTGTTACACTGGGATTTTAAGAACTCTGATACAATCAAAGATGTTTTCACTATGTTGGTCATAAGCAGACTAGTGTGCTACATAGGAAATATGTTCTGCACTAAGAAGGTTTAGTGCGGCTGCAAGAGTGTTGTTACTGAGCTACTAAATAGCGCAGGTTTAGTCTGGCTTGCTAATATTGCACTTCTAGTACTAATTGATTAGTTTATATCATACTACGTAATATGTCTGAATTTCAAACTGGCTATAAGCGAGACTGCAGGTAAGTAATTGTACGGCCGATTTAGGTGAGGTTTAATCTCAGATAGCCCTCAGCATGCACTATTTACAGTATGGACTAAATAACATAGCTGTTAGCTATTCCGGTATAATTTTACGTGAACCAATCCAATACATAGTTAGAGCTATGTAAAAGTAATTGAATTAATTAGTATTAGGTGCTTGACTGATTTAATAATTCGATTCAATTCAACCTTCCTTATAAGAAAATCGCTATTTATTTTGTCGATTCAATAATCGTTATTAATTCTTTTGAAAAACAACGAGACTGAGTAGTCGTGTCTCTCGAACGTTAGATTAACCAAATTGCGCCGCAGAAAATCGTTACAAATCACTTAGTGAAATAACGTGCATATTCTTCGCAACAGATAAATTTAATTTTAAGGCTCTAATTCTTATCAGCTAAAAATTTGTACACGGTCTTTCCTGGATACACTATGTGCGCAGCAAAACAAATCTGCTATTAAATAAATCCCCGGCTAATTAGATAATTATCCGAATATAGATTCTATGCGGATACTTCGCCCAGTATCTCTCTAGAGTTTCTGATTCTGAAGCGATTTATTTTGTCTTAAAAAACTTCGAAATTAGCCTGACCTTAGCCTTTCCTATGAAGATACTCAGACCAGCGTGGTAGTTCACCTCGGATATCCGAAAATAGTTTGGTGGTAAACATGCTTGGTATATGCGATAGTGCTTATATCAAATGAAGCGCGTTGTTTAGCTAACAGGATTTATATTCTTTTTCGGCGTAGTACGTCATTAGGAAAATAGTGTGCACGACTTTTATGAGGGCTATGTTTTTATGTCGCCTCTGACGTAAATTTGTCTAGCATTAGAATTATTTCTCGAGAATAAGATATGCGGAAATTACCGAGATGTAGGCTAATAGTACAGCCTAAAATCTTAGGTAGTACAGCGATTCATAAAAGATAAATATAACACTCGACACAAGTGAGCTAAGAATTAGCGACCAGACCTGAGATGCTTACTTATTCGATCTCTAACGGTTACAGTATGCGTTTCTAACACATCGCTAATACCAGGAAAATAAGACTTGAATACCGGGGCACCTAATTGCTGAGACTCTCTATATAGGTGAGACACATACGATATTAATATTTAGGCGTCTAAAATCTAGATTTATTAGAATAAAATGGAATCACCTAGAAAAAAGCCAGTGCGCGATAGTACCGCTACACCTTAGTCTATGACTAAAGTTCAAGTTAACGACTTGATATCATGCTTTTCGGTCGGTTATCGATCCGGGCCGCACATTAATAGAATTATCCACACAACATGTATTGTAGATACTTCAGTGTGGGGAAATTATTATATAATTGCAACTAGAAAAATTTAGAAGTATTTCTGTAAACCAGTGCGTCATTGAAATTACATACACTGAATTAAAGCGTATTAATTTAAGCTAAGAGACGATTTATTTTCTGAGGGTTACTGAAATTTCATTCAGGATAATAAATGATATATATATCCAGTCATACGAATCTTAAGTGCACAAGGTGCCACAATCTGGTACTATTCTAGTATTTTATCGGGAGGCCTCTGCTTGAGCGAATGCTCACATATGTCATCAGATCTAACTACCAGCTTGTATTCCGTTCAAACTGACACTCATATTTTTGATAATACTATTTCCGTGCCAACGGTGTTTCCGTTATTGTTCGACAAGTTCGGTTTTTCTGCGCCAATCATTCGGGCGGTAATTGAACAAGGTTATACAAAACCAACTCCAATTCAGACGCAGGCTATCCCTGCGGTACTAGCTGGCTGCGATGTTATGGGTGCGGCGCAGACGGGTACAGGTAAAACAGCTAGCTTTTCGCTCCCGATTATTCAGCGCTTGTTACCGTTTGCTAGTATTAGTGCCTCTCCTGCTCGTCACCCGGTACGAGCGCTGATTTTGACGCCTACACGAGAGCTCGCAGATCAGGTGGCAACTAATATCTATGGATACGCTAAGTATACGTCGCTGCGTAGCACAGTTGTGTTTGGTGGCGTCGACATTAATCCACAAACAACTGAATTACGCCGTGGTATTGAGGTCTTGATTGCGACACCCGGTCGGCTGCTTGATCATGTACGACAAAAAAGCACGTCGTTATCCCAGGTGCAGATACTCGTACTTGACGAAGCCGACCGAATGCTCGATATGGGCTTCTTACCAGATTTGCAACAGATCCTAAACTTGTTGCCTAGTGAAAGACAGACGTTGCTATTTTCCGCGACATTTTCCACTGATATTAAGAAACTCGCAGCGACTTACTTACGCAATCCAGTTACGATTGAAGTAGCTCGCAGTAATTCAGCGGCTGTAAACGTACGGCAAATCGTTTTCAAAGTATCGGAGCCTAATAAACGAGCTGCGATTGTACATCTGATCCATGAACGTGAACTCAAGCAAGTAATTGTTTTCTGCAACAGCAAGGTCGGAGCCAGCCGGCTTGCGAGGCAACTCGAGAGCGACGGCGTGGTAGCCACCGCAATTCATGGTGATCGTTCGCAAAGCGTTCGAATGCGGGCATTAGAAGCATTTAGGCGTGGTGAGATTAAGGTATTAGTTGCAACCGATGTAGCTGCTCGTGGTCTAGATATCGCAGAGTTGCCAGCTGTAATCAATTTCGATTTGCCATTTAATGCGGAAGACTATATTCATAGGATTGGGCGAACTGGTCGTGCTGGGGCATCCGGCGATGCACTATCATTATGCAGTGAGAACGAGTGTAAGCAACTGACGGATATCGAAAAATTTATTAATCGGAAGTTAACTATCCAGCCACTCGAGTTAAACCAGCCAACATCTCGGAATCGATCGCATCATCCTGTTAATCTCGATGATCGACATCGCAATCGACACCTCTATGTTTCTAATCGGTCGCGCGCACCAATACCTGATGCTCAGCCAGTCGATGACTTCTTTACAAAGCCGTATGAGTCCTCATTTTTGCTCCGGCAAACTCCAGAACATGAGGAACAGAGCCAGGTACTCGATAAAAAGTTACCTAAGCAGAGATTAGCTGCCCTACTAGGCGGATGTGGTATGCCACGCCGGCGTTCTTGACGATGGGCGGTGGTGTTAAAAAACCTCAGAACCCTTTTAAGAAGGCATAAGCTTACGAAAATACCCAAGATATATACTTGACTAGGGATGGCTTAATGAGAGCCTAGGATGAAAACTCATCCAATAGCGCTTTAAGCCTCTGATTGCTATAAACTAGTGGTTATATTTTATTTCTTTATGTTCCGCCCCATAAATTAGCAACTATAAATACGTATAAGTTATAGATTTCGAATGTCAAAGCATCGTTGCATATATTTTCCGCGGGTATAGTCTACATTTCCGTACTACGTAGTAGTATTCATTATTTATTACGGCGTATTAATGACAACTATCTAGGGCTACTAAACTAAGGGGCTATTAGAGCGCCTTATTAAGAAGTTACTCATCTTTTTTAGATAGCGGTTATCTAAAGATAAATATTCTATTTTTTATTCTTTCTCTCCGATACCCAAATACTATATCCAAATACTGCATGCGCGTGCTTATTTATTGTGAAGTTTACCTTCAATGAATTCATATAGAAATTGATATTCTACATTAAACATGCTTCTACAGCAGTGAATTAGTGATTTCTGCACTCGCGTCTATTCCGTACGGATAAATATATAATTCCTTATTAACTAAATGCGCACTTTCTGGTTATACAGACGTGTTTTGCACGTAGTTTTAAAGAAATTAGTATATTTAAAGTGTGTATTGATAAGTTAGATACCATACTCTTAGTATCTTATATTTTATTTTTTATATTTACTATGTAGTAAAAAACAAACTCCTTACTATTAAGTCTACTTATTATCCAGTGACATAGCAATCATTGATATAAATATCCACCAGATAAGTATATCTATCTTGCTAAACTAGTTAGTCGTTACACCTCGGACTGCCGGGTTTTTAAAAAGTGGATATAAAAGTCTATCGATCCCGGAGTCAAGCGAATTTCGGATGTCAAGCATAATTACTGAATTTATAGCGTTTATGTGCTTAAGTGGCTGTTATGTTGTTTCGTGGCATACATATGAATCTCCATCGCCGGAATGCAGCTAACCTCTTAGGAGGTGTCACATTAGTTTAAATATCAAGAATTTTTGCTTAAGCCCAACTAGCATGCCTCAAATTTTGCTTGTTAACAGGCTTTCTTAAAATTTAACGAATCTATCATCTAGATCTAATACGAGCTGTCGATGTATATGTATGCATCGTTTTCCTTAAAACTACCTATAATAAACGAACCACAGTACTGAATTCTAAGATGTCTCTAATAATTAAAAATAACTACGTTATATGCCTATATTATCGATAACCTGTTGTCAAAATCCTATATTCAAGTGAGTAGTTATCAGTCAGCGGTGTTATATGATTTCTCGAGCATTAGGTAGTTGCTATAAATCAGTAGTGTAGCTATTTGCTGGGCTAAGCGTTATGGCAACGACAGCTAACAGCATTCTCCGTAAGGTAGAATACAGATATGTCTGATCCACGGTTTATCCATCTGCGCGTTTACTCCGAATTCTCTATTGTTGACGGTATTATACGACTTAATGATGTAGTTAAACGGGCAGTAGAGGATGGTCAAGGCGCGCTTGCACTCACCGATTCTTCTAATGCCTTCGGTCTAGTACGTTTCTATAAGGCTGCTCGTGCGCACGGCGTTAAACCAATTGTTGGTGCTGATGTTTGGATTTCAAATCTAGAGGATCGAGATAAGCCAGCGCGGCTATTATTACTGGTTATGGACCGACGTGGCTATCTAAATCTGTGCAAACTCCTCAGCCGCGCGTGGTTAACAAACCAGTATCGTGGCCGCGCCGAAATTAATTTTCACTGGCTGGAAGAAAGCTTTGCTGAAGGACTTCTAGCCCTGTCCGGCGCCAACCAGGGCGATATTGGTATTGCACTAGCTGCTGGTAACATGCAGGCGGCTATTCGGCATGCTCAACGTTGGAGCGCTATTTTCCCAAATGCATTTTATATTGAGCTACAGAGGATTCAGCAGACGGGTATCGAATTTTATGTGCAGCAAGCTGTAACACTTGCCGCACGGTTAGGGCTTCCCGTTGTAGCAACACATCCAGTACGGTTTATGACGTCGGAGGACTTCACCGCGTATGAAGCGCGCGTATGTATTTCTGAGGGTGATATATTAGCCAACCCAGAACGTGTAAAACGCTTCTCTACAGATGAGTATTTTTTCACACAGCAACAGATGTGTGAGCTGTTTTCTGATATCCCTTCAGCGCTTGCAAACACGGTACAAATTGCCAAGCGCTGCAACCTTACGCTTGAACTAGGTAAGCCTAAGTTGCCGTTATTTCCAACACCGGCTGGGATGTCACTAGATGATTATCTTGTTCAATTATCTAGTGCCGGACTTGAGCGGCGCCTTGAGAGGCTATTTCCTGATTTAACGCAACGAGATATACACCGTCAGACATATGAAGAAAGACTGGCATTTGAGTGCACCACTATTATCAAGATGGGTTTCCCCGGTTACTTCTTGATCGTTGCAGACTTTATTAATTGGGCTAAAAATAACGGAGTTCCAGTGGGGCCGGGCAGGGGCTCTGGCGCGGGTTCGTTAGTAGCGTTCGCCCTCGGGATCACAGATCTGGATCCACTACGTTACAATCTACTCTTTGAGCGGTTCCTAAATCCTGAGCGTGTCTCCATGCCGGATTTCGATATCGACTTTTGCCAGAATGGACGAGATCGGGTCATTCAATACGTGAAAAGCAAATACGGTGCCGATGCAGTTTCGCAGATTGCAACATTTGGCACTATGGCAGCAAAAGCTGCCGTGCGTGATATCGGTCGCGTACTAGACTTAGGGTATAACTTTACCGATAGTGTCGCGAAACTGATTCCGTTTAAGCCAGGCAAGCATATAACTATTGCCGATGCGATTAAAGGGGAGCCGCAATTACAGGAACGGTTTAACAACGAAGATGAGGTACGTCAGTTACTCGAACTTGCGCAACGTGTTGAAGGGTTAACACGTAATATTGGAATGCATGCTGGTGGTGTGCTTATTGCGCCTGGTAAGCTTACTGATTTCTGTCCATTGTACATGCAAGCCAGTGACAGTAATATCGTTAGTCAGTACGATAAAGATGACGTTGAAGCTGTCGGGCTCGTTAAGTTTGACTTTCTCGGATTAACAACGCTTACAATTCTAGATTGGGCTGAACGATATATCCGTCGACTAAATCCATCTAAGCGGGAGTGGTCACTTGCACAGATATCGCTAGAAGATGCGGCGTCGTTCACGATCCTAAAGAATGCCAATACGGTAGCTGTATTCCAGTTGGAAAGTCGCGGAATGAAAGGCATGCTCAGAGACGCACAGCCAGACCGTTTCGAGGAAATTATTGCATTAGTGGCTTTATATCGCCCGGGCCCGATGGATTTAATTCCAAGCTTTTGCGCACGCAAGCATAAACGAGAAATAGTTGAATATCCAGATCCTCGCGTTGAACCTATTCTGAAAGAGACCTATGGCATTATGGTCTATCAAGAGCAGGTGATGCAAATGGCACAGATTATCGGTGGCTATTCGCTTGGAAGCGCAGATTTACTGCGTCGAGCGATGGGTAAAAAAAAGCCTGAAGAGATGGCAAAGCATCGTAAGCTATTCCGAAAAGGAGCGGCCCAGAATGGTTTAAGTGCAGAAAAAGCTGATGAAATCTTTAACTTGATGGAGAAGTTTGCTGGATACGGTTTTAATAAGTCTCATGCGGCGTCATATGCATTGCTTGCGTATTATACAGCCTGGCTCAAAGCGCATTATCCGGCTGAATTCATGGCCGCTAATATGTCGCTTGCCATGGATGATACTGACAAAGTAAAGATTCTTTTCGATGACTGCATAGCAAATCATCTAGTAGTTTTACCACCTGATATTAATCAGTCAGTCTACCGTTTCGAGCCGGTAGCTGATATGTTAGATAATCAATCGAAGATAATTCGCTACGGTCTCGGTGCGATTAAGGGTAGTGGGCAAAATGCGATTGAGGAAATTCTTCGGGCCCGTGCATTTCGGCCATTTATGGGCCTATTCGACTTCTGCGAGCGAATTGATCGCCGAATCGTAAATCGTCGTATGATTCAGGCCCTAATTAGGGCTGGTGCATTTGATACGCTACATAAAGATCGGGGGCAACTTCTTGCATCAGTACAACTTGCAACGGAGGCGGCTGAGCAAGCAGATATAAATGCACTACAGTGTGATCTCTTCGATATGCCAGATGGCTCGCGAGGACATCATTATGAGTTGATCGCTGGGCCAATATGGACCGAGAAACGCAAGTTGCAGGAGGAAAAAGCAGCGCTTGGTTTCTATATTTCTGGGCATTTATTTGATGCATACAAGCGCGAAGTTCGGCATTTCGTACGCCAAACAATCGGAGAATTAAAGGAGGGGCGAGATCAGCTGATCGCCGGCGTCATTACTACGATGCGTACGCAGACAACGCAACGCGGTAAAATGTTAGTCGCGGTGTTAGATGACGGTACTGGTCAGTGCGAGGTTACAGTATTTAACAAAATTTTTGAAGAAAATCGTGAGATTTTTAAGGAAGATGAGCTGCTTGTCGTACAAGGACAAGCACGTAACGATAGCTTCACTGGCGGGCTTCGCTTTACTGTAAACGGTGCTATGAATTTAGAGTGCGCTCGCTGCCACTATGCAGACTCACTACTACTTTCGATAAATAACAATGTAGATCTGACACGGCTACGTACTCTGCTTGAACCGTACCGGCTTGAAATAACATCACAGTCTAAACAGGCACCAATAGCTAAGCGCACACTAAACCGATCATATAATATCGGTGGCCGCAAGCCAGTAGGCTTACGAGTCAGGATCCGCTATCGAGGCACTAGCGCGCAGTGCGAATCGCTATTAGGCGACGCGTGGCGCGTGAGTTCTAGCGATGAGTTTCTTAATCTACTACGCGCCGAATTTTATTCTGGAGTAGTTAAAATTCTGTATCCGGAATGCTAACGCTATTAAGGGAGTAACTTGACTATACCTCAGGGCGGAATTTTCAGTAGTGTAGCTAAACCCATTACATACGCTAATGTGTTATATCGTATTGGTCGGATTATACGACCGCATTGGTGGGCTATTGTGCTAGCAATCATATCGATGGGGCTAGTAGCAGGAACTGAGACCGGAATTCCAGCGTTGCTTAAACCGTTAATTGATAATGGTTTTGGGTTAATGGGCTCGAGTTTATCAGTTTTCTGGTATGTACCAATAGCCCTTGTTGGACTTGCGCTAGGTCGCGGAATCGCTCAGTATGCGTCAAATTATCTACTATCTTACGTGTTGAACTGTATTTCATTGCACTTGCGCCTGCAGATGTTCCAAACAATGCTGCACGTACCGGCCGATTTTTTTCAGCGCGAGACAGCTAGCACGATTATTAGTGCGATCGTGTTTGAGGTAAACCAGGTGCTCAACGTACTGATGACTGTACTCATCACACTTGTACGAGATTCATTGACAGTAGTATTCCTGCTTGGCTATTTACTTTACTTAAATTGGCAGTTAACAATAATTGTTGCGATCATTTTGCCGGCAAGCGGATCGCTAATAAGTAAGCTTAATAAGCATCTGCGACGGCTTAATCGTGAACAGCAAATACTAACTAATCAGATTTCTTATATTGTTGAAGAGACAGTGGGCGGTTATAAAGTTATTAAAGTGCATAACGGTGAACTATATGAAATGCGCCGATTCACACATATGACCAAGCTTCTACGTGATTATGCAATGCGGGTAGCTATTTCCGGTGGGTTAGCTCAGCCAATGACCCAGTTCTTCGCATCAGTTACTCTGGCAGTTATAGTATCAATTGCGGTAATCGAATCAGCAAATTATCACATAACAGTCGGTGGATGTATCGCGTTTATTATGTCGATGCTACTTATAATTTCGCCACTAAAGCATTTAATTGATATAAATCAACCATTGACAAGCGGTATGACTGCTGCCGAGCTAATTTTTGGTTTAATTGATGAACCAGTAGAAAACGCTGGCGGCGAACGAAAAGTTATTCGCGCGAAGGGTAGTATTGAGTTTAAGCATGTAAGCTTTAATTATGGGGCGGCATATCAATCGACTCTTGACGATATCTCATTTAAGATTTCGCCTGGTGAAGTTGTGGCAATAGCCGGGTCATCCGGTAGTGGTAAAACTACTCTAGTGAATTTGTTACCTCGTTTCTTTGATCCGTCTACTGGACATGTATTGGTCGACGGCATACCGATACTTGAGTATCAATTGCCGGATTTACGTAACCAGATTGCCTTTGTCACTCAGGATGTCGTGCTATTTAATGATACGATTGCAGCTAACATTGCTTATGGGGGGCCGGTAGATTATAAGCGGGCAGAAGCTGCTTTATGCGCAGCGAATCTTATAGATTCGGTTGAACTAATGCCAGCTGGAATTAATACTCTAGTTGGTGATAATGGTATGCGTTTATCTGGTGGACAGCGACAACGTCTCGCAATTGCCCGTGCTATTTATAAGGATTCGCCGATTTTGATTCTTGATGAGGCAACATCAGCTCTTGACGCGGAGTCAGAGCGTCATGTACAAGACGCGCTCTCAGTACTAATGAGTGGACGGACTACACTACTTATCACGCATCGACTCTCAACGATTCAGCGAGCTGATCGTATAATAGTGCTCGATAGAGGCCGGATTGTGGAACAAGGTACACATGCGCAGTTGCTATGTCGAAATGGTTTATACGCGTACTTGTACCGAATTCAACATTTGCAGAATCCATCTGTATAGAAACACACAAAATGAATGTGTATCATATTTCTATTTTCTATATACACTTTTTTATATAGAAAATAGAAAAATAAACTCAGGCTAACCTAATTTCTTTAGTTTAAACAAAATTATTAATTCCTACCCTAGATAGGAATATCTGCGATTAGGAGCTTTGATAGGTGTTTTCCAATTGTTTTTTATAAGTTTTGGTTGCGGGGGCAGGATTTGAACCTACGACCTTCGGGTTATGAGCCCGACGAGCTGCCAGACTGCTCCACCCCGCGCCATAAAGTTCATTATATTAAAGTCTATTGACTAGGTCAATAGTTATTATTGTTGTTATCATATATGTGACGGTGAAGAGTAACTCGCCTGCTTTAAATTTCCCTTGTCTTAGGATAAAACTTAAAATCTGTATAGTCACACTCCTTCCTACGTTTCCGCTAGTTGTGACCTGCCCAGGCTGGTAGTAATGTTATGAGCACTTATTTAATACGCTAAGAAGTCAAAGTAAGCACTGATTTTAGAATCTTAGTACAGATACCAACGGTAGAAATTTATATTTCAGGGTAGACGGTTAGTAAGTATTTACTCCACAGTCTAATATGCATCTGTAGTACAAGTACTATTGCCTTATACTTTTGTTTAGTTTATTAGAGCTCGAGATTGATCTGGAATTATTAGATATTTTATCGTAGACCATTCTACCTTATATTATTACTGGTTGAGAAAAACAATAAACAAAATTTATCAGAAGCTTTCGGTACCAATAGCGATAGAATCTGCCCATATTTTATGTATACAGATCACTTATGCTAAGGTATATTTCCTATATTAGAACGATTTCATACTGTTCTTGGCTTAAATTCGATTCGATATGTAGTGACACTGGTTTTCCGATAAAGTCACGAAGTAATGCTAGATATTGCGATTCCTCCTTAAGGAGGAGATTAACTACTTTCTGTGTTGCTACAATATGGAATTCGCTAACATTAGCCTGCCTAGACTTGAGTAAGATGTCACGAAGAATATCGTAGCATACCGTGCGAGCTGTTTGTACCTGTCCTTTTCCTTGACACACTAAGCATGGTTCACATAGTAAATGTGTGAGCGATTCACGAGTACGCTTTCGGGTCATCTCAACTAGACCAAGTTGAGAAAAACTATTAACGGTAACGCGTGTTCTATCCCGGCTAAGTGCTGTTTTTAATTCGACAAGCACTGCATCTCGATGCTTAGCATTTCCCATATCGATAAAATCGATAATAATAATTCCGCCTAGGTTACGCAGTCGCAATTGCCGTGCAATCGCATAAGCGGCTTCATAATTAGTTTTAAAAATTGTGTCATCAAAGTTACGTGTACCGACGTAGCCTCCAGTATTAACATCGATCGTTGTCATAGCCTCAGTCTGATCAATCATGAGGTATCCACCAGACTTTAAGTCAACGCGGCGGGATAGCGCACGCAGGATCTCAGTTTCGATGTTATACATATCGAATAGCGAGCGTTCGCCAGAATAGTAATGTAGCTTAGCGACGACAGTCGACATAAATTCATTTGCAAACTTGACTAGCATTCTCAAGGTCTCATAAGAGTCAATCTGAATCCATACCGTGTTATCGTTAACAAAATCGCGTAATACCCGTTGTGATAGGTTGAGGTCTTGGTATAGCAATGTCGGTGGCATCTGCGTTACCTGATCCTGAATTGTGGACCATGTTTTTCGCAGGTAAGTAATGTCGTTCAAGAGCTCTGTACTAGACGCATACTCGGCAATCGTACGTACAATATAGCCGCCTTTTTCGTCTATAGGAAGAACGGATGTCAGACGAGCACGGATCGCTGCACGTTTGGTTTCGCTCTCAATCTTCTGCGAAATTCCGAGATACGGCTCTTGTGGTAAATAAACAAGTGTTCGACCAGCAATACTAATCCGGGTAGAAAGACGAGCGCCTTTCGTGCTAATCGGATCTTTAACTACTTGAACCAACAACGTTTGCCCCTCGCATACAATTTTTTCAATCGGTTTTTGCGGCATACTAACTGACTCATCCGGCGTAATCCGCGGGTGCCAAATATCAGCTACGTGCAGAAAAGCGGCGCGTTCTAGCCCAATATCAACAAATGCCGATTGCATACCGGGCAATACCCGAATAACTTTACCGAGATAGATATTACCAACGCGGCCACGTGATAGCTGTCTCTCGATATAAAGCTCTTGCACCGCACCTTGCTGGACGATAGCAACACGAGTTTCCTGTGGGGTGACGTTGATCAGAATTTCTTCAGTCATTATTTATTAGAACGTCACAGGGATTGCGCGCAGCAACATAAAAAGGATAGAACAATGATGCCTAAATAAGACTTGTCAATATTCCTAATAAATTCAGAGTCCTAGTCAGGATGCCGTGCTTTGCTTTTTATAAAAGCAAAGCACGCTACCTATTATAAGTAGAAGATGTATCGAGTTTGCTCACGATAAGTATCGTGCTTTGCAAATAGAGTGAGAGAATTCCGCTAGCATAAAGATCTAGCATATCTGCATGTAATTAGTATTCTTGTACTCGATATTTCGCTACTAAATGTATAGAGTATGCACGGATAACCCCCAATGGGACTAGTACTTGTTTGTATCAGGCAATAATTAGCTGATTATGTATATATGGGAACCTATTTTTTAGCAAGTATCATGCACTGAATATGAAGTTAAGGGGTATTTACCCCGGTCGTGGTATCTTTAAAAGATCTTAGCAAATAAGAGTTTGGAGTGTATGCAGATTTTCTGCTCCGACTAGTGTCTCCCATGTACGAAAAAATTTTCTTTTAAAGAACTGCAGTAGTAGATTCTATCTAGAGCTACTTGATATAAGCTGTTTAGCTATTATTAATCTTTTTTCTAGGCGTGCAGCACACTTCCTTAGTTTGTAAGCTAGAAGCAGTACAAAACAGTACTTTAGCGAGTATGCTGTATGTATTATGTATGATCTAGACTCAATTCTAGCTCAATCTAGCGTAGATGTATAATTATGACAATCAAGGTGATAAGGTATTGTAGTTATAACTTTAGCTGCAGCTATCGTACACATCGATTGGGGTTTATTTTGAGCTAATAGGTCAGCTTATGTGCGCTGCACAATACAGACAATTTCGAGATAGTAGTATAAATTAGCATTTAATTACGATGTTTCTGACTGTGATGCTAACAATGTTATGACTATTTCTCGATCTTATCGTAGTCGCTTTTAAAGCAAAAGCCTCATTACTAATTGATGGTAATTTTATAAAAAACTAATATGGTAAAAAGCCTACTTATATTGACAATATTGAAGACGTACAGTCTGCTTCCGGATTTGCTCAAGTAGATTACTACAAAAGCATTGAAATTTTTAGTTGTTGATATTCAAGGCCGATAAAGATGATGTTGGTAAATATACCGACATATTGTGTCCGGCACGTTAGAAACCTCTTGAAAGCGACTACCCGTCCGTTCTCGCAGAGAGTGACGCACATCCGTTGATGAAATATCTATGGATAATGTAGTATCGAGCAAAACATGGCCATGAGTTGTTGAACGTAGCATATCTGCCGATCCACTACGATGTTCAATTTCATCTAGCACCATAGTATCTGCATGCGACAGGTCGAAGCTAGGACGCGCTGCAATACCAATGTGAGCTAATTCGAATAGTCTCCACCAGTTTTTCCAGGTGTGTAGACGAACCAACTGGTCAGCCCCAATCAAAAGCGTTAGCGATGCCGAGGTGCCATAATACTTGCGCCATTTCGATAGTGTCTGAGTTGTATACGATGGGCCGGGATGATAGATTTCATCGGTAGACACAATTACTCGTGTAGTAGGTAACACAAGTACCGCTGCTAGGCAGGTCATCGCGAGCCGATGCCGAGCAGCCGATACATTGCTCTTTTGCCACGGCTGCCCCGCTGGCAATAGTACAAGTTTAGTGAATCCAAGACATTGATCAAACTGGCGTGCAACCGCTAGGTGACCTATATGAATAGGATCGAATGTACCGCCTAGGATACCAATCCGGGTAGACAAAAGAGGCATATTATTCGTAACGCTAACATTCACAGTACTAGGTTTAGAAGACGATATGCCCCATGAAAAAATGCAACAAAAGAACATATTCTAGACCTAGCCGGATACAACTAAGAATTATAATAAAGTTAAATATTGAGCGATTTGGCGTCTTGATATTGATCATATCAACATACCGTTAATATGACGGATGAATCCTCCTCTAAAAAGAATTAACATTATGTGAGCTTAGTTGGTTTACTACTTTATAAGTAAAACGGAACACTAAGCGCAGAAATTATATTGCACTCGACGCATAATCCCATGGAAATAAGCTTCAATACCGTTTAGCTCACTAGAAGACGACGCCATTCCGCACTAGAGCGGATCAGCAATATAAAAGCTGTACTGTAAATAGTAGCTATAGTGTAAGTGGCAGTCTTATACTAGCGAAAGATCTATGAATCGCATGTAGCTATGAAGCGAACAACACGTTCGCCAAATATAAAACGAGAGATGGGAATGAAACCTTCATAGATAACCGATTATGAGTCAATTTCCGGAGTGTAAGGCACGATAACCGATATCACGGCGATACTGCATACCATCAAATTGAATACTATTAATTGCCTCATAGGCAATTAACTGAGCCTCGCGTACTGAGTTTGCCAATCCAACCACGCATAGTACGCGCCCGCCTGAGGTAACTAATTTACCATTGACTATTGCGGTTCCTGCATGGAATATAATAAGAGTTTCGGTCTGTGCTGGAATACTATAGATATAGTCCCCCTTGCGTGGAGAATATGGATACTGATGCGCTGCAAGTACAACCCCCACTGCCGTACGCTGATCCCATTCTGGTTGGGTAGTAGCGTCTAGTGTTCCTGTGAGTGCATGCTCAATAATACTAGCAAAGTCACTTTTTAGCCGTGCCATGATTGACTGTGTTTCTGGGTCACCCATGCGACAATTAAACTCAAGTGTTTTCGGGTTACCCTGCGGATCGATCATCAACCCAGCATATAAAAAACCGGTATAGTGTATGCCTTCTTGCTCCATAGCACGGACAGTTGGTAAGATAATTTCATGCATAACGCGAGTATGTAACTGCGGCGTGATAATGGGTGCCTGCGAGTAGGCACCCATTCCACCGGTATTTGGACCTTGGTCGCCGTCCAGCAACCGCTTATGATCTTGACTCGACGCTAGCGCAAGCACATGCTTTCCATCGACCATTACGATAAAGCTAGCTTCCTCGCCATGCAAATATTCTTCGATAATTACACATGCTCCTGCACTACCGAGCTTATTTTCGGAAAGCATCATCTCAATTGCACAGTGTGCTTCATTTATCGTTTGCGCAACTATAACGCCTTTGCCAGACGCGAGTCCATCCGCTTTGATCACAATCGGCGCACCTTTCTCTTGAATATATGAGTGTGCTAAGTCTGCGTCGGAGAACGTCTTGTATTCGGCAGTTGGAATACCGTAGCACTTCATTAATGTCTTCGCGAAGTTTTTTGAGCTTTCAAGCCGAGTTGCTTCGCGAGTTGGACCAAAGATTTTTAGGCTGCGCGAGCGAAATAGATTCACAATACCTGCTGCAAGTGGTGCCTCCGGCCCAACTACAGTAAATGCGATATTCTTCTGCTCGGCGAAGTCGGCTAGTGCATTAAGATCAGTAATATCGACGTTGTACAGGCGCTCTTGTAGAGCTGTTCCGCCATTGCCTGGCGCTATGTAGACCCCGGTGACCCGGGGAGATTGGGCAAGTTTCCACCCGAGTGCATGCTCACGACCGCCGGATCCGACGACTAATATCTTCATGGAAATCTCTCACAGAATGAAGAAATCTTCTATACGGGTTGTTATTGATCTGCAATATCTGCATTCGTATAAATCTCCTGAACATCGTCAAGGTTTTCCAGTACGCTAAGTAATTTTTGAAGTTTAACCACGTCGTCTCCGATAACCTTGATCTTAGTTTGAGGTTTCATTGTTATCCCTGACAATACTGCCCTAAAATCTCTACTCTTAAGCGCATTCCTGACTTGGATAAAATTATTTGGCGGACAGATTATTTCAATACCGCCGTTAATATTAGTTGTTACGTCATCAGCATTAGCTTCAAGCACAGCCTCCATGAGTTCGTCTTCAGATATACCTGGCAAGAATAGGAATTGGCCAACATGGTTAAACAGAAACGAGACTGAACCGTCGGTCCCCAGATTGCCGCCATGCTTGGAAAGAGCGTGGCGCACTTCTGCAACGGTACGAGTGCGATTATCGGTGATTGTGTCAATAATAATCGCTACACCCCCGATTCCATACCCTTCGTAGCGAACTTCTTCGTAGTTTGAGCTTTCGATGAAACCTATACCACGCTGGATAGCACGATTAACATTATCTTTTGGCATGTTAACGTCTGCTGCCTTGTCGATCGCTAATCGTAGGCGCGGGTTTAATCCTGCGTCGCCGCCGCCAAGCCTCGCAGAAACGGTAATTTCCTTGATTAATCGTGTCCAAACATTGCTGCGCTTAGCATCTACTGCGGCTTTTTTATGCCTAATATTAGCCCATTTTGAATGACCAGCCATGATAATTTCTCCGATGGAGCACGCTAGTGCGCATCATTGATTAATATATCTACATTGTGGAAAACTATGGCTCACTCATGCGAGCAACAACAATCAGATTGTGTCAGAAAACAGCATGTTTTTATCATGCTGGCTGCACCTATAAGAGATACGCATATAATACAATTCAGCTTTATATTATGATTCGATTTCAACTACTTCTAGCTATGTTTCCAACTCGATTTAATCCCCTCAGGTTCGACTCTAAGTTTTTCTGTGAAGAACACCGACTGGCTTTATAAGCTTCACTAGAAGATCGATCTATACTTTGTATAGGGAGGGCACTCTTGCATAGCGCCAGCCGAACAGTATACTAATATTATGTTTTCACAGACAGATCTCCAGATAACGCCAGAACTGTTCTCTGGGCAAGAGAATTAATACAATATGTACGATAAAAGCTTAATATAAAGAAGCTTCAAGTTCAGCTAATTTGATAGATAAATGCACTAGTTTAGATCGATTTACTATGTTGGTATCCAAAATAAAATTATTTGTTAAGGTTCGCGGGATTCTGAGGTTTTCTATACAGTTGCCCTCCCAGGGAGCCACTGTATAGAACTGGTTAGCATTGTAGCCGATTCGGCTGTGGCGTCATTAATACTAGGTAAACCTGCTGCTACCTATGTGATATAAATCTAGTGGGAAAGCGCGTCTGGCGTAAAATTGACTAATGTAAGCTATCTTGGATAGAAATCCGAAATCTCTCCAAGAATCCAAGAAAATTGCTGCGATTAGCATATCGTCGTCTATATGCAACCCCCCCCTGATATAAAATATACTATTTCTAATAGCTGTGTTGCGGGGCAAAGGCTAAGGATTCCGGGACGGATAGAAAACATTAAGCTTCACCTAAATCAGCGGTAGTGATGTATGCAACTAAGGATTTACGCAGACGTTTATCTGTACATACTAGGATTAGTGGAGTTAATCAAGTGTAGATGAAGTTATTACTTTGCCTTCTTGTGTTAGGCAATGGCGGTATGGGAGTCTTGTTTGTGCTGCTACCTACATGGGAACTCATAACCTAACAAGACGACTCCAAATTATCGCCTGTAATTCCACTAGGTTTTAATTACATTGATTTTGACTACTGCTAATTGCAGCCGTGACATTCTTATTAGGCAAATGTGGATATGTCTGAAGTTCGTATCTTCCAGACTAATAAAACGAGGCAAAATATAATATCGTCATTATCTTGCTTCGACATTAATGTTTATATTATACGGTATGAATACCGTAGCGATATAGCTGTACCAGGCATATTAATGCTAAATATATATACCTTTAATTAAATTACAAACGCATTAAGCAGTAGCCATGTTACTATCTATAGGATCTACACAACGTGTTTGTTATATCTAGTGCGGATAGAAACGTGGATCGACGATATTAAATAGAGCTTCCCATATACGCACACGTATTAGTAATATTACTATATCTTGATTACAATAATCGTGGGGAAAATAGAAAATAGATAGAGAAAATTCTTGGTAACTTGTTGAGACCACTATAGTAGACTGGGGGCATATTATTTAAACGTCTTTCGCAACTATCCTATATGTATATATGCTGGATAGATAACAGCAAGTTACTCTGTAGCTAAATCAGATTTTTTAATTATCAATTATACCTATCAATTAGATATAATTTTCATCGAGTCCAGCAGTTCGTCAACATCCTCTTTTACTTGAAGAAGTTTGATGTGTTCGTGTCGCACGAAGCCTTCATTACCAGAATAGTACAACATTTCTAGTAGCGGATTGTAATATCCAGCGACGTTAAGCAAGCCTACTGGTTTTTTATGGTATCCGAGTTGCGCCCATGTGTAAATCTCGAATAATTCTTCGAATGTACCAGTGCCGCCGGGCAGAGCGACAAAAGCGTCGCTTAAGTCAGCCATCATTCTCTTTCGCTCATGCATATTTTCGACAATATACAACTTAGTCAAGCTACGATGACAGATATTTTTCTCAATCAGTAGTTGAGGAATCACGCCAATCACATGACCCCCTGCTTGCAACACGGCATCTGCAATCTCCCCCATTAAGCCAAGCTGACTCCCACCATAAACTAGCGTGATACCTAAGCGTACAAGAGCAAGCCCAAATGCCCGTGCCGCTTGCTGATATTCATCCCGACAACCAATAGCCGAGCCGCAGTATACGCACACTGAACTAATTATCTTACCTCTTTGGGCGTTTCGTCTCAGTTTTACCTGCATCGCATCATCATATCTCGTCCGCATCGTTGTGCGGCCTTAGGAATATTGTTAAATCGGGAACTATACGTTTATTAATGTTAATAATTATTTAAATTTTCGATTAGATAATCTAAACATTAGCAATAGCGTATATAAGTCTAGTTTTGGCAATTTGTCCCAGATCTCTTGCATTTCATGCAAGTTTATCAAAAACTGATGCTATACAATGAATTATCGGTAGTACTTTGCTTAAAGTGAGCCCGTAATATTTGATATGATTGCACGTTGCGTCATTATTTCAGTCCCAAATAGGGTACAGTAGGCAACATACTTAAACAATCAGCCGCGCAGTTCTTCTACGATCGCTGCTAGCGAGTGGCGTCGTAGATATTGGGTGCACTAAAAATTTTCGATAAAAGTTAGAGATTTAGCCAGTGTGTAAGACGAGGCAGTTATATTTTATAGTGTCCGCTCTGTTTATCGAAAGCCTCGACTATTCTCCTTAAATAGATCAATCAGTTTTGGCCGATTTTTGTCGAAACAGTACCAGTGACCTAATTATTAGCAAAAACCGGCAAACATAGTACCACACAGTAGCGCTCAGCATTACTCCGGAGGTAGTTTCGATGTCGCGCAGCATGGGCATACAAGTAACACGTTTACATCGCGTGATAATAAGAAGACACAAGGATTAGAACTCAAGCAGTAAAGCTTGAGTTCTGCTCAGTATAAAACTGCCCAAAAGTCACAAGATATTTTTATATTGCGCCTAAAATAATATAGGTGCCGTGCACTTACGGTTATAGTGGTGAGCTAGTAGCTGAATAAAGCACTAGAGGCGTTAGAGATATGGCTCTAGAGAATAAAATATTTCAGAAATATGCTATAGAGATAGAACACTAACGCGTAGCGCACTGTAGTAGCGCCGGTATGCTCGCGCTCACCCGGTCTTTTGTGCTACGCTTATCTGTTAGCAGTATTCTAAGTGTGGTCTGGGTAGGCGCTTTCTCGTGGGTACAGTTTGTGCTTTAATTCATTAAATCATTCCCTAATACGCTCTCCATGTTTTTCACGCCGTGCTCGGTGCATCTGTACTGAAAGCTTCTTAGATAACTGATAATTTTCACGCTTGACATGCGTGATATCGACAACTCATCGAGTACTAATTACTTTATTTCAAGTGCTGGACTCATAGTGTGGCTCTTTTACTTCCGACGTACGCTAGCCACACCCGTAGTACGATGATGCATGAAAATGCAACTGGTCCCACTCTCTCAGTCAAGAGAGCTATATCGCATCCGGAAATTTTCAAGCTGTGCGCAGAGAGGGGAGTATTTTTTTGTTTAATGCTGCCCTCATGAAATTATTTAGTGCAATGGGAGCGACACAGGGGGTGAGCTCCCGATCTATCTGGCTTTATTGAAGTTATTCCAACATACGGAAAGGTTAAAATACCGAGAATTCGGGCAGAAAAGCCCCATAGAAAGCCGGCATTCTTTCTTGATCCTTGTTGCGTGATTCGATAAATGATATCGTCGCGGGACGATGTGATTGCCTCAATGAGGCGACGTTCAAGAACTTGCATTTTCTCTAAAAGGCGCCGCTCAAACCCGAGCCACAAGCCCGGTAGAAAGCCCCCGATCAATTTTTTGCCGAAAATTCGAAAGGTGAATAATGAATATGACAAGCGCAAAATGCTCTACGTCAAACACCCCCCCTCCTACTGAAGCTGAAACTGGCTCCATTGGCGCGACTGTGTTAATGCGCTCACTCGCTGATGAAAATGTCAGATTTATTTGGGGATATCCTGGCGGTTCAGTGCTTTACATCTATGATGAACTATATAAGCAAGATAAAATTCAGCACATTTTAGTGCGTCACGAGCAAGCCGCAGTACACGCTTCGGATGCTTATGCACGCTCAACCGGCAATGTTGGCGTTTGTTTAGTGACTTCTGGTCCTGGTGTGACAAACGCTGTGACCGGCATTGCCACTGCATATATGGATTCAATTCCAATGGTGGTTATCAGCGGTCAGGTTCCAACGACAGCGATTGGCCAAGACGCTTTCCAGGAGTGTGACGCCGTGGGAATTACGCGGCCATGTGTAAAGCATAGCTTTCTTGTGAAGGATGTCTATGAACTCGCCGCAACAGTCAAAAAAGCGTTTTATATTGCCAGGAGCGGTCGCCCTGGACCGGTGTTAATCGATATCCCGAAAGATATCTCGAGAGCACCATGTCAATACGAGCATGTTAAAAACATTGCACTACGTTCCTATAATCCAGTCACGAAAGGTCATTCGGGCCAAATTCGCAAGGCAGTCGCGCTGTTGCTCTCTGCGAGGCGCCCATATATCTATACTGGGGGGGGCGTTATTTTAGCAGAAGCCTCGAGCGAGTTAAACCAGTTTTCAGATTTACTCGGTTACCCAGTGACTAATACTCTAATGGGCCTTGGCGGCTATCGCGCAACAGATCGCAAATTCCTCGGCATGTTAGGTATGCATGGAACGTATGAGGCTAACATGACAATGCAACACTGCGATGTGTTAATAGCGATTGGCGTTCGATTTGACGACCGTGTTATTGGTGACCCAGCACATTTTGCGAGTACGCCTCGAAAGATTATCCATATTGATATCGATCCATCATCAATTTCCAAGCGAGTTAAAGTCGATATTCCAATTGTAGGTGACATTAAAGAAGTGCTTAAAGAATTAATCGAGCAGTTGCACATCGCTCCACACGGCCCAGATAGCGTTGCATTAAGCATATGGTGGCGGCAGATTGAGGAGTGGCGTGCCCGCAATTGCTTAAAATACGATCGCGGCAGCGAGATTATTAAGCCTCAGTACGTTATTGAGAAGCTTCATGAGTTGACAAGTGGCAATGCATTTGTATGCTCAGATGTCGGACAACATCAGATGTGGGCCGCGCAGTTCTATCGCTTTGATAAACCTCGTCGCTGGATCAATTCCGGGGGGCTTGGGTCAATGGGCTTCGGATTGCCAGCTGCGATGGGTGTAAAAATGGCGCATCGTGATGCCGATGTGATTTGCATTACTGGTGAGGGCTCTATTCAGATGTGCATCCAAGAGCTCTCTACGTGTAAGCAGTATGAGACGCCCATCAAGATTATCTCTCTGAATAATCGCTACCTAGGTATGGTTCGACAATGGCAACAAATTGAATATAACAAGCGCTATTCGAATTCATATATGGATGCTCTCCCAGACTTTGTAAAGCTTGCCGAAGCATATGGCCATGTTGGTTTGCGCATAGAGCGCTCCCTAGATGTTGAGCCAGCGTTGAAAGAAGCGTTACGGCTAAAAGAGCGTACTGTATTTCTCGATTTCCAGACCGACCCGACTGAGAACGTCTGGCCGATGGTGCAGGCCGGCAAAGGTATCACTGAGATGCTATTTAGCGCAGAGGACCTCTGATGACGCAAGCGTCTATGCCTGAAAAACTATGCGGGATGTAGGGATATCGAAACCTAAAAGAGAAACAAGATGCGATATATTATTTCTGTGCTTCTGGAGAACTCACCTGGTGCATTATCTAGAGTAGTCGGCTTATTCTCAGCGCGTGGCCACAATATTGAGACCCTAACTGTCGCTCCGACCGAAGACCGTTCTCTGTCGCGTATGACAATCATAACAATTGGCTCGGACGAGGTAGTTCAACAGATCACGAAGCATTTAAACCGTCTGATCGAGGTGATAAAAGTAATCAACTTAACTGAGGGAGCGCATATTGAGCGCGAGCTAATGTTGATAAAAGTGCGGGCAGTTGGTAAAGAAAGAGATGAGATGAAAAGAATGTCAGACATCTTCCGCGGCCGCATTATTAATGTTACCGAAAAGACCTATACGATCGAATTAACGGGGGCTAGTGAAAAACTTGATGCATTTATCTCGGGGATTGATGCTACAGCAATCCTAGAGGTAGTGCGAACAGGCGGATCGTGTATCGGACACGGCGAACGGATCCTCAAGATTTAACTTGCCTTAATGCCGCTATTTGAAGCGTAATACAAGATCAATAAATACCGAATTGAAACAACAGTCCTCAAGGAAAACATATGAAAGTTTATTATGATAAAGATGCTGATCTCTCGCTAATCAAGGGTAAGCAAGTGACTATTATCGGCTACGGTTCGCAGGGACACGCACACTCTCAGAACTTACGCGATAGCGGTGTGGACGTGACCGTAGGTCTACGTCGAGACGGTGCTTCGTGGGCGAAAGCTGAGACTGCTGGTTTACGTGTGAAGGAAGTAGCTCAATCGGTAAATGGTGCTGATGTCGTGATGATGCTTCTTCCAGACGAGCAGATTGCTGACGTCTATAAGCGAGATGTGCATGGGCAAATCAAAAAAGGCGCAGCGCTCGCATTTGCGCATGGATTCAACATACATTATGGCCAAGTGATACCTCGTACTGACCTCGACCTGATTATGATTGCCCCAAAAGCTCCAGGACATACAGTGCGCCACACCTATACCCAGGGTAGTGGTGTACCGCATTTAGTCGCAGTTGGTCAAGATCAGTCTGGCACAGCAAGGAACATTGCGCTGTCCTATGCCGTGGCTAACGGCGGTGGTCGTGCGGGCATTATTGAGACAAACTTTCGGGAGGAAACTGAGACAGATCTATTTGGAGAACAGGCCGTACTATGTGGAGGCGCGGTTGAGTTGATCAAGGCTGGCTTTGAAACGCTAGTTGAAGCGGGCTATGCGCCTGAGATGGCGTACTTTGAATGCTTGCACGAGTTAAAGCTGATTGTCGATCTTATCTATGAGGGTGGCATTGCAAATATGAACTATTCCATCTCAAACAACGCAGAGTATGGAGAGTACGCAACTGGTCCGCGCCTGATCACCGACGAGACAAAGAAAGTTATGAAAGACGTATTGCGTGATATCCAGACTGGAGAGTACGCAAAAAACTTTATTCTTGAGCATCGCGTTGGCGCACCAACCCTACAAGCGCGTCGGCGCCTAACAGGGGAGCACCAAATTGAGATAGTTGGTTCGAAACTACGCGCAATGATGCCCTGGATTGCGAAAAACAAGCTAGTTGATCAATCAAAGAACTAAATAGTGACTTCTCTATATAGAGACGATTGCGCATATATTATGGGGTGTGTCGTGCCCGTCCGTATCGCGGGCACGATCAGGGTAATATCCCCCTTCTTCTTAGAACCGGCGTTCCCTATATGACTTATCCTCACCCGATTATTGCTCGTGAAGGTTGGCCTTTTATCGCGTTTGCATTCTTCGCAGCGCTACTAATTCATTCGTTTATGGGTTTTGGCTGGGCATGGCCTTTCTGGCTACTGAACCTATTAGTTATACAGTTTTTTTGGGATCCTCAGCGTCCGGTACCGCAGCAGCCAAATGTAGTACTATGCCCGGCTGATGGGCGGATTATAAAAGTCGAAAATGCACATGATCCATACGCAAACCGAGACGCGCTGAAAATTAGTGTGTTTATGAGCGTGTTTAATGTTCATTCGCAGCGCTCCCCAATTGACGGTTCAGTGATTGATATTAAATATTTTCCGGGTGCTTATTTAAGAGCGGCAATCGACAAAGCATCGCTAGAAAACGAGCGAAACGCTATTATCCTACAGTCTCCAGACAATCATATCATCACCTCCGTTCAAGTAGCTGGATATCTTGCTCGGCGTATACTCTGTTACGTGAGTACGGGCGAGAATCTCGCCCGTGGGCAGCGTTATGGATTTATCCGATTTGGCTCTCGTGTAGATGTTTATCTACCATTAGGTAGTAAGCCAAGAGTGTCGATTGGTGAGAAGACGCAGGCGTCAACAACGATTTTGGCTGAGCTTTAAGCATCGCGAGGAGTGCTTGATGACTCGTTTCAAACTGCGAGGCCCCGATGTAGAAAGGCTTCGACCGGAGAGGCTATTCCGGCATAACCGCACAGTACAGGAGCGGATAGCGCGACGTAGTTTGCGAATAGCTCGCCAACAATTATTGCGCAAACGCAGCGTCTACCTTTTGCCTAATGCATTTACAACTGCTGCATTGTTTTGCGGTTTTTTCTCTGTCGTTCAAGCGATGAACGTACGATTTGAAATCGCTGCTATCGCGATCTTCGTCGCCATGGTTTTGGATGGTATGGACGGCCGTGTTGCGCGTATGACGCATACACAAAGTGCGTTCGGCGAGCAGTTCGATAGTCTATCTGACATGGTATCTTTTGGTGTTGCTCCATCATTAGTGATGTATGAATGGGCGCTTAAGGACCTCGGCCGTTTGGGGTGGATAGCCTCGTTTATCTACTGTGCTGGCGCTGCGCTGCGCTTAGCGCGCTTCAATACAAATATTAGCGTACTAAATAATCGCTATTTTCAGGGTCTACCCAGTCCTGCTGCCGCAGCACTAGTAGCGGGTTTTCTATGGCTAGCAACCGATAATCGAGTGCCACTTAAGCATGAATGCCTACTTTGGGTTGCGTTTAGCTTGACGATCTACGCCGGCGTTACTATGGTCTCTAATGCGCCTTTTTACAGCGGCAAAGCGCTGGACATCCGACATCGAGTACCATTTACAGCAGTACTGTTAGTTGTAGTTGCATTTGTTCTAATTTCCTCCGATCCCCCGCTGATTCTATTCTGCTTGTTCATATTATACGGCCTGTCCGGGTATGCACTATGGATATGGCAAGCTATATCGCATAAGCTCAATCTAAGCAGGTCCGATATAGCTAAGCTAGGTAGCTATGAACACCTTACCAACCAGGAGTCAGATAGGGGGCGCACACTAGAAAGATCTTTTTCGAAAAAGCATATTATAAACGGGGGTAGGGGATAATAAGCGGTATACGGATGAGTGGTTATAGTAATAGACTACTCACCGATAGTGCAGTTAAGCCTCGTTGTACTTTGGCTAAATTGACGCTATAGTCGTCTGAATAAATATGGCTGCAAGGCTTCACCATCTCTGACGGTTAGCGCATCTATCGCGCCGAATTGATTTCGACCTCACTTAGTTTCTCCTATTTGGCGTTACTTTCGTTGGTGCCGACAGATAATGTTGTTGCTTACCCACCACTGATTCGAGTCCGGAGACTGACATGGCAGATAAGTTGATCATATTCGATACGACATTACGTGATGGCGAGCAATCGCCGGGTGCTTCGATGAGGAAGGAAGAAAAAATCCGAATTGCGCGACAACTTGAGCGTATGAAAGTAGATGTAATCGAGGCAGGCTTCGCGGCTAGTTCGCATGGGGATTTCGACGCGATTCAAACAATTGCTTCGCAGGTTAAAGATAGCGTAGTCTGTTCTCTAGCACGCGCTAATAATAAAGATATCACGTGTGCAGCTGAGGCGCTGAAGCCGGCCGGGCATTTTAGGATTCATACCTTTATTGCGACGTCGGCACTGCATATGGAAAAGAAGTTGCGTATGACGCCAAAGCAGGTATATGAACAAGCACGTCTTGCAGTGCGTTTTGCCAGACGGTTTACGGATGATATCGAGTTTTCATCTGAGGATGGTAGCCGCTCAGATATAGATTTTCTATGCCGAGTACTCGAAGTAGTGATCAAAGAGGGTGCGACTACCATTAATATTCCGGATACTGTTGGCTATGCAGTACCGGATGGCTATGCGGCGTTGATTCGGGGGATTCGGGAACGAATACCAAATTCAGATAAGGCGGTGTTCTCAGTGCATTGCCACAATGATTTGGGCATGGCGGTTGCGAACTCGCTAGCGGCGGTGAGGCTGGGCGGAGCACGGCAGATTGAGTGCACCGTAAACGGTCTTGGAGAGCGCGCTGGAAACACTGCACTAGAAGAGGTAGTAATGGCAGTAAAGACCCGCCGCGATTACTTTGGGTTAGAAGTGCGTATTGATACGACGCAAATTGTTCCTACCTCTAAGCTGGTGTCTCAGACGACAGGTTTCGTAGTGCAACCAAATAAAGCTGTGGTAGGAGCTAACGCATTTGCGCATACATCAGGAATTCATCAAGATGGAGTACTTAAGGCACGGGATACGTACGAGATAATGCGCGCAGAAGATGTGGGCTGGAACGCAAATAAAATTGTGCTTGGTAAGCTGTCAGGCCGAAATGCTTTCAAACAGCGTCTGCAGGAATTAAGGGTAGTATTAGATAGTGAGGCAGAACTAAATAGCGCTTTCGCGCGCTTTAAAGAACTAGCCGATCGCAAAGCGGAGATTTTCGATGAGGATATTTTATCAATTCTTAGCCAGGAAGCGAATGCCGTTCTTGATCATGAGACCTATCGATTTGTCTCTTTGTCGCAACATTCGGAAACTGGTGAGCGACCGCCCGCAAAGGTAGTATTTGCTATCAATGGTAGCGAGACAATCGGCGAGGCGTACGGGAATGGACCGGTTGATGCAACACTGCATGCAATCGAGTCTCGAATTAATAGTGGTGCAGAATTAATACTGTATTCAGTTAATGCGATTACGACAGGCACGCAGGCGCAAGGCGAGGTGACTGTTCGCCTATCTAAAGCGGGGCGTATCGTCAATGGCGTTGGCACCGACCTAGATATCGTGGCTGCTTCTGCAAAGGCTTATATTGCGGCGCTTAATAAGCTTAGTTCAAGCTCTGAAAGGCTTAACCCACAATGCTCGTAAGTCGTCCTCTGACACACCCATCTACCTCTATCTGCTGCTATGAGTACCTTGGATGGACGCCCTAGGTACCAGAGCGTACGTTACAAATAAGAGAGGAACGCTGACTTTTTTGATGACCAAAGTGGAAGTAATGCCTATAGTATTTGGCATCACTATCTACGTAATAATAGACTGTGCATTTCCGATTTATTCTAACCTTGTTCAAGCGTACTTAAATATTTTTTTATCTACTTTTAATCTTCATTTTGTGAAATTTTCTGTCCTACATTGCCAATCAAGTCTCCATAATTTTCTTGTACTAACGTACGTTAATCTTTATAGCAGTTTTCATTCACTAGATAAGTTGTCTACGCTTACTGCTTTCCTCTAAAATAGAAATTTATATATTTTGTGAGATATATTTTTTGCAAAATGACCTACGCTGTACAATCTGAATTGCTATAGTCGGCTAATATAAAACACTAATCTAAATCATGTAGCATTAGCATAGCTAAATCGATAGTAACTTATGTCTATCGCATATGCTTTATGTAAATAATGCGGTTGAATATGTTGATAACCCAATCAAAATTTTTTTATTTGACAATAATTAAAAAGAGAGGAATTTTGCTACAAGAAAAGATGCTAATCTACAATCAATGATTGAATATAATGGGGGGGGCTTAAATAAGCGATAAGTCACCTAGATGGGTATAGATAAAGAAAATGGAATAGATTTGAAGCTGGCGCGAAGCTCTTAGCTATAGGTGCACAGCGTAAATGTAAGTTGTACGCTATGCGTATTAGGTGGTGGTAGTGCTTATATACTATAATCATGGTATTATGATGTTGATTAAATCTTTCCAAGAATTTTCGAAATAAATGAAACAATCAGAATACCCTGAGTTCTACAGTCAATCCTATTATTCATTATTGACTAATTACTTATTAGTCATATAGATATTAAATGAACATTTAACTAAGCTAACACAAAGTTAGTATCTTAAAAGATTTACTTACTTTCTAGTCTGGAAAATTTGATAGTTTTCTAACTACACAGTAGCTTAATAAGAACCATAGAGGTAGTAGATTGACTAAACTTTAAGTGCTCAAGTAGTTTCTCGCTACATAGCACACATTAGCAGGTTCTAATCCGAAGTTTTACGTTGTTACCAAGTTACACTTTTGGCAATATCGGTTTAGATTGCAGAGTACGCAAATATAAGCAGTACAGATGCGCTGTATTCCACGCAGCACTCAAGCGCAGTATTCAGTCAATACATAGCTTAGTCTAGGCTATGTTAGAATTAGAGCCTTTCTATAAATACACGGCACGGCCTTTCTTCTGTGACCGCCTGTTGACTACAATAAAGAAAATTATGTCTGTAGAAAATATTAATAAATCGAAAATTATCGCGCAATTTGCTAGTGGCACGAATGACACAGGTTCCACGGAAGTGCAAGTTGCGTTGCTCACGAGCCGTATTAACGAATTAACGGTGCATTTCAAGGCTCATATGAAGGATTACCACAGCCGTCGCGGTCTTCTGCGCATGGTGAGCCGCCGCCGCAAGCTGCTTGATTATCTCAAGGCTAAGGATGCCAATCGCTATCGTATTCTGATTCAGAAGCTGGGTCTACGCAAGTAAGCATATTGATGAAAGATCTCTGCCTGCATCGGGTAACCTGATGCAGGCATTTTATTTAGCGTTTCTATAACGCGTTCCGTACGCCCTCGTGCGACCGTCTGGCAACAAGACAGAGTCTTATGTTATTCCTTGGTAGCAGGGTTTTGCTATCTCGCCTAAATAATAATACTCCCCTGTTTTCAGCGTCTGACAGCGGTTAAGGAACGGTCGATAGACTAGCCGCGTATAAGCGCGGTGTCTTGAAGGAATAAAAAATGTTTAATAAGATTATTAAAGAATTTCAGTGGGGTCAGCATAAGTTCCGCCTGGAAACAGGCGAGATCGCTCGTCAAGCAAGCGGCGCAGTTCTTGTTAATGTTGAGGATACCGTCGTGCTTGCGACAGTGGTGGCGACTAGAGAAGCCAAGTCAGAACAAAACTTTTTTCCACTGACAGTAGATTATATCGAGAAGACATATGCAGCTGGTAAGATTCCAGGCAGCTTCTTTCGTCGAGAAGGCCGCCCCTCCGAGAGCGAGACGATGATTGCTCGGCTAATCGACCGCCCGTTGCGTCCGCTGTTCCCGGAGGGATTCTATAATGAAGTGCAGGTAGTAATCCATGTTCTATCAATTAATCCAGATATTCCAGCGGATATTCCATCAATGATTGGTGCATCAGCAGCGTTAGCGATCTCTGGTATTCCATTCAATGGACCAATCGGCGCGTCGCGAGTCGCTTATATCGATAGTCAATTTGTACTTAATCCAACGCGTTTGCAGCTTAACGAATCGAAGCTAGATTTAGTAGTTGCAGGCACCGAGTGCGCTGTGCTCATGGTTGAGTCTGAAGCAGATCAGTTGCCAGAGGAAGTAATGCTGAACGCGGTTATGTTTGGGCATAGGCAAATGCAGGTAGCAATAGATGCAATCCATGACCTTGTTAGAGAAGGGGGTAAACCTACATGGGATTGGCGTCCAGAGCTGCAGAACCAAGCAATAATTGCAAGCGTGACAGAGTTAGCTCTAACTAAGTTAGAGGCGGCATATCAGATACCACAGAAACAACAACGTTCAGCCAAACTAAAAGAAATATATGCATCTGTTAGAGAGAAACTGGCCGAATATACCTGGATGGCTAGCACTAATGTCGAGATAGTCGATCGAATCTTATTCGATCTTGAGGCGAAGATCGTTCGTGGTCAGATCTTGAGTGGTGAACCACGTATTGACGGCCGCGACACACGCACCGTGCGTCCGATTGAAATCCGGACCGGGATATTGCCACGCACACACGGCTCAGCACTGTTTAGTCGGGGTGAAACTCAAGCACTGGTAGTAGCTACTCTGGGTACGAGGGGTGATGAGCAAATAATCGATGCAATTGAGGGCGAATATCGTGAACGGTTTATATTACACTATAATATGCCACCATTCGCGACCGGAGAAATAGGTCGCGTTGGATCGCCGAAGCGCCGAGAGATCGGTCACGGGCGGCTTGCTAAGCGCGCGCTTGCTTCATGTCTAGTGAGCGATAATGAGTTTAGTTATACGATTCGGGTTGTATCTGAGATTACTGAGTCGAATGGCTCATCATCGATGGCCTCCGTGTGTGGCGCCTCTTTAGCGCTGATGGACGCAGGTGTACCTATGAAGGCTCACGTAGCAGGCATTGCGATGGGACTAATCCTGGAGGGCAATAAGTTCGCGGTATTAACTGATATCCTGGGCGATGAAGATCATCTTGGCGATATGGACTTTAAAGTGGCAGGTACCGCACAAGGTATTACCGCGCTGCAGATGGATATAAAAATACAGGGCATTACGAAAGAAATTATGCAAGTCGCCCTTGCGCAAGCGAAAGAAGGGCGCTTGCATATCCTAGATAAGATGATTTCGGTAGTACCGTCGACAAATACACAGTTGTCGCAGTTCGCGCCGCGGATGATCGCAATCAAAATTAATCCGGAAAAGATTCGCGATGTAATCGGAAAGGGTGGTTCGGTAATCCGTATGCTTACAGAGGAAACTAAAACAACGATTGATATCTCTGACGACGGTATTGTAACTATCTCCAGCACAAGCTCCGAGGGACTAGCCGAGGCAAAAAAACGAATTGAGAATATCGCAGCAGAAGTAGAAGTCGGCCAAATCTATGAAGGTGCAATCTTGAAACTTTTAGATTTTGGTGCAATCGTGAATATTCTGCCAGGCCGTGATGGACTACTGCATATTTCTGAGATTGCAAACGAGCGGATTAAGGATATTAATGATTATCTAAAAGAGGGTCAGCACATAAAAGTTAAAGTGATCCAGACCGATGAGAAAGGCCGCATACGATTATCTGCAAAAGCCTTGCTTAATGAAGTTCCAACGCCATTACCTAGAGCGCCCGTGATATCCCCGGAAAATCTAGGTTAACTAACTACAAGGTAATAGGTAGATTCATAGAGCCGGAGTGTTATATGCACTACCGGCTGTTTTTTATTAACCCTCTTTCGTCAACTAACAATTATTCTAAATTATTCCGTATGAAAGCGATCGAGATTACAGAATATGGTCCCCCTAATGTATTAAAAGTCACTGAACGCCCGATACCAGTACTCGAGCCCGGAGAAGTGCTAATTAAGGTTGCGGCATCCGGCGTGAATCGATCAGACATTTTTCAACGAAAAGGCAATTATCTAGTACCACCAGGAACCTCAGACATTCCCGGACTGGAAATTTCCGGCCAAATCGTTGATGGTGCCCTGGAGAGTGTCAGTAATCCGTTTAGCCTGAAGAATGGGCAACGCGTATGTGCTTTAACGCAAGGCGGCGGATACGCCGAGTATGCAACCGCGCCCCTTGTGCAGTGTTTACCCATACCAGTAGGATTATCAGATATTCAAGCTGCGTCATTGCCGGAGACGTTTTTTACCGTTTGGAGTAATGTATTCGATCGTGGTCGCCTTAGTACAGATGATAGTGGTAATAAAGAGACCTTATTAGTACAGGGCGGTTCCAGTGGAATTGGTGTAACAGCGATTCAGATGGCGCATGCGTTTGGTCATCCTGTATTTGCTACGGCCGGTAATGCACAAAAATGCGCCGCATGTGAATCTCTAGGAGCTAAGCGAGGGATTAACTACAAAACAGAGGACTTTGTTTCTGTTGTAAAGTCACTAACTCATAGCCGCGGAGTCGACGTAATCTTAGATATGGTGGGCGGCACATATGTAGACCGAGAGTTAAGTTTGCTGGCTGATGGCGGTCGTATATTGCTGATCGCCCTTTTAGGGGGTGGTAAAGCGCAGATTAACCTAAGCGAGGTATTGTGCCGCAGCTTAATATTAACTGGATCGATGCTTCGTCCACAACCGGCAGCTTTAAAAGCTGCCGTTGCTACGAAATTATACGAGCAAGTGTGGCCGCTAATCGAGCAAGGTGTGATCAAAACAGTAATTCATCGGGTGTTTCTAGCTGAGAATGCCGCCTCAGCGCATACGATGATGGAGATGGGAGAAAACATCGGGAAAATCGTACTTACCTGGTAAAAATAGTAGGTTGATTGCTATCTGAACTATTCAGTATTTCAGTATAATTTACGTATCCTAGCAATTTTTATTGACTAACACTTGCGAGTTACAGGTACAAAACGTATGTTGCATAAACAACGATCAAAACTTGTAGTTGGGAACTGGAAGATGCACGGATGCCTCTCCAGAAATGATGCTCTGCTACACGTATTAGCGCAACGCGAAGCAACCCTAGGACCGAAAGTGCAGCTCGCGGTATGTGTACCGTATCCATATCTCGCCCAAGCCCAGATGCGGCTTACAAGAACGTCAATCGCATATGGAGTACAGGATGTATCTGCGTATACGCATGGCGCGTATACGGGCGAGGTTTCTGCTCCGATGGTCGCTGAGTTTGGTGCGACGCTAGCGATTATCGGTCACTCTGAACGTCGTATATTTCATGCGGAATCCTCTATATTAGTGGCAGCGAAAGCACAACGCGCTCTCGAGGCTGGTATTACACCGATTATTTGTGTCGGCGAAACACTAGATGAGCGGCAGTCTGGTCAGACTAACAGCGTTGTACACACGCAGCTTAATGCTGTACTTAACGTGCTAGATAAAGCTGATGCGGCGAGACTAATTATCGCATACGAGCCGTTTTGGGCTATTGGTACGGGTCAAACCCCAACTCTACAACAGGTGCAGCCAGTTTATGCTGCGATACGAGCTCAACTTATGGAAAAAGTAGATATATGTGTACCACTTTTATATGGGGGTAGTCTTAGGCCAGAGAATGCGCTGAAATTATTTTCTCAATCAGAGATTGATGGTGCTTTAATTGGTGCCGCATCACTATCCTCTAGCGATTTTCTTAAGATCGCTTCGGCTGCTAGCGAGGCACCATCCGATAATTTAGGTTATTCTAAATGATGCACTTCTTATTTCTGAAGACATTCATTATCGTGGTGCAGATTCTGTCTGCGCTGGTCGTAATTGGGCTTGTCTTGCTGCAACACGGTAAAGCCGCTGATATGGGTGTGGGGTTTAGTGGCGGAGCTTCGGGCAGTTTATTTGGCGCTAGCGGCTCAGTCGACTTCCTCTCGCGCACAACAGCGATTTTTGCTACTGTGTTCTTTACTAGCACGCTTTTTATAAGCATTCTAAGTGGTAGCTGTCCCTCAAAGATGCATAGAAAAGCTTTGTGGAGCGGTGAGGTGCCACTAGCAAAAATTGCCTCGAAAGAGAATATAGTACCGACACCTGGTACCGAGACGATTAGCGCCATCGAGGTACCCTCCAGAACCGCGTCTACATTGCAGTTTAATGTGCCAAAATAATATGAGATTAGTAGGATTATAGCGCATAGAAAAACGTACTTTTACACGTTGAACAAAAAACTTAACCCGGTTACAATTAAGAAATTAAGACATCAAGTATCTTTGCGGTAACAGTGGTAATAACAAGCTAACGTTACAACTATCCTCACATATTATAATAGTGCCGATATGGTGAAATTGGTAGACACGCTACCTTGAGGGGGTAGTGGCGAAAGCCGTGTGAGTTCGAGTCTCATTATCGGCACCAGCGTTATCTAATGCCAGCCGCTTGCATTTATGCTTCGGGTGGCATTAATTTTTAGTGCCGTTTTGTCATAATGCTTAAGTTTTTAATACCGGGTATCCTTGCAGAATCCCACTTAGATGCAGCCATCTATCCAGTCAATATCTATCAACCAATTGATAAAAAATGCTCTTAAATCTTGCTGCCTATTTCCCTGTTCTGCTATTTCTTCTTATTGGCCTTGGTTTAGGGGGGGGGTTAGTTAGTCTTGGTAAGCTTCTTGGTCCGAGAAAGCCAGACATTCATAAAAATTCTCCATATGAGTGTGGTTTTGAAGCATTCGGAGATGCGCGAATGAAGTTCGATGTGCGCTATTATTTAGTGGCTATTCTTTTTATCGTTTTTGATTTGGAGACAGCTTTTTTATTTCCCTGGGGGGTTGCGTTACGCGATATTGGTTGGTCGGGTTTCATCGCAATGATGATTTTCCTACTTGAGTTTATGTTAGGCTTTGCGTATATCTGGAGACGCGGTGGGTTAAGCTGGGAATAAGTGTAAGTCGTTCCTTAATATCGAGCCTCAGAATTACCGCCCGCCTGGAGTTAAAAATGAGTATCGAAGGGATGCTAAATAAAGGCTTTATTACTACGACAGCTGATAAGCTTATCAACTGGACAAGGACCGGTTCATTATGGCCAATAACTTTTGGACTTGCCTGCTGTGCCGTTGAGATGATGCATGCCGGTGCTGCACGCTATGACTTAGATCGTTTCGGTGTTGTATTCCGACCAAGTCCGCGTCAGTCTGATGTGATGATAGTGGCCGGTACGCTCTGCAATAAAATGGCACCTGCGCTCCGCAAGATTTATGACCAGATGGCTGAGCCGCGTTGGGTAATCTCTATGGGATCATGCGCGAATGGGGGCGGTTATTATCACTACTCATATTCAGTTGTACGAGGATGTGATCGGATTGTACCGGTTGATATATACGTACCCGGTTGTCCTCCAACTGCTGAGGCGCTTGTGTATGGGGTCATGCAGTTGCAGGCAAAAATTCGGCGCACTAATACCATTGCCCGGAACTAATGCAGAATTTTAATATGAAAAGCAAACTTGAAATATTAAAAGAAAACCTCGACAAAGCATTTGGCAAAAAACTAGAAAGCATGCGCGAGTCGCTCGGGCAGTTGACTATTGTTATTGCCGCCAATAATCTACTTGACCTTGCGACCCAGTTGAGAAATGATCAGACACTTGGCTTCGAGCAATTAATCGACCTATGTGGTATTGATTATTCGAGATACAGAAATGGTAGATATGATGGTCCACGCTTTGCCGTAGTATCGCATTTATTATCGATTAGTAATAACTGGCGCCTACGTGTTCGGGTATTCGCGCCGCATGATGATATGCCAATTTTGCCATCGCTGATTAAAATATGGAATTCAGTAAACTGGTATGAGCGTGAGGCGTTCGATTTATACGGAATCATATTCGAAGGTCATCCTGACCTTCGTCGTATTCTCACTGACTATGGTTTTATCGGCCACCCATTCCGAAAAGATTTTCCGCTGTCTGGCTATGTCGAAATGCAATATGACTCAGAAAAAAAACGCGTCGTTTACCAACCTGTCTCTATTGAATCACGTGAGATTACGCCGCGCGTAATTCGCGAAGATCGCTATGGTGGCCTTAAGCATTAATAACCCAATAAACAGGCTACAAATCTTTTTCGAAAGCGAAAAAAGGTTTTTTCGAGTCGCTTAATTTCTAGTAGGCCTGCGAATATGGCTGATATCAAGAACTACACGATAAACTTCGGTCCTCAGCATCCGGCGGCACACGGCGTGCTACGACTTGTGCTCGAATTAGATGGCGAGGTAATCCAGCGTGCTGATCCACATATTGGTTTATTGCATCGTGCGACGGAGAAGTTAGCTGAGCATAAAACGTTTATCCAGTCTATACCATATATGGATCGTCTGGACTACGTGTCGATGATGGTTAATGAGCACGCGTATGTCATGGCGATTGAAAAGCTGCTTGGTATTAATGTAACAATCCGGGCAAAATATATCCGCGTGATGTTCGACGAGATTACGCGGATTCTAAATCACCTAATGTGGATTGGGGCTCACGCGCTTGATATTGGTGCAATGGCAGTATTTCTCTATGCGTTTCGTGAACGCGAAGACTTAATAGATGTTTATGAAGCGGTATCTGGCGCGCGAATGCATGCGGCATACTACCGACCGGGTGGTGTCCACTCAGATTTACCGGCTGAAATGCCGCAATATAAATCCTCGAAGATCCGTAGCGAGAAGATGCTTGATCGGCTGAACAAAAACCGCCGGGGTTCTCTACTTGATTTCATTGAAAACTTTACGGATCGTTTTCCTGGCTGTGTTGATGAGTATGAAACTCTACTAACAGATAACCGTATCTGGAAGCAGCGATTAGTTAATATCGGTATCGTGACGCCAGAGCGTGCTCTACAGTTAGGTATGACTGGACCAATGCTTCGTGCTTCGGGTATTGCATGGGATTTGCGCAGGAAGCAGCCGTACGAGGTATATGATCAACTCGATTTTGATATACCGATCGGCAGGCGCGGCGACTGCTATGATCGGTATCTTGTGCGCGTCGAAGAGATGCGTCAATCAAACCGTATTATTAAACAGTGTGTTGCATGGCTGCGCAAGAATCCAGGACCAGTAATGATTGACAATCATAAAGTCGCGCCGCCGTCTCGACTAAATATGAAGTCAAATATGGAAGAGCTTATTCATCATTTCAAGCTTTTTACAGAGGGCATGCATGTACCAGAGGGTGAAGTGTATGTTGCCGTCGAGCACCCAAAAGGCGAGTTTGGTATTTATTTAATTTCGGACGGAGCGAATAAGCCGTACAGACTTAAGATTCGCGCGCCTGGATATGCACATCTGTCTACTCTTGATGAAATGGCTCGCGGTCATATGATCTCTGATGCAGTCACAATTATTGGAACACAGGATATTGTATTTGGGGAAGTTGACCGATAGGTAACCACTTGAAATATCGCTCACATATAGTTAATGCTACCGCATCAAAAAAGTAGATTTTTTACTAGCATGATCTGTGGGTGGGTTTTATTTCGCTAAGCATTGAATGGATTGTGTTAAAAATGATCTCGCCTGAAGGTCTCAAGGAAATCGATCTCGCGGTAGCAAAGTACCCCGCCGGTCACCAACAGTCTGCTGTAATAGCTGCACTTGCGATTGCGCAGCGAGAGCGGGGATGGCTACTGCCGGAGCTAATGCAGTTCGTCGCTGACTATCTGAAAATACCAGCTATCGCTGTACAAGAAGTCGCTACGTTTTACAATATGTACGAAACTAAGTCAGTTGGTAAATATAAGATTACACTATGCACAAATCTCCCATGTGAACTAGGAGGTGCAGAAGAGATTGCAGAATATCTAAAGCAGAAACTAGGAATCGATTTTGGTGAAACAACCCCAGACGGTAAATTTACCTTGAAAGAAGGAGAGTGTTTTGGCGCCTGTGGTGATGCTCCGGTGGTGTTGCTAAATAATCATCGGATGTGCAGTTTCATGAGCCGCGAGAAGATTGACCAGTTGCTCGAGGAGCTTTCAAAATGACATCTTTGCACAGTCGGCATATCAATCCACTGATTCTCGCGGGCCTAAATGGCGAAAACTGGCATTTAGAAGACTATGTTGCTCGTGGTGGATATCAGCAACTAAGGCATATTCTCGAGCATAAGATCCCACCGGAACAAGTGATTGCAGATGTAAAAGCCTCTGGCTTGCGTGGGCGTGGTGGAGCAGGATTTCCGACGGGACTTAAGTGGAGCTTTATGCCACGTCAGTTCCCGGGACAAAAATACCTAGTATGTAACTCCGATGAGGGGGAGCCCGGCACATTCAAGGACCGTGATATCCTGCGTTGGAATCCACACGCATTAATCGAGGGTATGACGATTGGTGCATACGCAATGGGTATTACTGTTGGCTACAACTATATTCACGGTGAGATTTGGGAGGTATACAAGCGATTCGAGATAGCTCTAAAAGAAGCAGGTGCTATCGGTTATCTCGGTACTAATATTTTAGGTAGCGAGTTTTCGTTTGAGTTATATACACACCATGGCTATGGTGCCTATATTTGCGGTGAGGAAACAGCATTGCTCGAATCGCTCGAGGGAAAGAGAGGACGGCCACGGATTAAACCGCCTTTTCCGGCTAGTTATGGTGCATTTGGTAAACCAACAACAATTAATAATACTGAAACGTTCGCGGCAGTGCCATTTCTTCTGGCGATTGGACCACAACAATACCTCAAACTAGGGAAGTTAAATAACGGTGGTACAAAAATCTTCTCAGTGTCCGGCGATGTGCACTTTCCCGGAAATTACGAAATTCCGCTTGGCACGTCGTTCAAAAAACTAATGGAGCTCGCTGGCGGCGAGCGTGGAAAAATTAAGGCGGTGATCCCGGGTGGTTCCTCTGCGCCCGTAGTCCCTGGCCAGCAGATGATGAAAACTGATCTAGACTATGATTCACTTTCAAGGGTTGGTTCAATGCTTGGTTCTGGTGCTGTGATTGTAATGAATGATACACGTTGTATGGTACGCGCACTGCTACGTCTATCGTACTTTTATTACGAGGAATCTTGCGGACAATGTACGCCATGCCGTGAGGGCACTGGCTGGCTTTATCGAATTATTCATCGAATAGAGCACGGAAAGGGACGTCCAGAAGACTTGAGCTTACTGAACTCAGTTGCTGAAAATATTATGGGACGAACGATCTGCGCGCTAGGTGACGCAGCGGCCATGCCTGTTCGTGGGATGTTGAGGCACTTTTGGAGTGAATTTCAGTATCACGTTGAACATAAGCGCTGTCTTGTTCCAATGAAATCTCAGGATGCGCTGCGATACAGCGCATCCTGAGATTTCATAAACACGGGTTTTTGTGTAAATGCGCAACTTCCTATTGTAAATAGTCGCACAGGATTAGGTTAGGAAAATATATCAGCATGGTTGAACTTGAAATAGACGGCAAGAAAGTTGAGGTGCCGGAAGGCAGCATGGTTATTCAAGCTGCACACAAGGTCAATACGTATATTCCTCATTTCTGCTATCACAAGAAGCTATCAATCGCAGCTAACTGTCGGATGTGCCTGGTTGAAATAAATCAAATTCCAAAGGCTTTACCGGCATGTGCAACTCCAGTATCTTCTGGCATGGTTGTGCGAACAATGTCAGATAAGGCAGTAAAAGCCCAACAGTCAGTTATGGAGTTCCTGCTCATTAATCACCCATTAGATTGCCCGATCTGCGACCAGGGTGGCGAATGCCAGCTGCAGGACTTAGCGGTTGGCTATGGCAAGTCTGCATCGCGATATTCAGAAGAAAAGCGCATTGTATTCCACAAGAACGTCGGGCCCCTCATTTCAATGGAAGAGATGACGCGCTGTATTCACTGCACACGTTGTGTGCGCTTTGGTCAAGAAGTGTCTGGGATTATGGAGCTTGGGATGCTTGGCCGAGGAGAGCGCTCAGAGATTGCAACATTTCTTAGCAATACAGTTGATTCTGAGCTATCGGGCAACATGATTGATCTATGTCCAGTTGGTGCTATTACTAGTAAGCTATTTCACTATAGTGCACGATCATGGGAATTATCGCATCGCTACTCAGTTAGTCCACACGACTCAGTCGGTGCAAATCTTATTGTACATTCGCAGAATCATCGAGTGATGCGTGTATTACCTCTAGAGAATGAAGAGATCAATGAGTGCTGGATTTCGGATAAAGATCGCTTTTCTTATGAAGCACTGAATAGCACGGAGCGTCTGACACAGCCGATGTTAAGGCAAGGTGGAAAGTTATGCGAAGTCGATTGGGACACTGCGCTATCCTGTGTTATAAGTAATCTGAAAAATATTCAGACCGCGCATGGATCAAATGCAATTGCTACGATTGTTAGTCCTCATAGCACTCTTGAGGAGTTGTTTTTACTCAAGAGATTGACGCGTGGATTGGGTAGCGCAAATCTAGATTTCCGGTTACGCCAAACTGATTTTTCTATGCCGGCACAAGGTGTGCCATGGCTTGGAATTCCTCTCGAAATGTTGTCTATCGTCGACTCCGCATTCGTGATTGGCTCATTTCTGCGTTGCGATCATCCGCTGATAGCCGTACGGCTGCGCCAAGCTGCTGCTAGCGGCTCTAAAGTAAGCTTGTTGCATGCAAGCGCTGATGATTCGTTAATCAATATTGTAGATAAAATTGTTGTACCACCATCGGCTTGGGTTGATGCTTTAGCTAGTGTAGCTGTTGCACTAGCTGAGATCCACGGAATATCAATCCCAGTCGGGCTTACTGGTGTTCGGTCAAATGCTACAACGAAGAATATTTCTATCTCGTTATCGAACGGTAAGCGACGTGTAATCCTGTTAGGTGCGAGCGCAGTAAACCATCCTGAATTCTCGAAACTGTATAGCATTGCGCAATGGATCGCGAAGACAAGTGGCGCGACGCTAGGATTTCTACCAGAAGCAGCTAACACCGTCGGTGCATATTTAATTGGCGCGCTACCCGACGAAGGAGGTGCTAATGCTGCACAGGCATTTTCATCACCGTATCGCTCATATATTCTGTTCAATGTCGAACCGCAGTTCGACGTCGCGAATCCATGGCAAGCCCGTACGGCATTGGCCGGGGCTGATATGATTATTGCACTATCATCGTTTAAAACTAGTGCCGACTACATAGACGTGCTATTACCAATTGCACCCTTCACGGAGACAGCTGGCACATTTATCAACGCAGAAGGCAAGGTACAACCATTCGGTAGCATCGTACGACCACTAGGTAAATCCAAGCCAGGGTGGAAAGTACTCAGCATGTTAGGTAACCTACTGGGACTACCAGATTTTGACTATGCTAGTGCCGAAGAAATAGCTACCGCAGCATTAGGAGGTGTTAACATAAAATCTTGTTTGTCAAACACGCCGATGCGCTGCGTACCATTAACACGTGGTGCATTAACACGCCCTATTGGAACATTAGAGCGAATTTCTGACGTGTCGATCTACGACGCTGATGCCTTAGTTCGCCGTGCGTCATCACTACATATGACCAAAGTGGCTAAAGCTTCTCTGCACGTCTTTTTGCCAACCGTATTATTCAAACAACTTAGATTAAAAGAGGGAGATGCTGTACGCGTTCGACAAGGCGAAGCGTCTGTAGTACTAGCAGCAACGCGCGATGAGAGGCTGCATGATGGGGTAGTACGTATTCCAGCAGCAACGTCTGTTTCTGCTGAACTCGGCAGCTTATTTGGTAATCTTCTGGTGGAGAAGGCCTAAATGGGTGTTTTTGAAACAATTAATGCTGCCGGTAGCCATTTGTTCGGTGGAGCGTGGTTAACTGTATGGACGCTAGTACGCATTCTTGCAGTATTGGTTATGATTCTACTGTGCGTAGCCTATCTTATTCTATGGGAGCGCAAGCTAATTGGTTGGATGCATGTGCGAGTCGGACCAAACAGGGTCGGTCCAATGGGACTATTACAACCGATTGCTGATGTAATCAAGCTACTACTCAAGGAAGTAATCCTACCAGTGCAAGCTACTAAATGGATTTACCTTATTGCACCGGTTATAGTTGTAGTACCAGCATTTAGTGTCTGGGCAGTAATTCCTTTCCAGGCTGAGGCAGTGCTAGGTGATATTGATGCGGGTTTACTATATGCAGTCGCCATTTCTTCGATTGGAGTGTACGGCGTTAGCCTTGCGGGTTGGGCTTCAAATTCGAAATACGCATTTCTCGGTGCGATGCGAGCAGCCGCACAAATGGTGTCATATGAAATTTCTATGGGCTTAGCTTTAGTTGTTGTGCTAATGACGTCAGGCAGTTTAAACCTATCTAATATTGTATATTCACAACAGCGTGGGTTATTCGCTGAACTAGGACTAAACTTTCTATCATGGAACTGGCTACCATTGTTGCCAATGTTCCTCGTGTACTTTATCTCAGGAATTGCTGAAACCAACCGCCACCCCTTCGATGTTGTTGAAGGGGAATCAGAGCTTGTTGCTGGGCATATGATCGACTACTCCGGTATGGCGTTTGCGCTATTTTTCCTGGCAGAGTATATCAACATGATTATGATATCGGCGCTTACCGCAACGCTATTTCTTGGTGGATGGAGCGCTCCATTTGCATTTCTTTCATTTATTCCGGGCATTGCCTGGCTTCTGCTAAAAGTTTTTCTCTTGCTATCAGTATTCATCTGGATACGCGCTACTTTCCCGCGTTATCGCTATGATCAGATTATGCGCCTGGGCTGGAAGGTCTTCATTCCCGTGTGTGTCATATGGTTAGTAGTAGTTAGCTGCTGGATTATGTCCCCACTGAATATTTGGGAATAAACATTACTATGAACAAAATTCAGAATTTTTTTAAAACATTTTTTCTAATTGAATTGCTTAGGGGACTTGCTTTAACCGGAAAGTATGTATTTCGTCGAAATATTACGGTTCAGTTCCCTGAAGAGAGGACACCAATTTCGCCCCGCTTTCGCGGGCTGCACGCACTTCGTCGCTACGAAAATGGTGAGGAGCGCTGTATTGCATGCAAACTGTGTGAGGCGGTATGTCCAGCGATGGCAATAACAATAGAATCTGAGGTACGTGCTGACAATACTCGCCGTACAACGCGTTACGATATTGACCTAACAAAGTGTATTTTCTGTGGCTTCTGTGAAGAGAGCTGTCCAGTCGATTCAATTGTTGAGACACAAATATTTGAGTATCACGGCGAGAAGCGTAGCGATTTATATTTCACAAAGGAAATGCTACTCGAGATTGGAGATCGTTATGAATCGCAAATTGCATTAGCAAGGGCAGCAGAGGCGCCATACCGGTAATAAACTATCGCGTGGGTCTATTTAGACGCACGTTATGCTAACAACACGCCTAACGCTAATCCGGCAAATATGAAATTTACAACCGTCCTTTTCTATATATTTGCACTACTGATAATCGTATCAGGGCTTAAGGTGATCACGGCTCGTAATCCTGTAAGCTCAGCGCTTTTTTTGGTGCTTGCGTTTTTTAATGCCGCAGGGATTTGGATACTGCTTGGAGCCGAGTTCCTTGCGATTATGTTAGTACTCGTCTATGTTGGCGCTGTAATGGTGTTATTCTTGTTTGTCGTAATGATGCTAGATATTAATCTCGACGCATTGCGGTGCAATTTCCGCCGATTCGTACCAATGGCAACGATTGTAGGAACAATCATCGTAATCGAGGCCACCCTTATTATCTGGCGTAGTTACGGTACAAATAGCTTGCTCACACATAACCTTATACATCCGATACAAATGTCTGCAGCTGAGCAAGCACTTTCCAATACCCATCTAATTGGACGAATCATCTATAGCAACTATATTTTCGCTTTCGAGATTGCAGGTTTAGTACTACTGGTAGCTATCATTGCAGCAATTGCCTTAACAATCCGCGATAGCAAGGATGTAAGACGCCAGTGCGTTAGTGAGCAGATACAGGTACGTCGTGAGGAGCGTCTGCGACTCGTGCGCATGGCCTCTGAAAATCAGTCGCCAGATGCATCAATGCAACAGGTAACCCCTGAAAATACTGGTGCTGGATCGGTTAGCAATACTTGCTAATTAAGATAAGGAAAAAACCATGTTAAGCCTAGCCCATTATCTTACGCTCGGTGCGATCTTGTTTGCGATCTCAATCGTTGGGGTTTTCCTAAACCGTCGGAACGTAATCTTAATCCTGATGGCGATTGAGCTAATGCTACTCGCAGTAAATACTAATTTTGTTGCATTCTCATACTATCTTGGTGACATACACGGTCAAATTTTTGTATTCTTTGTACTAACCGTAGCTGCTGCTGAAACAGCAATTGGCCTTGCAATCTTGGTTACATTGTTTCGTAGTCTTAACACGATTAACATCGAAGATCTCAACCAACTGAAAGGTTAAGGAGAAAAAGTTTTGACTGTTATAGCAACGACGCTTAATCCCAACCTGCTACTGGTGGTCCCGCTAGCGCCCCTAGCCGGCGCGCTAATTACGGGTCTATTTAGCAAAGCTATCAGCCGCTATAATGCGCACCGCGTGACAATCCTCGGCGTAGCGACTGCATTCGCAATCTCTGTTCTAGTATTCCTTAACGTGCTTGATCATGCTAGTTTTAATGGCACGATTTATGAGTGGGCAATACTACCAGGTATAGCACCAGGACAAGCTGATTTAAAGCTTGAAATAGGTTTTCTAGTCGACTCGCTGAGCGCATTGATGATGTGCGTGGTCACTTTTGTCTCTTTAATGGTGCATATCTATACGATCGGCTATATGGCTGAAGACCCTGGCTACCAGCGATTTTTCTCATATATCTCGCTGTTCACATTTGCTATGTTGATGCTTGTAATGAGCAACAATTTTCTGCAACTGTTTTTTGGGTGGGAGGCAGTTGGGCTGGTATCCTATTTACTAATTGGATTTTGGTACACTCGTCCTACTGCGCTTCACGCGAATCTAAAAGCGTTTCTTGTAAACCGTGTCGGTGATTTTGGTTTTTTACTTGGAATTGGCCTAGTCTTTGCTCATGTTAGTTCATTAAACTATAGCGACGTATTTGCACATCGTGATGCACTGACTAGTGCGGGTACTCTGTGGGGCACGCAATGGCAGTTAATCACGGTGACCTGCATCTGCCTATTTATTGGAGCGATGAGTAAGTCTGCACAGTTTCCGTTGCATGTATGGTTACCCGACTCAATGGAAGGTCCAACACCCATCTCCGCATTGATTCATGCCGCCACAATGGTGACTGCAGGTATATTTATGGTGACCCGAATGTCGCCGTTGTTTGAGCTGTCAGATGCTTCTTTATCATTCATGATAGTGATTGGCTCAGTTACTACCCTTTTTATGGGATTTCTGGGCATCGTTCAAAACGATATTAAAAGAGTTATTGCGTACTCAACGCTATCTCAGCTCGGCTATATGACTGTAGGTCTTGGTGCTTCTGCTTACTCAGTTTCGGTATTCCACTTAATGACACACGCCTTTTTTAAGGCGCTACTATTCCTGGGTGCTGGTTCAGTAATTATTGGCATACATCATAACCAGGATATGCGGAGTATGGGCGGGTTGCGAAAGTATATGCCAATCACCTGGGGAACTTCGCTAATCGGTGTACTTTCTTTAATTGGTACACCGTTTTTTTCGGGCTTCTATTCTAAAGATTCTATTATCGAGGCAGTAAAGTTATCAACCTTACCAGGTTCTGGATTTGCATATTTTGCGGTAAGTGCTAGCGTATTCGTAACTGCTTTATACTCGTTCCGGATGTTTTTTATGGTGTTTTACGGTCACGAGAACTTCCGCCGTTTGTATCATACGCCTCATAATAACCCGCATGAGTCTCCATGGATGGTTACACTACCACTAGTACTGCTTGCAATTCCATCTGTTGTAATTGGCGCAATCGCTGTCGGCCCAATAATTTCTGGAGACTTTTTCTCGCACGGAGTTGTATTCAGTGATGTTATCTACGTTAGTGAATATCATCAAGCGCTACGTGAAGTAACCGCAGAGTTTCATGGCTGGATATCAATGGCATTTAATTCTATTTTGAGCTTGCCAGTCTGGCTTACGCTTTCTGGTATCGTTACCGCTTGGTTCCTATATCTGAAGAAACCAGACATCCCTGTTGCGATTTATAAGCGTTTTCCAGTTATTTATAGGCTACTAGATAATAAATACTATATAGATAAAATTAACGGCATCATATTCGCTAAAGGAGCAGTAATTTTCGGCAAAATCCTTTGGAGGGGATGTGATGTCATAATCATCGATGGCTTAGTCAACGGCGTCGCGCATGCCGTGTCGAAGTTTTCTAGCGTGATTCGCCTCCTGCAAACTGGTTACATTTACCACTATGCCTTCGCTATGGTTATCGGCATGTTAGGGTTGCTAACCCTGTTCGTTACCCTGAGAAGATAACGTAAGGATAGTATGCACGCTCATTTTCTAGTTTTAACTCTCGCGATCTGGATGCCAATTACATTTGGTATTGCCGTTCTTGTAGTCGGCGCGGGCAAGACACCAGGTATTGCAGGTATTGCACGCTGGACCGCGCTGATCGGATCGGTGCTTAGCTTTATTGTTACGCTGCCATTAATTATTGGCTTTAACTCAAGTACGTCTGAGCTTCAGTTTGTTGAGATCCTACCCTGGATTGCGTGTTTTAAGATTATGTACCATCTAGGTGTTGATGGGATATCAGTATGGTTTGTTGTATTGACTGCTTTTATTACAGTTCTTGTTGTGATCTCTGGATGGGAGGCTATTACAGACCATGTAGCACAGTATATGGCTGCTTTTTTGATTCTATCAGGTTTTATGGTGGGTGTATTTTCGGCAGCCGACGGAATGTTATTGTACGTTTTCTTCGAGGCGACATTAATTCCGATGTACTTAATTATCGGAATTTGGGGTGGCAAAAACCGCGTATACGCAGCATTTAAATTTTTCCTGTATACGCTAGCCGGCTCACTGCTGATGCTAGTTGCATTGATTTACTTGCATATCCAGTCTCAATCATTTGAGCTATCGGCCTGGCATATATTGCCACTCCGTATAGTGCCGCAAGTATTGTTGTTCGTCGCATTTTTCCTTGGATTCGCGGTAAAAGTGCCCATGTGGCCGTTACATACGTGGTTACCAGATGCGCATGTTGAGGCACCGACTGGTGGTTCAGTTGTTCTAGCGGCGATTATGCTGAAGCTTGGCGCCTATGGTTTCATCCGCCTTTTGTTACCTATTACGCCAGATGCTAGCCGCCTGATGGCGCCAGTCATGATTACGCTCTCACTTTTTGCTCTGATTTATATCGGCTTCGTTGCATTAGTGCAGACAGATATAAAAAAGCTAGTTGCATATTCATCAATTGCGCATATGGGCTTTGTCACACTAGGTTTATTCCTATTTAGTCAGCTTAGCGTTGAGGGAGCTATCGTACAAATGCTTTCCCATAGTTTTGTATCGGGTGCGATGTTTCTTTGCATTGGTGTTTTATATGAACGTATGCATTCGCGCCAGATTACTGACTACGGTGGCGTCGTAAACACGATGCCAAAATTCGTAGTGTTTGCAACATTATTTGCCATGGCGAACTGTGCACTGCCAGGAACCTCTGGATTCGTAGGTGAGTTTATGGTGATTCTCTCGGCTATTAAATTTAATTTTTGGATTGGATTCCTTGCGGCAATTACTTTAATTCTAGGCGCTGCGTATACCTTGTGGATGGTTAAACGTGTTTATTTCGGTGCAATCAAAAACGACCGTGTCGCGGAACTTGTTGACTTAAATGTCCGCGAGTTTTTGGTATTGACAGTACTAGCCTTGCTCGTCCTGTATATGGGTATTTTTCCAAAGCCATTTATGGATCTGATGCATGAATCAGTAATTAACCTGCTCTCTCATCTTGCGCAGTCAAAACTGCCGGCGACGCTTTAGTGGAGAAGGAGATAAACACTATTATGCATAATGCTCCTTTATTGCCCGATGTATTCATAATGATAATGACTATCATTATATGGCTGAGCGATATTATTACAGGCAAGAAAGGACAGGGTTTAACTTATGTAGCTACGGTTACTTCTGCTTTAATCTCTTCGTTTTGGTATGCGGTAGTCACAATTGATCCGTATGTATACCACTACTTTTACGATATGTATGTGGTTGATCCATTTTCGAGCTTGATGAAGTTATTTATTTCGCTCGGTTTTGCGGTTTCGCTAATTTATTCACGCCAGTATATCAAAGAGCGTAACTTATCTGGGGGTGATTTTTATCTTCTCGCACTGTTCTCTCTTCTTGGACAGTTAGTGATGGTATCAGGTAATAATTTCCTGACGTTATATTTAGGACTAGAACTTACGTCTCTATCTCTGTATGCACTTATCGCATTACGTCGCAATATGCCACAGTCAACCGAAGCAGCCATAAAGTACTGTGTACTTGGGGCACTGTCATCTGGTTTTCTATTGTATGGCATCTCAATGATATATGGAGAAACTGGCTCGTTTAACTTAAATAATGTATCTGCTGTGATCACATCAGGTAGTGTAAATCATACCGCCCTGTTATTTGGTGTTGTTTTTATCGTTACAAGCATCTCTTTTAAAATAGGTATCGTGCCATTCCATATGTGGGTACCTGACGTTTATAGTGGTGCACCGACAGCAATAACATTACTTGTTGGTGGGATAGCAAAAGTCTCTGTCTTTGCATGGGTGTTACGATTTCTTATGGTAGGACTATTACCACTAGCGGTAGACTGGCAAATGATGTTGGCTATTCTAGCCGCACTATCACTAATAGTAGGTAACATTGCCGGCATCGTTCAGCATAATGTAAAGCGGATGCTTGCTTATTCAGCCATCTCAAATATGGGCTTCCTAATGCTGGGGCTAATCTCCGGTGTTATTGACGGAAAAGCAAGCAATATAGTGAATTCATATGGATCTGCAGTTTTTTATAGCATTACGTATATGCTGCCTACGCTAGGCGCATTCGGCGTAATAATACTTTTAGCGCGCTATAATTTTGAAGCCGATACACTAGATGATTTTAAAGGCTTAAATAAGCGCAGTCGACTTTTTGCGTTTGTAATGTTAAGTATAATGCTCTCGTTAGCTGGTATTCCCCCAGCAGTCGGTTTCTATGCAAAATTTGCAGTACTTCAAGCTGCTATAAATGCAAACTTGACGTGGCTAGCAGTGCTTGCGGTTATTGCGTCCTTATCTGGGGCATTCTACTATCTTCGCATTATTAAGCTGATGTATTTTAATGAGCCAGTTGATAAAACACCAATTGTTTCATATGTTGCCAGTCGCGTAATACTCATCTGTAATGGTTTCATAGTATTATTACTAGGCGTATTTCCTGGACCGCTAATGTCGAGTTGTTTGTGGGCAGTACGTCAGACATTATCATTTAATGGTAGTTCTTGCGGATAATTACCCCCCCCTTACTAGAGTAGATTCTCTCTGTAGGCTAGTAGGGGTAACTGGTGTCTATATACAAGTAGTGGCTTAGATTATAGTTACGTTAATTTTATTGCTTATCTTTGTATATTGCAGATTATTTTAGTATGTGTTATCAAACAAAGCATATTGGACTAGGTGCTTTTTAAAGAAATATATATGCAGTACACTAAGACTGACGATGCTCATTTGAACGAGATTTATCTCGATGGACAAACTTTATATGAAAGCAATTTCCTAGCCCTTAAGCAGGATATTGTACGGTTACCAGATGGTAAGACGGCTACGCGTGAGTTTATTAAACATTCTGGTACTGTAATGATAGTACCAATATTACATGATGGTCGTGTGTTAATGGAGCGCCAGTATCGTTACCCGCTTAGCTGTGTAATGATTGAGTTTCCAGCGGGAAAACTAAATTATCAAGAGGGGTCGCGCGAATGCGCACAACGTGAACTATACGAAGAGACTGGCTATCATTCGAATGAGTTTATTTACTTGACTCGCATCCACCCAGTTATTTCATATTCAACTGAATATATTGACTTATATTTAGCGCGCAATCTTACACCCGGGGAACCTCGACCAGATGATGGTGAATTTCTAGAGATAATTAGCGTAGAACTCGTACAGCTGTACGAGTGGATTAGATCCGGTAAAGTTAGCGATGTTAAGACAATTATCGGTGCATTTTGGCTGGAGAAAATCCTAGCAGGCATATGGCCTGAAGATTCTACACCAACTGAATACCCTAGAAGAAAATCAGATCACTAAATTCGGAAGAATCTTAAATTCGTTAGTTGCAAAATACGATAAGCGATAAAAATACTAATTTTTAATATCTCTGAGTAGATCGACATAGAATAATAGTAAATTTTATTACTCGATAGAGTTATTTAGTGTAGTATATAAAGAAAATTCTAAGTACATACTTTCATAAAAACTATAACTCATATTATCTGCTTAGGGAACGTAGTTCGCTCATAGGTAAATATTTTTTTATAGGATAACTATCCCTTAGCATAGTATTTATATACTTAATTCTAGTAGTTTTATATAAAAATTTCTTTTTAGATATTTTTATTACGCGATTATATCTATCAAACTTTGATTGAATAGTGTTGTATTTTATAATTTCTTTTGCAGTATATACCAAAAAAGTATGTTTGTTTAAAAACAAAATAGAGTTTTACTCATAGTATAGTAGCTATACTATACTAGTATAGTATTTTAGATGTAAAATTAACCTAAATTCTAACTAAAAATTTTGCTATAATACATTTTATGTAATTTAAAAAATTCAATCAATAGCTCGAATAGATCTAGTTTTCTAGACATTTTTACAGATATTAAGTTTAAACTGATTTTTACGATCCAGAAAAATATAAACCTTAAAGTTATTGATTATTTAATAAATAGAGAGAAAAAATATACGCCGTGGAAGTTAGCGTACATATTTTAGCTCTTAATTAATATATAAATATTGATAATAATAATATATTGTCCGAGATTAATAATAGTATTATCTATACCTAGATTATAAAAAAATTAAGAATACTTAATAAATCTATTAGTAATTAATATTAGAATTCTTTGTTATCTAGATAACATAATTATTAGTATTTAATAGATATATTAAATATAGGGTGTTATATTTCAAATAATCTATCAAGAAGTATAAGAACTTTCTAAAAATTACTGAATATTAAAGATAATATAGGCTCGTTAAGCTGACGCTGTAATCTTTGAGTTCTTTGCATTTTTTAGGATTACTGATAGCACTTAGATTAAACGCAAGAATACTCTAGAGTATATCTTAACTTTAAATGTTAAGTAATAAATTCAGACAGTATATAATGAGTAGCTAGAGCGCAGTATTAGTGAAAGTGGGGTTGCGTTTCTTTGGCATCCTCTGGCATTTCTGCATGTACGATCTCGCCAAGTGGATCAGCATATAGTGGTACACCACAATCGTCACAGTATTCTTGCGCGAATCGTGCTGCGTGACAGCGGATATCAGTAATACCAATATCCTTAAGCAGTCCAATAATCTTATTAAGAATTCCGTCTGCCGGATCTTCAATAAACAGCACTTCGTTATCTGAATCGAATTCGCTATTTTCACGGCCATATAGAGGCCATACCACACCATAAATTACATCATTGCTACCTCGCCGGGTAAAAGCAATGCGATATTCATCTACGCGCCGCTCCCCAAAACCCGCAACAACCGCACGTAGTTTATCTGGTTTGGCAATAATCGTGTCTTCAAGATACCTAACTGCACTACGTATAGTATGTGGACGAATTTGCTCATCTGCGTGTCGGCAAGCCGAGTAATATGCATCTGGTAGTAAACAGTCGAATTCGCAGCCAGGCAGAACATTCGGTAGATTTTCCTTACCCTGTGCGCGCCATTTTTCTAAGCATTGTCCGCGCTTAACCCGAACACCGTTCTCTTCTTCCTGCCAGCGAAATAATGGTTCGCCGGCCGGTGCAGCAACTACGGATATCAGAAATCTAGGATCAGCAAGGATTGGTGGCGTTTCCTGTAAATCATTAAGATTTAGCTTAATTGCACCCCCAAAGAGTGCGGCTTGGCCAAGCTTTTGAGCAAGCTGGAATGTCTCAACATGATGGCGCGGTAATTGATCGATACTATATAGATATGGCGCTAAAGCAGTGCGGGCTCGAACTGCAAAAATATGCGCTTGCAACTGCGTATGCAGCGCATCAGCGACATCGCTTTTTAGCGGGCCAGATGGGATCATATAACGCGTCCAAGTTAGTACTGGCGCCGCAATTAAGAGCATGTTGTATGACTGGCCATCGCGCTCTACGTAGGCTGATTCGCTATGAGTCTCAGCTAGATCAGCAAGGGTACTATAAACATCCGCATGTTCTTTTTGCAAATGCTCTAAAGCAATATCTAGTGTTGTCTGGTTTCTATTACGAATCAATTTTTCGATTAGCGCATCGAGCTTTGCTTCCCAGAATCTATCTTCAATACGGCTTCCAGATGAAAAAAGTGCGAGTGACAAACCTATAAGCCTGTCGGCATCGGGTGAGAGACGTTTAGCGATACGCGAGCGCATGATGTGTCAATTGAAATGCAAAAACTTCTGAATTATAGTCTGGATCTAATTCCACAGTATATTTTCTGTATTTAGTTAAGGTAAATCTTGTTTAGCGTTATATTTGTTAACGTAGTTATTTTAGAGTTTGAAGCGGATATAATATCTTTCACTAACATAAACTTCTGTTGGCTAATAGCACGCAACTAAAAACTGTTTGAGCTAAGTAACTAGTAGATAAGCATAGGTACATACTATATGTTGCTAACTCGAAGAGTCTGACGCCGTTAAACTGCATTTTAATTAAATGTTAATATAATCTTTGAGATACAGACGTGTCAGACATCCTCATTTATGTTATATCTTTTCGGCAGAGTCTAGAATTTTATCTAGGCTAGCTGGTGTTGTACTTTCTAATAACTGTCGTAATACGAATGGCAGAATGCCTCCATTTTTATAGTAGACGACTTCAATCGGTGTGTCGATACGCAGTAGCACTGGTACTCTTTTTAAGCCCACCTCATCTCTGATAACTAGCGTAACTTCCTGTTGCGGTTTTAAATCTGCTGTTAAACAATCAATGTCGTAGCTTTCCTTACCAGTAATACCAAGAGATAGAACGCTATCCATATTCTTAAACTGTAACGGCAGGATGCCCATACCTACCAAGTTTGAACGATGGATACGCTCAAAGCTGCGAGCTACGACCGCTCTTACACCGAGTAGATGAGTACCTTTAGCCGCCCAGTCACGCGATGAGCCAGTTCCGTACTCTTCGCCAGCAAATACAATAGTTGGTATGCCCTTGACAATATATTTCATCGCGGCATCATAAATCGACATCTGTTCACCGCTTGGTTGATGAATAGTTAAGCCGCCCTCTACCTGAGCGCCGTTAGGCTTAGTCGGAATTATTAGATTCTTGATCCGCACATTAGCAAATGTGCCGCGCATCATCACATCGTGGTTGCCACGTCGTGAGCCGTAGCTATTAAAGTCAGACTTTTGCACACCATTTTCTTTTAACCATCGTCCAGCCGGAGATTCTTCCTGGATTAATCCAGCTGGACTAATATGATCTGTTGTCACTGAGTCTCCAAAAATGCCCAGTGCCCGAGCGTTTTTAATTGATCCAATTAACTGAATAGACGGCCGCATCGAAAAATGCTTGCCGAAAAACGGCGGCTCGGCAATATAAGTAGACTTCGGCCAGTTATAGACCTGGCCCTCATCGCCCTGGATGAGGCTCCATAAGTCATCTTTTTGTGTCAACTGAGAGTAGTTTCTTATGAACTTATTCGCGTCTAACGCGTATTTTAGAAGCTTACTGATCTCCTCGCTAGACGGCCAAATATCACCAAGGTAGATATTTCGACCATCTTTCCCCTTTCCAACCGGCTCAATCATTAGGTTTCGTGTGATTGAACCAGCAATAGCATAAGCAACTACTAGCGGCGGTGAGGCGAGGAAATTTGCTCGGATATTTGGATGTATTCGTGCTTCGAAGTTACGATTACCGGATAAAATTGCAGTTGCAACTATATCATAATTAATAATTGCATTGTTAAGTGACGTAGTTAGATCACCCGCATTTCCAATACAAGTCGTACAGCCATATGCTGCGACCGTAAAGCCAAGCTTCTCCAGGTATGGCAGCAAGCCAGTATCACTCAGATATTCTGTAACAATCCGAGATCCAGGTGCGAGCGATGTTTTGATGTGTGGGGCTACCATAAGCCCCGCATCAACAGCTGCTTTTGCGAGTAGACCGGCGGCAATTAGCAGACTTGGGTTCGATGTATTCGTGCATGAAGTAATCGCAGCGATAAGTACGTCACCATTCTTTAACTCGATTCCATCAACGGTCTTGTATATTTTACTTAGGTCATCAGCTTTCTTTGAAAAACCATTTTGTGCGATAGGCAATGAAAATAATTCAGTGAATACGCTCTTCACATTACCGATTTCAATCCGGTCCTGCGGACGTTTTGGGCCAGCAATCGACGGTGCGAAGGTTCTCAAGTCTAACGTTAGCGTTTTCGTATAGTCAATTTCCCCTCTGCCTGGAGTACCGTATAAACCCTGTGCTCTGAAATATTTTTGCAGCGCAACTATTTCTTCTTTTGTCCGGCCAGTACCCTTAAAATAATCAACTGTCTTATCATCAACCGAGAAGAAACCCATAGTTGCACCATACTCTGGTGCCATATTCGCAATCGTAGCACGGTCTGGCAGTGTTAGAGATGAAGTACCTTCTCCAAAGAATTCGACGAACTTACCAACTACTTTCTCTTTACGTAACATCTCGGTAATTGTTAGAACTAGGTCCGTCGCAGTAACGCCTGCGCGCAGCTGGCCTTTAAGTTCAATGCCAATTACATCAGGTGTCAGGAAATATACTGGCTGACCGAGCATACCTGCCTCAGCCTCGATACCACCTACGCCCCAACCGACCACACCAATGCCGTTAATCATCGTTGTATGGCTGTCAGTACCTACAAGTGTATCGGGGTAATATAGTAGATTACCGTCTACGTTCTTTTTATGTACGCCGCGCGCTAGGTATTCTAAGTTTACCTGATGTACGATGCCAACGCCCGGTGGTATGACCCTAAATGTATTAAATGCCTGCGTACCCCACTTCATAAACTGGTAGCGCTCTTTATTTCGCTCGAACTCTAGCCTCATGTTTAGGTCTAAAGCATCTTTCTGTCGAAAATAATCTATCTGTACTGAATGGTCTATAACTAGGTCGACTGGCACTAAAGGCTCGATACATTTCGGGTTTTTACCAGCACGCTGTGCGACGCTGCGCATTGCCGCGATATCTGCCAGAAGAGGTACCCCAGTGAAGTCTTGTAATACGACGCGTGATACGACAAATGGAATCTCATTAACGCGTACAGAATTTGGTTGCCACATCGCTAACTGTTCAATATGCTCTTCATTTATCTTTTTCCCATCGTAATTACGTAGTACAGATTCGAGAACAATACGAATTGATACAGGCAATCGGTCAATATGAATATTGAGGGCTTTTCCAAGCTGTGGCAATGAGTAGTATTTACCCTTACCTGAGCCGCTATCGAATGCTTTAAGCGTTTCATAAAGATTATGAATCATAATATTTCCTTGAGGTTGATGCGCGTAGATTATCAGCTAAGTCGCATAAACTTAGTGCACTCATTAACAGGGACTACTTCGCAATAGTCTTAGTCTGGAAAAATACCAACAATAGTATGGCGCCACTTGTTAGTGCAGCAATGCATAAAATTCGCTCGGAACTTTTAATTAACCAGTTAATAACTAGACTCATTACTATCTATGAATAGAAATAATTTCGACTAACTCAGATTAATTATCAAGTCCTAATAATTGTGATATTATGGAATGTTACGCGTGCATGGATCGTTTCGGGTGCAATTAGCAGCCAGTCTCTCGTTACGCATGTAACGTACTTATTGCCTTAATAGCTTTCTGGTGGCGGATCGAATACGTATAGGAAACTTAACACCTATTCGCCGCTCATCCAACCGTTTTTTATACTATTCTTAAGCCCAGATAGGATATGCCCCTGAATATATAGAGGGATATGTAGGATATCTTATCAAGGCAGTAGCGTTATTTCTCCTAAACGGTATCAGTTTAACGGATGGTACTAAATATAGTTTGAGTATTGATCTAGGTAGCGAGTTTTGATACAGTCTCGCGCTGCTTAATCAGTCTATCCTAGACTAGGATGCTGCTTTAGTGCTTTAGTCTAGATGAGCGCTGATGGCTAAGAGATAATATGCTCTTAAGCAGTGGTCTTAATCGCTTTTTCCGGAAAGTAATAGAGCCATTGCATTAGATCGACTACCATACCCATGGTAGTCTTTAAAACTGATATATATATCTTAAAATTGGCTAGCACAGGTTTCTGTACGTGAATTATCGAAGTTCAACTGATATCAGGTACACGTATAGCGCAATTGGGGAGTACTCTGCTAATTTATTGTAAGGTATCTCATGCATCCATACCCCAAAATAGATATTGTTTAGGCCAAGATTTTTACTTTATCACTTCTGATATGATGTTTTAGAAGGCGTGATATTTTAGAAGGCTTGAATTAGTCACTGTGTACTGCGCGTAACTAGAGCGAGTTTCGAGTTAGCACGCGGCACTTTTAGTTACTATCTTTAGAGATGTCGCGTGAAAGCTTTCTAGCTTACCCAAGAATGGTCTTTATACTGTCACGCTCTTCGAGAAGTTCGCCGAGCGAGATGTCCATCTTCTCACGAGAAAAAGCATCTATCTCTAGACCCTGAACACGCGTATATTCTCCATTCTCAGTAATTACTGGCACACCATAGATGATGTCTTCTGGAATGCGATATGAACCATCTGACGGAACCCCCATTGTAACCCACTTGCCATTAGATCCTAGAATCCAGTCGCGCATATGATCAATTGCCGCATTAGACGCAGATGCAGCTGATGACAATCCACGAGCCTGAATAATCGCTGCGCCTCGCTCTCCTATTGCGGGTATAAAAACGTTGCGATTCCATGAATCGTCGTTGATCAGTTGGGTTAGTAAATGTCCTTCGGCTGTTGCGAATCGAAAATCTGGATACATCGTCGGTGAATGGTTTCCCCACACTATCAGTTTATCGATACACCCAACCGGCTTATCGGCTTTTCTAGCCAGTTGCGACAGCGCCCGGTTATGATCGAGGCGTAGCATCGAAGTAAAGTTTTTCTTAGGTAAGTCCGGGGCCGCTTTCATCGCAATATAGGCATTAGTATTAGCTGGATTGCCTACTACCAGTACTTTTACATCGCGGCTACTAACCTCATTGAGCGCACATCCCTGCGCCGCGAAAATTCTAGCGTTAGTCGATAGCAAATCTTTTCGCTCCATGCCTTTAGAGCGAGGTCTTGCGCCAACCAGTATTGCAACGTCAGCATCCTTAAATGCAACTTTCGGATTATCCGTGACTACCACGTTAGAGAGCAGAGGAAAAGAACAGTCTGCAAGCTCCATAACTACCCCTATTACGGCAGTTTGCGCTTGCGGGAGGTCTTGTAGCTGCAAGATAACAGGTTGATCTTTGCCAAGTAAATCGCCATTCGCGATACGAAATAGCAGTGAGTAATTAATTTGACCTGCTGCGCCGGTGACAGCAATGCGTTTAGCGGGCTTAGGCATTGATAAATCTCCAAAACAGGACGTAACGCAAAAAAGATATTTGAACGCAGAAAAAACGCTATCAAGCACATCGGGTGGCTTTTGAGGGCATTCTTTAGTGGATATTCCTCGCGTGTCAGTGCAGTTTCTTTAGCTGCATGAGCGCTTCATTAGAATATAGAACTTAGTTTGCAACTAACAATAGCGCCAGTAATTTTTTATCCTTCCGCATCGCGTAGTGATGCAGTTTAGGAGTCAGAATAGGTGAAGTCAACTATCTTCTTATATCTTATGTAAGATCTAAGAAGATAGACTATACAGTTTTTTTCATGCTGAAATGGTGGAATAAATTCGATATTCGAGCCCAAGCAACATAACGACAGACAACCCTAGTACAGTCTGGCTCTATCCTCGCCTACGTTTAGCCCGTTTTACCGACAAATTAAAAAGTTAATTACTAAAGTTTAGAGTGGGAGAGATAGAAACTGGGTGAGATTATCTAAAGCAGAGTGAAGTTAGCTACCCGCTATAGTAAGTCAAGGTACTATGTGCAAGGCAATAGACAAGTTAGCTACTGGTATCTGCTGGTACGCCGTCAGAGAAAAGGCACATTTGTAGCGATTAATAATAGGGATCATGTGCGGTTCTGTTTTTTTGCGATTACTACTCGACTAAGGCAAACCACAGCCCCACAAGAGCCGTTTACTAGAGGTACAAAACGTCTGCCGCACCGGCAAAATTTCTCGTCGATTGGAACTTAATTACGCGGATCCAGTGGTACTGGTCAAATGTGTTCTTGAGTTCGAGGCTAAACCAATGATACTTGACGAAATCTGACTGTCTGGGTCGATGTTTCGCGGGCTCTCGTTAGAGCAGCTATCCGAATATAAGGGGCGCCATTCAATACTGAGTGCACTATTAGGGTAATTCGTGCGTCCCCAAGATTCGCACGATAGTCGCGAATGCGGTAGTAAGGGAACTACTAGATGTTCCGCTGACTATCCACTATTATAGGACAGACTGGTATATAACATCCAGGTATTTTTCCAAAACGATTTGAGCCAACAAAAGTTCATACTACTGATAAGTATCTATTGTTGCGTATGCAACATAAGTAATGATAGAGCGCTCATCTTTAAAAGAACGGAGCGTAATATTATTGCGATGTAACGTAAATAAAGGCGTTAAAATTATGCATTGATGTATCAATTTTGGGGTCTAGCTATGGCTGAAGCCGTAAAAAAATTAAGACCAGAGTACCGAAACATTAATATTCGACAAATACTGATGTTAAGGCTACCACTTGCGGGCCGCGTATCCATCCTGCACCGTATAAGTGGTGCCCTTCTGTTTTTTCTGCTACCTCTTGTATTATACCTACTTGAGCAAAGCCTGAATTCAGAGCTTAACTTTGCATTCCTGAAAGCCTGCTTTTCCTATCCTTTAGTCAATCTCGTTGCGGTGGTATTGTCGTGGGTATATCTATTTCACTTCTGTGCTGGACTTCGTCATCTATTGCTGGATATGCACTATGCACTTACAAAGAGAGGTAGTAAGCAAACGTCGATCCTTGTGCTCGTAGTGTCATCGATACTTACAATCGCCGTTGCTTTTAAATTGTTCGGAGCTTTTTAAATGAATCACCGAATTGGTGCGAAGCGCCTAGTGGTTGGCGCTCATTATGGGCTGTATGACTGGATTATGCAGCGCGCGACAGCGGCAACTATGGCAATCTATACGGTCATCTTGCTCATCTATTTTTTTTCAGCTGGTAACTTCTCATATAAAGGTTGGACGGCGATCTTTTCAATGCAATGGATGAGGCTCGCGACATTTATTACGTTCATCGCGCTTTTTTATCACGCCTGGGTTGGTGTACGAAATATCTGGATGGACTACATAAAGCAGACCGGTGTGCGTCTTATTCTATACGTGCTAACAATTGCCTGGCTCCTTGCATGCGCAGGCTATGCTGCACAGATTCTTTGGAGAGTTTAAGGGCATGGTTGTAATCAAGAGTTCGCTGTTATGTCGCAAATTCGATGTGGTAATTGTCGGGGCGGGAGGCTCTGGGATGCGCGCATCGTTACAACTCGCGAAGGCTGGTTTGTCGGTCGCCGTACTCTCTAAAGTATTCCCGACTCGCTCGCACACAGTAGCCGCACAAGGTGGCATCGGTGCATCACTTGGAAACATGAGTGAAGATAACTGGCATTACCATTTTTACGACACGATTAAGGGCTCAGACTGGCTTGGAGATCAAGATGCTATCGAGTTTATGTGCCGTGAGGCAACGGGCGCGGTATACGAGCTTGAGCACTTAGGCATGCCGTTCGACCGCAATCCGGATGGAACGATTTATCAACGCCCATTCGGAGGCCATACCGTGAACTATGGTGAAAAACCGGTGCAACGTGCTTGCGCGGCTGCAGATCGTACTGGCCACGCACTACTGCATACGCTGTACCAGCAGAATGTACGAGCTAAAACGCATTTCTTCATCGAATGGATGGCGCTAGACCTTATTCGCGACGTAGAGGGCGATGTGCTTGGCGTGACTGCGCTCGAGATAGAAACTGGTGACCTTTACATTTTAGAGGGTAAGTGTACGTTGTTTGCAACCGGAGGAGCCGGACGCATCTTTAATGCCTCAACTAACGCCTTTATTAATACTGGCGACGGCTTAGGGATGGCTGCACGGGCAAAAATCGCGCTGCAGGATATGGAATTCTGGCAGTTCCATCCGACTGGCGTTGCTGGTGCTGGAGTACTAATTACGGAAGGGGTACGCGGCGAGGGCGGTATTCTTCGAAATGTAAACGGCGAGCGCTTCATGGAACGCTATGCGCCGATACTAAAAGATCTAGCGCCGCGTGACTTTGTATCCCGATCAATGGATCAGGAAATCAAAGAAGGGCGGGGCTGTGGCGCGAATAAAGACTATGTACTGTTAGATTTATCGCATATTGGCCCAGAGACGATTATGAAGCGTCTTCCGACGATTCGTGAGATTGCTCTGAAGTTTGCAAACGTTGATGCGATTAAAGAACCGATCCCGGTTGTGCCGACTATCCATTACCAGATGGGTGGCATTCCCACAAACATTCATGGCCAAGTTATTGGCACATCAAAAGGACATGAAGATCCGGTCAACGGTTTCTATGCGGTCGGAGAATGCTCATGCGTATCAGTCCATGGCGCAAACCGACTTGGTACTAACTCGTTGTTAGATCTCGTTGTATTTGGCCGAGCAGCTGGAAATCACATTATCAAGTGCGCGAAAGAAGTAAAGGAGCATAAACCGCTCCCGATCGACGCCGGAGATCTTGCTATATCGCGTCTGGATAAGCTTAAGGTCTCCTCGTCTGGCGAGTACACCCACGCAGTGGCTGCAGACATACGAAAGACCATGCAGCAGTATGCGGGCGTGTTCCGAACCTCTAAACTGCTGACTGAAGGTATCGACAAAATTCGCGCTGTATGCGCGCGTGCTAACGATGTGCATCTAAAAGATAAGTCCAAAGTGTTCAACACTGCGTGTGTTGAAGCGCTTGAGCTATCTAACTTAATCGAAGTCGCTCGTGCGACATTAGTATCAGCCGAAGCGCGTAAGGAAAGCCGAGGCGCGCATGCTCATAGTGACTATGAGCGACGTGATGATGAAAACTGGCTGTGTCATACGCTGTGGTTTAGCGAAGGCGATCGTCTAGAATACAAACCAGTTCACATGAAACCATTAACAGTTGACCCAGTCCCCCCTAGACCACGGACTTTCTAAGCGATACGCGGTAACCTAAAGGAGACGAACATGGCAAAACGTATTTTTGAGATTTACCGCTACGATCCAGACAAAAATGCCGCACCATGCATGCAGACATACGAGCTTGATCTCGACTCACACTACCCAATGCTTCTTGATGCGCTAATTAAGCTTAAGACAATCGATGAGACCATCTCCTTCCGCCGATCATGCCGCGAAGGTGTTTGCGGTTCGGATGCGATGAATATCAATGGCAAAAATGGGCTGGCGTGCCTAACGAATCTAAACGAGTTACCAAATAAGATTATTCTTCGGCCATTGCCTGGACTACCGGTTGTGCGCGACCTAATTTGTGATTTTACAGAGTTCTTTAATCAGTATTATTCTATCAAGCCGTACTTAATTAATGATATGCCACCCCCGGAAAAAGAGCGCTTGCAGTCGCCTGAGGAGCGTGATGAGCTCGACGGATTGTACGAGTGCATATTATGTGCAAGTTGCTCAACGTCATGCCCCAGCTTTTGGTGGAACCCAGACAAGTTTGTTGGACCGGCGGGTTTATTGCAAGCATATCGATTTATTGCTGATAGCCGAGACCAGGCAACCGGAGAACGGCTAGATAATCTAGAGGATCCATATCGTCTATTTCGTTGCCACACGATTATGAACTGCGTCGACGTATGCCCGAAGGGGCTAAATCCGACGAAAGCGATTGGCAAGATTAAAGAGCTAATGCTTCGCCGGACAGTCTGAAATGGACGGTATGTCATCACCTCATTATAGTGACCCTCGTTACGAGCGACTTCGCTGGCGCTCGCGTCGTGGACTACTAGAAAACGATCTAATTTTAGAGCGTTTTTTTAGTCGATATGAACATATGCTAAGCCATGTGGATATCGAGGCCCTTAGGCAGCTGCTTGAGCTATCCGATAATGAACTAATGAATCTGTTGCTTTCAGATAGCGAACCTAGCACACAATTCTTTTCACCTCCAGTGGCACGCGTATTAGGTTGGCTACGCGCGGTGTGAGTCATGCGTTGTGATATCGAAAATTTGTTTCCTATACTAGGATTGAGGATGTGCCATGACCCCGTCAAACGTTAAAGCTACGCTCTCATTTAGCGATAATTCGCCAAGTATTGAACTGCCAATCTATAAGGGTACGATGGGTCCGGATGTAATCGACATTCGCAAGCTGTATGGCCAGACTGGAAAATTTACTTATGATCCAGGATTCATGTCTACAGCGTCCTGCAACTCTGCGATTACTTATATTGATGGTGATAAAGGTGAATTATTATATCGAGGATACTCGATATATGAACTAGCGCAGAACGCAGATTTCATCGAGACTTGTTATGTACTACTCAGGGGTGATTTACCAAAAAAACAGCAGAAACAAGAATTTGCTAATATCATAGCAAAGCACACGATGGTTCCTGAGCAGATGCAGTTTTTCTTCCAAGGCTTCCGACATGATGCGCATCCTATGGCAATTCTTACAGCAGCTGTCGGTGCACTGTCAGCGTTCTATCATGATTCGCCGAATACTAACGATCCTTATCATCGTGATGTATCAGCAATTCGTATAATCGCAAAGCTACCAACACTCGTTTCAATGATTTATAAGCACAGTGTTAGTCAGCCGTTCGTCTATCCGCGCAACGACCTATCGTATAGTGCAAATTTCATGCGAATGATGTTTGCGAACCCATGTGAGGAATATTGGATCAGAGATGTTTTAGTGCGAGCACTAGATCGTATTCTCATCCTGCATGCTGACCATGAGCAAAATGCATCGACCTCAACTGTAAGGTTGGCTGGTTCGTCTGGAGCTAATCCATTTGCGTGTATTGCTGCTGGTATAGCATGCCTATGGGGTCCGGCGCATGGCGGCGCTAATGAGGCGTCGCTGAATATGCTTGAAGAAATCGGCTCGCCGAATAAAATTCGCGAATTTATTAAACAGGTCAAGAATAAAAATTCTGGTGTAAAGCTAATGGGTTTTGGCCACCGAGTGTATAAAAACTATGATCCGCGAGCCAAGTTAATGCGTGAAACGTGCCACGAAGTCCTCGGCGAGTTGGGTTTATGCGATGATCCTCTATTTAAGTTAGCAATAGAACTAGAGAAAATTGCGCTTGAGGACGAATATTTCGTTTCACGAAAGCTGTATCCAAATGTAGATTTCTACTCCGGTATTGTGCAACGCGCTCTCGGTATCCCAACATCTATGTTCACATGTATATTCGCAATGGCCCGCACAGTGGGTTGGATTGCACAGTGGAGCGAGATGATTTCAGAGCCAGAACAAAAAATAGGTCGTCCGCGCCAATTGTTTATTGGTCATGCGCTGCGCGCGACCAAATAAAGCCCACTACTTGCCGAGTAAGCCCTCTCTTATAAGAATAGTTACAGAGACTTGTAATCCACAGATTTTAAATAATCAGTCTACGTAAATTATTTGTTAGAGGTTTACTGTAGAGTGATAGAGCGCACTCAGCCATCAGGAAAGCACTCTGATTTCATACTTACAAGTTAGGATATAGTGAGTTGAGTAGATATATATGTTTACTGCATATGTGTCGAGATTGCTCGTAATCATCGGTATCAGTATCAGCCTAACTAACAGAGTGGAGCTGGGGTGTGCTTTCAAGCGCGATTTGATAAAATCCCCCTCTACAGAGGGGGGGGGGCTAAGCTGTGTAGCTATTTCCTACTGTACTGTGCGATATAGTCGTGCAGGTGCATCAATCATAGTATTTATCTAGGTATTTTAAATGTCATCATAAGCCCCTATACTTTTATAATGTTTTCTAGCCAAGAGATAGGGAATTGTTTTGTACTACTGACATCATCTGTTATCCACGCAACTTGGTTTACTCAATCCTTTCAATATCACGGTCTAGAATCCCAACTAGAAACTAAACACTATGCTCCAGACTTTGTATGACAAACTGTGGAGTTCGCACGTCGTCCATGCTGAGGAAGACGGCACTACTTTACTATATATTGATCGGCATTTATTACATGAAGTGACCTCGCCACAAGCATTCGAAGGCTTGAGGCTGGCACAACGACCGATATGGCGTATTAGCGCGAACTTAGCGGTATCGGACCATAATGTACCAACTACTGATCGCAGCTATGGCATTACAGATCCGGTATCTAGACTACAGGTAGATACTCTAGATGCTAACTGTGATGCTCATGGAATCACGCAATTCAAGATGAACGACCAGAGACAGGGTATCGTTCATATCATTGGGCCGGAGCAGGGAGCAACATTGCCCGGAATGACTATAGTCTGTGGTGATTCCCATACGTCAACGCATGGCGCATTTGGTGCCCTTGCGCACGGAATTGGTACGTCCGAGGTTGAACATGTACTTGCCACTCAGACTTTACTTCAGAAAAAAAGCAAGAATATGCTGATCAAAGTTGATGGCGTATTGCCACGTGGATGTGCGGCCAAGGATATTATCCTTGCAATTATCAGGCGCATTGGTACAGCTGGTGGTACTGGTTATGCGATTGAATTCAGCGGCCTGGCAATCAATGCACTCTCCATGGAGGGTCGCATGACCATATGCAACATGGCTATTGAGGCGGGCGCCCGTGCCGGAATGATAGCGGTCGATGATATAACAATCGACTATCTTCGTAATCGTCCGTTTGTACCAAAGGATGCTGCGTTTGAAGAAGCTTCTCGATATTGGAGAATATTTTGCTCTGATAAAGGTGCACATTTTGATCAGATTATTAATCTAAGTGCGTCGCAGATTCTACCGCAAGTAACCTGGGGTACATCGCCAGAGATGGTTACATCGATTAACGAACGAGTACCCAACCCAAAGCTAGAGAAAGACCCAGTTAAGCGAGATGCGATGGAGCGAGCACTTCAGTATATGGCTCTAAAGCCTAATATGCCAATCGAGGCAATAAGGCTAGACAAAATTTTCATTGGCTCTTGCACTAATGCTCGAATTGAAGATCTGCGATCTGCCGCGGACGTAGTTCGTAAGTTTGGGCAGCGTATTTCACCAAGTATCCGGCAAGCTTTAGTTGTACCGGGCTCTGGGTTAGTGAAGGAGCAAGCCGAGCGGGAAGAGCTCGACAAAGTATTTAAGGGGGCTGGGTTTGAGTGGCGTGCACCAGGTTGTTCAATGTGTCTAGCAATGAACGCAGACCGACTGGATCCGGGGGATCGGTGTGCGTCGACATCGAATCGTAATTTCGAGGGGCGCCAAGGTAACGGCGGACGTACCCATCTGGTTAGTCCAGCGATGGCAGCAGCAGCTGCCATCGCTGGACATTTTTTTGATGTGCGTCAGCTGGCTTGAAACGCATTATAAGCAAAATGCTATATTCATTGAATACATACAATACAAACGGTTTCAGCAATGCTCGGCTACTATCGATGGACTTTCTCCTAGAGAAGACATGCATATGACGCTAGCACGCCCTTAAGCAGGACTCTAACTAAGTCAGCCGCATCAGCAGAGTAACACAAAATTACCAAACATAACCTATAACAGCGAGCCTGACCTCATTCAATTAAGTTCAAGGAAGTTATGGAAAAATTTACTGTTCATACCGGTATTGTTGTACCCCTTGATCGTGAGAATGTCGACACTGATGCTATTATTCCTAAGCAGTTTCTGAAGTCGATCAAGCGCACAGGATTTGGCCCTAATCTATTTGATGAATGGCGATACTTAGACCATGGCGAGCTGCGCAAAGATTATTTAAGCCGAACGCTGAACCCGGATTTCGTACTAAATTGGCCGCGCTACCAAGGCGCTTCAATCTTGCTTACGCGCCAGAATTTCGGCTGTGGTAGTTCACGTGAACATGCGCCCTGGGCACTACAGCAGTACGGTTTTCGAGCGATAATCGCCCCCTATTTTGCAGATATTTTCTTTAATAATTGCCTGAAGAATGGTCTGCTGCCGATAGTTTTACCTACCTCTGATGTGCAGCAGCTATTTAATGATACCGCTACATTTGACGGATTCCAGTTAACAATTGATCTAAATCAACAGAAAGTACGCACCCTATGCGGCCACAAAGTATTTAATTTCGATATTACACCGTTTCGGAAGTACTGTTTGCTTCATGGTTTCGATGATATTGATCTTACACTACGTCATCGTCAGCGGATTACTCAATTTGAAGCTGAACGATTAGCTCATCAACCATGGCTAACTAATACACTTATCGATTGAGATTGAGATAGCATTTATCTTTATGTGTTTTATCAGTTGAATTCTTTGGGAACATAATCTATGAAGATTGCTATTTTGCCGGGTGACGGAATTGGCCCAGAAATTGTGACTGAGGCAGTAAAAGTGCTCCAAGCGCTCGACGAGAGTTTCGAATTAGAACTAGCACTAGTTGGCGGTGCTGCCTACGAGGCAAGCGGGAATCCTTTACCAGATGATACATTGGCACTAGCTAAGCACGCTGACGCAATTTTGTTTGGAGCAGTCGGTGATTGGAGATATGATAAGCTTGAGCGTATGTTTCGCCCGGAGCAAGCAATTCTTGGATTGCGCACGCATCTACAGTTATTTGCAAACCTTCGTCCGGCGATATGCTATCCGGAATTAACGAGTGCGTCATCGCTAAAGCCAGAAATTATTTCTGGACTAGATATCCTGATTGTACGAGAACTAAGTGGGGATATCTACTTCGGCCAGCCACGCGGTCTTCGCAACGCACCAGATGGCCCATTCCAGGGTAATCATGAAGGTTTCGATACAATGCGTTATGCAGAACCAGAAGTCCGACGAATTGGGCACGTAGCTTTCCAGGCAGCAAGAAAACGCACAAAACATGTGACATCTATCGATAAAGCTAACGTGCTAGAGACATCGCAACTGTGGAGAAATGTCATGATTGATTTGGCGCTCGAATATCCGGACGTCAAATTGTCACATATGTATGTTGATAACGCAGCCATGCAACTAGTGAAAGCACCAAAGGCTTTCGATGTAGTTGTAACCGGCAATATATTTGGTGATATCTTATCTGATGAGGCAGCAATATTAACTGGTTCGATCGGTATGTTACCCTCTGCGTCGATCAATGCTAATAACAAGGGCCTATACGAGCCATCACACGGTTCAGCACCGGATATTGCAGGTAAAAGTATAGCTAATCCGCTTGCGACAATCCTTTCGGCAGCAATGATGTTACGGTATTCACTAGGGCGACCTGAACAGGCGGATAGGATTGAGAATGCAGTTAAACTTGTACTATCACAACGATATCGCACATTAGATATTATTACACCAGGTTGTAAGCAAGTTAGTACGAGCGAAATGGGCAATGCAGTCATTGCGGCATTAGCACACTGATGACGTTTAATCGAGCGATTAAGGTAATGTAAATTGCTGAATCAGTTCGCTTTTCGAGCTGTTCAAGTACTGCCTACCTCTAAATTTCGTATATAATAACCCAACTAATCTTGGCATTTACTTATAAAACTTAGTTGTCATAAACGACGTTAGCGACCTGCTGTATTATTAGTACAGCAGGTCGCTATTCACGTTTGTAAACAGTCGAAACTTAATCGTTTCTGGTTATGTCCACCCTATCTCCTATGGGTGGACATACTGGTGGTAGGTGTACAAAAGAATTGATCCAAAAGGCAAGTCATGAACGTAGGTTTTGTTGGTTGGCGCGGCATGGTTGGCAGCGTCCTAATGCGACGTATGCAGCAGGAGCGAGATTTGGACTTAATAGAGCCCATCTTCTTCAGTACTAGTAATGTGGGCGGATCGGCGCCGGAATTTGTTAATACAAAGCTTAAAGGAGCATCAGATCTTGAGGAACTAAAACGCTGTGACGCGATTATTACCTGTCAGGGAAGTAGCTATACAAAAGATATCTATCCAAAGCTACGTGCTGCTGGATGGAAAGGCTACTGGATCGATGCAGCATCTACTCTTCGAATGAAAGATGATGCAGTAATTATTCTAGATCCGATCAATCTCGACATGATTCGTAATTCGCTGATGCACGGAGGCCGCGATTTTATTGGCGGGAATTGCTCTGTGAGTTTAATGCTAATGGCGCTAAGCGGATTATTCCGGTACGATTTAATCGATTGGGTGACCGCAATGACATATCAAGCCGCATCCGGTGCTGGCGCGCAAAATATGCGAGAGCTTTTATCTCAGATGGGGACACTATATAACGCAGTTGAGTCGCAACTATCGGATCCAACGTCGTCAATTTTAGATATTGATTATCGTGTGTCTTCTATCATGAATAGTGCCGCATTGCCCGTACAATATTTTGGCGTGCCACTAGCTGGATCTCTGATTCCATGGATCGATAAAGATCTAGGAGATGGCGTATCAAAAGAAGAATGGAAGGGGGGCGCCGAAACCAACAAAATCCTAGGTCGACCAGGAATAGGTAAACCAGGGTCGATCCCAATCGATGGGTTATGCGTACGCATCGGCGCAATGCGCTGTCACTCTCAAGCCTTGACAATCAAGCTAAAAAAAGACGTTCCGCTCGATGAGATTTATCATATGCTAGAAACAGCAAGCGATTGGGTAAAGGTTATATCGAACGAGCGTAATGCATCAATACAGGAACTATCACCAGCTAATGTAACCGGTACATTATCGGTCCCGATCGGCCGATTGCGAAAGCTTGCGATGGGGGGGGAATATCTGGCGGCATTTACAGTTGGCGATCAGTTACTATGGGGCGCTGCTGAACCCCTTCGCAGGATGTTGCGCATTTTAATTGAGCGTTGATCTACGAGAAAATAAACGTATACCTTATGCAAAAGAAATTATATTATTAGGGCGCCTAACGCTTTTTTGTTTTATAATTTTCATTATATTATCAATAAGTTAATTAGTATTAATAAATATATGCAACGTAGTTAACAATAAATAGACGTATATTCAATATAAGTTTTTTTGCTTTAGGACGCTCGTAAAGTTCAAGATTTGCGCAAGCAAATTTTGCTGGTGCTACTCGTGTTGCATATCTCTAAAATTATATTAGAAGTGTCTCGATATCCTCTGTCGCCCAAGATATAAGCAATATGATTTTATAATTTTGGCTATTAATTTATACTAAATGTATGCATATTTATCACGGAACCGTTTAGTACCTCACTACTACAGTGTTCACTGCGATTATCTCGTATCAAGCTTGATCTGACCATAAAATATATAGAATTAGGAAATCCAGCGCGTGCATTAGATAAGAGTCTTTGTGTCAAATATCCGATATCATCGGACAAGATTCGTAGGCTGTGTATCGTTCTTGTTCCGCATTAGGTGGGGTGTTAATGCGTATCGCGTTAGGACTTCAGTATGAAGGATCCAATTTTTTCGGCTGGCAAGCACAACCACACGGTAATACCGTGCAAAACGTGTTTGAACTTGCGTTAGGGCATTTTGCGCAAGTACCACTATCTACTATTGTTGCTGGTCGTACTGATAGAGGCGTACATGCGCTTGGTCAAGTCGTGCATTTCGATACACAGCTTGACCGAGCAGAATCTTCATGGGTTCGTGGAGTAAACGCATTTTTACCGCCAAGTATTGCGGTACAGTGGGCTAAACTAGTACCGCCGACTTTTCATGCGCGCTTTACTGCATTTGAGCGCGTGTATTTTTATGTGCTATACGTACATTCGGTACGCTCGCCGATGCTAGCGAAGCGTGCTGGGTGGGTTCATAAAGCACTAGATACCGACATGATGCGAGAGGCTGCCAGGCACCTGATCGGTGAACACGATTTTTCGTCGTTTCGCTCGTCTAATTGCCAAGCAAAAACGCCTATCAAGCACTTGTATGCAATTGATATTGTTGAGGATGGACTGTTTGTGCATTTTCGATTTCGCGCGAATGCGTTTTTATATCGTATGGTACGAAATATTATGGGTTGTTTGGTATCGGTGGGGTGGCATAAGCACCCAGCCTATTGGGTAGCAGAAGTGCTAGCTACTAGAGATCGAAGGCGCGCTGCGCCAACATTTATGCCAGATGGCCTCTACTTGCTACAAGTAAGATATCCTGATGACTTTGATGTGCCACTATCTAATTCTAGGTGTTTTCCGTTCTGCACGGGTATAGAATTATGACTGAATCCGCCACTATTATGGCCCCTAAACAGCATAGCTGCACACGCCGAACGCGCGTGAAGCTATGCGGATTATGTAGTGAGGGGGACGTCGATTTAGCAGTTGCACTCGGTGCGGATGCAATTGGATTAGTCTTCTACCCACCTAGCCCACGTTGTGTAAGTATTGAGCTAGCTTCCGCTCTAGTGCGTCGTATCCCCGCATTTGTGTCCGTGGTTGGGCTGTTTGTTAATGCCGATAATACTCTATTCGAACGAGTTATCGATGAAGTGCCGCTTGGAATTCTTCAATTTCACGGTGACGAGACGCCTCAGCGTTGCAAGGCCTTAGCAGACCGAGCGGGTCTGCGCTGGCTGCGCACTCTACACATCAGTCCAGATACGAAGCCGACTGATTTAGATAAATTAGCTCTCAACTATGCTTGTGCAACAGGCCTTTTATTCGATACGTTAGTAGCGGGTTATGGCGGAGGTGGAAAGGTTTTTGATTGGTCACTTATTCCAGCAAAGATTGCACATCGGGGTATTTTTAGTGGTGGATTGAATTCACAAAACGTAGCGAACGTTATTCATCGGATACGCCCATATGCTGTAGATGTATCTAGTGGCATCGAAGTAGCGAATGCAAAGGGTGTTAAAGATTATATTAAAATGGCAGCGTTTATTCATGCCGTACGCGCTGCAGATGAAGTATCGTCCGCTATAGGGACCCCCTAAATAGTAGGATCGTCGGTCCGGTCCACGGGTCTTATCTGAGGAGAGTTTTGTAATGTACAACTTGCCTGATGAACGTGGTCACTTTGGCCCGTATGGTGGTGTGTTCGTCGCCGAAACATTGCTTCATGCGCTCACCGATTTGCGTGACGCGTACGGAAAATACCGAAAAAATCCTGAGTTTGTTGAGGAATATGCGCGCGAGCTAAAGCATTTTGTGGGCCGTCCGTCACCGATCTATCACGCGAAGCGTTGGAGTGAACTACTCGGTGGTGCACAGATTTATTTAAAGCGTGAGGACTTAAATCACACTGGTGCGCATAAAATTAACAATGTAATTGGACAAGCTTTGCTAGCACGTCGCATGGGAAAGCTGCGCATTATTGCGGAAACTGGCGCCGGCCAACATGGCGTAGCTACCGCAACGATTGCGGCTCGTCTTGGTATGGAGTGTGTAGTATACATGGGTATTTTAGATGTATGCCGACAAGCAGCAAATGTTTATCGAATGAAACTGCTTGGAGCAACTGTTGTGCCGATTGATTCGGGTTCTCGCACACTGAAGGATGCATTAAATGAAGCGATGCGCGATTGGGTCTCAAATATTGAGAATACATTTTATATTATTGGTACTGTAGCAGGTCCACACCCCTATCCAATGATGGTGCGTAATTTCCAGTGTGTAATCGGAGATGAATGTCTGGTTCAAATGGCTGAGTTAGTTGGTCGTCAACCAGACGCAGTAATTGCGTGCGTAGGAGGTGGCTCAAATGCGATGGGTATTTTTTATCCATATATCAGCGATACAGCAGTTCAGTTAATTGGCGTAGAAGCGGCCGGCGATGGGATAGAGACATGTCGTCATGCTGCGTCACTGATCAGTGGTTCACCAGGTATCCTGCACGGTAACCGAACCTATCTATTGCAAGACCAGAATGGGCAAATTATCAATACACATTCAATTTCCGCGGGACTAGACTATCCGGGTGTCGGACCAGAACATGCATGGCTGCATGATACTGGTCGCGCACAGTATGTTGGAATCACAGATGATGAGGCATTAAGTGCATTTCATGACTGCTGCCGTATCGAGGGCATTATTCCTGCTCTTGAATCCAGCCACGCGCTTGCATATGCGGCAAAGATTGCTCCGGATCTAGGACGTGATCAGATTTTACTAGTAAACCTGTCGGGCCGGGGCGATAAAGACATTCATACGGTAGCTGAGCGTGCTGGCATCACATTTTGAAAGAGCTGTGTAATTTATTCTGATACAAAATGACGAACTTGGAAAACAAACGAGACCTAAAAGTAATCAAGTCAATCCGGATAATGGGGGGGTAATCAGCTGGCGCTTGTCACGCTACAGTCATATGATAATATCCAGTCTAGGGTGGCGTTGCGCAATCAAGATTTTCTCTCCAACGCAAGTTGCACAGCCGCCCAGTCAATTGACTTAATAATTGACTTAATCCTAGGTGATCCTCTATATAGGCTAGGAAAAGACTATGGTAATGATTCAAATAAGCGCTCTGGTCAAAATTTTATCGCGGACCTACCGTTGGCTTAAAATAGCGCTTCTAAAGCTCAAGCTAAGCGGCTTGATATATATAATATATACTCCGTACGTGGCAATACGCGCCAGAGATTTTTTGCTTTTTGAAGCTCCCGCTCAGCATGATCAACGAGATTATCTGAAACCAATGCGTGCCCAGTATAGACAGCACAACACGTCGATTTACGCCGGTGCACAATAATATCGGTCTTTTCGTGGCATCAAAAAATTATTACTTTGATTTAAACTCCGTCCGTATTCCGTATAATTCCATCATCAAAAAAAGCTCGCTCACGACGTATTTTTGAGGGTAGTAAATAGCTCGAACTTGGTCATAACCCGAAAGACATTTTGTCGGTATCGCGACTCCATCGCTAGCATGCGGAGCGCGTTGTACACCCAACACAAAAGCCACTAGAAATTATCGAGCGAATGGTACTATCTAATTGCCCGCCAGGTGGTTTAGTTCTTGATCCATTCATAGGTAGCAGTACTACTGCTGTAGCCTATGCGCGTCACCGGCGTTTCTTTATTGGCTACGAGATTAATCCAAAATACTACTCACTTACTCGTCAGCGATTAGCTAAACTAAGAGCGAGCCAAACGCTCTTAAACGAGACTTATAGCATGTCCAGAATTGAAACAAAGTTTTTGGAATTAGCCCGAAATCAACGCAAGGGCCTAATTCCATTTATGACTGCAGGAGACCCGGACCCAGATCGAACCGTCGAGTTTATGCATGCGTTAGCTGCTAGCGGTGCTGATATTATTGAGCTTGGTATTCCGTTTTCAGATCCAATGGCTGACGGTCCCGTGATTCAGCGTTCATCTGAGCGAGCATTAGCTCGCGGTATCACGCTGCGGCGTGTGCTAGACTACGTGCGCGTATTTTGCGAGCGTGATCGCGATACACCTGTGGTTCTCATGGGATATGCCAATCCGATTGAGCAAATGGGGTGCGAGGTGTTCGGTGCCGCAGCACGTGAGGCTGGTGTTGATGGTGTACTAGTAGTCGACTATCCGCCCGAAGAAGCTTCTGAATTTGCTGCTGCAATGCGCAGCTACAGTATTGATCCAATTTTTATGCTTGCGCCGACGTCTACTACAGAGCGTATTGCTTCGGTAGGGCGGCTAGCAAGCGGATACATTTATTATGTATCTCTCAATGGGGTAACTGGTTCCGTAAATCTAAATGTTTCTAGCATTTCAGGTAAAACATCAACTATTAAATCACAAGTGCCTTTACCGATTGGAGTTGGTTTTGGTATTCGTGACGCAGCGACTGCTCGTGCAGTCGCTAAAGTAAGTGATGCGGTTGTGATCGGGAGTTGTATTGTACAACTACTTGAGCAAACACCCGAGAAAGAGGCTATCCAAGTACTGAAGACATTTATCACTGATATACGACAAGCGCTAGACTATGCGGGCTAAGCTTAGCGGCATACTATGATACAACTTCGTATCGAGGAGTTTTTATGAGTTGGCTGGATAAATTGCTGCCACCGAAGATCAAGCAAACAGATCCACGCAGCCGAAAGAGTATCCCAGAAGGACTATGGGTGAAGTGCCTAAACTGCGAAGCTGTACTTTACCAGAATGATGTTAGGGCAAACTTGAACGTTTGTCCAAAGTGCGATCAGCACATACGAATTAGTGCGCGCGAGCGCTTAAATATGTTTCTAGATCCAGAAGGCCGGCGTGAAATTGGCTATGAGATACTACCAGTCGATGTACTAAAGTTTAAAGATAGTCGAAAGTACCCAGATCGGATTAAGGACGCAATGGATGAATCTGGAGAGACTGACGCTATAGTCGTAATGAGCGGTACGCTTCATACATTGCCAGTAGTAGTCGCCTGCTTTGAGTTTGCGTTCATGGGTGGTTCCATGGGATCAGTAGTAGGCGAGCGATTTGTGCGTGGAGTAAAAAACGCGCTTGAGCAGCAAGCCACGTTTATTTGCTTTTCGGCATCAGGTGGAGCACGGATGCAGGAAAGCGTGTTATCGCTCATGCAGATGGCTAAGACTACGGCGATGCTGACGAAGCTCTCTACAGCTAATCTCCCATTTATCTCAGTGCTGACCGATCCAACTATGGGTGGGGTGTCCGCTAGTTTCGCCTTTTTGGGCGACCTTGTAATTGCCGAGCCCCGCGCACTAATCGGTTTTACTGGTCCGCGCGTGATTGAGCAGACGGTACGAGAAAAACTGCCGGAGGGTTTTCAGCGATCAGAGTTCTTACTCAAAAAAGGTTCGATTGACATGATTGTAGACCGGCGCAAAATGCGAGGCGAAATCGCCCAGTTGATCGCGCTGTTGACGCGCCAGCCAATAGATGCGGTCATGTAAAGCGACGACGTTTTATACCGGGGCTCTTATGCAAAATTTTGTAACTCTTCGGGATTGGCTGATATATCTAGAAACTTCCTATCCAGTTAGTATTGATATGAGTCTAGTGCGTATTCAGCGCGTCAAGGCGGTGCTTGGTCTACAATTTTACTGTCCTGTAATCACAGTGGGTGGCACTAATGGAAAGGGATCAACATGCGCGATCTTAGAAGCAATTCTTTTACATGCTGGCTATCACGTAGGATGCCATACATCGCCGCATCTGATAAAATTCAACGAGCGAGCGCGCGTAGATGGTCTTAATGCGACCGATAGTGAACTTTTGCCCCATTTCGAGGCGATTGAGATCGCCAGGTTATCATTGCCACAACCAGTATCGTTGACCTACTTTGAATTTACGATACTAGCGATTATGCGCTTATTTGCATTTAAGCAGCTTGATGTGGTGATTCTAGAGGTTGGGATGGGTGGCCGACTCGATGCAGTAAATATCATCGATACTGATTGTGCAGTTATTACTAGTATTGATTTAGACCACCAGCATTACATTGGAAACACGCGAGAACTAATTGGCCACGAGAAGGCAGGAATCTTTCGTTCTAACAAGCCGGCGATTGTTAGTGATCTCCTGACTCCGTCCAGCATGATTAAGTATGCAGAGGCTATCGGTGCCGATCTATGGCTACTCAACCGTGATTTTTACTATGATTATTATCCTCAAAACGAGCGGCGGCAATGGAGCTATCATGGGCGCTCATTAAAACATGCAGCGTTAGCCTATCCAGCTCTGCGCGGTGAAAATCAGTTATTAAATGCTACGACAGCGATTGCTGCCCTCGAGGCGCTACAAGATCGTTTACCAGTTAGCGAACAAGATATACGGCTTGGGCTAACCAATGTCGAGTTGCCGGGGCGTTTCCAGGTGTTATCTGGTAAACCGGCAATTGTTTTAGATGTTGCGCATAATCCTCACGCAGCTGCTGTTTTAGCAAAGAATCTAGCCAATATGGGTTACTTTCCGTACACTTATTTAGTGTTTGGGGCGATGGCTGATAAAGATGTCGCCGGCATGCTGGCATGCTTGAAAGACGTAATAGATTATTGGTGCATCACCGAATTACCTATATCTCGGGCTATTAGCACAGTTGACATTGAACAGAAATTAGTCACACTTGGTGTGACACGCGGGGATTCTACTAAGCCTTTAGACATATCCATCCGGCGGTTTTCCAACCCACAGATTGCCTATAAAGATGCGCTGAATCGGGCGTCTAAAAATGATAGAATCGTGGTTTCTGGTAGTTTCTATACGATATCTGGCGTCATTTCTTCTAATGGAATAGAGCATTATTGACCGTACAAATCGCATGGTAGCTAAGCCAGCACTCTGCTAGCGTCTATACGACTACATATGAAATTATTTTCTTTCTGCAGTAAGAATGACGTGGATCTGTTGTGGACCAGTACGTGGAATCAGGCTATCCAAACAAGCCAGCATGGGAAAAAGGCTGATCGTTATTCCGATCAGAATTCGATATTGCCTGATTTAAAGCTGAGTATGAAACAGCGCGCACGCCGGCGTCTGATCGGTGCGATTGTACTTCTTCTGGGGGCTATAGTTTCGTTTCCTCTTATTCTCGACTCCTCCCCGAAGATATCTAGCAAAGAAGATATTGTCATCCAAATTCCGGAGCGCCTCAAATCAGTACCGGATAATCTGTCTCGTAGAGAGACCGCAATAAAAGATAGGTATGATCAAGCACAAATCGATATAAATACCTCACTTAATGCGGTAAGCCCTGGTAGTAATAATGTAGCAAGCCCTGGTAGTAAGCCAAACATACTTTCCGGAAGTTACTATGTGGTGCAGTTAGGTGTACTAAATAATGATATCGACGCGCAACATTGGGTGCGACGCTTGAAATCTATTGGTGTGCCAGCTTATTTTGAAAGACAGTACCAGTTCGACAGTAATAAAGAGCGTATTCTATTACGCGCCGGCCCTTTCTCTGATCGTTCGGCTGCTACTAATGCCGTAACAAAGGTTCGACGCGCAGTCGACCTAAACTCGGGACACGCGGGACGTCAATAGCAATTATTATTAGTAAATAATGACTAATGCAGTGATAGACGGGACCTTAACCGCATTCGACTATGCCGTAACAGTAGTCATTGGTTTGTCAGTGCTGCGTGGGATATGGCGTGGGCTCTTAGCAGAATTATTCGGCTTAATTGGATGGATCTTTTCCCTGATCGTCACCACGATCTATGTACCAGTACTAGTACGATATATACCAGTAAACTGGCCCGGCGGAACACTAATACGATACCTGATCGCGTTCTTTATTCTAATTTTGGTTGTATTGTTTACCTTCCGTATAATCCGCGATCTAATTATACGGCTCGCTGATATTGGTGGTCTACGGAGTATTGATCGTATATTAGGCATGCTATTTGGACTGATACGAGGCGCATTACTAGTACTCGTATTAGTAGCGCTTGTCAGATTAACAGAGCTTCCGCAACAGAATTTTTGGCGCAACGCAATATCCAGGCCTTATATCGAACACTGCTTGCGCGAACTAAAACCGTTCCTGCCAGCCGTAATAGCATCGTATATGCCATTTTAACATCATCATCCGGATTCAATTTTTGAAGGGACGTGCCATGTGTGGCATTGTAGGCGTAATTTCCCAATCTCCAATTAATCAGCTGATCTATGACAGCTTGTTACTGCTGCAGCATCGTGGTCAAGATGCTGCAGGTATTGCAACGGTTAACGGTAGTACGTTCCACATGTATAAAGCAAATGGCATGGTGCGTGACGTGTTCCGTACTCGCAACATGCGCTCACTGCCGGGAAACTGTGGGATCGGTCAAGTTCGTTACCCAACTTCTGGCTCGGCTAGCAGTGCAGAGGAAGCCCAACCATTTTACGTGAATGCCCCGTTTGGTATTATTCTTGCACATAATGGGAATGTAACAAACTGTGAACAGCTCAAGGACGAAATGTTCCGTATTGACCGCCGGCATATCAATACGAGTTCTGATTCCGAAGTCTTGCTTAATGTCTTCGCAAATGAACTGCAATTAGCTACAACCGGATTCTTGCTGGAGCCTGACGCGATTTTTAAGGCGGTTTCTGGGGTATATCGGCGCGTTAAGGGTTCTTATGCGATTGTTGCCATAATTGCTGGGTATGGGTTATTGGCATTTCGTGATCGGCATGGTATTAGGCCGCTAGCTATTGGTAAGCGCGATACCAAGAAAGGTTCTGAATGGATGATTGCATCTGAATCGGTTGCCCTTGAAGGCATTGTTTTTGAGTTTATGCGAGATATAGCGCCCGGCGAAGCCGTATTTATTAGTATGGATAGCACACTGCATGCAAAACAATGTGTGCAGTGTGCTAGTCTAAATCCGTGTATATTTGAACTTGTTTATCTAGCGCGTCCTGATTCAGTGCTTGATGGGGTGCCCGTTTACAACGCTCGGCTTCGGATGGGTGATTACTTAGCTGAGAAAATTCAGCGTACCCTACCAGGCGTGCAGATTGATGTAGTAATGCCAATTCCTGACTCATCACGGCCAGCTGCGATGCAGGTTGCCAAAAAACTTACGATCGAATATCGTGAAGGTTTTTTCAAAAACCGTTATGTTGGCCGTACCTTTATCATGCCCGGACAGGCAGTGCGTAAAAAGTCAGTACGCCAGAAGCTTAATGCAATGGCAGTGGAATTTAAAGGCCGTAACGTGTTGATTGTCGATGACTCGATCGTTCGGGGTACTACATCACAAGAGATTATACAAATGGCGCGTGATGCTGGCGCAAATAAAGTAATCTTTGCATCAGCGGCACCGCCAGTACGCTTTCCAAATGTGTATGGAATAGATATGCCGACCCGAAACGAGTTAGTGGCGTACGGTAGGACTGATCAGGAAGTAGCGCAGATTATAGGGGCTGATGCACTTGTTTACCAAGACGTCGAGGATATGAAGCAGGCAGTACGCGATACGAACCCGAAAGTGCAGAATTTTGAGGCATCGTGCTTTGATGGCCACTATATTACCGGCGATGTGACAGCTGAGTATCTGGATAAAATAGAACAAATGCGACTTGACCCAATATTACGGTCAGATAGTAATCTGACCGTAGAAGGTAACGACCGTCCACAATCGCACTTGAATTTATCGATTGAATAAAAAAACTATCTACCCACTTGTTATTCTAACAACACTTACTGATATTTTAATATCAGAAATAGCTCGTACGCATTAATAAAAAAATCGGTAAAAAATTTATAATTTTTTCGTTAAAATGAATAAAAATAAAAAACGAATTTAATATTTAACTTTTTGGTAGGCCGTACTGGATTCGAACCAGTGACCAACGGATTAAAAGTCCGCTGCTCTACCAGCTGAGCTAACGACCCAAGTAGCTCGAAGCATATCTATAAAAAATAGATTGGTCAAGCCGGGAGTACGAAAAACCATTGGGCGGACTCTCTCTTAAGCAATAGTCGCTTTTTTGATGCCTGCGTAGCATGTGATTGGTCGTAACAGTATGTGTTTTACGGCAGCTCTTTCTTTTTCCCGCTAGTTTTTTGTAAAAGAGAATCATACTCTAGCGCATAAGAATGGGTTGAGTATTTCGTCAAAATACCCCGTATAATTATTGATAGCATTTGCATATTGACAATGTGCGTGTAGAAATTGCTAAGCTAGTATTAGTTTACTAGTTGATATAGGTTAAGGAATATTTTGATGCAAACGCTTTAAATCCCGAGATTGCAGCCCTAAATAAAGTTACTTTTTGAACAGCTATAATACTATACTGAATATATAAATTTCTTCAGCTGTCTCTTCTTTTTTTCGATTATTTATTGATAAAATTCCAGCTTTTTGAGATGGAAGTCCATAACTGTATAGTAGTTAATAATGATGCACACCGCCATCAGTCAAAACTACTGTCGAGACTTGACAACTATTTATCGTGGTCGCGTAGAGGAGATATTGCCCGTTTATAGAGAAACCTAGTGACTCAAAATATCTTATATCAGTTATTGCTATCGCTTATCCCATCGACAATTCTTATGTAGATTTAGATAAATACATCTACGATGCTAAAAGACGCATACAATATATGTAAACTTCTTACCGTCAGGCGAAGTGCAGGCGCTCGTATTATATTCTTGAAACATTACGTGCCGCACTACGATAGCTTATTCAGTCTGTAGAGACAACTTAAGGCTCCGCTATAGGAGCTACTAAAATAGTAAGTTACTATAACTATTTATAGTTTATGTATTATTTAGAGAGATTGTCTAAATAGACCAAGTTGACTAACGTTTTATGTAGTAGTACACATGGGACATGTGTATATTGTAATATCCACACATCACAGTTCGCTAAGTAGATCTTCATGCTGCTTATAGACTGAGCCAGATTACTAAAGGGATAGATGCAAGTCATACAGATTGTGTGGGGAGAGATAGTACTTTAGTGTTGTAACTATTCATTTGTTAACCTCACTGGTAAAATACCCCGAACTAGGTATATCCACACTGTGCAACTCTAGATAATAAGCAAGTCAACAGATAGGTACCACCGACTGACAAAACTAATAATCAAAAACGGTTTTTCACACGGCTCGAATCATCTTCTGAGTAGCTGTAAGCTATATTAGACTATAGCACCCTCCATAATTAACTCTAATTAAATAGCTATAGCAGACAGTAATGCCAGCCTTAGTCTACTTAATATTACACATTGTACGTGTGGCTAGAAGCACATTTAGTGGGCGGCTCTAGTATTTTAGGTGAGCGAATATTTATTCGTGGGCCTCGATCGAAACATGTGTGATAGTCCCGAATAAATACACGGGCATTTTTATAACGAGTTCAGTTGCCTATTTAGTACCCTTCCAATACACTTAGATCTACTCTAACCAGAATTTACGAATTTCAAATCGGAGAATATATACCACTATAATCATCCAATTTCCAGCATTGTGCTAGCTAGACTGCTCTATTTTTATGTGACCGGGGGGTCATTTTCGTGAAGATTTTATAGAAGTCAATGATAGGACGAAACTATTTACTAATTCAGGTTAATCGTTTAAATATTGAAGGAAACTAACGCATGTTAGACAAGACTGAGCAAACTATTGCAAATGGCGATCCGCAGATCTGGCAGGCGATTCAGAATGAGCACTGTAGACAAGAACACCATATTGAACTCATCGCGTCGGAAAACTATGCGAGCCCAGCAGTAATGGCAGCTCAGGGTTCTCAACTGACCAATAAGTATGCTGAAGGATATCCGGGTAAGCGCTACTATGGCGGCTGCGAATATGTCGATGTAGTCGAGCACTTGGCGATCGAACGGATCAAGCATCTATTTGGCGCAGAGGTAGCGAATGTACAGCCGCATTCAGGTTCACAGGCCAATCAGGGGGTATTCTTCGCGCTCCTTAAGCCAGGTGATACGATTATGGGAATGAGCCTTGCCCACGGTGGCCATCTTACGCACGGTTCGCCAGTTAATCTATCCGGCCAATGGTTTAATGCTATCAGCTACGGACTAAATAAAAACGAAGATATTGACTATGACGCAGCCGAGCATCTCGCGCACCAACATAAGCCAAAGCTGCTAATTGCGGGTGCATCGGCGTTCTCTCTGCGCATCGACTTCGAACGCTTAGCGCGGATTGCGAGGTCAGTCGGAGCTTATTTTATGGTAGATATGTCGCATTATGCGGGACTAATTGCGGCTCATGTATACCCAAATCCTGTGCCATATGCTGACTTTGTAACAACAACCACACACAAGAGCTTACGCGGACCTCGGGGGGGTGCAATCTTAATGAAGATGGAATACGAAAAAGCTATTAATGCATCAATATTTCCAGGCATCCAAGGTGGTCCATTAATGCATATAATTGCAGCAAAAGCTATTGCATTTAAAGAAGCGCTTGCACCAGAGTTCAAGATATATCAGAAACAAGTCATAAATAACGCGCGTATACTTGCTGAAACTCTCATTAAGCGTGGCTTACGAATTGTGTCTGGTCGAACCGAGAGCCATATGATGCTAGTAGATTTGCGCGCAAAACAGATTACAGGTAAAAGTGCGGAAGTTGTGTTAGGTAGTGCACATATCACCGTGAATAAAAATTCAATTCCAAATGATCCTGAGAAGCCATTTATAACTAGTGGTATACGTATTGGCTCTTCGGCAATGACCACTCGTGGTTTCGGATTGGCCCAAGCCGAGCATATCGGCAATCTGATTGCTGATGTACTCGACAATCCAAATAATACCGAAACTATTGAATGTGTGCGTGAGCAGGTTACTAAACTCACAAATCAGTTTCCGGTGTATAAGTAGGCTGTTGGACGAATTGTTATGCGTTGCCCATTTTGCTGGCATGACAATACTCAGGTAGTAGATTCACGTGTGTCGGAAGACGGTACAACAATCCGCCGTCGTCGTCGCTGTCCGGCTTGTGATAAGCGCTTTACAACATACGAGCGCGTTGAACTTGCATTACCAACGGTTATCAAAAGTGATGGGACGCGAGTGGAATTTGACCGCAGCAAGATGCTATCTAGCATACAACTTGCTTTGCGCAAGCGCCCTGTTGCTGCCGAGAAGATCGATGCAGTAGTCGCACGCATTGAGTATCAATTACTAGCTTCTGGCGAGCGCGAGGTACGTAGCAAATGGTTCGGCGAGTTGGTAATGGAAGAGCTGCTTAAGCTTGATGAGATTGCTTACGTGCGATTTGCATCAGTGTATAGACGCTTCGAAGATGTTTCCGAGTTTAAAAAACTAATCGATGAGTTCGGTTGGTCTTCAGCTGCCGGCATCCGGTCTTAAGTTGCAAAGCAACCTTATAGCTCCATTATAGCTATTTATTAAACTATAAGCGGTTGCTATGGCTGCATATTTTCAAGGGTTTTAGGCATCCTAACTGATTAGACATCATTGGTATATAATCGCTAAATCAGAAAATAAGTCTTGTTAATATGTCTCTATAGTACCACTATCTTTCAAACTCTTGTATTGTGATTCCGGGATTATTATAATTCAAAATTTGAATATAGATATTTAGGACTTAGCTATATTCTATAGCATCCAGGTTAGATTTATGAGAGATTACTCTATCTGTAATAGAGATATAGACTTGCTAGTCAATTAATAGTTCCTCACCCTTGCAGATATACTTCAGAGTAGGCTAAAAGTAAGCAGAATTTAGGTTAGGTGGATATAGTAGTGAGCTTTACGTATTTTACAATACTACTGATAAAAAATACAGATATCTAGTAGACGAAATCTACTTACTAGTCTAGATAATAAATTTAGAGGTATTTTAGTCGTAGTGTTAGCACCGCATTGCACAGTGCAAACTAGTGGTAGTTCTGGAGTGCGATACTCTTTTGTAAGAAACGCTTTGTTACTGTAACTTATTGCTATTCTTACTGTATTTAACGATGGCTATTGATTACTTTTCTTTCTGGATCTTATATCTATACAAAGACTGATTATATGTATGCTATCTCCCACCATGATAGAAGATAAAAAACGGTTATGCTATTGACTCAGTTAGCAAGTTAGCAAATAAAAAACTTATATGATTTATTAAATAATTTACTAAAACTTAACGTTGAGAGATAGCCAACTAATTTAGTTTATCTCTGGTTGGAAAAATTCGTCTGCGATATAGGTCATATTAAGTAAGTATGCTCGATTAAGGCAAAAAATCACGCGATTGTACTACAGCTTAGTGCATCCATGATCGGAGGTCGCATCTTGATGCAGACGTTCTGCTCTCCACAGACCGTAGATCTTCCAAGCGGCAGCACTTATGACAGTCCATTTTAGTAATGGTTTAGCATTTTGGATAACCATTCGACGCACGGAGGCGGCTAATGTAGCCGATGCGATCGAACTAAACAGCGGATACTGATTAAGTAATTTACGGATAGTTAAAGAAAACCCACACAATAATTGGTATTTACTAATCCCAGGCATTAGCCACCTAATCCAATTAAGCCTCGAAATATCTTGGCATATCTCCTGGCTGGCATTTACAATGTCCAGTCGATTACGATCAGCGCGTGCAATTAATACTTCTTTTCGAAGTTTCCGAACTTTACCTGTAGCTTTAGAGTAATTTGAACTTTGTATCGGCATTGGATAGGCGGGATGGCTATTTAAATAGGGATTATTCATAATGATGATTTATACAAAATAGCGCGATCTTTATCAAATTCAGATAGTGTTTTCTCGAAAACTAAAGCTCCTCGCCGGAGGTCTGCGTATACTTTTCTCATGCATGCACAAGCTACAATAAGATATACTATAGTTAGTATAGCCAACGTCTGCCATCGATACGTTTCCCAGAACGCCGCGGTCATAAGTATAGTTAGGGTCATAAGTCCTATTGTCGCAAACATCATGGCTATAAGGCCGAAGAAAAATATATTAAATAGCCGATCTTTTTCTTCTGCGAGTTCAATACTGATTAATTCTAGGCGTGTTTGGAAAAGACAAAACGCCGATGCAGTAAGGCGTCGTAGTGAACGATAAATTAGCAATGTCGGTTGAATGTTTTTTTTCATCAACAGATCGCGCGAAGCGCGGCAGTAGAATGTTTTATTAGCCAACGAATGCACATTACGTATAAAGGACAAGGCAAAACTAAGTGCTAGAAACAGAAGACGCATATGCTAAGTTCAGCGTTACTTGCGATTAATCAGTAGCCCAATCAACATACCAATTCCAGTAGCAACGCCAATAGACGTCCAGGGATGGTCATGGACATAATCATCTGTGGCACGAGCAGCTTTTTTACCTTTTTTTACAACTACAACCTGGACATCGCTCGCCTTTTCTTTTGCTTGCTTTAGACGTATAAGTGCTTTTTCACTTAATTCGTTAGCGCGTTCGCCAGTTGTACTTGCTGCCTGTTTGAGCAGATCTTCTGCGTCCGATAGAACAGTTTTTATATCTGACATTAGGTGTTCCTTATTAATTTCCATCACAATTGCCCCCTCCTATAAAATATATCATCACTATAAATTGTGATGAAACTGTGTTTCTATACTAAGCATGGTCGTTATTTTATGTAAATAATGAAAAGATACCAAGCCATAAAAAATATATTTTAGACTATCTAAGTTGTTAAACAAGAGATAAATTCTTGCTGTATTAGATAGTACTCGCATTGAATGCTACAATATGTATTGTAGTATGATAGTATAGACTATACACTAGATATACACCAGACCCTGAGATGGTAGTCGCATACAGAAGAATCAATAGCATATTTCTGTTTAAATAGCAGAATTAGGACCTTCTAATTTCACTAACAATCACACAGTATTGCTATCTTCATGGTGGTAATTTTTTTATATACTACTTTTATATATACTACTTTTATGTACCTGTTGGCAATAGCATTATTTGCATCTCATGACACTATTATTCTATAATAATATTTGACCATACAAGTGACTTACTATGTAAGTATATATATTGTATAAAATATCATGTTTATGAACGAGTCTAAATAACAAAAAGTTAATACATATTTGGTATGTATAATTTTCTTCAAAAGATCTATATCTTACTAGATTTTAAACTTATTTATAGTAATTTTGGTTCAAAAAATTTTTTGAAAAGTGTAATATACTACACAAGATTAAAACCATTAAGTATAATAGCACTATCATTCGTATATATCAGAATATTAAAAATAAAAATCTTTAATTAAAATTTTTAATTCCTGTATTAATAAATAATCTAGAACGCTAGAAGTACGCTCTTAGAAGAAGTAAATTTGGATAAATATTTAGATTATTTAATAAAAAATTTTAAGAACACGCGGGAATTTGATGGAGAGAGTGATAAAGAAAATTCTTTTCTATAATTTTTGAAAAAAATGTAATAAGGTAACATTAATTAATGTTGTGCATTAGTAAGAATTCTCAAAAATAGATAATTAACTTATTACACTTTATTTACTTTTTATTTTTAATGATAAAGTTTTACTTTATAACTTAACGATCAGATTCCAAATAAGAGAATTCTAAAGACCAGTATGTCATTTAATGACATAGATAAGCTTCGCACTCTATACTTTTTTCGAAAATAAATAAAATTAAGATAATACTTATGCCTGTGGTTTTATTGGATGAGAGTTGTGAGCCACAAGAATGACTCATTAAATACTTAGACAACCCATATCGGAGATATAGTTAAAAATATAATTTTTAAGACTTAAATTTATATTAGGATGTTTTAAACATGTGTTCCTAGATTTATTAATCAAGCTAAATTAAATTTTTCCTATGACATTTAAGGTGTAGTTACTACTTTTATAAATCATGCTTTTATTGGTCGGAGCGATAGGATTCGAACCTACGACCCTCTGATCCCAAATCAGATGCGCTACCAGGCTGCGCTACGCTCCGTCAATTGATTATAGGCTAACGCCAGATGCGACGTCAATTGCCTGAGTGCGTTATATTAATATAATATAATAATAGTATAAATCATGTCTATATTAGTGCGCGTATTGTTGCTATCGTGTATTAGTCCCGCATGCATTTTTAGGTCTCGTGTATTGATCAGATCTTTGCATAAGTCATTGCAATATTAATGAAGATGCTTTCCAGCATTACGCTACCATGAAAACCGCTTTTATTCTTAATAATATGCCGCAGGATACGAAAAGATTAGTCAATGGCTAAATGGCTAAATCCCAGGATTTTTGACAAGATCAATGTATCATTCTCGATTTTTATCAGATAGTAGCCTAATGGTCAATATTTTTTAGCTTACGCTTATCAGCTTGATAGCATTACTACTATTTAGTCAGTCGTACTAGCAGAGTCTTTAAATAGAAGTGACTGCACGCCGTCTTAACAAGTAAGAAAAATCGTGTTATGGCGATATTAAAAATCTGGATTTTGACTAATTAATAATAAACTGTACTAAATTTTAGTATTTTGATGAAAGTGGTATTGTACACTAAAAGTGATGCAACATTTTTCTCTAATATATCTATAGGGTCAATAGACTAAGTCAGGTGCTTGTACGAGTAACCTTAGCAGACTGGCTAAATAAATATTGCGAAATACTTATCGAGCACTATTCAAGATTCAAGATATAAGTCATTACTCGGCTAACTATGCTTATCGTTGATATAATGGCGCCTGAATACAAGGTATTTTATATACTCAGTACTTTCCTTATTATTAACAATAAGTTTTTGAGAACCAGACTATATTATTTGCAATACATTTGGAGTGAATTTAGATTTCAGCAGCGCGCATCTCTTAACATATCTCGGATATTAACAGGTTTTCAAAATACAATTTTGGCTATATTTAGATTAACCATTTATCTGATCTACGGGCTTCAAGATTCGAAAAGATGTAATCTTTAGATTACATCTAGCTATTAACAATAGTGCCGCTAACGAAATTCTAGCCTAAAACGAGGGCAAAAGAGGATGATTGTTTGAACTCAAAAAGCTTATTTTAATTAGAAGCCTCTGGCTATTTACAATCGCGTTAATATTATCCACTTAAGATTGTTAAATATAATTTTTCCGATAGATTCTCCGTTTTGCTCATGAGGGCGCTAGAATTTTTTCTAGACATGGTGCTTACTAGATTATTTGGTAGTATTTTTTCTACTGTAACATACTAACATTAGATGTTTCTATAATATAAACTTTTACTATTCTGCGGTTATAAGTTAGAAAATTTGTTTTGGCTAGCACATTAGCGGAAATTACTTAGACAATATGCCATAGCCCGCAATAGAGTATCTACTAAAAATATACTTTTCAAGTAGCTAGATTTTGCTAGTATACAATAGCTGATAAAGCTTTAAAATTCAAAGCAGTATTTTTATTTACATTAATACCGCTAGGTGAATTCATAATTATATATATTTAGCAGACTTAGTATATTTTTTAGACAAGCTATTTGCGGTCAGTGGGTTATAGTCACTTCTCTTGATACCGTTATCTGTCTTCTAAATATTTTTTTGTTTTTTAATTATCTTAAATTTGGAAATTATCTTCACTTTTATAGTGTTTTTTGGTATACAGCGAGGCTGGTCTTAGTTATTAAAGTTTTCTTTAGTCTATTAAGAGACTACCGTACTAGTAATAAAGTCGACAGAAGTGTATTGTTTATTAACATACTCAGTATACCTCCTGAATATCCTATTATAAATCGATAGATTCATAGTAAAATACTATAAGACCAAAGTGAAAGATTATATTAGGTAATTTTTGTATATAAGTAAAATCGATGAATATGATATTCAACATCTTATCAACTAACATTAAAGTATGTTTATATACGAACATACACATGTTTTTATAAATTTCAGTTATTAATTTTAATTATTTTTTACTAATTAAAATTTATTAAATATTTTTCTATTTAATTTTAGTACTATGCATTGGAATTTATCCCAGATTTAGTGTTAGGTATATTAAACAAATGATTTTTTGAAGAGTTCATCCGTAAATATCATATTAATTTAAGACTCATAACTATAATTTCATGTAGAGAGAACAGAACGCATGCGGTATAATAAAACTCCATCTACCCGCTCTTAGCTCAGTTGGATAGAGCAACGGCCTTCTAAGCCGTAGGTCGCAGGTTCGAATCCTGCAGGGCGGACTTGTGAATAAATTATTTAAATATATGTTTTTTCTCTTTTGTAATTTTTAAAATTTTTTCTAAAAAACTAAATAGTAATTTTACGAAAAATCTCAAGTATAGAATTATTTTTTCGGTGGAAATTTAAGATAAAAATTTAATTTTTCTTGGTAGTAATTTATAAGAAAGTTTAAATTGAGTGATTAAACATAGATATAATGTGTAGAACTTATTAAGGTATAAAATAAGTATTTTTAATTATCAAGTCTAAAAAATAATTATATTATATAGCTATATAAAAGCTATATTTCTATAGTAGATTACTTTAATTAATAAACATTCTATAGTTTTGAAAAATTTCATAAATCTAAACATAAATTTGTAGCATACTAATGCTAAATTTTAAAAAATTTTTTTCGGACGCTTTAAACATTAAACACGGATATCTATTAATGGTATGTCTTATTATCAAGATTTGCTTGATACAAGCATCTAATTGATTGCCTATTGCAAGAAAATTTTGAAAGAATTAATGTTCTACGTAAAAATTTTTTGTTTCGTCAATACTGCAGAATTAATCTCCATAACCGCTAAATACTACAAATAGTATAAAAGTTAATTGAAGCTGCTAATAAATAGTTTGAGTTAATTTAGTCAAATTACCATGGATGCTAAGAACGTTCGCTTGACTTAAATATTAGAATAAGCGTCAAGTATCGTATTTTTAGATATTGATTATAAGAGTTTACTATTTGGAACTAATATTAGTTTCGATATATATATAATACTAATATTAACTTTTATGGGGGTTAAGAAATGCTAAATACTTTTAAGTATTTAGTGAAAATCTTTAATTTAATTAGAAACCGATTCTACTTTAGAACTTAAATTTTTGGATAGAATTATAAATTCTAAGCTACGCCGATTAAATAATGTTTACTTATTATTTCTTGCATCATTTATTCAAATAAATTTTGTTTGACTATAGTATTACATACTGCAGTAATACTGATACAGTGCTTTAGCAAAGTCTAATATGGGATAACGTGCGTGTTACAGATTAATTGAATTAATAAAAATTACCGAAGATGTATCTCTCAGTACCTAGCAGTAAGTGAGTTCTGGTTGTTATAACGACTAACTATGGCCCCGAGTATTTCTATAGAAAACGTCCATGATTACCTCTAGGATTAAAATAAAATGGCGGAATGCCCTGACAGAAATGAGTTTTGGGTGGGGTGAATAGTATCGCACGATTGTGCGATAGGCGTATACAAGATAATACTTGTACTGTTGTTGCAAAACCTGCGCTAATATTAAGCTAATCCACACTAATTAATCCTCAGAGTAGATTTGCTAGGTCTTACTAGACCATCTTAAAATTACCAGATATCCACGTACCAGGAAACTATAAAGTTATATCGTTCACGATACAACATGATACATATCATTCTGTATCTATTTACTCACTCATGCCATGCAACCGAAGTAGCGCATTAATACACGGTTCACGTCCACGAAAAGCTTTAAACGACTCCATTGCAGAGCGGCTGCTGCCAACCTCGAGTATCTGTGTACGGTAGAGTTCTCCTATCTCAGCATTGAGGATGTTGCCACTAGCACTAGCTGCCTCCTCGAAGGCTGCATAGGCGTCGGCTGAGAGTACTTCGGCCCATTTATAGCTATAATATCCTGCCGCATAGCCGCCAGAAAAAACATGACTAAACGAGTTTGGCCAGCGAGAAAACGGTGCTTGTGGTACAACATGCCATATACCATTGACCTGACGGGCTAATTCGTTAACACTTAATTTGCCCTCAGGTTCGTATGTTGTGTGAAGCAGCATATCAAACCTCGAGAGGACGACTTGCTGAAGTGTGGCGAGTCCGCTTTGGAAGTTGCGAGCCGCAAGCATTTTTTCAAACAGCTGGTACGGTAGTGGCTCTCCGGTATCTACGTGCGAAGTCATGCCGGTTAGCACATCCCACTCCCAACAAAAGTTTTCCATGAACTGCGACGGTAACTCGACTGCATCCCATTCCACACCATTAATTCCTGAGGCACCTAACTCGTCGATGCGTGTTAGCATGTGATGTAGTCCGTGGCCAAACTCATGAAACAAAGTAATGACTTCATCATGTGTAAAGCAAGATGGTTTTCCACTAAGAGGCGCTGAGAAGTTACAGATTAAATAAGCAACCGGGGTTTGCAGCTTTCCGTCAGAGCGGCGGTAGCGTGAGCGTCCATCATCCATCCATGCGCCGGCGCGCTTTCCGTCTCGGGCATACAAATCCAGATAGAAGTGAGCGAGCTCTGTGCCATCATGATTTTCGACTCGGAAAAACTGAATGTCCGGATGCCATTTTTCCGCCATACTTGGCTTGATTAGTATGTTAAACAAGACTTCGGTAACATGAAATAGACCTTGCAACACGCTAGCTTCCGGAAAGTATTGCTTAGCTTCATCTTCAGAGAATTTATAATGATTTTGTCGCAGCTTTTCGGAGGCATAAGTGATATCGAATGCCTCAAGCTGTGTTAGACCAAGCTTATTACCCGCAAATACTTGTAGCTGATTCCAGTCTCTTTCTGCATATGGTCGCGCACGGTGCGCTAAGTCATCAAGAAATGCTATAACCTGCTCAGGCGAGTTAGCCATCTTTGACTCAAGCGAAACTTCTGCAAAATTTTGATAGCCAAGCATTGCCGCTTCTTCCGCACGCAGCTTAAGCTGCTTACTCATATTCTCGGTGTTATCCCACTGCAGATTGCTATTGCCGCAGTCGGTTCCCAGTTCTGAGGCGCGGGTCATGTATGCGTGATACATCGCCCTTCGAAGGGGTCGATATTCTGCATATTGCAGTACCGCAAGGTATGAGGGAAGGTGAAGGGTAAATTTCCAGCCCGGCTTGCTATCTTTTTCTGCCGCATACTTTGCCGCAACGATCGCGTTTACAGGCAGACCTGCAAGGTGTGTATCGTCTGTTACAAAATATGCGTATGCATTCGTCGCGTCGAGTACATGGTCTGAAAATTCCTTAGATAGTGTGGCTTGTTGCTTACGCAATTGTATAAAGCGCAGTTTGCTATACTCCGGTAATTCAATACCAGATAGACGAAAATTGCGCAGCGCATTTTCAAGAATTTTTTTGCTTACGTCGTTTAAATGTGCATATTTGTTGCTGCATGCAATAGCTGTATATTTTTTGTGCAACGCAAGGTTTTGACCAAGATTGGACCAGAATTCGGTCACACGCGGTAGGTTTTTAGCGTATGCTGCACGGAGTGCCGGTGTATCAGTAACAGCACTTAGATGGCAAATCAGACCCCATACGCGCAACAGCGGTTCAGTAGCTTCCTCAACTAGTTTGAACGTCGCCTCCCAAGTATTTGGTGTTTGTACCGCACTAGCGTGTAGTACCGCCTCTTTCGCAGATTTAAGTAGCACATCAAGAGCTGGGGTCACATGCTCAGCCTGAATTGATGTAAATTGAGGCAGCCCTACCAAATCAAGCAATGGATTCAGAATATTAGTCTGAGCCATAATGTTCCTGTTATATCTTTAAAGAAAGATGGTCGGCTTAGTAGAGTGCGAGAGCCATCCTGCTCAGGTCAGCATAATCGCACCCGTTACCTAGCCGTACGATTTGCTGCTTCGATTGTACTAATGAGTAGCATTGTAATGGTCATTGGACCAACGCCACCAGGTACCGGTGTAATGTATCCAGCAACCTTACAAACGCTGTCAAAATCTACATCGCCACATAGCTTTCCATTATTATCTCGGCTTATGCCGACATCAATAACAGTCGCGCCGGGTTTAATCATGTTGGCCGTAATCAAATTACTTTTGCCTGTTGCTGTGACAATAATGTCTGCGCTGCGTGTATGTGTTGCTAGATTACGCGTCTTCTGGCCGCATACCGTTACAGTTGCATCCGCTTGAATTAGCAACATCGCCATTGGCTTTCCGACAATATTTGAGCGACCTATCACGACCGCATTAGAGCCGGCGAGAGGAATATTTTTCCATTCTAACATTTTTAACACGCCCGATGGCGTGCAAGGCTGAAATAGGGGCTTGCCAGTCATTAATGCACCAGCGTTAGCAACATGGAAACCATCAACATCTTTTTCTGGTGATATCGCTTCGATAATCTTATGCGTGTTGATGTGAGGGGGAAGAGGTAGCTGGACTAGAATCCCGTGGATCTTAGGATCGTGGTTCAGCGCTTTAATGCGAGAGAGTAGTTCGATCTCTGTTAGCTTATCTGTATAGTGATTACAGACCGAATACAATCCATTATCGTCACACGCCTTGATTTTATTACGCACGTAGATTTGACTGGCAGCGTTATTGCCAACTAATAGAACGGCCAATCCTGGCCGGTAACCTCGTGCGGTAAGTGCGACCACACGTTGGGCTGCTTCGGCACGTAGTTGTTTAGAAAGAAGGAGACCGTCGATGATTCTGGCTGTCATGGCGGGTATTAGATCGGTTAATCGAGGTACGAAGCAGTAAGAAGGCACTATAAACTTCAGCTGGTGCGGCAAGTGGTTGCGCGTGCCTAGAAATGAATTATACAACTATGGGTTGCTGCTTTGTTTCGCGCGTCTTTATTTTTGACAAGGCTAGGTGTAGAAAGTCATTTGCTATATTTACGTTTAGTATGCATGAAACGTGCGCTGTGTACTTCAATCGTCTTAATATGCTAAAACCGATTCAGAATCCAATTATTATATTCCTGCTTTCATGTGATCGATTTTTTAAGAGCGTTTTATTTGTCTTTTGACTTATTTTAATTATCCGAATTTAGCGATTTTTAGATCAAAAATATCATAATTTTTATCGCTAATACGCACATGGACATATCGCTATAATTTGTAACATAGATAATTAACAGAGTTGTATTTTCTATTGGTTTAAGCATGGCACATGCTAGATCTGTGGACGTTTAAAATGAGCAGCTCAGCCATCTACTTAAAAGATCGAGAATCATTTTAGTGATTAAAGGAGTATAGGACAACGGTGGACGATAGCATTAATCGCTTTCATAGCGCCCCTATAGATTTTCTCTTTTGTTAATACAGTCTGTTATGTGTAACTAAACTAAGTAAGTGTTCCTTTAAGTACTACTTCTGAAGAGACCTTTTTACAAACGTTTTTAAACTTTTTTCAAAGTCTAATAAGCAATGAAAGACAAAGCCGGATTCTCAGTGGGTTTAGGAAAACTGCTTAATTATTACTTACATTGGTTTTTAACAATTAGCAACTACGTGTGTATATCGGTAATGAGATAGATAAATTCGAGATACGCTATAATTACTATAGTGCATACTGCGTACAAAGCTCTTTCCTTAAGCGTCTGTCAAGATTTTGAACAAACCCCGCAACCGCACTTTACTACGGCACTAGTGTTCATGAGGCTGATTCGACTAATAAAGTGATTAATAGGTCGGCCAGACGTATTGTAAGTTGGAGGCGCTTGTTGGTAAGCTAGCCATGTGATAACCAAGTTAATTAACACTAAGCTACCATATGTTGTATATGGAGCCCGCTAATTTTAGTTAGCAATCTGAGCGGATATAAAAATAGATGCTGATACAGTGGCTAAGGAATAATATTTCAGCCTAGTTCACGCCTCAGCATAAATCTGCTTTATCTGGAAGCATGAGCGCTTGCTAGCTACTGGAACATATGTTTGATTGGTTGGGCGATGTCCGGTATTAACGATATCTAACTGATCCAGCGTTCGCGAAGCTCAAGTGAGGGTGATGAAGTTATACTTGAAAGATTGTGCTATCCTTTCGGCATATGCGCAATACAAAAGCCCAACGAAAAAGCCTATATTGTTAATGGTATCTCAGTTCATTAATAATGATTAAATTCTTCCAGTCAGCCCGACTGGAATATTCTACCTGAACATGATTTGAGAAACGACTCTGTGCTGTGAAATTCAGACCCTCTAGAAAATTAGCTCTTAAAGTAGTCACGTGGCCATTAATCAACCTATCGTAAGCATTGATAAACAGATCTGCTCACACCTGAGGTCTATGCTTTCGTGAAGAAGCGCGAATTAAGGGGCGTGCAACATTGTCTTGCTTAGACAGAGCCTCGACATTTGCATGAATAAACCGAGGTTCAGATCACACTATAACTGCTCTACAAAAGCTCTATGCGTCCTATGACAGCGGTCAAACGTTTTATGCGCTTAACGTGGCCCTTCTAAGGGTGCTATATACAGCCTATCTTTCTAATATCGTTGTTCATACTAATGCAGTTTTTAAAGAATTGGGCTTATTAAGATTAATTGGGCTATGGAAAGAGTAAGCGTAAAAAGTACTCAAGTCGTAATACGGGCTGTACCCGACACGCTTAAAAGCTGTTCAGTGAACTAGATAGGAATGTGGGAAAACGTTAAAAGCGCAAGGCAATCAGTTTCTAAAAGTGCCGCGATAGAACCTAGAGAGATGCTAAGTTTCCTGGTTATATTGAAAAGATTTTTATATGCTTAGGAAGCATCTCTCGTTTAAGAATTTTGTTGCGCCGGCTTAGACCGGGTCTTTACAATTCTTTATAAACCCGACCGGGATTCGGTAGCTGGTCGCCTTGTGCCGTACCCCCCCATATTTAGGACTAGGAGACACCCATGTCTGCCGCACCTGAGGAAGTGATGAAGTATGTCGCTGACAAAAAAGATAATGACCGACAAGAAACTATCGAATGGCTCGAAGCGTTGGATGGTGTTCTGTCGGCTGTAGGGCCTGAACGCGCACATTATTTAATCGAGAAGCAGATTGAATTTGCACGTGCCCATGGAGATCATCTGCCATTCTCTGAGAATGCACCGTACATTAATACAATCCCGGTGTCAGCCCAGGCTCAAAACCCAGGAGATCAAGACGTTGAACACCAGATTCGCTCATACACTCGATGGAATGCTCTGGCGATGGTGCTGCGTGCTAGCAAGAACACAAACGTTGGTGGGCATATAGCATCTTTCGCGTCGGCTGCTACGCTGTATGACGTTGGGTATAACCATTTTTGGCATGCGCCAAGCGCGCAACATGGCGGCGATTTAGTGTTTGTTCAAGGCCATTCATCTCCTGGCATTTATTCGCGTGCATTTCTATTGGGCCGGCTCACCGAGGAACAACTAGACAACTTCCGGCAGGAGGTTGGAGGTAAAGGAATCTCATCATACCCGCACCCATGGCTGATGCCGGATTTCTGGCAATTTCCGACAGTATCAATGGGTCTAGGCCCGATCATGGCGATCTATCAAGCACGCTTCATGCGCTACCTCGAATCGCGGAGCATTGCACAGACTACGGGGCGTAAAGTTTGGGCATTTCTCGGCGATGGTGAGACGGACGAGCCGGAGTCACTCGGCGCGATTGGTATGGCTGGACGCGAAAAGTTAGACAATCTTATATTCGTGATTAACTGTAATCTACAAAGATTAGATGGGCCAGTACGAGGCAATGGAAAAATCATTAAAGAATTAGAGTCCGAATTCCGCGGTTCGGGTTGGAACGTGATCAAAGTGATTTGGGGCAGCCGCTGGGATGCACTGTTTGCGCGCGACAAGACGGGCGTATTAATGCGTCGGATGATGGAAGTGGTCGATGGCGAATACCAAACGTATAAGTCGGAGTCAGGTGCCTACGTGCGTAAGCATTTCTTCAACACACCGGAACTTAAGGCTTTGGTAGCAGATTGGTCAGATGATGACATCTGGAATTTGAACCGAGGGGGTCACGATCCGCATAAAATTTATGCTGCATTTCACGCAGCTCAACATAACGTTGGACAGCCGACTGTGATTCTAGCAAAAACAATCAAAGGCTATGGAATGGGTCGAGCCGGACAAGCGATGAATACTACCCATCAGCAAAAAAAAATGCAGGTAGACCATCTAAAAAAGTTCCGAGATCAGTTCCAGCTACCTATCTCAGACAATGACATTGTTAAGGTACCTTACCTAAAGTTCGAAGAAGACTCAAAGGCTCTGAAGTATATGCGTCAGAAACGACTAGCGCTCGGCGGGTATTTACCACAGCGAAGGATGAGAGCCGATACCTCGTTAGACATACCGCCGCTGTCCGCATTCGGAGCGCTACTTGGGGGTAGCGGCGCAGGACGAGAGATTTCAACTACGATGGCGTTTGTGCGGATTTTGAATATTCTTCTTAAAGATAAGTCTCTCGGTAAACGGGTCGTGCCTATCGTGCCTGACGAGTCGCGTACCTTTGGTATGGAGGGGCTGTTCCGACAGATTGGAATCTGGAATCAAGAGGGGCAGAAGTATGTGCCGGAAGACTCTGATCAGTTGATGTTTTATAAAGAATCGATGACAGGACAGATTCTGCAGGAAGGTATCAACGAGGCCGGGGGAATTTGCGACTGGATCGCAGCAGCGACATCTTACTCAACACACAACGAAATTATGGTGCCATTTTACATCTTCTACTCGATGTTTGGCTTCCAGCGTGTCGGTGATTTGGTTTGGGCTGCCGGTGATATGCGGTCTCGTGGCTTCTTGCTTGGCGGTACCGCGGGACGAACAACGCTTAATGGCGAAGGGCTGCAGCATGAAGACGGGCATTCGTTATTGTGGGCGTCATCAATCCCTAATTGTGTTAGTTATGATCCGACATTTTGTTATGAGCTCGCAGTAATTATTCAGGATGGTTTACGCCGGATGCTGCGGGAACAACAGGATGTATTTTATTACCTAACAGTAATGAATGAAAACTATGAGCACCCAGGCATGCCTGAAGGTGAGCATGTTACTCAACACATTCTTAAAGGTATGTATTTGTTGCAAAAATCTGATGCAAATAAAAATGCACCACGTGTGCAATTACTAGGTTCCGGCACCATCCTAAACGAAGTAATTGCTGCAGCTGAGTTACTCAAAAATGATTGGGGGATCGCTGCTGACCTTTGGAGTGTACCGAGTTTTATTGAACTAGCTCGTGAGGGGCATTCGATACAGCGCCAGAATCTACTAAATCCGCTCGCAGTGCCCAAGTTATCGCACGTGCAAACCTTGCTGCAGAATACACGGGGGCCTGTCATCGCGTCTACAGACTATGTTCGGTCTCTAGCTGAGCAAATTCGTGCATTCGTACCACGTCGATATGTAGTGCTTGGTACCGATGGCTTTGGTCGTTCCGATACGCGTGAGAAACTGCGTCATTTCTTCGAGGTTGGCCGCTATTGGATTACTATAGCCGCGTTGTACGCCTTAGCTGACGAAGATGCGGATAAATATAAACTAGTAGCGCAAGCGATGCAGAAATACCACCTCGATCTAGATAAGCCGAATCCAATAACTATCTAATATTATTTCCCGCGTCGCATAAATGTCCTGCCTGCCCCGTATGTGACAGCAATAGTTGTCCGTCGAAATATAGCTTGTTGGAGATAAAATAAATGAGTGAAGTGATCGAAGTGAAGGTTCCGGACATCGGTGACTACAAAAACGTGCCGGTAATCGAAGTGTTGGTTAAACTGGGCGATGTCGTCGAGCCAGAGCAATCGCTAGTCACGCTCGAGTCGGATAAGGCAGTAATAGATGTGCCAAGTCCGATTGCTGGCATAGTAAAAACATTAAAAGTTAATGTCGGTGACGTAGTGTCAGAAGGCACACTGATTGTCTTACTAGAAAGTACTGATTGTGATCCCTCTAAGCGGGTTCAACCATTAGCAGCCACAATACCAGCTACAGAGTCCGAATTAGTTCAACAGCCCCTGGAGTTGCCGGCTGCGCCAATGCGCACACAAGAGATTCGGATTTCCTGCGAACGCCATACTAGCCATGCCAGTCCGTCAGTACGTAAGTTTGCGAGAGAGCTTGGTGTTAAGATCGATCGCGTACCCGGTAACCCCCCGGGGGGTAGGATCGCACGCGAAGATGTGACTACTTATGTGAAGGGTGTGATAAATAAAAAATGCGCACCGCCTATAGACGCAACTGCCGAACTAGACAATCTAGGATTAGGCTTGCTTCCCTCGCCGAAAATCGATTTTGCTAAATTCGGCCCAATACAAACTACGTTACTATCGAGAATTAAAAAGATCTCGGGGGCGAATTTGCATCGAAACTGGGTCACGATCCCGCACGTGACGAATAATGACGAAGCAGATATTACTAATCTTGAGACGTTCCGTGTACAACTAAATAAGGAAAACGATAAGACAGGGATTAAGGTAACCATGCTCGCGTTTGTGATTAAAGCGGTCGTTGCTGTGCTGAGAAAATTACCAATTTTTAACGCCAGTCTAGACGGAGATAATCTAATACTTAAACAATATTTAAATATTGGTTTTGCGGCTAACACACCTAATGGTCTTGTCGTGCCAGTGCTTAAGAATACTGAGAGTAAAGGGATACTCGATATTGCCAGGGAAATAGCCGAACTAGCAAGGCTAGCTCGTGAAGGAAAGCTGAGGGCGGATCAGATGCAAGGAGGGTCCATATCAATTTCATCACTTGGCGGGATTGGCGGAACGCATTTCACGCCGATCATCAATTCGCCAGAAGTAGCAATCTTAGGCCTTTCTAAGAGCGCCTATAAGTCGATTTGGGATGGAAAACAGTTTATCCCACGTTTGATATTACCGCTCTCACTATCGTATGACCACCGTGTAATTGACGGTGTAGAAGCCGCACGATTCAATGCATACTTAAGCGAAATCCTCAAGGATTTCCGACGTGTGATGCTATAACCAGACTCTATCAACACATCGTGCGAATAGAAAGATCGGTAAATGAGTCTTGTTAAAATTACAGCGTCTGAAATTGGCAATTTTAAGGATGTCAGCATGATTAATGTATCTATCAATAATATCCTCGATAAGGGGCAGTCGATATTAACGCTAGGGAGCAAAAAAGCGTCAGTGGAGTTGCCAAGTAGCTACTCTGACTCTACAGAGGAAGAAGTTAAGGTTAAGGCCGGTTATGAAGTGTCTACCGTGAGTGCGGTTATAAAAGCTGAAGACCGGGGGAAATATGCTTACGACGCATGTACCATAGCAGACCAGACGCCTATGATTCATATTGATAAAGCTAACATTACATGTGATTTATTAGTTCTCGGTGCTGGCCCAGGTGGTTACTCGGCCGCGTTTCGTGCCGCCGATCTTGGCCTAAGAACCGTGCTCGTCGAGCGCTATTCGACACTGGGCGGTGTTTGTTTAAACGTCGGATGTATTCCATCAAAAGCATTGCTGCACATCGCTGCTGTTATTGAGGAAGTATCGATACTAGTAACACATGGGATTATGCTCGGAAGACCGCAAATCGATTTGGTCAAGCTACGCGAGTTTAAGTTTAGCGTAGTACGTAAACTTACAACGGGGCTTGCCAGCTTAGTTAAGACTCGTAACGTACAGGTAATAACTGGAATTGGTACGTTCGTCGCACCCTATCACCTTCAGGTGTGTACTGAAAAGGGTAGGCAGATCGTGCGATTTAAAAAAGCAATCATTGCAGCCGGCTCCCAAGCCGTAAAATTGCCGTTCTTGCCAGACGATGCTCGTATTATTGATTCTACTGGAGCGTTAAAGTTGCCGAGAATCGCGAAGCGGATGCTAGTAATAGGTGGCGGAATTATAGGACTTGAGATGGCTACAGTATATTCGACACTAGGGTCGAGTATTGATATTGCTGAGACGCTTCATAGCTTAATACAGGGTGCAGATCAGGATCTGGTGAAAGCATGGGAAAAGTTTAATGAAAAACGCTTTTCGAGGGTAATGTTGAATACAAGAGTTACGGCTGCTGAAGCTAAGCCAGATGGAATCTATGTAAATTTCGAGTGTGAGAGTGTACCACTAGATCCACAGCGCTATGATTTAGTGCTTGTAGCAGTCGGACGAAGTCCGAACGGTAAGCGAATCGGTGCTGAGCATGCCGGTGTTTTAGTAACTGAATTTGGTTTTATCGATGTCGATAAGCAAATGCGCACTAACATGCCAGATATTTATGCAATAGGTGATATCGTAGGGCAGCCAATGCTTGCACATAAGGCAGTACATGAGGGGCATGTGGCAGCACAAGCTGCTGCTGGTGAAATATCTCACTTTGATGCTCTGCAAATTCCTTCTGTAGCATATATTGACCCAGAAATTGCATGGGCTGGCAAGACAGAACTACAACTGAAATCTGAAGGAGTTCAGTACGGTAAGGCTGTGTTTCCATGGACCGCCTCTGGCCGTGCGATTGCGAATGGCCGAGACGAAGGTTTTACAAAGCTTCTATTTGATAAGCAGACACGTCGCGTAATTGGCGGTGGTATCGTTGGGATCAATGCTGGCGATCTGATCAGCGAAATTTGCCTAGCTATAGAAATGGGCGCAGATGCGACGGATATCGGTAGAACAATTCATCCGCACCCGACGCTCGGAGAATTAGTTGGGATGGCTGCAGAACTGTACGAAGGCATTTGTACTGATCTGCCTCCGCAATATAAGAAGTAGCGCGCAAGTCTTGACTACTGCGCAGCGAAGTGGTTAAAGGTTTATTCGCACATTCGTAAAGCTTATCCAAGAGATACTAAGGCTTTACACCGTACAAATCGCAGAGCATAGCCATAAAATTATATATAGTGTCGCCTAGATTGCTGCGGTATATTCGGACGAAATGTCGTTTCTCTCTTACCGTTTATATGTCCCCGATAATGGTTTTTTGACGCTCGATGTTAGCGTTTTCACGCTAGATCAGAATCTGATATTGATATTGCAATGTTAGCTGCTTTCTTAGTAGCCCCAGGGATCTTAAGCCATCTCCTTTCCTGATTTTTCAAGCGGCTTCTCGATAATATAAATGCATCTAATCTTGTATTGGAAAGTGTTCTTATATAGCTGCTAAGATAGCTCAGCTCAAATTTTTTATTTTGCGACTTTATAGTAACTAAGTTGCGGTAATGGTAAATTTTGCTAAATCTTTTAAAAAAGAGATTGGTATGTGCTTCCTAAGATTTTAGTATTGATTCAGAATTTACTATAGGTTTATCCTTAAATTTCTTCTATCATTTTTGTATTCATAAACTTTAATCATATTAATCATAAATCTTTTACCTACATGCAAGTCTTACCCCAAATATCATATTGATATTTACTTTCTAAGTCTTATGCTCCCGGAAATAAATTATATCGCTGTGATGCACTTCTAAATTTATTTTCAGTTTATTCATAGAACGCTAACTTATTCTATGAATAAGCCTCAATTTTTCTAGAAGAAGGCAATCAGCGGCACTATCTTGAATATTAATTAGTTAGACTCAGTGGAAAATTCAGATATTAGAACTATGAAACAATAATGCACCTAAATATAAATACTATACACGCCAAATTAAAATTGTGATTTCGCTATATCATTAGACATTTTCTTACACTTTTTACAAACTATAAATGTATTAGAAATAAACGTGTTTATATATTAGGTGTAGAGGAGACATATAGTTACATTTTTTCAATCTGTTAAAATGAAAGATTTTTATCTTTCGCTCTAAAAGCGTATATTTCTCCTTTTTCTTGTATAGGCAGACCAGATAACGTCCCGGGGTTTGCGACAGCCTAACCAAAGTACCGAATTTTACGTACTAATCTACGGTGCGTTATTTTGTTCAAGTCTACAGATGAACTACCAGTCATAAAATAGCGTGAAATAGTATTTTTGAAAAAATCGACACAAGATCTGTTAATCGCTATATCACTGCAGCGCAGAGCTAGAGATTTATAAGAAGAGGTTCGGAGTAGCCAAATCGACAAAAACAACTAGCCATTTGTTAACAAGCATATGTTTATAACATTAGTCACGCATAGCGATTATTGGGACAATTTTATCTGAGGATGTGCTGATATGAGGTGTACATCTTAGGAGCTCTTTAGTATCTCTATACTTGAATCATCAAACCTGAGTTTTCTCAGTCTATAAATAGTATTAAAAACGATAATGAAAATCATGGGTTATCGAGTTAGTGACAAGTTGCTACATACGTGATGCTTGAAGAATAGTTCTGATCTATAGTCGGGAAAATGAGTCGCACTAGATAGCAAGAAAATACCTCAGTTTGCAAGACGCAGAACACTAATTCTTGCGAAGGATTTCGGCGCTTTGAATATTTAACTAATGAAAACTATCACTTTACTTTTCGTTTGTCTTGGCAACATCTGTCGTTCTCCAACCGCTGAAGCAGTAATGCGTGCTAAGGTATATAGGGCAGGATTAGCCAATAAGATTCATCTAGACTCGGCTGGCACTGGAGACTGGTATGTGGGTGCGGCACCTGACCCACGTGCATGCTGCGCCGCGATATCGCGGGGTTATACACTAGACGAATTGCGCGTGCGGCAGATCAGCGCCAGCGATTTTGTGCAATTTGATTTATTGCTTCCAATGGATCATAACAATGTTACTGAGCTACACCGTAGCTGTCCATTAGAGTATAGGCATAAAATCCAGCTGCTAATGGAGTTTGCACGCCACCACGATACCGATATAGTTAAGGATCCCTATTTCGGTAATCACGAGGCATTCGATCGTGTACTGGACGAAATAGAGGATGCCTGCGATGGCTTGCTCGTGAATTTGAGGCATCTCTATGAAATCTAAGTGATACTCAAATACGCTAACCTATTGGATCTGTATAAACGCTGCGCTTTTCTATGTGCAGTGAGAAATACTTGACTAAAATGCTAGGATATTTATATATTATAAATATGTTGAGAATTACGAGTGCTTTACGCTATGAGACTTACTACAAAGGGTCGATTTGCCGTTACAGCAATGATCGACCTAGCGCTTTGCCAAGAGAAATGTCCTGTGACTCTTTCTGGCATTAGCCAGCGGCAGCGGGTTTCGCTATCTTATTTAGAGCAGCTATTTGGCAAGCTGCGGCAGCATGAGATCGTTGAGTCCGTACGTGGACCTGGCGGTGGCTATAATCTTGCGCGTCGTGCAGATAAAGTGACTGTGGCCGACATTGTTATGGCTGTTGACGAACCTCTAGACGCGACGCGATGCGGCGGTAAAGGCACGTGCGAAGGTGCTCAGCATCCAGATAGCTATTGTATGACACATGAATTGTGGTCAACTTTAAACCAGAAGATGGTCGAGTATCTAGATTCCGTGTCACTCCAAGATTTAGTCGACCAACAGCGCCTAAGAAAGAGTGCGTCGCGCTGTCAGTACAAGCTCGACTATCGCGGGTCTAACAAAGAGTATCAGACGCGGTCTAAGTTGTGATAGAAGGACCAAATTCCGTGTTTAACATTACTTAGTCCTGGGTGCACGATAATTACATCGTAGTAGACATAGACTTTCGGAGCGCTCACATGAAAACCCCCCCCTTACAGTTGCCCATCTACATGGATTACAGCGCGACAACGCCAATCGATCCACGTGTGGTGGATAAAATGATCCCGTATCTACGTGAGCAGTTTGGTAATCCGGCTTCTCGCAGTCATACGTATGGCTGGGAAGCCGAACGTGCGGTTGAGCAGGCGCGTAAGCAGGTAGCTGCTGTAGTCAATGCTGATCCGCGTGAGATTATTTGGACATCAGGTGCAACCGAGTCAAATAATCTAGCGCTAAAGGGTGCTGCAAATTTTTATCGCAGTAGAGGACAGCATATTGTCACTGTAAAGACAGAGCACAAATCTGTACTTGATACCACGCGTGAACTAGAACGGCAGGGCTTCAAGGTAACATATCTAGATGTTTGCGAAAATGGACTACTCGACCTAGAGATATTTAGCGCTGCGTTGCGTCCGGATACAGTTCTTGTATCGGTAATGTACGTGAATAACGAGATTGGCGTGATTCAGGATATTGCAGCAATTGGTGATATTTGCAGGCAAAAGGGAATTGTGTTTCACGTTGATGCCGCGCAAGCGACTGGTAAGGTAGAAATTGACCTGCAGAAGTTGAGGGTCGACCTAATGTCATTTTCTGCGCACAAGATATATGGTCCAAAAGGAATTGGTGCGCTGTACGTTCGACGCAAGCCGCGTGTACGTATTGAGGGACAAATACATGGTGGGGGCCATGAACGGGGCATGCGATCCGGTACGCTTGCCACACATCAGATTGTTGGTATGGGCGAGGCATTTTGGCTGACCTGTGAGGAAATGGCTGTCGAGAATAAGCGGGTTCGGATGCTACGCGACCGTTTGTGCAAAGGTCTACTGCAGATTAAGGAAGTATACGTGAATGGCGATATGAATTCGCGCGTGCCGCATAATCTGAATGTAAGTTTTAATTTCGTCGAGGGCGAGTCTCTTATTATGGCCCTCAAAGATGTTGCCGTATCGTCTGGTTCTGCCTGCACCTCTGCATCTCTTGAGCCATCATACGTTCTGCGAGCGCTAGGGCGTAACGATGAGCTAGCGCATAGCTCGATCCGTTTCACAGTAGGTCGTTTTACTCGCATAGAAGAAGTGAACTATGTAATCCAATTATTAAATAATAAAATCGCGAAACTGCGCGAGCTTTCGCCGCTATGGGAAATGCATCAGGAAGGAATTGACTTATCGAGAATCGAATGGGCCATGCATTGAGCTTAACAGTTTCAAACTCTATCTAAATATAGCAAGGAGTACTACGATGTCATATAGCGCTAAAGTTTTAGATCACTATGAAAACCCACGAAATGTTGGATCCTTTCCAAAAGATGATAACGCGGTTGGTACGGGTATGGTCGGTGCGCCTGCATGCGGTGATGTAATGAAGCTACAGATCCGAGTCGGCATAGGTGAGATTATCGAAGACGCAAAGTTCAAAACTTATGGATGCGGATCTGCGATCGCGTCTAGTTCCTTGCTAACAGAATGGGTTAAAGGCAAGACCCTAGATCAGGCGCTATTAATCAAGAATACACAGCTTGCCGAGGAATTGGCGCTTCCACCAGTGAAGATTCACTGTTCGATCCTAGCGGAGGATGCAATCAAGGCGGCAGTAAGCGACTACAAAAAGCGACGTGTAGCACTCCATGAATCTACAATCTAAATTGTGGAAGTGTTAAACCTAGCAATAGATTGATCCATAAATAATAGCTGGCTAAACTGGGGAACAATAATGGCAATTACTCTAACTGGAAAGGCGGCGCAGCATGTGCGAGATTACTTGGCACGCAGGAAAAAGGGCATTGGGCTTCGACTTAGCGTAAGCACAACTGGTTGCTCTGGTCTAGCGTACAAACTTGAATATGTCGATGAGCTAGATTCCAGTGATATTGTCTTTGAGAGCTATGGAATTAAGGTTTTTGTTGATCAAAAGAGCCTAGCGTATATTGATGGTACAGAACTAGATTTTGTAAGAGAAGGGCTGAGCGAGGGATTCCGATTTAAAAACCCAAATATGAAGGATGAATGCGGGTGTGGCGAGTCTTTCCGTGTTTGAGTGGTCGCATGTGGTTTTTAATGCCATCAGCGTATGTCCCTAAAGTTAAATGATACGGCCGCTATTATAATTTTGACTATGTTGTTCCTGACTCAAAACCACTTCGAATTATTCAAAGTACCTGAGCGTTTTAGGTTGGATACGTACGCGCTCGCGCAAGCCTATCGCGCCGTGCAGGCGCAAATTCATCCAGATCGCTTTGCTTCAGCAGGCGATGCGCAAAAGCGTGTAGCAATACAATGGGCAGCACATACAAATGAAGTTTATCAGATACTAAAGTCGCCCCTAAGGCGTGCAATCTACTTGTTGCACCTGCGCGGTATCGAGGTTGATACAGAAAATAATACCATTATGGAACCAGAATTTCTAATGCGACAAGTAGAATGGCGTGAGCAGATCTCAAATGCGGCTGTCGCATGTGATAGCGATGCGCTGCAGACGATGCTATACGAGTTAAAAAGTGAAGAATCAGAGCGGCTCTTATGTCTTGGCGAATTTCTCGATTCCGGTGCAAATCAGCTAGCAGCCGCATTAGTACGCCAGTTAATGTTCATCGAGCGGGTCGTACACGAAATTGACATGCAGATTGAAAAAATAGAGGCGACGTAAAGTCTACTGCTTAATATACTGCGCTAAGCATCGCACCTCATATAGATAAAATGGCTTTACTAAAAATATTAGAACCCAGCATAACGCTAGCGCCATATCAGCATCGAATTGCCATCGGTATCGATCTTGGAACGACTCACTCTCTAGTAGCTGTAGTTCGAAATGGCATATCAGAGGTATTGCTTGATGAATTAGGGAGACCATTGCTGCCATCTGTGGTTCGCTATTTGTCTGATGGTAAGCGCAAAATCGGTTATCAGGCAAAACAAGATGCAGCGCTAGATCCATGTAATACAATTGTCTCGGTAAAACGGTTTATGGGGCGGAGTAAGGATGATATACAGAATCTAGGTAGAGTACCTTACCAGTTTGTTAATGCCCCAGGCATGGTCCAGTTAAAGACTGTAGATGGAGTTCGCAGCCCTGTCGAGGTCTCTGCGGATATCCTTGTCGCATTGCTACAGCGCGCCGAAAATGCACTTGGTCACGAAATTGTTGGATCTGTCATTACAGTTCCTGCATATTTTGACGATGCACAGCGGCAGGCTACAAAAGATGCCGCACGGCTTGCTGGGTTAAACGTATTACGCTTATTGAATGAGCCTACCGCTGCCTCGATTGCTTATGGTTTAGATACTAGGATACAAGGGCTTTATGCAGTGTACGACCTGGGTGGAGGTACATTTGACTTATCTGTTCTGAAGTTTACGCATGGTGTTTTTGAAGTGCTTTCTACGGTCGGAGATTCAATGCTGGGCGGTGATGATTTTGATCATGCTTTATATCGACATGTATTAAACCGTACGAGACTTGGCATACTTCTACCACAGGATGTACGGGCGCTATTGGATGCGGTACGTGTAGCAAAGGAAATTCTATCTACTCAGCATGAGGCCTTACTTGATCTTCAGTTATCTTGTAACCGACGTGTCGTGCTGACGCTTACAGAAGCTGAATTCGAAACCGTGACCCAATCGCTTGTCTCACGTACGCTAGTGCTTACACGCCAAGCGTTACGTAATGCAAAAGTGACGCCACAGGATTTCGATGGCATTGTACTAGTAGGGGGCTCTACGCGCATGCGTAGCATACGCTATGCTGTCGAGCAATATTTTAGTAAAGTACCTTTAACTGATTTGGATCCAGATAAGGTCGTTGCACTAGGCGCTGCCATCCAGGCCGACATGCTAGCCGGCAATCGGCGAGATGGTGATAACTGGTTATTGCTTGACGTGATACCGCTGTCGCTCGGATTAGAAACTATGGGTGGACTAGTGGAGAAGATTATTCCGCGGAATTCGACGATTCCAGTATCGAAGTCTCAGGAATTTACAACATTTAAAAATGGCCAGAGCGCAATGGTAATTCATATTGTACAGGGCGAGCGTGAATTAGTGTCTGACTGTCGCTCGCTTGCGCGTTTCGAATTACGTGGCATTCCACCAATGATTGCTGGCTGCGCTCGGATCCGAGTTACCTTCCAGGTTGATGCGGACGGGCTTCTATCTGTATCAGCTTGTGAAGTACAGTCGGGTATACAATCTGAGGTAGTTGTTAAGCCTTCATATGGATTAAATGATGAAGATATCGCTAGAATGATACAGGAGGGTTTTAGTAGCTCAAAATGCGATATGCGTACCAGGGCATTGAGAGAAGCACAAATCGATGCACGTCGTCTGGTATACACAACCGATAAAGCGCTAGAAGCTGATTGGGATCTGCTTGACGCTACCGAGCGCACTGAAGTTAATACTAAATTAAACGCGCTACGCGCAATGCTTGACGAGAATGATATAGACCGTATTCATGAATCGACGAAAGCTCTAGCTAATGTAACAGATGAGTTTGCTGCGCGCCGCATGAATAAAAGTATTCATAGCGCACTTGCTAGTTGTAAGCTTGACGAAACTAGCTAATCTTTTTTAATACTACCGCTTTATAGGATTATTTTGCAATGTCTCAAATCGTTATTTTGCCCCATATTGAGTTATGCCCGGAGGGTGCAGTGCTTGAAGCAGAATTTAGCAAAACCATTTGTGATACATTGTTGGATAACGGTATAGAAATTGAGCATGCGTGTGAAAAGTCTTGTGCGTGTACTACATGCCATATTATTGTGCGAGAGGGATTCGATGCCATAGAACCATCGCAGGAGCGTGAAGATGAATTACTAGATAAAGCTTGGGGCCTAGAGCTGACTTCAAGGTTATCGTGTCAAGCGAAGTTGCTAAAAAATGAAGATATAGTAATCGAAATTCCGAAATACTCAATTCATCATCACGCAAATAAAACTATGAAGCATGAGAGGGGCATCAACAGTGAAGTGGACTGATACGCATAACATTGCTATGGCGCTAATCGCTTTATATCCAGACATTAATCCTCAATATATCCGTTTTACGGATCTACATCGATGGGTAATAACACTCGATGATTTTGATGACGAACCGAATAAATCAAGCGAAAGAATTCTAGAAGCGATACAGTTGGCATGGATTAAAGATTCTGACTAATACAGTACACAGATATTTCATCATCATACCTACTTTAGAAAGGATGATATATAAGATCATCTAATAAATAATGCGCATAATAAGTGGAATAAAATTTCCTGATTTCCTGTTTAGTTTTATGTGAACTCTTAGCCATCCCAAGAAAATATTAGTATAGAAACTATGTCTAATACGAATTATATTAATCTCCGCGCCGAAGGTGCGGAAACAGGATAACGTCGCGAATACTCCGACTATCAGTTAGTAACATTACAAGTCGATCAATACCAATTCCGCACCCTCCCGTTGGAGGCATGCCATACTCCAGTGCGCGGATGTAGTCTTCATCATAATACATTGCTTTCTCATCACCAGCATTTTTCTGCTCCGCTTGCTTGCGAAAGCGCATTGCTTGATCATCCGGATCATTTAATTCCGAGAATCCATTTGCTACCTCGCGGCCCGCAATGAATAGCTCAAAGCGCTCAGCAATACCGGGGGCTCCGTCTGAAGCTCGGGCAAGCGGTGATACTTCAACCGGATAGTTAACTATATAAGTTGGCTCCCATAGCTGGGCTTCAGCGGTTTCCTCAAAAAGAGCAAGTAGAAGAGTGCTTACGTCGGTATTATACGGCGCTACATCATGTATATCGGCGCCAAGCTTGCACAATTCGGCACGTAGCCAATCTTTATTGGAAAGGCATGCATCAGTGTATTGTGGTGTATACTTCTTGATTGCATCAGTAATCGTTAAACGATGAAATGGCTGACTAAAATTTAGTATGTGCCCTTGATAAGAAATCTCCAGTGTACCCTGCGCGTCTAGTGCTGCTTTCCGTATTAACTGCTCAGTGAAGTCCATCAGCCAGCAATAGTCAGTATAGGCGGCGTAGAATTCCATCATCGTGAATTCTGGATTGTGCTTAGGTGAGACTCCTTCGTTACGAAAGTTACGGCCAAGTTCAAAGACACGGTCAAACCCGCCAATAATTAGTCGTTTTAGGTATAACTCCGGTGCAATACGGAGAAACATTTGCATGTTTAGGGCATTGTGATGCGTGATAAACGGCTTGGCTGTCGCGCCGCCCGGGATCGGATGCAGCATTGGTGTCTCGACTTCCATAAAACTTGCGTTTGTCATAAATTGACGCACCGATGTGATAATACGCGTACGAACCTGAAAAGTCTTGCGTGTCTCTGGCGTAACAATAAGATCTACACAACGCTGACGATATTTTATTTCTTGGTCAGACAATCCATGAAACTTATCCGGAAGTGGGCGAATATTTTTAGACAGAAGCCGTAGTTCGATACAACGTACCGAGAGCTCGCCCTTATTCGTCCGGAATAATATTCCACACGTCGAGATGATATCACCTAGATCCCATTTCTTAAATGCATCGTAGGTATCTGAGCCGACGTTAGCTATGGTAATAAAAAACTGGATTTGACCGGTCCCATCCTGTATGGTTGCAAAGCTTGCTTTACCCATAATTCGCTTAAGCATCATCCGGCCAGCAATTGATACATTTACCGATCTCTTCTCCAGGACGCTTTGATCAATGTTGGAAAAGTGAGAGCGTAGATCTGCCGCTCTATTTTTAGGAAAAAAATCATTCGGATATGCGATACCTTGCTCGCGCAAGACTCGCAGCTTATCTCTGCGCTCCGCAATGATTGCGTTATTATCACTGTCGATACTAATTAGCGCAGTATTGGGATTTATATCGGCCATGGTCTGCAATAGTCTATGCTAGAATGCTAGAATTTATGCCCTGCTTTAGGCTTGCTTGTATAAAAATGTCGAGTTCCCCATCCAGTACTGCGCGTGCATTGCTTACTTCGACTTTTGTGCGCAAGTCTTTTACACGACTTTTGTCAAGCACGTAGGAGCGAATCTGATGCCCCCATCCTACGTCATTCTTACTTGACTCAAGTTTATCTTGCTCAGCCCGACGCTTTCGCATCTCTCTCTCGTGTAACCGCGATTTAAGCATTGACATTGCTTCCGAACGGTTTCGATGCTGTGAACGATCATTCTGACACTGCACAACAATGCCTGACGGCAAATGCGTAATGCGCACCGCCGAATCGGTCTTATTAATATGCTGGCCACCGGCCCCAGATGCTCGAAATGTATCAATGCGCAGGTCGGCTGGATTGATATCGATATCAATTGATTCATCTACTTTCGGGTATACAAACACCGACGAGAATGATGTATGACGGCCGCCAGCCGAATCGAACGGCGACTTGCGAACTAAGCGATGAATACCAGTCTCTGTGCGTAAATAACCATAGGCGTACTCACCTTCGACCTTGATCGTAGCATTTTTAATGCCCGCTACCTCACCATCTGACTGCTCAAGCAGCTCGGTTTTGAAGCCTTTACGCTCGCAGTAGCGTAAATATTGGCGTAATAGCATTGACGCCCAGTCCTGTGCTTCTGTACCACCAGCACCCGCCTGAATATCGACAAAGCAGTTATTTAGATCGTCTAGATTATTGAACATCCGGCGAAACTCGATATTCGATATTCGATGTTCCTGCGAGGAGACGTCAGCCTCACAGGCTAGTAGAGTACTATTCTCTTGTTCCTCGCTGGCCAGATTAAATAATTCCCGCGTATCTGTTAGGTCACGGTCAAGCGTCGAAAGCATATGAACAACTGCCTCGAGTAGCTTCTTTTCTCGGCCGAGGGCTTTAGCCTGCTTTACGTTACTCCAGATATCCGGATTTTCTAGGGCTATCTTAACTTCTGTTAGTCGGGCTTTTTTCGCATCGAAGTCAAAGATACCTCCGAAGATCTTCGGCGCGCTTTTGCAAGTTAGTCAGAGTTGAATTGATTACGTTCAGGCGTTCTGCTTCCATATTAATCAGGATCTTAGAAAGAGACTAAAATTATAAAGGATGATATTAGATCGTTGCGTGCTCGACGACTAATTGCACGCGCGACACGCCATGCCAGGTGTTACGCGTAATCCGGTAGGCGAATAATGCCCGTGCCGGAAGTCTGTCATTATGGTTAAACCAGATTGCTGTACAGTGCAAGTGCCCACGGGCAAGCTTTAGCTTTAAATGCCGCTTCTTAACAAGTGACTGAGAGAGCACCTCAAATTCTGCTGAAAAAACTGGTGCCGGGAAACCTTGGCCCCATACCTCTTTTTCAATTAGCTCAACAAATGATAATGTATGATACGCATCTTCTAGCTCACCATCCGTCTCAATTTGTTGAGCAAGTACATTTTCATTCAGCCACTCTCTCGCCACTATGTCGAATATAGCAGCGAAGCGCGGTATATCCCTAGTGTGCAGGGTGAGGCCAGAGGCCATTGCATGGCCACCAAATCGCCCGATTAGTCCGGGTTCTCGCTTCGAAACTGCGTGCAGCGCATCACGCAAATGAAATCCGGGAATTGAGCGTCCAGAGCCTTTTACGTGTTCTCCTGACTCATCAGTCAGAGCGAACACAATTGCTGGTCTGTAAAAGTGCTCTTTAAGACGGCTAGCAACGATACCTATTACGCCCTGGTGCCATGTTGGTTTGAATACCGTGATTGTAGATTTATCACGCGGACTAAACTGTACGAGTTCGGCTAACGCCTCTTCTTGTATCTGCGCCTCGATTTCACGACGCTTACGGTTCATAATATCGAGTTTTCGTGCCAAGACATCGGCGCGACGCGTATCGTCAGTGACCAAGCATTCGATTCCAAGAGACATGTCAGATAGCCGACCTGCCGCATTTAGTCGCGGCCCTAACCCAAATCCTAGATCAAATGTAGATGCGTTACCCGAATCACGCGCAGATGCCCGGAAAAGCGATGCTATTCCTGGTTGCATTTTGCCATTACGGATACGCTGCAGGCCTTGCGCAACCAGTATGCGATTATTCGCATCTAATTCCACTACGTCGGCTACTGTACCCAACGCAACCAAGTCAAGAAGTCCGTCTAGCCTCGGCTCAGCACGCCCATTAAAGGCGCCTCGCTGCCGAAATAGTGCACGCAGCGCTAATAGCACATAGAACATCACGCCAACACCAGCAAGGTTCTTGCTTAGGAATACACAGCCTGGTTGATTTGGGTTGACAATTGCATATGCAGCAGGCAAGGTATCGTCAGGTAAATGATGATCAGTAATCAATACATTAATGCCGAGTGCGTTAGCGGCTTCTACACCCTCTATGCTAGCAATCCCGTTATCGACGGTAATTAATAAATTAGGGCATGCATTAGGACGACTAGCGATTAGCTTAACAATATCTGGCGTTAGTCCGTATCCAAATTCAAAGCGGTTCGGCACTAGGTAGTTAATATGTGCGCCGAATAGGCGCAGACCACGCACGGCTACCGCACATGCAGTTGCTCCATCACAATCATAATCAGCGACTACTAAGATCTGCTGTTGCATAGTAATTGCATCAGCTAGCAGCGCTGCTGCTCTGCTAATGCTTAAGAGCCCATCCGGTGGTAAGAGTCGCGTTAGTAGAGTATCTACATCGGTAGGCGCACTAATGCCTCTAGACGAATACAGTCTGGCAAGCACTGGATGAATACCCTTCCATATAATAGCGTTTTCGTCAGAGAATGAGTGGGTTCGAGTGATAATATTAGTCATAGACGCGAGCTCATAATAATAGCGACTCAAACGATCGGCGCCGCCAGAATTTTTTTATCTCCATAGGGCGTATAACGAGTGTGATTGCAATGGCGTCGCCGCACAGCGTTAACGTGAGCTCCGGAAGTTCATAGCGTTTTAATGCTATAAGTGCTGGCGCAAACCAGTCGCGCTCCATTACCTCGAGCACAGCACGAAAGCGTAACCAGTCTTGCTGCAAGAATGGTGTGCTTAGTTGATCAAGTTCGACTAGCGTTACACTGCGTGGATCAAAAACTGAAGATTGACTACCGATTTGTTGCAACAGCATATTGAAGGAGGTAGGCGGCATTCCTATCGAGGCAGCACTCGCAAGCGCTAGACCACGCGTAGCAGCTGCTTGTGACAGTACGCACTCGAAGGGCCGCATTACCGGCGTTATACATCCCTGGGCGTAAGGCCAAATCGAGTTCGCAGCAAGTAATCCGCGCTCTTCTCGAATTTGGTTAACCGGATGCGTAAACCAAGCCATCTGAACTTCGTTCTGCAGTTTTATCCACGTACTAGGTAAGCGGCCAGTATAAGCCTCGTGCGGTAGCCAAATCTCGATGTTATGTCCGGAGACGCGAAGTGGCGACGCGCTTGCTAATAGGCCCAGTTTCTCACCTGATAAGTACCATCGTAGGGGCGTAGGAGCTGCTAGTTCTATGCCAAGTTCCTCAATTAAAGGTCTCGCAACAGCAAGTAGCGCAGCCGCATCACTCTTCGAGATTTGCAACATATCAGCATTACTTAGCACTATATAAGTCTGCGAGAGCTGCAGATGAACAGGCTCGACGCATATCCAGATAGCATCTCGAGGTTCGCTGCCATCCGCAAGAAGCATGTACGGAGCGAGCGGCGCGTCCATGTCAGTTTTATCTAGATGTGTCGACTCACCCATTGCCGCATTTTCGCCTTTCTGGCACGATGCAGAAGACGCAGCAGTATAGCTAACACCGAAACAACGAGCGACCCACTGCTCATGGGGCAATGAGCGCTGAAAATCGCTCTCGACTACGCGTTCGATAAGTCTGGCGTGTGCGATTAAGCTATCTAGCGCCGGTTTAGATAGGTTCTGTAGAGCACACCGTGAGTTAGCCAGTGTTGGTAACGAAAATGGTACTAGTAAGTGGAGGCGAGAAAAACGATGTTTAGCGTGCATGATAAAGCGCATTGTAGGGCAATCCGCCGGTTATATCGATCTCTTTAACTTATTGCGTATTGTCATCACGCGACAGAGATTGCGCACTCCCGCCTTATCTGCGGACTGCTACTTCAATTATTTAAACAAAGTAGAAAAACTCCAATTTATGGAAAAAAGACGCTAAAGCGTTGCACGGTATGACGTGAGACTCAAATAATCTCACTAAAAAATTTTCTTAGGCCTCTACTGATCGAAATGATCATGGCAGTTCTCAAATCTGGATTGAGGATTAAATTATTTTAATAATACAGTTTTAAGGAATGAAAACCCTCTCTATTTTTATAAAAATATGTTTTTTAAGTTAAATAAAAAAACTAGCATAGATTATAGTAGAAAAACTATATAGTATTTCTTAGGTTTTTCTAATTTTTTAATTCACCTTAAATAGTGATCGCCCGAAAAATTTTATAGATTTTTCCATTATGACAGACTAGAAATGGAGTCAATTTTTTCTAAAACAGCACGCAACAGCAGAACGCAGTGTTATATAGAAAGCTATATCGTTACCCAGGCGATGTATATCAGCAAGGGTTGATAATTATAGATAAAGGATTGATTTGAAGCTCCCTTATGAATGGCAAATTGGATTGCGCTATACGTGCACCGGAAAACGTTCTTCCGATAATGGATTTATTTCGTTTATTTCTCTAATTTCGATGTTGGGAATTGCACTCGGCGTTGCGGCTTTGATTGTGGTGCTGTCTGTAATGAACGGCTTCCAAAAAGAAGTGCGAGATCGGATGTTATCCGTACTAGCACACATTGAGATTCTCTCACCTTTTGGATCAATTCCAAATTGGAAATTAATTAGTCAAGAGGTTGGCCAAAATCCATCAGTAATTAGCTCAGCTCCGTATATCGATATGCAAGCGCTACTTATACAAAAAAATAAGGTCAACGGTGTCATTATACGTGGAATTGATCCTAAGCTAGAGCCGCATGTATCTGATATTAATACTAAGCTAAAAATAGGTCAGATGATCAATCTGCGGCCGACATCGTTTGGTATTATGATCGGCGTTGATCTAGCGAGTGCTCTGGGCGTGACTATGGGCAGCAAAGTTACTCTAGTATCACCGAATAGTGTCATCACGTCAGAGGACGTGCCTCCCCGATTTAAGCAGTTTACCGTAGTTGGTATATTCGAGTCAGGTCATTACGAATTCGATAGAACTCTAGCCCTAGTATCAATTGATGATGCTCTGGCATTATTTCAGTTGAGCGCGCCTACCGGCTTGCGGCTTCGGATTAAGGATATGCAGCGCGCTCCGGAAGTGGCTCAACAACTTACTCGAGCACTATCTAGTCACTTATATATCAGAGATTGGACCCAACAAAATAAAACCTGGTTCTCAGCAGTAAAAATCGAGAAAAGAATGATGTTTATTATTCTTATGCTGGTCACTGCAGTCGCTACGTTTAACCTCGTCTCATCATTGGTGATGACAGTCACTGATAAACAGGCTGACATTGCAATTTTACGAACGCTTGGCGCTCGTCCTGGATCGATTATGAAGATTTTTATAATTCAGGGAACTACTATAGGTTTTGTGGGTACTAGCATCGGCATTATGCTTGGCTGTGTCCTTGCCGTTAGTATTCCGTGGCTAGTACCGTTGATCGAGCATGTTTTTAATTTTCAATTTCTTCCGCCATCAATATATTTTATCAGTAATCTTCCTAGTAATTTAGTTATAACTGACGTAATCAAGATCGGCATAATATCTTTTGTACTATCTGCTATCGCGACACTATATCCGAGCTGGCGAGGAGCTAATGTGCATCCAGCCAAGGCATTACGCTATGAGTAGCACAATAGAAGAACAACAAATCGTTCTAATTTCAACCGGTATATCAAAGATTTTTATGCAAAATGGCCTGCCGGTACCGGTGCTAACCGACATACAATTACATGTATATAAAGGCGAGAAGCTGGCTATTGTGGGTTCGTCTGGCTCCGGTAAGAGTACGCTGCTCCATATTCTTGGTGGGCTCGATGAGCCTAGTACGGGAAACGTAGTGCTACTAGATCGACCATTTTCGAGACTGGCGGAGCGTGAACGTACTGATTTTCGAAATAGTGCCCTGGGATTTGTCTATCAGTTTCATCATCTTTTGCCAGAATTTACAGCGCTGGATAACGTCGCGATGCCGTTGCGTATCCAGCGAATATCACTCGAGAGTGCGCGTCGTAAGGCATCAATCATACTCGAGCGCGTCGGTATTGGGCATCTTTCAAAACACCGACCCAAAGAGCTCTCTGGCGGGCAGCGGCAGCGCGTAGCAATCGCACGCGCTTTAGTAACGCAGCCGGCGTGCGTACTGGCAGATGAGATAACTGGCAACCTTGACAGTCATGCTGCGGAAATGATATTCCAGCTGATCATAGAGTTATCAAAAACGTTTGAAACAAGCTTCGTGATCGTTACACACGATATCGAATTAGCAGCTCGCTGCGATCGGGTACTACGCTTGCGAGATGGGGTTCTGCAGAATGAAATAATGTAATATCATTATGCCATTATTGATTGTCTTAATGACAAGCTGATTCGTGTAGCGTCTCACTAGAAACGAGGTGCTTCAATGTAGATTTATGTAGTTATTATGCAGTAAGGCTAACCCAATAAGTGTTGTCCTCCTGTATTGCTCAAGTCCTAAAAAAATAAGAATTTTATATGCAAGTAGGTCTTTCACGCTAGAACGCTTGTATATTAAATAAACATATAAGTTATGAGATCCTATCTTTTAGTACGAGAGTGCTCGCTAAAGCTTGGTATCTAGAATACACGTATGCCCCCATCGGATTCGTAACTAAAATGCATTCCTGAATGATGTGTAGATTAATTTATGTAATATAGTGGTTCTGGTATTTGCTTTTTATTCTAGCCGGATGCATGGTTAGAATTTATTTCTAATAGAGCAGTTACCCAAAAAACTTGCGTAATTTAGCGCCTGCTAAGGGACTGAGAGCGGGGCTACTAAGGGCAAGACAGATATTGCCATATAATCTGGCTTTCCAGCGAGCATCAATCGATGACCAAGTATATATTTGTCACCGGCGGCGTAGTGTCTTCTTTAGGCAAAGGCATTGCTGCCGCATCCCTTGGCGCAATCCTCGAGTCACGCGGTCTCAAAGTCATATTACTGAAGCTCGATCCCTATATTAATGTTGATTCCGGAACTATGAGCCCGTTTCAGCATGGTGAAGTATTTGTGACTGAAGATGGCGCCGAGACAGATCTAGACTTAGGGCACTACGAGCGCTTTATTAGTACGAAGACCCGGCGCGCCAATAACTTCACGACCGGCCAGGTGTACGAGTCGGTAATTCGTAAGGAGCGCCGAGGTGAATACCTGGGAAAAACTGTCCAGGTTATCCCTCATATTACGAACGAAATTCAGGAGTTTATTGAGCGTGGCGCTGTATCAACGCCCGGTAGAAAACCTGACGTCGCGATTGTCGAGATCGGTGGCACCGTTGGTGATATCGAATCACTTCCTTTCCTGGAAGCGTCCAGGCAGATGAGCTTGCGTCTAGGGCGCCATGGATCGTGTTTTATACACTTAACGTTAGTCCCATTTGTTGCTACAGCCGGCGAACTAAAAACTAAGCCGACTCAGCATAGCGTGCAAAAACTGCGGGAAATTGGTATCTCGCCGCATGTGCTGCTATGCCGCGCCGATCGCCAGATCCAAGATGTTGATCGCGCTAAGATCTCGCTATTCTCGAACTTACCGCATGATGCAGTTATCTCCGTATGGGATGTGGACAGCATCTATAAGATCCCACAAATGCTGCATAACCAGGGTCTAGACAAGATTGTCTGCGACGCATTAAATATAGCACCAAATCCAGCAGATTTAGCGCTATGGTCGAATCTCGTGTACCGGCTCGAGCATCCAGCACATGAGGTTACGATTGGTATCGTTGGGAAGTATGTTGAGCTCGTAGAGTCGTATCAGTCTCTAATCGAGGCGCTGCGTCATGCGTCTTTACATACACTAACACGCGTGAATATCGAGTATATCGACTCAGAGAAGATTGAGATAGAAGGTATCAACAGCCTTATTCACCTAGATGCGATCTTAGTGCCAGGTGGTTTTGGGCAGCGTGGCACAGAAGGTAAAATTATAGCAATCCGCTATGCCCGTGAGGCAAAAGTACCATATCTTGGTATTTGTCTAGGTATGCAACTAGCAGTAATTGAATTTGCTCGTCATGTCGCGAACCTACACCAGGCTAATAGCACCGAGTTTGAACCATCGACGCCAAATCCAATCGTTGCTCTAATTACCGAATGGTATGACCGTGATGGGACCCTTGAAAAGCGTGGTGAATCTTCGAACCTTGGTGGTACCATGCGGCTAGGCGCGCAACGCTGTCCAGTTAAGCCAGGTACGCGCGCCGAACAGATTTACGGCAACGATGTTAACGAGCGGCATCGGCATCGTTATGAGGTTAATAATCATTTCGTTCCGGTGCTTGAGGCTAGTGGGATGATCATTAGCGCGCGCGCACCTACTCAGGATTTACCTGAGATGATGGAGTTACGCGCAGATCTGCACCCATGGTTCGTTGGTTGTCAGTTCCATCCTGAGTTCACCTCAACGCCTCATAAAGGTCATCCGCTATTTAACGATTACCTAGAGGCAGCTCTTTCATATCGTAAACTACTAGCATAGTAAATGTAGCGGCCGAGTGTCGCACCATTAACGATGGTGGGTAGGAAGTTAATATCTATGTGATTTCAAAGTCGAGCTAGATAATCCAATCTTATTGATTTCTATAAACTATGTGATTGAGTCTTGGAGCTAGCGATTGATACCGACGGCTAGTTCAGTAAGATTTTGGCATGATGTGCATTCTATTTGTTGATAAGTTAACGTATGATAAAGCTCATTGCAGTTCGGATGAAGCGCTTCGTAGAGTTGTCATAAATCAAGGCTTTCATATTCTCGGTGAGGTGCGCCGCTAGATTAGCGTACCAGTATCACTAATGTTCATTCAAAGCATAATATTAATGCAGTTACACCAGTTGTCGACGTACTGCAGATGCCGGAATTCCTATTTCAGTAGACTATTTTTCTAGGATGCGCTTGTTCTGGAAAGGTAGTCAATATCAAACAAGTCAATCTTAGTGCTATATGATATAAAGAATACAATTGATAAAGAACGTTCAGCAGCTATAGAAACTGAGGAAACTAGGTTGTCGGCAGACAGCTTACTTGCTTACGAAGCGCGGAACTTGCTTCGATTATAACAATCTTATCTCCGTATTTATTCATTCTCAATTGTGCGAGAAAGTGGTGTCCGGTCGTATTTGATACAACTCCTCAGTGCAGCTTCCTGGTAGTCGGGAGACTCAGTCTAGTGGGCAAAGAGAGTTCGGTCCAGTTCTAGTGCGTGCCGCTGTTGTGGTCGACATTTATAGGACTGTTTTTTTGGAGACGCATCTAGATCTCACGCTGTCGAAATCTGATAGTTTAAATACAGTACTATTATAGTAAATGCATGTATTATTGGAAACGCTAATAACCCTCACCTGTATGTCTAATTTATGTCATCTAGAAAAAGATTTCACTTAAGTGCAAATAAAGTTTATAACTATTAATATCTCGAATAAATATTATCATAGTTTATGCGTGTTTAATCGCTACCCCATAACCCAAGATAGTTAAACTAATTTATCCTTTCCCTGGAAACAGCATGAGCGCTATCGTAGACATTATTGGTCGCGAAATTCTTGATTCGAGAGGTAATCCAACCGTCGAGTGCGACGTATTTCTTAAATCAGGCATAATGGGTCGCGCAGCGGTGCCGTCTGGTGCATCGACCGGGTCGCGCGAAGCGATTGAACTGCGTGATAATGAAGCTAGTCGTTATAGTGGAAAGGGGGTGCTCAGAGCAGTTGAGAATATCAATACCACAATCTCCCGAGCAATTATTAATCTAGAATCGTCTAAGCAAGTTTTACTGGATAAGACTCTAATAGAGTTAGATGGCACTGATAATAAATCTCATCTTGGTGCGAATGCGATGCTTGCCGTATCAATGGCAGTTGCAAAAGCCGCTGCTGAGGAAGTGGGATTACCTTTATATCGATACTTTGGCGGTTCCAGTGCAATGCAATTGCCGGTACCTATGATGAATATTGTGAATGGTGGCGTACACGCGAATAATAGTCTAGATATACAAGAGTTTATGATCGTACCTATAAGTCAACCGACTTTCCGTGAGGCGCTGCGCTGTGGTACAGAGATATTTCACGCATTATATAAAATTTTATCAGACCGCGGCATGAGCACTGCAGTCGGCGATGAGGGTGGTTTTGCGCCGAACTTTAAAAGCAATGATGAATGCCTGTCAACAATTTTTCAGGCGATTGAAAAAGCTGGTTATCGTGCTGGTGAAGACGTATTACTGGCACTTGACTGTGCGGCTAGCACATTTTATAACGATGGCAAGTATCAGCTGATTAGTGAGAATCTACGGTTAACATCCTCTGAGTTTACGGACTATCTTGCGCTGTTAGCTGAAAAGTTTATGATTATTTCAATCGAGGATGGTCTACATGAAAGCGACTGGGACGGGTGGAAGTTGTTAACTGACCGACTAGGTAAGAAAGTTCAGCTAGTTGGTGATGATCTATTTGTGACCAATACGCGGATCCTGAAGGGAGGTATTGAGAATGGCATTGCAAATTCTATTTTGATAAAAATCAACCAGATTGGAACACTGACTGAAACTTTCGAGGCTATTGAGATGGCTAAGCGAGCTAGCTACACTGCTGTCGTATCACATCGCTCTGGCGAAACTGAAGATTCAACAATAGCCGACATTGCTGTTGGTTTAAATGTAGGCCAAATTAAAACAGGCTCCCTATCGCGAAGTGATCGGATCGCTAAGTATAATCAGCTGCTTCGCATTGAAGAGGATTTAAGTGACACGGCAAGCTATTCCGGACGCTCTGCGTTTTATAATCTGTGCCAATGCAACATGCTAAAAAGCATAAAGCCATAATTGTCGATCTGATCAAAAGTATTATATTTATACACCTACATTTATAGATTATTGTGCGGATAGTAAGCGTTATTCTCATTGGACTAATCTCACTAACCCAATTCCCGTTATGGTGTGGCCACAGCAGCTGGTTGCATGTGCGCGAGCTGCAGAAGCAGCTCGCAGCACAAAAGAAGAAAAATAATGTCTTGAAAATAAATAATGAGCAAATCGCCGGCGAAGTGCGAGATCTACAGGGTGGGACTGCTGCAATAGAAGAACGAGCTCGCTATGAGATGGGGATGATTAAGGACGACGAAATTTTCGTGCAGTTTGTATCTCCGAATGCTCTTGAGTGTGTCGGTACAGTCAACGTTATCAATCATATTCTATGATATAAACTAGTATTACCAGCTTAGTAGAAAGATTTTAGTATCAGCATATAGCGCGCTAACTTACTTACAATGCAGTAGTATCTATATATTAATAAGTTGTAGTTCTATAAATGAGCGTTTTGTATACTCTAGACTACTGCTTAATTTTTTATGGCAGCGTTTCTTTCTTTGGTTGGTGGAAACTATAAGCAGTAAGAAACTCTAGAAACTAGAGTAATAGATAACACCTTTAATAATCTACATCACTGCGTAAGCATTGCACTTAATTAGCTTACGGTATATTGTTCCAAGTAAGCATGCTATGCATATATCAATGTCAGTATATACTAAACTTCTTTACAACATGCGGCTCAGGAAATTTTCACAACAATATTTTGGATTATTTAGTTTCCAATTTCCAAAATGTTAGTTAACATAATGAATGTTGGTTTTTTAAAACTCTGTATAGATAAACTGTGCGTTATACTGTCTAAACGCACTATCGCGAAAATTAATTATAGCAAAGGTAGAATAATAAATAGGGTAGCATTTCTAAGCTAAAATCTTTTCGTGTTAATATAGATTTGTAATACATGAAATAGCATTAGGTGTGTACTATTTTAACCACTTTATTATCCTAAGACTTGCATAAACACATAGCTTATTACTAGTACTGACTACCGTCATAATCGCGATAGTAACTGTAATATATTTCCACCAGGGTTTCCTTTGCACAGCTTGCGTTGGTAAATATAGTATGCGCTTTTTCTAAGTTTTAGAGCTTTTATGGCTGAGCTAGTACATTCAAATTAGAAATGAGAGAACTGTCGAGACGTTTTAATTTTTGTGACTACTGCGACAGCGCCTACTAGGAAATAGTAATAATATCAGCGCACAAAATCTCGAATATATTTCATGTGGAGATTATCAATTCGGTGATATTGCAAACGCAGGCCCACAATATACTAATCCTCGTGCTTCAGCTATGCTTCCGAGCTATGTTTCAAATTATTAAACAGATTATCTAGAACATAGCTATATGCGTATATTTATAGTGATACGTGCATACTATTTTGGCTCGATCTATTTCGGCAGTTGAAATAAAATAGCATATTCTCTGCAAAAAACATGCAGAGTAGGCTATACTATTTTCTACCGCGTCTTATATATCTGATACTGTTTGTTTTCTACCTACATAGCATGTATATGACCGGCATGTAATAAAATACTGCGCAGGTGCGTCCGGCCCATACGCACGTAGTCTGCTATATGCGTATATCTTAATATCAATAAACCAACGACATATATAATAACGAGATTACAAAACGAAACAGACTTATATGTACCTTGTGCGTTTTGTCATAGAGGTGGGCTATTCGGTGTCCGCTATTTATATATTTAGTTATTACTTTTCGGAAAGCGGGTGATATATTCTACATCACTGTTATATACATCTAAGGTCAATTATAGTGCGTACTGCGAGTGTTTCAGTAGTGTTTTTGTATCCAGGATGCTACACGTATGTGTAGCATCAGAATGCTAGCGTGTTGCCTTCAATGTTTAAGTAACTGAACAGTGAAATAATCAAAGTATTTACTTGCAGAAATAAGTTGGATGAGTATTGGATATGCGCATGTGATATGACGTCTAGTGTTTACACATATAGTGTAATTCTAATTCTCACGCATCTGATAACAGTGCGTCTTGTCAAGTGCATTTGACCAGATTAGACCCACTAAATTTTTTCTACTAATTATTATTTTGCACTCTACATCTACTTATTTAACTAAATAGCGTATTTAATCTGGATTATGTAAAATAATCCAGATTAATGTTATTAATATGGATTATTTGGTCAGTATAAAACTCGTTATTTAGACAATAAATCGATCACATCAATTATTTTGATCTCACGCAGGCTACATGCGTCGTTGAGAATGCGTAATTCCTGTATAGTGCATGATTAGCATATCAGCTAAGAAAGCCCGTCATCTTAACTACCTACGTCTATCCTGATAAGTGCTGAAATACCTGTCGTATTAGTGATATTAAATACTTAATCAGTGTATCGGTCAAACAATGATCGAGTGCTTAAAAGGCTTGGGGGTCCATTGATTGCATTAAGCTTATGCTTGTCATAAGCTACTATAAGCTGCTAAACGTGCTATAAACAATCCCCCCTATGAGCAAGTCATAAAGATTATTTATAGCACGTATGAGGTCTAAGTATCTACTGAGATTTTCTTAAACAGAATGAGAAGACGCTCATTCCTAGCCAGTCGGAACCTATTTTGTGCGATAGGTTTTAGTAGCATAGTGTGTGTGTCTGATTAACTATCGGTTATTGCAATAATGTAATGAACTCTTTTGCACAGACCATTTTGGTTAGCGTGTTGCCTATGTTCTTCGCAATTACATTGCATGAGGCGGCTCATGGCATAGTAGCTTACCGGTGCGGTGACAATACTGCGTACTTAATGGGTCGTATATCACTAAATCCGATTCGTCATATCGATCTAATAGGTACGATCGTAATTCCAATAATCATATTATTTACGACCAGCGGTGCGTTTATCTTTGGCTATGCGAAACCGGTACCAATCAATTTGAGCCAATTGCGTAATCCTCGTTGGAATAGCCTCTGGGTTGCGCTCGCTGGTCCATTGTGTAATCTGTTTCAGGCGATTGTGTGGGCGTTTATTGCGGGAGGACTGTATAGACTTGGCCCCGAAGATCCGCTTTCTATGCGAATAGTGTTAGCCGGTATCGCTGTGAACCTAGTCTTGGGTTCGCTCAACCTTTTTCCACTGCTTCCGCTGGATGGCGGACGCATAATAGCCTCTATATTGCCCGTGCGTGTTGCCTATCACTTTGCAAAGATCGAGCCTTATGGATTTTTTATCGTTATAGCACTAGTGATTACACGCGCGCTAGATATATTCTGGATATGTCCATTAGTAAATATGGGTTATAACATTGTGTATGGAATTCTGTATCCGGTTATGCTGCTATTTAGCTGCGTCTGAGAGGGTATGGATTAATCTCCGACGATTTTTTACATTCGATCTCTCGATACTATGTTTCCAGACCGAATCTTCTCCGGTATGCGTCCAACCGGCCCACTGCATCTTGGTCATTACCATGGTGTTTTGAAGAATTGGATCAAACTGCAATCCGAGTATCCGTGTTTCTTCTGCGTAGTGGATCTACATGCGCTAACTACACACTATGAAACACCAGATGTAATAGAAAACAATGTATGGGAAGTATTAATTGACTGGCTTGCTTCTGGGATTGACCCGGCACAGGCTACGTTATTTATTCAGAGCCACGTGCAGGAGCACGCGGAGTTATCGCTAATTTTAGGTATGAGTACGCCACTTAGCTGGCTCGAGCGGGTGCCTACCTATAAAGAGCAGATTGAGAGGTTACACGACAAGGATCTAGGTACATATGGGTTTTTAGGCTATCCGATACTCATGGCCGCGGATATTTTACTGTACCGCGCGTCGCTAGTACCGGTAGGTGAAGACCAAGTCCCACATGTAGAAATAACGCGAGAGATTGCGCGCAGATTCAACTATTTATATGGGCGCGAGCCGGGCTTTGAGGATAAGGCTAATAAGGCAGCAAGAAAACTTGGTGGAAAACGCTGTAAACTGTACTACGAGTTGCGTAATGCTTATCAGCAGGAAGGTAATGAAGAAGCACTAGAGCAGGCACGCGCACTACTACAAGAGGCACAAAGCCTATTAATGAGTGACCGTGAGCGTCTATTTGGCTATCTGGAGGGCTCACGCAAGATTATTCTTGTTGAGCCGCAAGCAATGCTAACTAAGACATCACGAATGCCAGGGATTAACGGGCAGAAGATGTCTAAATCGTATAGTAATATAATCGGGCTTCGAGAAGATAGGATTTCGGTAGAAAAAAAGATCCGTAAGATGCCGACTGATTCGGCGCGTGCGCGTCGTAGTGATCCTGGTGATCCGAACAAATGTCCGGTATGGCAATTGCACCAAGCGTATACAAATCCAGCGACACACGAATGGGTATGGCGCAGTTGCCGGAATGCTGAGACCGGCTGCTTAGAGTGCAAGCAGCCGGTAATCGATGAGATCTTGCTCGAGCAACAGATGATGCTGGAGCGAGCGCAGAAATATATAGATGATCCGTCACTGCTACGTGCGATTATTGCGGATGGCTGCGACAAAGCTCGTAAATTAGCTCATGAGACTATGCGAGATGTGCGCGAAGCAATAGGACTTGCATATAGTTAATGGCGATTTGCACTGTTGATAAACCTATAGCGCTATACTCAATGTAGTGCTCTTCGATAGCTAGAATATTTGATAGTTTTAAGATGTGCAAATTTTGCCATCGCTCTTTAGCGAACCGCAGTAAACATGCGAAACTATAAACGGAGACATATAACAAGATAACGAGATAGATTTGTCCGACCAATCCGCTACAATCCCAGTTTAACGATTGATTTTTCAGATAGTTTCATGAACCAAGCAATGCAAGCTACGCTAATTAGCGGTAGCATTCCGGCGATTGTTACGCCGATGCTGGAGGACAGGTCGCTGGATCTTCCAGCGTTTCGCGCGCTGATCGACTGGCATGTCGAGGAGGGCAGTGATGCACTGGTTGTGGTTGGCACGAGCGGCGAATCAGCGACGCTATCTGTCGAAGAGCATATATTGCTAGTTAAAACGGCAGTTGAGCATGCGGCACGCAGAATCCCGATCATTGCCGGCGCTGGCGGAAACTCCACTGGCGAAGCGATCGAGTTAACCCAAGCAGCTAAAGATGTAGGAGCCGATGCATCACTGCAGGTCGTGCCCTACTACAACAAGCCTACACAAGAGGGAATATACCGACATTTTAGATCTATCGCTGAAGCAGTCGAGTTACCTGTATTTTTGTATAACGTTCCCGGCCGGACTATTGCTGACATGAGCAATGAAACAATCTTACGGCTTGCCCAGGTACCAGGTATTGCGGGTGTGAAGGATGCGACTGGTAATATTGATCGTGGAGCGAATCTGATCAAGGCAGCACCAGTCAATTTCTCAATTCTTAGCGGTGATGATCCTACTGCTATTGCACTAATGCTACTAGGTGGGCATGGAAATATCTCGGTTACAGCTAATGTGGTACCGCGAGCGATGAGCGAGCTATGTCGCGCTGCAATCTCGGGCGATGCGAAGACCGCTCGGGCAATTCACCTAAAGTTATTATCATTGCATAGAAACTTATTTATAGAGTCAAATCCGATTCCGGTTAAGTGGGCGTTGCAGCAGATGGAAAAAATTCGTGGAGGTATTCGGTTGCCGCTAACACCGCTTGCGGATCAGCATCATGAAACCGTTCGTGCTGCGTTGCGCGATGGAGGACAGGTTAGTTAACCAAAGTTTTATTAAGTGGGTTATATAAACAAACTAATCGGTATCATTTGCGTGATGAAAAATCTCCTGGAAATTTTTTGTTTCTCTGCGAGAAGATTGAGAGTAATCGCATATGTAATGACTGTGTTTTCGCTGGTAGGTTGCAATACGTACGGTTAATGATTTTCTTTCCTTAAATCGAATCGATTATCAGAACACGTTTTCTGTGTCTCAAATTCAAGTGCCGGAGGATCTAAATGCTGCGCCTCTAGACCAGAATTATGCGCGCGCCGCTTGTGACTAGGGCTCTCGGTAATCAGCTAAGCTCAAAAACAATGTTAGGTAGTTATCTAATTAAAGGCACTCCTACCACGCAAGATTCTTATGAGATCCACTTAGAGCAGGATAAGACCATCTTTATCTAGTTATAAATGGGGGGGGCACACTAGACGAGCTGTAGCCTCGCCTTAGATCATTTTAGGAAAATGGTGGTTTTATACAGAAAATAAATTCGCCGGAAATGGGAATTATTGAGACAAATTGAGCCGAAAATTCCGAATAGTTGGTTCCGAAGCTGTATGGCTAAAACACTGAACTTTATATGTTTATCAGGTCGACGAGATCAGTTCTGTATGCTGGTTGAGCACAGCAAGCATGATAATGGTACCATTATCATGGTATCGCACACAGCCGAGGAAGAAAAACTAATAAAACAGATTGGACTGGATAAAATATTCCCATACTGGGTCGAACAGCCGCGTGATCGAAATTTAGGGGCGGCTATTTATGCGAAACTGATGCAAAAAATTTCGGGTTTACTAAAATGCAGGCTCAACAGTTGATCAACGGCGCTCAGCAGATTGCCCCCGAAGGAAAAGATAGCGCCTAATAGCATAGGCGCCTCAATCTTCCACATAGCTAAGCCTTTTGACTGCGTATGGTTGCGTATTGGCTACATTCTTGAGAACATGTTCTTCGTCATCGACAGACAATTAAGCAAGATCGTTTACGCGGAAAGTTGTTATATTATAACAATCTAGATATCCCAAGGGGATATCTAATTAATAATAAGTTCGCAAGGAAAGCGTATAAAATCGTACAACTCAGCTTTCAGTAATTGATTCGAAGGGACGACCTGATATATCTATTGCTGCGAAGCGCTTAATATCGGCTATATATCAGAAGTTATATTAATAACCCTATATCCATAATTAGCAGTATACTTTACTAGTATAGTAGGAATTAGAAAAATTTACTAACTTTTAAGTAAAGCACTGACTATTATCTCTTAAAAAACCGGCTTATAAGCCGGTTTTTTAGTATCTTTTGATATCTACTAGCTTACGCTTGAAGCCTGGGTAGCAGCTGAAACGGTATCGTTTGAGACAGTAGCGTTAGCAGCGGGCTCCTGCGGAATCGCGGTCGGAGATAATTCAGTAGAAACGTCAGTATCGGGAGTTGCACCCGTACTTTCATCTTTCTTGCCGCAAGCTGCTAGAGTTATTACTGCTAATAAAGAGGCTATAAGGAGGGCTTTCTTCATAATCACGTCTTTTTATGGTTACAGGTAAACAATAAAGAGAATCATACTAATATAATGCGCCTAACATAGACCTATAGCCGCTGGTACATTGCATGCTCGTTGCATCTCTATCACCTATTGCTTGGGCAGGAATTGTATATATTTTATATTGACTATCGATGGATCTAGGTTAGATTGTCATCTATTATAAATCAATTCTTCATACCGAATGCTTGGGGTGAACTTCTATGGATGAGAATCCTCAGCTATCCGTACAATACTATTTATATAATGGTCATATCATAGATAAATATTAAGAGAATGCCTCATCTCCTAAAAGTATTCGCTGATAGACTGCATGATAATAGTTTATATACACTTTGTGTTTTCGTCATCGATTCTTTGTTTAAAGGTGTTTCATATGGGCACATTATCTTTAGATTAAGTTTTATGCTCTCAAGAGAGAGATAAAAGGATACATATATAATATATAGTGTATAAACAAAATAATTACGTCACTTAAATAACCTCCAAACAATTCCGAAAGTCCTACTCCACTAGGACCAATACATTCTGAATCATTTTTACGTTACCAGCAGCTGATATATTGAGCCTACAATGCTCTTTTAGAAGAATAATGCTAAAATAATTTAGAGAGTCTAGCAGACTGGCATTAAACTCTACACAAAGTTTAATAAAAATATGACGAATCGTCTAGTTTAAGGCTATGTTGCATACTATTTTGGTAAATAAAGAGATGTGCCTATTTTAATAAGTAGGACCTTGCTATATCATCGACAACTTTAGAATCCATCGATCGTTTTTATCTAGAACTACTAGCTAGTAAAATGAGGACTAGCTTATCAAAATGTAGCCACATAGTGTAGCTAGTTATTAGCTTGCATAGGCAACATAATGCAGGCATACATTCTATGAGCTTAATTAGCCCTGCTAGATTAATTCATGCCTCAGGCTACAACTCGATATTGTTAAGTTTTATGCATTATCGCTTTACAGGGGGAAGATTCATTATACTAGTAGAGAGGTCGCCAAGTAGTAAGATTAAGATCGAAGAAAAGGCAACAAACACAGGCGTATAGTTGATATAAGCGTTTCAATGGCGAGCCATAACACCCATGATCCCGATCAAGAAATGCTTATTGTAAGCACACCGTATAATTGAGATTATATTCCGGGAAAGTCAAATGAAAATCGTGAAGCACACTGTCGTTTCTGTTTCTTATAAGCTATCCGATACACAAGGCAATGTGATTGAGGACAGTGATAAGCCGATGGTTTATCTTCATGGTGGCTATAATGGCACCTTTCCAAAGATAGAAAAAATATTAGAGGGTCATGAGACGGGATTTTCGGCGCAGATCCATCTAGAGCCCGTTGATGCATTCGGCAACTATGATTCCGAACAGGTTAAGATAGAGCCTCGAGAAAAGTTTCCCGAGCCGCTAGAAGTCGGCATGCAGTTCGAGGGTATAGCCGAAAGCGTGGGCGGTGATGAGATCGATACAGTAATATACACAGTGACCGATCTTACTAAAGATAGAGTTATACTTGATGGCAACCATCCATTAGCTGGCATGGCCTTACGCTTCTCGCTAACGGTGAAAGATGTACGTGATGCTACAACTGCTGAGGTCGAGCAAAAGCGCGCACATGACAACGATGGACTAATAGTCACTGAGAACAATTACGGATTATCTTCAGTACTGCATTGACTCTTTGGCGTTTTTCAGGTTACAACAACTATTGTCGTAAGCTACGGTAAATGTCGCTCAGAGTAGTTTTCTAGATAGCGAGTCTTAACAGATGAATATAGCAGCTCGTGAGCTTATCTCTTCATATCTTCATATTATGAAGATATCCGGATATTACTGGATTAGTATCTGCGTGGCAAGAATAGTAATTCCATAATAAATAAATAAGCATGACTATTCCGGCTAACTGTTTCTACTATTTTAGTTGCACTATGGTAATAGTTAACTATAGCAGTCTAGCCTAAACGTAGAAGCACTTCGAATCACAGTTAGTTACGAGACACTAATTCGGAATTTGTAAGCGTCATAGCAACAAGCCGGCTTAACTTGCTAACCAATTAATAAGCTTAACTGCTTATAAAGCGTGATTTCAGAATTATATTTGTCGAGATATATTGTTTTCGTTTCTTATGCCATCTAAAGCTAAGATTAATATCTATTAATATACGATTTATTTTGAATAATAAAGCATCTTACATCTAAAATACAGCAAATAGAACGTAGCGTAGGGGAAATTATTTATTTTATTAGCGATAGCACTCAAATAATGAGTTTTCTTATTTGGCTCGCTTATTTAACAAAAGCATACACTTTGGTATGTATGAGATGAGTATACTATCTCTCTCGGAGATAGTTACAAAGAAGTCAAATCACCCGATCGAGTAAAACTCTCTATTAGGATTGGCGTAGTATTTTTTATTTGTAGTGGACAAGCATATTTTCTCGATATGCCTATTCAGCAAGAAAAGAGTACATTTAACTTAACTAGTGTATGAGCTAGGCGCTGATATTCCGATATAAGGTAATAACGTTTTTAGAAAAAAATAAGATTCATTTTTACGTGCAAACACATGTTCCGTGTTTAGCAGTATATAAAAGTTTTAAGTTCCGGAGCAATATAGCATTTATATTTTTAATGTCTTGAGTCACAAGCGGTTGTTCGATACTTTATAAAAAAGTGCATGCTTTATTGCACTTGACTAGAAGATTTGTAATGCTGGTGCGAGTGCGTTCGCGCATTTCAAGATCGATGAGAAAATGTTCGTAATTCTAAATATCGTGTAATTCGTCTAATTATGTATCATAGCCGGAGAAAATAATACCATCACGCACCTGCCCGAATAGGCACGATCACTATAGTCAGCTGTAAAAGCCCTGTTTAATACATTTAAGCGGAGCATATAGAGTAGTCATGCGTTGATCTGAGACATAATATCGCCTTTATAGGTAACCGGTGCGATACCCTTACTAAGAAGCTCGAGCTTAGTAAGGGTATCGCGTAAATTAGATAGAGTTAGCGATCTTCTGCAAAATATAGTAAAGCATAGTCAGATTATTGCTGAATGGGCCAATTAGTAATACATAAATTGCTTACTAGCAAGGACGAGTAACAGTTGGATTAGCAAGGTGCATTACTCATTGAGTAATGCACTGAGTAATGCAGCGGGCTGCCCATCCACATAAGAGCCCATGTTAGTATTCTTATGTTTCCGGTAGGGTAGTGCTGATTCTTATAAAGAGCTATTGCTTACTAAAGTTTCATTCGGCTTAATGCATTTGATCGCGTTCGGTATCTAATCTACGTTAATCTTAGTTAATCGCGGTCCACTACTTATTAGATTAGGCTAAGATAGCCTAAGTTTAGTCACGGTACCGAGTCGGGTTGTGCGCGGATGGGGAAGAGGCGAGTGAATGCAAGTCACTTTTATCAGTGAGCACGCCGTATTAATTAGCACGTCAAGTGTTACGAGTCATCCGACTTTGTGCTCGACTATATCCGAGAACGTTACTGAATAGCTATTTCATAGATTATAGATAACCACAAATTTACTGGAACTGCGTAAGCCTAGCTAAATACTACTCGGGCAAATAATGTTATATTCTGGCTATTCTAATGAGATAGCCTGCCGATATACCATGCTGTATAAGTGCACCCCATCGTCAATCGATGGACTGCATTACTTTTTTGTCCTAGTAGAAAAGTTCGTAAAAGTTTCTCATCCAATATAGTATTATTGTTCCGTGTTTATCGGCTTGGATATTGAGTTATCTCCCACCTGCTTCTTACACTTATCTTAAATTTCTTCTAAGATTATTAATAAGTGTTTCTGTTTCTGCATAGTTTTCACCTACCGTATGTTTTTTATCGGCTGGTAATAAGTTAGTATCATTAGACACTGACAACTACTCCACAATTTACTATATTCTAGTAATGACGTCTAAAACTAATTATATCAATGAACAAATTAGTTCAAGAGCTGATAAAATCATATTTATATGCTGCTTTAGAAATTAAGCACATCTATACTCAGACCCTATCGCTTACTTTTACGATAGGGGAGCATACATAATAAAGATCTAGTATAGATGATCTTAACGTATAGGATGTTCCAAATCGGTTAGCCAAGTCTCGAATGAGCATTATTTATACAATACGCCGTCGAAAAAGATACTGCTGGCAATCGTGCACTACTGCCTTTGCGCTACTTAGACTACTATTCCCGATCGACTATACGGCTTCAGGATTTGCACCATCTGCGCATACTGCTTCGGATTACCTGCGACGATTTCATGCTGGTACAGGAAGGTAGAATCACCAGTATAATTTCCAACCAACCCCCCAGCTTCGCTGACAAGTAGGCTACCAGCTGCAATGTCCCACGGTTGAACACCCTGCTCGAAGAAGCCGTCATATCGACCAGTGGCAACATATGCGAGATCTAGTGCTGCTGCGCCTGGACGTCGAAGGCCAGCGCATGCACGAGTCATTTCGCTGAACAGCTTTAGGTACTCATCTAGCCCGCTCTGATCTCGGAACGGGAAACCAGTTCCGATTAGCCCATCGGCCAGCCGGTCTCGCCGCGATACACGGATACGCCGATCGTTGAGAAACGACCCGCAGCCACGGGATGCTGTAAACAAGTCATTACGTGTCGGGTCGTAGATAACCGCTTGTGTAATGACGCCTCGATAGGAGAGTGCAATCGATACGCAGTATTGGGGAAATCCATGGATGAAATTTGTCGTGCCATCTAGCGGATCAATAATCCATAAGTGCTCGGATTTTCTAACGCTAGCTCCCGACTCTTCGGCGAGGAATCCATGATCTGGATATGCAGCGTGTAACGTATCGATGATCGCCATTTCTGCTGCTTTATCAACATCAGTGACGAAATCATTATGCTGCTTCTTACTAACTTGGAGAAGATTAATGTCCAATGAAGCGCGGTTAATAATCTGTCCGGCACGGCGTGCAGCCTTGACGGCAGTGTTGAGCATTGGGTGCATAAGCTTTTCCTTGGGCGCAGAGAGCTACTGCTGGAACGTGATACCACGAAGCTAGATTCGGCCAATTAATTAAGAACGAGGCGCAATACCATATCAATGTCGTTTAGCGGCGAGATAAATTTATGATTTTATCAGTAAGTTCATACTACGCGTTTGTGCACATAATATTTTTAGCTACGGTTTTTAAAACATGAAAGATTTCAGCCGATGCAAATGTAATTATTAAGTCTTTGTAGCCATGAAACCACTTTCTATCTTTGGATGGGCTAAAATTAGTGCGCATTAATATGCGGGGCATGGATAGTGGTACAGACGACGCATTGATACGTCATGTATATTACGCCAACTCTTGTTAATGAGTTAACTAGTGTTTACCCGTACTATTGTACGGTGTACCTTGGCCTAGAGAAGTTCATCAAGAATTCCTTAGTGTTTAAAGGCGATCACCCAGGATAATCTAAGCCGATATTAAACTTTATAACGAAATAGCGCATATCATGCGGGTTAGTTCCACCTACAGTCTACTAAAACTTTCTCGCGCAGTCTGCGTTTTGCTTATAAATTGCACTTGGCGATATAGATACTACGTAGTAGACACCGCCTTCTATCGTTGTCTCATCACTGGCATTCTTTGAAGAAATGAAATGAATGTTTTTGTATCTGGAAAATCCATGTATTACATTAGATTTCGCATTTTGCTAGCCCAATAAAACTGATTAGAATCATAATGTGGAATAGTAGCGCAAGCTAATACGAAAATGCTTAGTAGTTACGCTCATAGCGCAAGTATACAAAGATTGAATCTAATAACGTTGGTAACAACCAGGGTTTATATTGACGTGCGGGCTGCAGTAATCTATCCAGTGCCGCGACTAATATTCTATCTGGATCTTGGTGGAAATGCTCCAGTACCTAGAGAATACACTTTTAGAAAATTAATAGTTAAGATACTAAGTCAAAATTTCGGGGCCGAGCAAATATCGATGTTTGTATTTAAAATGCATATCTCGTATTTCACTATCCAAAACATTCTGTGGCAGTATACAGATTCCGTTTTATCAATCCTAAGATAGCCGCCTCTTGGTGTGCTGTAATCCAATTGCCAGTCCGGAAGTACCCGGCGCGGTGTTATAGTCGTGATGGCAAGCAGGAAAGTGCATGTGCCTATGTACCATTGTACAAATATGAGTTCGAGAGAATAGATATATAAGCGCATTAAATGTCGCGTCATGTTTCGAGGACAGTTTCGTGATTTGTGCGAAGCACTCGTGTGAATGCAATTCGCTCGCCCAGTCCGTAATAACATATAGACAGGTAGTAACATTGCGCTTACAGTCTTTATACATTGAAGGCCGAGTAGGAAATCGCGATTTCCATGTATATATATAGTGCAACACCTCGTTCGGATAGCAAACTCATTATTTTAGCGTACGTCGCACGAACGGCGGGACAGCATGTCGCCTCCAATCCAAAATTGCCAAGAATAAATACCGAATCGACAGTACTCGCAGTTACATAGATGAAATGTGCAAATTCGGCGACGGTGTTCGGTAAAGATTTACTCAGATGTAGATCTGATATTAGCAATATCGCGCATAATTCGATCCTATCAGTTGAATACAAAATACGCGTTCCGATATTGGATAGTAATAAGTGTAGATACAATATACTCCGACAGCATATTCTAGTAAAAGCTAAAGACGCGGATGCATACTGCTTTAATTATATGAAATAATTCCGTTTTTTATCTATACAAAGTATCACGTTGTTAACTAGCGAAATTCTCAAAAATATTTTTTAACATTAATAAGAAGTAGAATTTCTCAAACCAAAATCGCCAGTGTCTACTATTGCGATTGAACTGACTATATTATAAAGTTTGTTTAGATTTTCCACTTAAATTATCACTCGAGTAAGTTTTTACTCTGTCTAAGCCATAAGAATATATTAATAACTTTAGTAAAGTATCAAACGCGCGCAGTGCTTTAATAATTCGAATTCCCCGGTCTCTAGTCATTGTTTAAATATTATATAAACAGCAAGGTAATTTTGTCTTCGTAGTTCTAATATTGTGCGCAACAAAATTATTTAGAAACGATAGTAGTACATTAAGGTGTGTCGGCCGCAGCGCTATGTACAACACTAGTTCAGGACTTGTTCTAGTACCTTAGACAATAACCTAAAAGGTTGATCTCCAATTTTATGGCAGCTCAATCGGCAATAGTACAGTTCGGATGTGAGACATACTATCTTCCAGAACGCTCAGTATTTTTCTATCCGCTTGCTGTGCCGCATAGCGGATGTGTCACTTGGTTACAACCTATCAGCGCAATTGAGGGACTCAGCTCCAAGTAGGAGATAAAGATTTTCTCAATTGGGCCTGAGGAGAAGGCACACAACTTAGACTGGCACACACCGCTTTCTCAGGTAACACACGAATACGGCTCAGGTAGTTGCAAATAGCTCGCTATAACCGCTGCATAGCGGTTATAGCCTCTTTGTCTCGGCCTAGCTGTATAAATATATTGGCACGTTTAAAGCGGGCCCGAGCATCGCCCGGATGCGACAAAATGTACTTTTCGAACTGCTCGAGTGTCACTTCAAGTTCTCGCCTTCCGTCAGTAGTAACCGGCGAGAAATTCGCGAACGCCGTGCTAGCCAAAAAACCTATTGCCGCAAGCGCAATGCGCGCGTAAGTAGTTTTCATAAAATTTCCATGATGTTATACTTTACGTAATTCTAACAAAATCTCGAGCTATTTCCGAGAACAGAACAGTCGATAATCTTTGCGTTACTCGTGGTCGAATCCGAACTAGTTAACTTCTTAAGCAATAACGGCGTGTATGTTGACCGCTTTTGCCAGCAGCAGATATTGTATAGCATACGGTGTAGTAACTAATTGTGTTTACAGTGTCTAGCACACGTAACATTTTCTATGGATCGTCTCCGTTTATATAATACGTTCAGTTGTAACAAAGAGATCTTTGTTCCATTGATCAAGGGCGAAATACGCATGTATGTGTGTGGTATGACTGTCTACGACTATTGCCATATCGGTCATGGTCGAATGATGGTCGTATTCGATATGATCCAGCGATGGTTACGCGCACTGGGTTATCGAGTTATATATGTACGTAATATTACCGACATCGATGACAAAATTATTCGTCGGGCAATGGATAACGGCGAGCCAATCAATACGCTGACAGATCGCTTTATTAAAGCGATGCACGAGGATGCAACTACCCTGAATATCAAACGCCCAGACCATGAACCACGCGCTACGCAGTTTATACCGCAAATATTAGGCATGATCGATTTACTGAAGCGTAATGGCTATGCATACCGAGGACATAATGGTGACATCAATTATTCCGTGCGCAAGTTTACTGCATATGGCCAGTTGTCTCGTAAGTCGCTCGAGGACCTACGAGCCGGAAAGCGCGTTGCGCAGAATTATGCAAAAAGAGATCCACTCGATTTCGTGCTATGGAAGCGCCCCAAAGACAATAAGCCACTAGATATCGGCTGGGATTCAAAATGGGGATGGGGCCGGCCAGGATGGCATATTGAGTGTTCCGCAATGAGCTGCGCATTGCTTGGTGAGCGGCTGGATATCCATGGTGGCGGTCAAGACTTGCAATTCCCTCATCACGAAAATGAGATTGCACAAAGCGAAGGAGCTACTGGGCAGCATTTCGTTAATTACTGGTTACATAACGGGTTTGTTAACGTAGATAACGAGAAGATGTCTAAATCGCTTGGTAACTTTTTCACGCTGCGTGATGTGCTGCAACGCTACGACGGTGAAGTAATTAGAATGCTGATCTTACGCGCGCACTATCGTTCACCGCTGAATTATAGCGACGCATGTCTAGACGATGCGAGAGCAGCTCTTGCCCGGCTTTATACTGCACTCAAAGATGTCACACCAGACAACTGCGAGCTAGACTGGAGTGAACGTCATGCAGTAGCATTTCGAGCCGCTATGAACGATGATTTCAACACACCGAGCGCGTTTGCGACGCTGTTTGACTTAGTTTCTGACTTGAATCGTGCGCGCGATCCTGCGCTAGCACGTCAGCTCAAGCGATTAGCCGGCATACTGGGTATGCTTGAGTACAATCCGCGAGAGTATTTACAAAGGCAATCTCTAGCCGTGGATAAACTTCTATCGCTTGATGTCCCGCAGATTAATGAGCAAATCAAAACCCGATCTCGGGCTAAGCGCACGAAGAACTATATCGAAGCGGACCGAATCCGAGCGGCATTGTTTGATAGAGGTATTGTACTTGAAGATAAACCGGGCGGCATGACCGAATGGCGACGCGCGTAAGGAGCTGTAAATTGATATGAACCCATATCAGACGCATAGAGTCAACGATTAAGAAAACTATACATAGTATTGTATCAAAGCCTCAAGTGAAGATAAAGCGTAGAATTATCTATAAGAGTGTGATATGCCCCAATGAGCTTAAAGACGCCGCACTGCGCTATATTATCTGGTAACTTCGAATAAAGAGATCACGCGTAATACATATGCGTCAGTCTAGGCTAAATCACAGAAGCGGGAAGGAGAAAGTACAACCTGAATATTGGGACCATGCATGCGAGGATTTAATGCGTTGCAATCGTATACTTAGAGAAGTAATCCCCCCCCAGTTTAGTTCGTTTACTTGATATCAAGAGGTGATCCATTTATGATGCTTGCTCGCTCTATCGTTGGCCAACAGATATTAGTTAGTACCGCGGTGACTATATGAGAGCGGCTCATAGCCGTGTGCCCTTTAATTGCGCCGTCGCGAATTATGATGCCCGGACAACATCGATGAATGGAGTGTGGGTTGTCCAGGTGCAAGTCGGGGTACATTCTTGATCTCGCTCAGCATTTTATATCTGGTTCACTTCATATCGCGTCATGGCCATCGATGAATGATGAGACGATCATTGGGAAGCTTATACAGTACGTGGGATTGGCTGTTGGACCGCCAAGATGTTCCTAATTTTTAACCTGATGCGCCAGAATGTATTCCATTTGGATGATTTCGGGCTAATCCCTGCGATTAGCCTTAATTATTTTAGCTGCGAGCTAGTCACGCGCAGCGAAGCAAGGGAGGTTGCTGCGAATTGAGAGCCATGATGTACTGTTGCGACATAGTATATGTGGCGTAGTTTAGAATCTCTCAAAGCTCAGGTTTAAGTAGTGCCAGTGCCAATTTAGTATTCGGGATTAGGTATGGTAATAACAATATCCACCATCAATATCGCATCTTAAATTATCAAAATGTTCATGTGAGAGCTTAGAACCGGAATACAGCTAAATACGCGCTGCCTGGATAATTCAAGGATTCGAATAAATGAAAATCACCCTTCTGGATTTCGAGCGGCCGATTGCAGAACTTGAATTCAGAATCGAGGAATTGCGCCTTGTTCAAGACGATTCGTCTATTAATATTTCGGAAGAAATTGAACAGCTTTCTAAGAAAATCCAGAAACTGACAAAAGATATATATTCCCACCTATCGCCTTGGCAGGTAGCTCAAATCGCTCGGCATCCGCAGCGCCCTTATACGCTTGACTATGTGAGCGAATTATTCACGGATTTCCATGAATTACATGGTGACCGATCATTTTCTGATGACCTATCAATCATCGGTGGCTTAGCTCGCTTTAGCGGTTATCCATGCATGGTGATTGGTCACCAGAAAGGACGAGACACAAAAGAGCGCGCTTTGCGTAACTTCGGCATGTCACGTCCAGAAGGATATCGTAAAGCTGAGCGACTGATGAAGGTAGCAGAGAAATTTAAACTGCCTATTTTTACATTCATTGATACGCCCGGTGCATACCCGGGTGTTGGCGCCGAGGAGCGTGGTCAGTCCGAAGCAATCGGTCGAAATCTTTATGTAATGGCTGACCTAAAAGTGCCTACGATCGCAACGATTATTGGTGAGGGCGGCTCCGGTGGCGCACTAGCTATTGCTGTTGCTGACAGCGTACTAATGCTACAGTTCTCGACCTATTCAGTAATTTCACCCGAAGGGTGCGCTTCCATTCTATGGAAGAGTGCGGAAAAAGCTCCTGAAGCTGCGGAAGCATTAAGCTTAACCGCACACCGCCTGAAGGCGCTCGGTCTGATTGATAAGATTGTTAACGAACCCTTAGGTGGTGCACACCGGGATCCAAAGAGCATGGCCGCGATTCTTCGTCGTGCCCTAGCCGACTCGCTAAAACAGTTTCAAGGCATGAGTTCAAACGATCTCTGTGCTCGTCACTTTGAGCGTTTAATGAACTACGGAAAATATAAGATTTGCCCACTAAAAAACGTTGTATAGCGGGCGCGAAGTGGCTGCATACGAGGGGTATCCATTGCATGAAAGTTTCGAACGAATTAGCGGCCGATTATTTAGTTCTTCGGGCAGTAGCCTCTCAAGCTACGACAGTGCATTGCGGTGAATCTGTGGGGATCGCTTTTAGTGGAGGACTCGATTCTACAGTGCTACTACACACGGCAGCCCGTGTGCTTGGTGCACATCGGTGTGTCGGGTTACACGTTAATCACGGGCTAAATTCTTGCGCTGATGCTTGGCGCAACCACTGTATCGATATAGCTTCTCAGCTCGACATCGTTTTTGATTGCCGCTCAGTTAAAATCACTCGAATGCCACAGCAGAGTATTGAAGCTCTTGCACGTGACGCCCGCTATACTGCGCTCAGGCAGATGTGCGAGGCTCACTGCATACACACTCTATGGCTTGGACATCATGCTGATGACCAAGCTGAGACTGTGCTACTACAATTGCTACGTGGTTCAGGTCTGCCTGGACTCGCTGCGATGCCCTTGCATCGCTTGCTTCATAAAAAACTCGCCTGCGTTCGGCCTTTATTATCAGTCTTCCGAACTTCTCTCGAAGCGTATGCGCGTCAGAATGCCCTACGCTGGATAGACGATAAATCTAATGCAGATATTCGGTATACGCGCAATGTGGTTCGGAAGTATATAATTCCCACTCTTGCAATTTATTTCCCCGGGTATCGCGACGCACTAGCACGTACAGCTCGTCATGCTGCCGCTGCACAGCGTTTACTACAAGACTTGACTATTGGTGATTTGAGTGCATGTATGCTCGTTAGCCAGACCGATACTATAGTAAAGCGATGCTATGAATTAGTTCCTATAGGTCAAGTATTATCTCGGCGTTCTCTAATTAAACTCAGTTATGAACGTGCGATAAATGTGCTACGACTTTGGATGCGTCAGTCGGGATTAGCTACAGCATCCGCAGCGCGTGTTAATGAAATGCTTCGCCAATTGCGTAATACTAGTAACAATAGGGCACTGAGGATTACGTATAACAAGCATTATCTATGCTTGTACCGCAATCAGATTTGGTGGGAAAGTCGGGATAACGGGAAGCCTATTGAGGCGATCATGCCTCTACGCATGGAGTTAAAATGGTCAGGCCAATCAGTCTGGTATCTACCGATCTGGCGAGGATCGATTATTTTCGTGTTGTCCAATGCTGACGATGAGCAAGGAGTGCAGTGTAGTGTTCTCAGATCTGCGCCACTTATAGTGCGCTCGCGTCTCGGTGGAGAACGCATGCGCCTGCACTTTGGTGGTCCGCTCCGTACGCTGAAGAATCTATTCCAGGAGGCGGAAATGCCGACCTGGCGACGCCATACTCCACTGTTGTTTATCGGGGATAAGTTGCTATGGGTGCCCACACTAGGCATTGATCCCAATGTTGCCGGTAGAGGTAAGGTTCGGATCGAGTGGCGCCCAGATATACTCACTACATAATACGTATTATCGCTTGTCAATCTAGCTTACATACGGCAGAATTATTTTCAAGTCTAGTTTCCACTAATTCTTATCAATTTGGCAGGCGCTGGCGGCGTTTTTTCTCGTTATGCCTTGTTCTGTCCCATATGATCCTGCGTATGCGCCGTCGTGGGTTTCCTCTGTAGCTCATAATAATCATGGCACTCATCGTACATAAATACGGCGGAACTTCGATGGGCTCGATTGAGCGCATTAAAAATGTTGCAAAGCGCATTGCGAAGTGGCATAGAGCAGGTCACCAGTTAGTCGTTGTGCCGTCTGCAATGTCTGGTGAAACTAACCGCCTATTTTCGATAGTAAAGGGAATTTCGACTCAACCTAATCCTCGCGAACTCGACATGATTGTCTCAACGGGAGAGCAAGTTAGTGTTGGTCTATTATCAATCGCTCTACAAGAAGAAAGCGTAGATGCAGTTAGTTATGCTGGCTGGCAGGTTGCAGTTAAGACAGATAGCGAATTTACAAAAGCTAGGATTAAAAAAATAGATGATAAACGTGTATTAACCGACGTGAATACTGGGAAAGTCGTCGTTATTACAGGTTTTCAGGGCGTAGATTTTCATGGCTACATTACTACATTAGGTCGGGGGGGATCTGATACATCGGCAGTTGCAATTGCAGCTGCGATACAAGCTGATGAGTGTTTAATCTACACTGATGTAGACGGTGTCTATATGACTGACCCACGCATTGTCAAGGAGGCTCGCCGTCTAGATTACATTATGTTCGAGGAGATGTTAGAAATGGCTAGCCTCGGTTCTAAAGTGCTACAAATCCGTTCTGTTGAATTTGCTGGGAAATATCGGGTGAAGACGCGTGTATTATCGAGCCTGATGGATCCGTTAATTCCGCTGGATGATGAAATGCGTTCAGGCACCCTGATTACCTTTGAAGAAAACGAGAAAATGGAACAAGCTGTTATCTCCGGTATTGCTTTTCAGCATGATGAAGCACGTATTTCAGTTATTGATGTGCCCGACAAGCCCGGTATTGCCTACCAGATTTTGGGTCCTATTGCAGACGCAAATATCGACGTTGACATGATTACCCAAAATACTAGCGCAGAAGGAAAAACTAATTTAACCTTCACTATTGGTCGCAGTGACTACAGACGTACAATGGATATTCTTACGAATCATACTAAGGATCGTGTAAACGCGCAAGGAGTGCTTGGAAATCCGAAGGTGTCTAAAGTGTCGATTATTGGTATTGGCATGCGCTCACACGTAGGAATCGCTAGTAAGATGTTCCAAACTTTGTCGGAGGAAGGCATTAACATCCAGATGATTTCGACATCGGAAATAAAAATCTCGGTGTTGATTGATGAATATTTTATGGAGCGCGCTGTTCGCGCGCTCCATAAAATATTCGAACTTAAACCAGTCTAATTGCACAGGACCACTAGTCGTGGCATACTATTTAAATATCTTATAAGTTAAATTAACGTGGTACTTAAAGTATGGTACTTTGGTCTATGTAAGTAAAGTTCTGGGAGACGTGGCCGAGAGGTCGAAGGCACTCCCCTGCTAAGGGAGCATCTAGGCTAAACTTAGATCGAGGGTTCGAATCCCTCCGTCTCCGCAAAAATTTCTATGGATAAAGTTATCAATCACTTTTAAAAAAGCTAGATTTAATCTGCAAATATTATCCTTTAATTACAGAAAAGTTCTATTTTTGAAGAGACATCGTTGTATACATAGATATAAAAATTAGGCTAAAATTTAAAATTCGCTTGATTTATATGATTTATCGTATTATATAAAAATATACTGCGCAATTTTTTTATATATATTTAAAGACATTCACTTTCTTTTAGTTCAAAGAAACTTCCGCTATTAGCGGATCTTAAACAGACACTGATGTCATATATTCAATCGAATATTCGTTAAGTCTAAATAATTTTATTTACGTATTTATATAAACATTATGTTACATGCGATTTCTTAGAATTTTCCGGAACTCCGGAACTGGTTATTGACATCACTCGTATTACTACCCTGTATAACATTAATTCGACGAATTCTAGGATGTAGAAATAGTGTAATTTACTGATTACGATACTAGTATGCATGAAAATTAAAAGTAATATTATTCTCTGGCGATCTAGATGATGGCGATCAATAATTTTTTGTAATACAAAGTTGTCTATCCTCCGTTTCAGACTAGTTTGAATGTCATTAAAGCTAGATTGCTAAAGTGGTTCCGAGGCTATTTTAACGTGTTCGGCATTTACATGGATACCAACAAGTTTCCGGGCAATACCGGTTAATTGTGATGCATCACCTGTGCTAACGAGTCGCAATAATGCTGAGGAGAGCATCATCGATCCGTGTATAGTAGATATGTCAGCATTGACTAGTAATTGTTGCTTAGTTAATTGCTGCACCAGTTGAGATGCGATTGCTTTATGAGTATCGATAATATGCAGCCGCTCAGAAGTGATATAACGCAGCACATCTAATAAAAACGAATAGTGGGTACAACCCAGAACCAATGTATCGGCATCGCTGTCTAGAATCGGTCGTATGCAGGTAGACAGGTACCGAATTATTACTGGTGAGCTAATGTCACCTACCTCGATTGCCTCAACTAAGCCATGCCCGATCTGACAGATAAATCGACAATCGCGATTATACTGAGTAAGAAGTGCATTGAATCGTGTACTCTTAAGAGTACTAGCAGTTGCTAGTACACCCGCTACACGGGTACGCGATCGCAATGCAGCGGGCTTAATGCCAGGCTCGACACCGATAATCGGCATCTTCAGACGCTCGCGTAACATTAATAATGTATGGGCAGTAGCGGTGTTGCAAGCGATTACTATTGCCTTGACATGTTGCTCTGCAAGCCACCGGCCAATACCTAAGGTTCGCGCTGCGATGAACGAGTCTTCAAGTTCGCCATACGGCGCATAGTAGGAATCGGCGCAATATAGAAGTGTCTCATCAGGTAATTGCTCTTGAATTGCGCGTAACACTGATAGCCCACCCACTCCAGAATCGAGAATACCAATCGGTGCCGTGTTTCGCATTATTATTTTCTATGCTAACAACTGATCTCTGCTTATGTTTGAAGAGCAATTAGTACAGACTGATGGTAATTTTGGATACCTACTTTTTGAATTAATTTAAGCTGTGTTTCGAGCCAATCAACATGCTTTTCTGTATCGTCTAAAATATGCAAAAAGATCTCTCTTGATACGTAGTCCTGAGCAGACTCGCAGTGTACAATTGCCTCTTTACAGGTAACTTGAGAGGTTAGTTCAAGTTTCAGATCGTATTCTAGAATTTCCTGCGTTGTTTTACCTATTAAAATTTTATGTAAATCCTGTAGATTTGGCAATTCATCAAGTATAAATATGCGCTCAATTAGACAGTCTGCATGTTTCATTTCTCCGATCGATTCATTATATTCGTGCTGACCCAGCTTGTTTAGCCCCCAGTGCTGGTACATCCGTGCATGCAGAAAATACTGATGTATTGCTGTTAGTTCATTTCTTAATTGAGCATTTAAATATTCGATAATCTTCTTAGGGCCTTGCATAATCGATTCCTTATAGTAAGTGCGTGCGTATAGTAGCGATCAAAGTACTGATTTCTTGATACTAAATGTATAGTGTACCCTTAAATTTTGCTAGCTCCCTTACATAGCTATAATCGGAATTTCACTAATTCTGGCTCTCCATTTTTGGGGCCCAGTTTGATGAATCGATATACCATTGGAATCTATTGCTACAGTAACCGGCATGTCTTGGACCTCAAACTCATAAATAGCCTCCATTCCAAGTTCCTTAAACGCAAGTATACGCGAGCTACGGATTGCCTTAGACACAAGGTACGCAGCTCCCCCAACTGCTATTAGATAGGCTGCTTTATGTTTTTTAATTGCATCGATTGTTTCCCGTCCACGTTCGGCTTTACCAATCATGGCTAGGAGGCCAGTTTGATTGAGCATAATTTCGGTGAACATATCCATCCGAGACGAAGTCGTTGGCCCGGCAGGTCCAACGACTTCGTCTCGGACAGGATCAACCGGGCCAACATAATAAATTATACGATTCCTAAAATCTACAGGAAGCGGTCGGCTATCGGCGAGTAGATCTGCTATACGCTTGTGTGCGACATCACGTCCAGTGAGTATCTTGCCTGAGAGCAATAGCATCTGGCCAACTTTCCACGAGGTCACCTGCTCCCGTGTTAGCATATCAAGGTTGACACGCTGGCTAGTTCCGATATTTGGCTTCCAGTGCACATTAGGCCAGGATTTTAGCAAGGGTGGATCTAACCGAGCACTGCCGGTCCCATCAAGAGTAAAATGTATATGTCGCGTCGCTGCACAATTTGGAATAATTGCAATTGGCTTGCTAGCCGCGTGCGTTGGTGCCGCTACAATCTTCACATCTAGCACAGTCGATAAGCCACCTAACCCTTGCGCACCAATGCCTAGCATATTAACTTTTTCATATAGTTCGATGCGAAGCGACTCAATCCAGTTACACGGTCCGCGGGAAATTACATCCTGGATGTTAATCGGCTGCATGAGGGATTCTTTTGCCATCAACATTGCTTTTTCAGCAGTGCCGCCAATGCCAATTCCAAGCATGCCTGGCGGGCACCATCCAGCACCCATTATCGGTACAGTCTTTAGCACCCAGTCGATAATTGAATCAGAAGGATTTAACATCGAGAACTGCGACTTATTCTCTGAGCCACCACCCTTGGCTATTATCTGTAAGTCAAGGGTATTACCCGTAACGATCTCGTAATGGATTACCGCTGGTGTGTTATTCTGAGTGTTTTTACGAACACCCTCTGGTGGATTGACAATTGAAGCTCGCAAAATATTATCTGGGTGTGTGTAGCTGCGCCGCACACCTTCATTAATCATATCTGTCACGCTCATCGTCGCGCCATCCCAGCGAACACCCATTCCTACCTTTACGAATACCGTAACAATACCAGTATCCTGACAGATTGGACGATGTCCCTCAGCAGACATCCGACTATTGGTAAGGATCTGTGCGATCGCATCTTTTGCTGCTATGCTTCGCTCGCGCTCATAGGCTCGGCCTAGCGCCTGAATATAGTCAGTAGGATGATAGTAGCTGATATATTGCAATGCATCAGCTATGCTTTGGATTAAGTCTTCCTGCTGGATGACTATCATAGTAGTTTTTGATGAAAGATGCCGCGTCAGTGAGCGGCGAAATACACGCTTAATCGTTAATCAAAGTGTTGACTGGATAGAAGTATGCGATGTATGTGATGTAAGTCGATCTACCCAAGCCATCACAAGCGCTGATAACAAGAACGTGATGTGAATTAGCACCTGCCACATCACTGCCTGCGATGAATGCTGGTCAGGATCAATAAAGGTCTTAAGCAAATGAATAGAGGAAATGCTAATTAGCGCCATCGATAGTTTAACCTTTAAGACACCAGCATTAACATGGTCAAGCCACTCTGGTTCGTCTGGGTGACCCTCTAGACCCAGTCGCGATACGAACGTTTCATAGCCACCAATGATTACCATAATCAGTAAATTTGAGATCATCACCACATCAATTAGACCGAGTACTACGAGCATGACATTCGTTTCGGTTAGCAAGGCTGCATGCGATAATAGGTTCCAGAGCTCCTTTAAAAACAGGAAGACGTAGATAGCCTGCGCGAGAATCAAGCCTAAATACAGTGGTAATTGTAACCAGCGACTACAAAAAATCAGCGATGGCAGTAAGCGCATACAGTGCGGCCTAGATGGAAAAAATAGCTGGTGACTAGAGGTCATTATGCAGTAAAACTGTGCTTACAGATTATGCAGACGGCAGCAAAAACGATAGGGTCGAGTTTTAAAACTTGGTTATTGTAACTGCGTCCTAGAAAAATTGCTGCGCGCAGCCGCGCTGCTTAAGTGCATGATAGGGCCCGTTTGGATACCGAGCTTGGCATATATGTTGAACGACTTTGAATCTATGGAGATTTATTTATTGATTTCTGAGGGTAAATTTGATATTACCATCAAATTTCTTACAGGGTCATCATTTTAGAGCTCACCGGAGGTGCTGACAAGCATAAGATCGTCGTTAGTGCACTGGCATTTCTTATTCCCCCATTACAGGGTAGAGGAGCAGTATTTAGATACCCCCGGATCATTCCACTAGCGAGCCGTATGTTTATTTGCGTGCAAGAAAACTTTAACTACAGTAGCTGTTATATCATTAATCGATACTGATAAGAACACATTAAATGGCATTAGATAATAAGTCTAAATGCATCTAATACGCTGCTCTACTAATAGTTTAGAGGGGGAGCTTAACAATTTACAGAGCGCTTTTCTCCAGAACCATATGCAGCATGCTGAAGTATACAATTTGGGGGGGGCAAAATTCTTTAATAAAAATTTATTGATGTTAGCTCTAGTGATTATTAATAATCTATTTTCGATGAAAATATGCAATATAGTGAAGACTATATTGAGAAGATTATATTACTGTAAAACGCGAGTATGCACTGTATGTGCTAATAGCTAGATCACATTTTCAATGTACCAGAAATAGTTTGTATGACAAATATTACTGTTGACTCTGCTTACTAGATGCTTTTAATAAAACTACGTGGTGCGGGTATAAGTCTAGAACTATCTCGACTTTCTTATATAGATTATATATACCAATATAATCAGAGTTCGTACCACTACATCGATCTTATTAGTCATGTCATACATATTCTTTACGTAAGTAGATCGCATACGATTTCCTTGGGCCGATATTTGGATTACCTTTTAGAATTTTTCCCATGAATCTTTTAAATAGTTACTAAGTTGAGTAATCTGGAGTACTAATCTTTTATTAAAAAAGATCGTTTCTCTTGCCTTGAATAGTAGTTCAACAAATCAATAGTAGTATTTAGATTCGAAATTTTGTGTCGCTGTCTATAGATTTATTGATAATCCGGCTTGGAGTCAAAGACCCATTAGAGGACAACCTGAAGCTTTTTGCGAAAAAGAAAGTCTATTTGAGACACAGAATCTGTCACACTTTGTAGTAAAAACTATCTTTACCGATAAATAGATAGATAAAGATATATTAGTATCTAATACAGATTAGCAATAAGACATCGGACTATTAAACATAGATTTCCGGTACTCTGGCTGTCGAGTGAATGCGCTCTGTGATGTTATTGCGCAGTGGTTTATCTCTCATCTAAATTAAAAAACCAGTATTTTGGGAGACTAATTGTGGAGTCTCTTTTTATAGAGAAACTACTGCGGCTCATATACATATTTTCCAATTTATAGTTAGTTATACGCGTGCAGGTATAACGCGTAGCGTTATTTCAGCTTTAGGTTAGTATGGACAGCTGCCCATAACTCCTAATTCGTACTAGCAAAGTGGTATTATTTGCGATATCTATCTAAAGCGCTAGAATTAAGACTACTTAACCTAAAGATTTTTAGGGAATCTAAGGAAGAATACCGCAACCTAGACAGGCTGATTAGTACTCTATAAGGCTATTAAGTAGCCTGCATCTTTGTAAAAAAAGCCTTCCAACCCAAGATATTAACTCACTATATTTCCGTGCTTAGTTTTCTATACCCGTTAGCACGCGCATACCTATTTCGTATAGATGCAGAAACCGCGCATTATTTGACGCTGCGCTTCCTGAATGCAGCTGTCCACGCCGGATTTGCATGTTGCTTTGCTGAACATGTTCGAGATTCGCCTCGCACAGTAATGGGCTTAATATTTCCGAATTGTGTGGGGCTTGCCGCTGGCTTAGATAAAAACGGAGACTACATCAACGGGTTAGCGGCGCTCGGATTTGGTTTTATTGAAATTGGCACAGTGACGCCGCGCCCACAACCAGGCAATCCTCGAGCACGACTATTTCGACTACCGCAGGTTGATGCCTTAATTAATAGAATGGGCTTCAATAATCGTGGTGTCGATGCCCTCATCACTAATCTGAAGGATACATGTTATCGAGGCATTCTAGGCCTAAACATCGGCAAGAACGCCGATACACCAATCGATCATGCAGTCTATGACTATCTATACTGCTTAGAACGAGTCTATCCATTTGCCAGCTATATAGCAGTTAATATCTCATCGCCCAATACAAAAAACTTGCGACAGCTTCAAGCTCCAGATGAACTATCTGCTTTATTAGGCCTTCTTAAGGGGAAGCAACATCGTCTTGCGGATTTTTACGGTAGGTGGGTTCCACTAGCACTGAAAATCGCACCAGACCTAGATGACGAACAAATAAAATTGCTCGCAGATACGTTAATAAAGCACCGAATCGATGGCGTCATCGCAACTAATACGACGATATCCCGTACGGGAGTGCAAAGTTTACCCTATAGCGGCGAAGACGGCGGGCTATCTGGTCGACCGCTATTTAATCCATCCAATCGAGTCATTCAAAAATTACACGCGCAATTAGGGGGAGCTATACCGATTATTGGCGCAGGAGGAATTTTAAGCGGCGAAGACGCAAATACAAAGCTTGCGGTTGGTGCGGCGTTAGTCCAAATTTATACCGGCCTAATCTACCGAGGACCGAAGCTAGTAAGCGAATGCATTCGTGCCACCGCTGACTATTACGACTCACGTATAGTAAAGTTTTAAGTTGTGGTTTTTAGCATAAGTTCTTCTTGTGTCACTATCCACTAAAAGAAAAAACGATCAATTCAGTAAAAAACGATTTTTGCTAGTTTGAATCGATTAATAATTTAAAAGAAAAAGGAGATCGGCGTAAGTTTAGGCTTAATCTAAAATAGATACTACCAGTATAGTAGGAATCTCAAGGTAAAAAATCTACTCTAGCACGTCTTAGTATCTAAGCAACTATCTATAAATCGCATTACATGGTGTTTAAGTTATTAATGATATAAATGCGCAACTAGAAGAAAATGGAACGTTGTCAAATATTCAAATATTTCTAATAAGTGGTTTGATATTTATGTAACCTGTAGGTAGGTAGATGACTAATGTCTCGGCTTATATTATGCTAATATGCCGTAGTGCCTGTTGCTCGTACGGCATATTAGCAATAGGCACTACTATCAATGTGTTTAGGCTAGCTAGCAGCCTTATTCATAGAACACTGCTTTTTGCGAAAATTTTTTTGTTTACTATGATCGTCATCTATCAAGCGTAGGAATGAAACTGGATTCAACCCTGGCTATAGTATTATAGCATTTGGAAATGTTTGTCCTACTCATGAAAGCATGTGCATGCAATCCTGAGGGATTGCATGCACAGAAATGGATCACTGTAATATAGCAGGTTTCCTATTAGCAGACACTACGTAGCCTCTCCAGGATGCACCGTGTACTGCATCCAGGCTTGTCTAATAGACTAATTGGTCTTGTCAAAATACCGCACTCGTCTCGGTAATTACCGAGACTGAACTCTTATGCAGTGCGAAAGAAGTAATTGCTACTACATATCAGTCGATGCCGCTTTATATTGACGTGATAGGTATATACTGTGCGTGTGCTGTATACTTGAGAGGTTTTAAACAGTCTCAAAGACTATTTAGCGCTTCCTGTACGGCACTAAGTGTAAGCTATTAGTGCCAGCAGCAATTTTATCTTCCCAGAGTGCTCTAACATAATATTATCAAGTATCTCTAGATAATACGTTATTTCCAAAAATGCTACATGAATCTTGCATAGCATAAAAGCTTTGTCAGTGAAAAAGAAATGATTGTTCTGTATCAGATTACATCGCTAGTAGCACTAGCATAGAAAGCAATAACAATTAGCAAAATAATTCTGCTTATCTATTGCAAGCGTGAAGTGGTTGCTGGGCATCAGCTTAAAACTATTAGCTTCTAACTTTCATTATTTAGCATTGTGCCAGTATACTTAAAGTTGGTGTTGCGATATCCCAGGGTTTATTGCTATGTCGCGCCGTGCCTAAACCTATAGTAATTACCGCTAGCTTATATTTAGCTAAATATATACTGATTCAGTATACTATGTCACAAGAATTCCTCTAACAAGATTTTGTTTGAAAACGAGAGATTATTGGAGCTCAAGATACTATAAAAATATAGTACACGCTTAATCTGGAAAGTAGATGTTTTTACGTTTTTAGATTATATAGCGTACCGCTTAGGTCAATATCTTCTGGAAATTTTCGAGTGCTGATCTTCAAATTTGTAAAATTTGGACTATCTGCAAAGTTTTAAAAAGCGACTTTATTGTATTGAGATCGTACATATGATATGTCTAAATCAAGTGAGCATGCCTATTTTCCTAAAAATTAGGATAACTATAAGCAATTACTAATTGTTTTGATTATAAGAGTTCAACTCTGGTTGTATAACATTACATGTAGTACGGAAAAGACTCGTACCTTAGTGAAATCAATTGTTATCTTTAGGTATGTGCAATGCTCGAAGATGATTTCGTCGTTCGACAAAGAACTGGCTGAGCTGACGTGAGCATTCATTTGCTAGCACACCACCACTTACACTCGCGTGATGATTTAACTTGGGGTGAGCGAAGACGTCTACTACACTACCGCACACACCTGTTTTTAAATTAAAAGTACCAAATACCACGCGCGCAATGCGTGCATGTATAATCGCGCCGGCACACATTAAACATGGCTCAAGCGTTACGTATAGTTCGCATTTCGGCATTCTATAATTAGATAACGTACGAGCAGCTTTGCGAAGCGCGACCATCTCCGCATGCGCAGATGGATCATGATTTCTAATTGACTGATTAAATCCGTGCGAAATAACTTCATCGCCACGCACAATCACAGCACCTACTGGCACTTCGTCAATTTCATAGGCTTGACGTGCAGTGGTATACGCTAACGTCATAAAATAGGTATCTCTAGCCAACAAACTCTCTGTAGATAGACTGCTATTACGCATACAAGCTTTTTATGAAGATGTGCTACTTAGTTAAGTGATATCCGGAAATTGATACGGGAATGTATGTCAATGGTACTAAATTTCATCGAAATTTAAACCCTTATCATGCGAGTAGTAATAGAGTGAGTCTTCTATTGTGATAATTAACCGCTCTAGCCACACGTGCGGTAATTCAATACTTAGACCCAGCAAGGCAATCAAGATGATGATAATTCTGCATACCTTCTGACATAGAACTTTTATAGTTAATCCCGCTGCCTAGTAGTTCGGGTCACTTACTAACATCATAATCTGACACGGGCATGCTAGTTTAGATGAGCAGCCAAACGAGGATTTTCAGCATATAGTCAATTATGTCAAAATTGCGCTAACGTATAGTTCGAAAGATTCAGTATCCCTAGAAGGGTAGTCTCGCTGAATTGGTGTATGGAGTATGGTAAGTAGCAACGACAATACGTCAATCTTTTGTGCAATTGCGTAACATATTAGTTAGCCGTAAGATGCACTAGGGCATATAGCGAATTCTTTCAATTTACCTAGTCTCTGCATAATGTGGAAGATACACTCCATCTAGAAGGCACCGACGCAGTCTGCAACCACATAGGTATTTTGATACAGATATGTTGTGCACCGCACGCTAGGTCCCGCTAAAGGTGATTGTGATCGCGCACTCTATACTGCTCGTAATCGCCCACACAAGCCTGCACACAGATTCGCTAGCATAATCGCTTAAGAGATTCTAACGGATACTTCAAACGATTGTAGTTCAAGCGCCTCTAGTAGCATCCGATCATTAGATCTCTATTGTTGCAAAGATAGTAGTTTGGGAATCTCATGCAAAATAATACAATTTTATTATTCTGCATTCATAGTCGCATACGATCTTCGTAGCACTTTCAAGCCTGATTCGGGCTTAATTAGCAGGATCTCTGAATCGTATCAGCGGCACGTGCTAGTCAATATGCGTGGCGTCAAGTATCAAGTAAATAAAGTAAAAAATTCTTACTTAAGTAACGAGCCAATGAGAATGCGCACACTAAATCGTGCATAGATTTTTCATCAGTAGTACGAAAACCCTAGTTTTTTGTAGGGTCTACTTTGAGAGAGGGCTATCTCTCGATGTTTATAATATACGTTAACAATCACAACCAATATTATAACGGCTAACGGATATGTGTCGTGGAATAACTAGACCCGGTAAGAATCTGGTGATTACTCCAGTCTAGTGCATACAAGATGCTTTTAAGGCTTAAAAGAATTCCATACTCATGGACGCTAAAGCAGCCTACATCACAGTATTCTGGCATGCAGTCATTATATCTCTTATATAAGAACGAACTCCAAGAACCGTCAATTGATAGAAACATTGGGTTGTCTGAGCACCCAATATCGATCTTGCAATCAATACTTACCCATAGGAAATTCTCTAATAAATAGATAATATCTATCTTCGTAATATTAGGCCTAAATGCATCGCGTTACTCTATCATCCGACTTAAATTTAAAGCGGGTTGATAGTTAGTTTAATAGCTAGTTAAACACAGAATCACACAGGGTGATTGCTATGGACCAATGATGAGATCATAAATCCCATAACACCCCCCCTACATAGGGGGGGTGTTATGCCAAGAATCTTGGATAAGTTGCTGCCGAGTAAAGTCCCAAGAGATAGCCATGCTTTATACGGATCGAACTACTCTGTTTATACCTAGTTCTCCGAACTTAATGATATTTCTCATATCCCGGAAACACCGGTAGTATTATTAAAATCCCGTTAGATTACACTAATCATAAAATTAGCATGCTAGTCTGCCGTCTAGCAGCCCTCCCCATCTAGATAGGTAATAACAAAGAGATTGTGTCATGGCTACGGGTTCCATAAAAAAATCGTTGTTTTTGAATCGGTCACTAATATTGCAGATTGCATCCTTTGATGATGCCTCGAGATATGAGGAGCACTCCTACAGCGCTCACAGCTATTTCTAGAGCGAAATATATTGGGTAACAATTTTTACCCTGCTATCCTCCTATGACTTATATCCTAACAATAGGAACACGCCGCCACATATATCATCACAATTTATCTAGACTAAAAACGGACATAACTATCCAAAAACGTACCCGTATATTTACATACTAATCGAGATACTTTCTTATACTCTTTATTGTTTCGTTTTCTTAGCTGCCTTTTCGGGAAATATTCCTCAGCTCAATGCCATTATTTAATCCGCCCCCTGTAATTCACAGAAAAAAATATGAATCTGTTGGTAAATTTCAGCAGCTATTGACGCCGCTCTACTCTAAACCACCCGTCATCGTGTGGTTTAGAGATGATCAACGTTTAGCTGACAACCCTGCCCTCGAATACGCCATTGCCACAGGCCACCCTATTGTATGCGTGTATATTTACGACCCAGCACCTAACAAAACGCGCTTGCATGGGGAAGCTACGCGCTGGTGGCTCGTCCAATCTCTATACGCACTTAATACTGCACTCGTAGCATTAGGCGGAGAATTAACAATCTTATACGGTACGGAGTGGCAGAGTATTGAGGCGTTTGCAGTAGTAGTCGGCGCAATCAAAGTATGCTGGAATCGCAGGTATTCGACAGCTCAACGCGAACTTGATAGTGCAATCAAGATGGCACTTAAAAAACACGGCATTGCGGTTTTCACTTTTAACGGACATCTATTACGAGAGCCGTGGACTGTGGCCATGAAAAACGGCCGTCCATTTCGAGTCTTCAGCGCGTACTGGCGTGCAGCACGCCATGCATATTCTCCCGAATCACCACGGCCAAGACCTCAGAAAATTAATTTTTTTCCTATACCGGGATATGTTTCCAAAGTAGTACGCATCTGTCATCTATCTACCATAGAGACTCAGGCTTATATGCCTAATGTTGGTGGTAGATTACTCGAAACATGGGAATGCGGGGAGCAAGCAGGATGGGTAAAACTCAACGAGTTTCTAACACACACACTGTCTCAGTATGCGTTTGGGCGTGATTTTCCCGCAATGAAAGTCACTAGCCGTCTATCTCCATATCTTCGCTTCGGTAATCTCTCGGTACGACAAGTATGGCATGCTCTACTATCTACTACGAGTAGTATGTCCACTGCGAGCAGTATAGACAAGTTTCTCTACGAACTTGGCTGGCGTGAGTTTTCATACTATTTACTCTATTATTACCCCCCGTTACATCAAGTTAATTTAAAACAACAATTCGATGACATGCCATGGCGTCACTCTATCACGGATCTACACGCATGGCAGTCTGGCAACACTGGCTATCCGCTTGTTGATGCTAGTATGCGGGAGCTTTGGCATACTGGTTGGATGCATAATCGTGTGCGAATGGTAACCGCATCATTTCTCGTTAAACATTTGCTGATTCACTGGCGTGAGGGAGAGACCTGGTTTTGGGACAAGCTCGTAGATGCCGATGAGGCGAGCAATCCCGCGAATTGGCAATGGGTAGCTGGAAGCGGCGCCGATGCAGTGCCATATTTTCGCATATTCAATCCTGTGTTGCAGAGTAAGAAATTCGATTCGCAAGCTACTTATGTGCGGCGGTGGATACCCGAACTCGCACGATTGTCGAACGCATGCATTCATGCGCCATGGCTCGCACAACCCGCACAATTAGCGTCTGCATCGGTAAGACTTGGCCAGGATTATCCATTGCCGATAGTTCCTCATCAGCAGGCACGTAACCGTGCGTTGCAGGCAATAAAGCGCATTCGTGAGTACAAATCTGGCAGCCTTGGCTCCTTGTTGTCATCCGACTAGTTTTCAAGACGAGATTGAAAATAGTGTGCAAAAATATGGAGGATATAAATATGGCTTAATACTGATCTACGATCAGAGTAGCGCGTCATTGATTTTGTCCAACGTAATCGCTGCGGTTTATGCGAGTCAAGTGTAATATGATTTTTTATGCTGGATAAGAAATCTCTATAGAAAACATATTTATTACAAACTTTGTAGAGAAAAGAACGTGAGCACTAAGAATCTATATAGTGTGTCATCTAAGACTAAATCCTTATCTCCTGCCCGATCAATAGACGCTTATCCGAATTTTGAGTTGTATTGATTGAGATAGAAGAAAAGAGCCTATAACTATCAATCTATACCATAACTACGGCTATACCTAGAGTCATGGTTAGCTAGTCTAACTGTTTGATAACAGTACTTGTTTATAAAATTTATTTAATGTCTGCTGCGTCGCTGGCAGATTCAAAATTTTTAAGGCTAGCCTTGATGTTTATATGCTTATTAAGGAAGCATAATTCAAGTTACCAAAACTTAATATACCTTCAGCTAAGAAGACAGGCGATTGAAGCCTGGATGCGGCGCTGTTGCACATAGCAATATAGTCTGTTATGCGTAATTACTCTTAACAGCTCTCTGCTGATATGAGAAGTGTAAGTCTAAATATATACATCTTTGAATTGGAAATTTTTTTAGTTAATTAAGATGGGTGGTATAAAAAACATAAAATGAAAAAATACGGTAAAGTATGTTCACTGTATCTATACATTTTCTAATTTTTTCTATAATGAGGGACTTTGACACCAATTGTGCTCGACGTATCTGCGTCGCGCCTATGATGGACTGGACTGACCGCCACTGCCGATATTTTCATCGGCAATTATCTCGTCACGTCTACCTATATACGGAAATGATAACGACCAGCGCGTTGCTGTTCGGTGACATTGCCAGACATCTATTTTTTATGCCCCAGGAAAACCCGATTGCACTACAGCTTGGCGGAAGCGAACCAAACGAGCTTGCTCACTGTGCAAAACTTGCTGAGTGGTGGGGTTACGATGAAATTAACCTGAACTGTGGCTGCCCATCTGAGCGCGTGCAGCGCAATGCATTCGGTGCATGCTTAATGAAGGAAGCAACATTAGTTACTGATTGTGTGAAGGCAATATGTGATAAAGTAACGATACCAGTAACAGTGAAGCACAGAATTGGTGTAAATGGAGTGAATAACTACGGATTTGTTCGAGATTTCGTAGGTACGGTAGCGCAAGGTGGATGTCACGTATTTATCGTGCACGCGCGCAACGCGATACTTCATGGACTATCCCCTAAAAAAAATCGAGAAATCCCAGAGTTAAAATATAACTACGCTTACAGGTTAAAGCATGACTTCCCTAAGTTCGAGATTATTATCAATGGTGGAATTAAGACATTGCATGAAGCAAGCACACACTTGCGCTATGTTGATGGCGTGATGATTGGGCGCCAGTTCTATCATCATCCTTATCTATTAGCAGACGTCGATAGGTGTTTTTATAGTCCATCAGCCGCAGTGAAAACGCGCAGTACAGTTGAGCTCGCTATGAGAGAGTACATTTATGCTGAACATGCTCGTGGTACCTATATCGGCGCTATCACACGGCATATGCTGGGACTTTATCGTAATCAGCCTGGAGCGAAAAGTTGGCGTCGCATATTATCAGATCCACAGCAGTTATCTACTGGAAACTTTCGCATACTTGATGAGGCGCATGCTCAAATTGCAGCTCCTCCAGCAGATACGTATAAGAAAATTACTTCCTAAAAGCTAGATTTAAACTAATAGTTTTTGCATTCTTATCTAGAAAAACATAAAATCTATGCGTATAATCTATTGGCGCAATTACGCCAATAGACGTATTACTTCTTTAAGTGGTGGCCGTAGCTCAGTTGGTAGAGTCCAGGATTGTGATTCCTGTTGTCGTGGGTTCGAGACCCATCGGCCACCCCATAGTTTGTTTAAGTTCTTCCTAGTTCTATTTTATCTTAAGTTTTCTTATGAAAATGCAGTAGCATTGCTACATGCTCCTCCGAGCTACTTAGTAAAAATAAATTTCTTTAAATTTTATGATCAAATATCTGTTTGATTCAATCAAAATTTTTTGAGGCTCGATAGCTTCAGCGTATTTAGAGCGGTTACAAGATGTAAGTCATTGTGTTTGTTCGTTACTCTAAACAATATTAGACTTCTTAAGTTTTACTAAAAGTAATCTAACTACATATAGTTATTCAAATAACATAATTTATGTTATTTGAAACACTTTTATAAAAATCCGATACGGTTTATCGGTGATAAATTTATATGATATTATTGTGAATATCAATATGGAAAAATTCTTTTTTGATATTTAGTGCTTATTTAAGTGTTATTTATATAGAAAGCATTAATCAAAGCCAAAGTATAAGAAATAATTGCACTTAGATCGGTATTGGTTTTTCGAGGATATTCGTCTAGATAAGCTGGTATTTATCACAAAGTGATATTGAGTATAAATATTTCGATGATCGATGCAGCCATATTATTTAGGCTAATAAATAGAATTAATATAGGATATAGCTAATATGTTAAGACTGGGTTATTAACCTCCGTACTTAGATTGCGATGCACAGCTAGATCATATAAAAGTAGTATGCGAACAAAAAATATGAACAAACTTTATCTGGATGATATAAGCATCTTACATCGCATAAAAACAGATTAATGGCAATATCTATCTGCTTTTTCTATAAAGCAGATATAACTCTGTCGATTGCATGCTATAGTTTACAGTATGGCTCTTTATCAGTTGTGAAAAATGCTTAGACTGTATTTAAGTCCATTCGGAGTCACCGTTGTCACCAACATCAATATCGACAATTTTAGAGTCGTCCCAATCGTCATTGCTGTTCCAGGTGTCAAATCTCGGATTAAGTGGTGCATCTAGGTAGTTAGACCGGTGTCTATCATCGACGATTACTCGTTCAACACTATTCCCAATAATTTGACCTATTAGCATACCAGTTAATAACCCACCCATACCACGTCCGCTGTCTTCCGACTGCTGTACGACTAAAGTCGATTGTGGTTGCATTGACTGTCTTGCTATGTTGTCTTGTGCTTGTATTATACAAGCTGCTTGAGCATCTACGGATACTTGATCTCTACTTGAGAAGCTCTGAGTACCGCTAATAGCTTGGTTATCGACAACACTTAAATCGCGTCGTGTTTTAGAGTAGTCTTGCACGATTTTTAGGCGAGACTCGAGATGCTCGAGCGTATGGTCCGGTACCAGACTATTAGTATTTGTAAGCTTATCGATTAATTCACACAACCTGCTTTCGATCGAATCGACTTCGCTTAGTAGCGCCCCATCTTTATCTTTCATCGAGAGGCGCACATCAAGCCTAAGCGATCGCGTTACATTTAGCAACTCAGTCATACGCTTAAGTTGTGTTCGGCGATGTTCTTGCTGCACACTCATATAGTTTGAACGCGCACTTAATACGGTACGACGCACAAGAAATATAACCAAAATAAGCACGCTAATAAAGCCGATCCACACACTTATTGATGGGTTATTCCACTTCATACGTGTAAACAGCGATGTCTCATTGCTCTTAGCCGCACGTTGGGCCTCTCGTCGTACATATTCTTCAATGGCATTAAACTGTTTAGTGCTAGAGGAAAATCGTAACTCTGGATCGAGTTCCCGAGCTTTTTGAAGCTCAGATAGTGCATCTGAGGCTCGGCCCTCTCTAGCAAGTACCTGGCCATATAGGTAGTGCGCATAAGTGCTGTTGGGATGTTCATGTAATACTTGAATAAGTTTGTTATGCGCCCTTTGCCAGTTTCCTTGTGCAATGAGATTGTTAATCTCAATCGTGCTCGGTGTAGCGAAAGCTAAAGTCCCCGCTGCGAAAATGGTGCCAGCCAAGATAATCGATAGTAGTTTCTTCATCGTTTGATTGGGCCATATATATCTATTTCCGCACATTTCGCATGTAATTTACGACTAAATAGTTTTGTCTATTCGCTTCTTTAGCGCTTCTAGATGATCTTCTACGGAATTCCCCTTAGAAAGGGCCGCTAGCTTATCATCTAGCGATTTTCCGCTTCGCTCATTAACTGAGTTGAGGCGTGAATCAGATCGCGCGTTCTGAAGTGCGACTGTGTCCTCAAGTTTCTGGAAGTCTTTTACAAAGTTTTGGCCACCGATTCCGCCTAGGGCGGTAGCTACCGTATTCTTTGCTTTAGCAATCTGCTGCTCGGCCTGCAAGATTTTCGATCGAGAATTTAAGTTATTACGACGTTCGTGCATCTCGTTTATTTGCTTCTTAAGCTTTTCTAGAGACGGCTCTAGTGCTGCTAGTTCCTTTGTAATTGCGTCACGTTCAGCTATGGAATTTATCTGGGCATTAAGTGCTTCGCGAGTCAGTGCCTCATCGCCAGCCTGCAGAGCACGTTTTGCTCCATTCTCATATTTTTCTGCATTATAATTAGCAATATCACGCTTGCTGCGCTGCATTGAGACCTGTGCCTCGATCTCAATCAGCGAGTCTTCTGCTTTTGAAATGCTTTCGTCAAGTTCACGTACGATCTGCCTGGCATCCCTCCCAGGATCTTGAGCTGATTCAGCTGCGTCGTTCAATAAGCCATTTAGCCTACGAGAGATAATATTTAGTATTGACATATATTTCTCCATTGATTGGACTATGTTCGAATATTGGCTATAAGAGTATATGGGCCAGGAGGGTTAGTTACAAGACCAGTATTTCTCGTATAGCGCTGCGGGGAAAGTGTGGTGCATAATAATGCTCATTTTATAGTGCCTTCGAAATATGAGCAGCGGTAGAATGATACTTATCGATAAAACTAGGACATTATATTGACTAGTTTATCCAAGAAACTTGTCTTTTTTGACCATTAATGTAGAAAGAACTACTATTGTAGAAAGAACTACTATTGATATATCCATTAGTAGGACATGTTGAGCTTAATAACTCCTTATTTGCTAGCCTAGTCGATGCGACTATTCACTATCAGTTCCTGGTTATACTGCTTAATAAAACTAAGGTTATTTTTACTAGAAATATTAGTTTGACTATTATTTTCAAATATAAATAGGCGTTTACATATCGATCATGTCTTGACTTGTAAATTCAGATAAAAGTACCCAGTCTGCATATCTTTTTCGGGTTCGCCTAGTAACAAGGAAAACTCACTAGAGCGCATAGATTAGTAGCTTTATAAGCATATAGGAATAGACTATATTAGTATTCTGCAGAAAGATGTAACAATGCATTATTGAATAAGAACTGGTCTATGTTACTTCCACGAAGTGCGTGACTTTATCATCTAAAGATTAAATCTTTAGCTATTCATGCAGTAGATTTCTTTACTCAGTAATATATTACACGCAAAACTTTTCTAGGCGGTCTTCGCTGTATTGCGAAACTCGAAGAAAGAGTTATCTATACCAACGCGGTATCTGAAAAAGTTATTTTTCTATCATCGTATTACTAATATAGTCATGCATATTTTAAAAGTGCCGTATCAGCATATCTTAAATAGATATTTTGATATATTACAGTAGACTGTAAACCTAAGCATTTAGGAAAACTTTTATGCTTGCGCAGCACAAAACGAGTACAGTGTATACGCACAGATAGTTCGGAAATATTGCATCCAATAATAATCAATTAAAATTTCCGTTTACAACAGTATTATGCAGAGGGAGGGTGTTACGACTATGTAAGTATAGCAAACATAAATCCTCATTTCTCGGGGATTAGAGCGTGAATACTTGTTTGGCGAGATTCCACCCTAAACTAGTGTAAGTACTGAGGTTGATAAGCGTTATGACAGCGTAATCCGCGAGCTAGTGAGTGACCTCAATTTCAATTAATATATGAAACTACTGAATCCAAGTATGAGGGTCAACCTAGTTTAATAAATTAGAAAATGCTCGATCTTTAGAAATTGATTAACACAGCACTACTGCAGTCCTCAAAATATTCAAGAATCCGATGTTAATTTTGCTAGGCTCATCAAACTGCATTTTCAGAGGTAAATCATAAAGCTTGTGATATCTATTCGTACAACGAAAAGATCACCGCCTCATTGCTATCTATCCCGGTAATACGTCATGCGACAGACTGACTAATACCAGTATATAGTACTGGTATTAGTCAGTCTGTCGCAAAAAAATTAGCCGATTTCCTCATTCATAGTATATAAGCGTTCCATCTAAACTGAGCACCGTAATCATGTTTGATTCAATCAAACCCAGGATTTAGCTAGTGTCTGGTCGTATCGAAGCTAATCAGCCTGTTAGTCCATGCAGTAGCTCTAGAACTAGCTAGAAAATTAAACGAAGAAGAATCTCGAGAAATGTTTCTGATGCAGACATGATATTCTTTAAAGTTGATAATCTTTCTATTGTATTGCACTCAAAAAACAAATCTGAAAATTGCACGTTATTAGCCTATCTAGCATCGTACATATGCAATCTAACTCATCTATTCGAACAGTGCTTACACAGTGTGCTAAGGGCCCGCATCGTTTCCATGATTATCTTGACACGGCTTGCTAAGTTGGAACTGTGTAGATCAATCCGCAATTTGTCTTGCCCCGCTAGTTTGATGTAGCTATATTTCCGCATCATTTCAACGATTCGTCCAGGATCGATTGCTGGATTTTTTGTGAATTGAAGATAGATCATATCTTCTGATGCATCGATTTTGAGGATGCCAAGTTGCTTAGCAACTAACCTTAGTCGATGAGTTTCCATTAGTGCCTGCGCCTGTATTGGCAGTTTTCCAAAGCGATCGATAAGTTCTTCATGAATGCTATCGATAGCCCCGGCTGTCTCACAATTAGCTAATCTTTTATATATCGATAGGCGCTGCGGTATGTCACCGCAATATTCGGATGGTAGAATTGCCGGAATATGCAAGTTAATTTCGGTAGTCTCAGCTAAAGGCGAATTTAAATCTAGTTCTCGGCCATCCTTTAAAGCGCATACAGCGTTATTAAGCATATTAGTATAAAGTTGGAACCCAATTTCTTTGATATCGCCAGATTGTTTTTCGCCTAGAATCTCCCCGGTACCTCGGATCTCTAGATCATGTATTGCAAGGCGGAAACCGCTCCCTAATTCCTCCATTTTCCGAATAGCTTCTAGGCGCCGCTGAGCCTGCCAGGTCAATGATTGTGGATCGTGAAGCAGTAAGTAAGCGTAAGCTTGATGATAAAAACGACCGACTCGGCCCCGCAATTGATGTAATTGGGCAAGACCAAATTTATCAGCGCGGTGAATGAGGATCGTGTTTGCGTTTGGTACATCGATCCCGGTTTCTATAATCGTCGTGCACAATAGTACATTGACTCGCTGCGATATAAAGTCGCGCATTACGCACTCAAGTTCACGTTCGTTCATCTGGCCGTGCGCTACCGCAATTCGGGCTCCGGGCGCCAGTATTTCGAGCGCTGTTCGACGTCGGTCTATCGACTCAACTTCGTTATGCAAAAAGTAGACTTGTCCACCGCGCTTAAGTTCGCGTAACATAGCCTCACGTATTACGCTGTCCTCCTCTCGCTGCACAAAGGTTTTAATCGCTAATCGCTTTTGCGGTGCAGTGGAAATTATTGAGAAGTCTCGCAACCCTTCTAGTGCCATACCCAGAGTACGAGGAATTGGCGTGGCTGTTAATGTCAGCACGTCTACTTCCTCGCATAGCGATTTAAGCGCCTCCTTTTGCTGCACCCCGAAACGGTGCTCCTCGTCAATAATTACGAGTGCTAAACGCTTAAAACGTACATCTGTAGAGAGAAGCCTCTGAGTACCGATGACAATATCAACGTTACCGTTATTAAGCGCTTGGATCGTGGTGTTGACCTCCCTAGGGGACTGGAACCGCGATAACTCAGCGATACGTATCGGCCAGCCAGCAAAACGGTCGGTGAAGGTCTGAAAATGCTGCTCGGCCAGTAATGTTGTCGGCGATAAAAAAGCTACCTGCTTACCGTTAAGCGCTGCAATGAAGGCCGCACGTAGTGCTACTTCAGTCTTACCAAACCCGACGTCGCCGCATATTAATCGATCCATTGGTTGGCCACTAGTCATATCGTTAATTACCGCCGAGATGGCAGAGGCCTGATCCGGTGTCTCGTTAAAACCAAAACCTTCCGAGAAACGCATGTATTCGCTTCGATCTATGGCAAACGCACAGCGCTTGCGTGCGGAGCGACGAGCATATAGATACAGAAGCTCTGCTGCTGTATCTCGGAGATGCTGAGCAGCACGACGCCTGGTTTTTTCCCATTGTCCGGATCCAAGGACCTGGAGCGGAACCTTGTCCGGATCAGCAGCGCTGTAGCGAGAAATCACGTGTAACTGTGACACTGGAACATATAGTCTACTCTCGCCATGGTATTCTAGATGCAGAAGCTCAGTGTTTCCCTCACCAATATCCATTGGTATTAGGCCCATGTATCGTCCAATTCCATATTGGATATGTACAATGGGGTCACCAACTTTTAGTTCAGACAGATCGCGTACTATTAAGTCTATATTTCTGGTGGATCTTGCGTAGCGCCGATGATATCCAGTCCGCCTCGCAAGCGGGCCATATAGCTCAGTTTCCGTGACTAGCGCAATATGCTCTTTTGGTAGAATAAAACCGGATGCAATAGGCGCAACAGCTAGCCCGAATAGCGCATCGCTTTGTATAAACTCATCGAAAGAATCGAAGAGAGACGCTTGAAGATGATGATCGGCAAGTAATTGAGCAATAGTTTCGCGGCGTCCGGCTGACTCGGCAAAAAGCAGGACCCGCTGATCTGTCGTGCTGAGATAGCGTCGTAGCGCGTTAAGCGCATCGTGCGAGCGGCGATCCATTGCTAGTGATGGAAGGGGAATCGACCAGCACTCAGCGTCATTGTCTAATGGTTTATAGGCTAGTAAAATCCGTGCAAACGGCCTGATTAAGCCGAAGAAGTCCTGCTCTGATAGAAAGAGTCGTGCAGGCGATAGGACTGGACGATCATGATTATGCGACAAAAACGCATAACGCTCCTTAGTTTCAATGATGAATTGCCGTATTGACTCCTCGATATTGCCAACTAGAACCAAATGCGTGTTCTTTGGAAAATAGTGGAGAAGAGTTGAGGTATCTTCGAAGAATAGTGGCAGGTAGTATTCGATACCCGCCGAAGCAACACCATTACCAACATCTCGATAGATAGCCACACGGGAAGGATTTCCATCAAATTCGGCGCGCCATCGACTACGAAACTCGGTGCGCGCGGTTTCATCAAACGAGAACTCCCGCCCCGGGAGCAGGAGTACGTTGCACACTGGATAAAGGCTGCGCTGCGTATCAGGATTGAATGCGCGAATAGAATCGACCTGGTCATCGACCAGGTCGATTCTATATGGAAGAGACGATCCCATCGGAAATAAATCGATTAATGAGCCACGAACAGAGTATTCACCAGGATGAACAACTTGGGTTACATGTTCGTAACCTGATAGTAATAACCGCGCCCTCAATTTAGCTTCGTCTAGCTGCTGGCCTTGTTTAAGATCGAAAGTATGTGTAGCTATGAACGTGGTTGGCGGCATTCGATATAACGCGGTTACAGCTGGGACAATAAGTATTTCACAGCGTCCCTCACCTAGATCAAACAATGTAGCAAGCCGTTCCGAAATTAAGTCTTGGTGCGGAGAAAATGTATCGTACGGCAGAGTTTCCCAGTCGGGAAAAAGTCGTACGCGTACGCTAGGCAAGAAATAACTAATTTCCTGCTGTAAGCGCTGTGCATCGACCGCACTCGCACAGATAAGCGCGATCATCGGCATACGGTCCCGATTAGATAAGTAATAGCGTGTAATTGCTAGGGCATCAGCCGACTTTAATGCGCCATTAAACACATAGCGCTGCCCCTCTTTGGGGAAAGAAAAGGGACAGGAAAATCGTGAATCGCGCGAGGCAGCAGAGTAATGTGGCATGAGCAGATAATAGGGGTTGCAGGCGGCAACTTGAAACACCTATTATAAAATCTGTCTTTCATTTTGACTCCGCATAAATTATGCGATTTTTGTGACCCCGCGTCTGTTTGCCCTAATTCTCTGCGCTGGCAATGGTTCGCGAGCGGGTTCTCCAATTCCGAAGCAGTACCAGATGGTTGCTGGACATAACCTATTGTATTACTCAATAGCGGCATTTGATGCATGCTCGGAGTTTACCCAAACACTTGTAGTCCTCGCGCCCGACGACGTTTATTTCGATCCGTGTCACTTAGGTGCATTGCGTTATGCAATCAAACACTGCGGCGGCAAAATCAGGTGCGAATCAGTGCACAATGGGCTACTTAAGCTAGCCGAATTCGGCGCGTGCGCTTCTGACTGGGTTCTAGTTCACGACGCTGCCCGACCGGGTATCACGCCGAGATTGATCCGTACACTAGTAGCTGCTGTATGGGATGACCCTGTGGGTGGTATTGTAGCAATACCGGTAGTCGATACACTGAAGCGTATTACTTCATCGAAGTGTGCTACCATTATTGATAAATCGTCAAAATTACGTATCAGTTCAACTGAACCACGAGACTATTTATGGCAGGCACAGACTCCACAAATGTTTCGTATCGGCATTTTGCAAGAGGCATTTATACAAGCGAAGATGTGTAGTGATGCAGCAACAGATGAGGCTTTTATGCTTGAATCGCTTGGTTATAGACCTCAGATTGTGCAAGGAAGCATGCGCAACTTCAAAGTGACGTATCCAGAAGATTTCGCACTGGCTGAAGCATTTCTCACGCATAAAACGATGTACTGAGCGCCGCTATATGCGTCCAGAAGTACCGAAACACTGACTGGCTGGAGAACAACAAATGAATTGGCGAATTGGCCAGGGCTACGACGTACATAAACTTATACCAGGTAGACCTCTAGTAATTGGCGGAATGATAGTACCTTATGATCGCGGTCTTCTTGGATATTCGGACGCCGATGTGTTGCTGCACGCAATCACAGATGCGCTACTTGGTGGTGCGGCATTGGGTGATATTGGCCGTCACTTTCCTAATGAAGATCGGAATTTTTCGGGCGCTAACAGCCGAGATCTCATGCGAGAGGCAGCACGACGTGTGGCGAAAGCAGGATTTTATATCGTCAATGTGGATAGCACTGTTATTGCGCAGCAGCCCAAGCTGTCTAAATACATTCCATCAATGCGCGGAAACATTGCAATAGATCTTGATATTCACGACAACGCTATTAATATCAAGGCGAAGACCAACGAAAATCTAGGATACATAGGTCGGGGTGAGGCTGTTGAGGCACAAGCCGTAGTACTGCTTACCAGTCGATAGGCTAGCGTTCTGCATTAAGGTGGGGTATAAGCGAATTCGCGAATATTAAATAATATTAATTCTAATCTAGTACTCTGGCCTCAGAACGCGGTCATCCTGTATAGACTGCTCTATTGGCAGCTCAATGGTTATTAATTCTTTAGAGGCTTCTACAGTATTAGGATATCTAATAATTCCGGTACATTATTATTACTGCGTACACCACGCAATCCATAATTTTCGTATCGGTGTCAATGTAATGCGCTGATGCAGCACGCGATAGTCTTCTATCTCTATTTCGTGCAGTACCGCTAACAGTATAGCAGCTTGCGCGCGGAGCATGCGTTGAGTTTTCCGCTCGGCTTGCGGTATTGCGTTAAGAGCTTCAGTGAGGAAATAACGCGCACGCTTCACTTGGAACGACATCAATTGTGTCAATCTGTTACTATAACGAGAATATAGGATATCGTCTGCTGTCACACTAAATCGCCGCATTTCGTCAATCGGGATATAAATGCGACCGCATTGTGCGAGCGAGCCAGTACGCTTAACGATATTAGCAAATAGCAATGCTCTCCCTAGCTTCGGTGCCCACGACTCTAGGACTGCTGGCTCGCACGCAGTGACTCTAGCTACTGTATTCGCTAATGTAGCTCCTACCTGCTCCAGATAACGGTGCAACTCTAAGTAGTTCAGATAGCGTGTCTGGTCTATGTCCATCTGATAACCGGATAGCCACGTCATAAACGTCCTGATCGGCGGTGCGCTAGCGTAATAATAACGTGCTATTGCCTGCGTTACTGGATGGGTGGGAGTATCCTGTGCAAGGGCCTCGAATTCGCTTTTCCACCAGGTGAGCTTGACGCGACCAACATCTGGATCACTCACTTTGCTAATGCTCTCAAATAGCTTCTGATGCAATGTGTATAACGCAGTTAATAAGGGTTGAGCTACTAGTGGAGCACGCTGAAGTGCGTAGTACATACTAGATCCGACTGGCGCAGCTTTTTGCCGGCAATAATTGTCTATATTCACGTAAAACACAAGATAAGAAGCATATGAGGTATGTAATGCGAAAACAAGCTTATTATTTAGGCATGCATGAGGCAGACAACGCGCCGTAAATCCGTTAGAATCTCGGATTTACGGTAGAATTTTCCGAGTCGGGCTAACTATACTTTAGCAAAATAAGGCAGTACAACAAAGCGACATGCAATACACCGCTAGATGCGAGGATGGCGAAATTGGTAGACGCACCAGGTTTAGGTCCTGACGCCTGAAAAGGCATGGGGGTTCGAGTCCCCCTCCTCGTACCATAGATCTACTACCGTCGTAGATTTTGAGTCCAGCACTAACCCCAAAAGGCAGTAAATAAATTTAAGCCTACTCTACCACTCATGATCGTTAGCAATCCTGCATTTCCTTGGGGAGTAATTAGATGTCTCAAAGGATTCTCAGAAATTCTATATTTCACACGGCGTGGAGTCCAATATTTTATTGGACAAATAGAGATTTGTGACCTTATTTCTAAGTTTGACGAAAGGCTGCGTAAGGAGTGAGTCGTGCTGAAAAACAATCACGCATTTTTTAAATTTATTTGTTTTATACCATTAATGTTCGGTGTTGTGTGCTGGAATAGTTACTATATTAGTCGATCTAGATCAAAGTATTATTTCAGGGTGTTGTTATTTCGTTAGTTTGTAATTAGATGGCCCTTCATATAAAAAAACACCGCTTACCGAGATGTACTAATTTAGTGTTATAGCAAGAAGCGCTTCGAATTTGCTGCGACTGATCTTATACGTGCCGTGGTAATAAATATGCTAATTTTTCGTTAGTTAAGTAATATTAATATCCTACTTAGATAATTTGTTAAATATGTATATAGACATAAAAGATAAAGTTTCATTAAACAAATCGGAAGAAGCTGTATTTTATTACCATTTTTGAGAAATTTAACGTAAATTTAATATGAACATACGCTGAGAAACATAGTTGCCATGCAAGCGCAGAATCTCTAGAGAGAGTGTATAGCGACTACTAATTGGCCTAATTTATTATATCGGTAATCAGCCCGATAATAGAGCAAAATATACCGTCAAAGACGCACCCTCGCACCGGCATCTATGGGGAAAATATGATAAGACCTCATTACATAGAGAAAAATTGTATGTCAGACAGAGTAAACCTTGCTATACAGGTTACCGCTTGCTTAGCGCCTGGAGAACCAGACACTCAAATACTACTTTAGGATGGATTAAATTCATGGCTAATGTTGTAGAAAACCTTGGAAAACTTCAACGGCGCGTAACAATTTCGTTGCTGAAGAATGTCGTCCAGAAAGAAATTGATGAACGTATCTGTAGGCTAGCAAAGAATGTTCGCATGCATGGTTTTCGCCCTGGAAAAGTGCCACTGAAGATGGTTGTGCAGCGCTACGCTAGCCAATTAGAGCTGGAAATACTAAGAGAGAAAATTGACAAGGAGTTTTTCGACATCAGCACGGCTGAGGGCCTACGCATAGCGGGTCAACCAACCTTCGTCGCAAACCAAGAATCTGCGGGGGGTGATGCGTATGTATTTAATGCGACTTTCGAGGTGTACCCGATAGTAAAGCTTGGGGACCTATCAAGTGTGGAAATACAGCGGAAAATAACAAAAATCAGAGACGCTGAGATTGACCGAACTCTCAAAACCATACATAAACAGCGAGTGCATTTTTACTCCCGTGGGGACACGAGCGAGCCCGGAATAAGCGGAAAAGATACTAGTGCACAAATCGGAGATCGTGTAACAGTCGACTTTATTGGCAAGATCGATGGAAAAGAATTTCCAGGGGGCAGTGCAGAGAACCTCACGTTTATACTCGGCGAAGATCAGATTCTTCCAGAATTCGAGAGAGCAACGTTAGGCTTAAAAGTAGGGGATTCTAAAGAGTGCACTCTTAGGTTCCCGGATGACTATCACTCTAAAGATGTAGCCAGTAAAACTGCGAGTTTCATAATCAACATCAAGAAGATTGAATGGCCTCAACAGCTGAAAATTGATTCAGAATTTGCGAAATCGCTCGGTATTGTAGATGGTAACTTAGAAAAGATGCGTTTAGAGATCAAAGATAATCTGGATCGTGAGGCAAAGCGCCGAACGCAGGCTATCCTAAAAAATCAGGTAATGGATGCCCTATTAAAACTTTCTAACTTTGATGTACCGAATTCGCTGATTGAGCAAGACCAGAGGCGGCTTGTCGAAATAGAACGCAAAAATCTAGCACGCCGAGGCATTCTAGACTCAGCAAAGGCTCCAATCTCAGCCGAAAAATTTAAACAGCAAGCCGAGTTCCAAGTAAAGCTCAGCTTGATTCTGTCTAAGTTGATTAAAGATCATAAACTAGAGGCTAAACCAGAGCAAATCCGAGTTGTAGTGAACGAACTCTCAAAGAGCCACGAGGACCCAAAGAAAGTTGTACGATGGTATTATATGAACCAGCAGCGCCTAGCTGAGATAGAGGCATACGTAGTCGAAAACAATGTCGTAGATTTCGTGCTGGACAAGGTAAATGTGACCGATAAGGAAGTAAGCTTCGAGGAACTAATGCACGACTCGAAGGAAGCTCTGGCGTAAAATCATATATTCACCTCGCATTTTTTAGTTAACGAGTGCATCACTAAAGTATCTATTAACTCTAGGTACAAGGATAGAATCATGACGTTCCATGCAGATTTTATAAATCAACTGGCCGCGCATGCTACTGGGGAATTCGAGGCCCAGGCTCTAGGCCTTGTTCCAATGGTCGTCGAGACGAGCGGACGAGGTGAGCGAGCCTACGATATCTATTCACGCCTGCTTAAAGAACGGCTGGTTTTTCTAGTTGGAGAGGTGAACGATAAGACTGCAAATTTAGTCGTTGCTCAATTGTTATTTCTCGAAAGCGAAAATCCGGATAAAGATATTAGTCTTTACATCAATAGTCCAGGTGGCTCGGTGTCGGCCGGCATGGCAATCTACGATACGATGCAATTTATTAAACCAGACGTAACTACGCTATGCATGGGACTTGCAGCTAGTATGGGTGCCTTCTTGCTTGCCGCTGGCGCGCGAGGTAAGCGTATTGTCTTACCGAATGTGCGAATCATGATTCACCAACCTATAGGGGGTGCGCGTGGCCAGGCGTCTGATATTGAAATTCAAGCTCGCGAAATCATGTTTTTAAAGAATCGTCTAAATAATCTGCTCTCGCAGCATACTGGGCAACCAGTCGAGAAGATCCAGAGAGATACCGATCGCGACAATTTTATGTCAGGCGAAGACGCGCAGATCTATGGGCTGATCGATCGGGTGCTGTATAAGCGTCCATAATATATACCTCGTTAAGAGAACCCGCTACTATTGCTATGCTTTATTGATTATCTTCAATAAAGCATAGCAATAGTTTATAACCAGTTTAGCAATGCTGGGGTCATCAATCGGCGTATGATGTAAAAGAAGTGTCCGGAGGCTTATATATTTATGGCGGACAACAAATCTGCGAATAGCGAAAAGCAGCCGTGCTGCTCATTCTGCGGAAAAAGTCAGCATAATGTCATGAAACTTATCGCTGGACCGTCGGTTTTTATTTGCAATGAATGCATTGATCTATGCAACGAAATTATTCTTGAGGAGGCAGATAGCGTAACCAATAATAAAAGCGCTACACTATCCTGTTTGCCTAGCCCCCCAGAAATACATGCACTTCTTGATCAGTATGTGATTGGGCAAGAACAGGCTAAAAAAATTCTTGCGGTAGCGGTATACAATCACTATAAGCGTCTTAAGCGTCTCGATAAAAAAGACGATGTTGAGTTGTCTAAGAGCAACGTTCTATTAATTGGGCCGACTGGTTCAGGAAAGACTTTGCTTGCACAAACTCTTGCAAAAATGCTAAATGTTCCGTTCGTGATTGCGGATGCAACCACTTTGACAGAGGCGGGCTATGTTGGCGAGGATGTTGAGCACATTATTCAAAAGTTGCTACAAAATTGCAATTGTGAGATTGAGAAAGCACAGCACGGTATTGTTTACATCGACGAGATCGATAAGATTAGCCGAAAATCAGATAACCCATCGATTACTCGTGATGTGTCAGGAGAAGGTGTACAACAAGCTCTGCTAAAGCTAATCGAGGGAACAATAGCATCAGTGCCCCCGCAGGGGGGGCGAAAGCATCCAAATCAAGAGTTTATGCAGGTTGATACAACTAATATCTTATTCATTTGTGGAGGGGCTTTCGATGGTCTTGAAAAAGTCATCACAGACCGTACAGAGAAAAGTGGAATTGGTTTTGGGGCCAGCGTGAAGAGTAAACAGGATCGCGACTCAGGAGAAGTTTTACAAGATGTCGAGCCCGAAGATCTAATAAAATTCGGCCTCATTCCGGAACTTATTGGCCGATTGCCAGTTATTGCAACACTGGGTAAGCTGGATGAGGCTGCTTTAATAAAGATTCTTATTGAGCCAAAAAACGCATTAGTAAAACAATACCATAAGTTGTTTAACATGGAACAGGTAGAGCTTGAGATTCGGACAGCAGCACTACGGATAGTCGCAAAAAAAGCAATCCTCCGAAAAGCTGGAGCGCGCGGATTACGTTCAATCTTAGAACAGGCGCTACTGGATATTATGTATGAGCTGCCCGGTCTCAAAGGAATTAGAAAAATTGTCATCGATGAGAATGTTATTGACGGTGATGGCAAGCCACTCCTAATCTATGAAGACATATCTAAAGTATCTAAAAATAATTAATCAAGGGCGATATACACCTGTTTCTCAAAAGCAACTAGATAAGTGAGCACCCTTTCTCATTTAAGAAGGGTAATTCTTAAATTTTTACAAACTCTTCGATCTGGATAAATTTTTTATATTTGTCTATCCCGAAGGGTTGTAATAAGGCGTTATTGCCTCAATTGCAGAATGCATGTGAGATTTTATACTGAGGATAAAAAATGTCAGGCAGCCAACTTCTTCCGACTGAATGCAGCACTTTTCCACTGCTTCCGCTGCGGGATGTTGTCGTGTTTCCGCATATGGTAATACCGCTATTTGTTGGCCGACCAAAATCTATTAAAGCCCTTGAGGTAGCAATGGAAGGCGGCAAGCACATTATGTTAGTCGCGCAAAAAGCTGCTACGAAAGACGAGCCAACCGAAGAAGATCTTTACGAAGTCGGATGTGTTGCAAATATCCTTCAAATGCTTAAGCTACCAGATGGTACTGTCAAAGTACTAGTCGAGGGATTACAGCGTGCAAAAACTTTGTCGATTAAAGAGCATGAGACGATATTTTTGTGCGAGCTAAAACCAATAGAGTTAGTCTGCGCTGACAGCGCAGAGACCGAAGCATTAAGGCGCGCAATTATTTCGCAATTCGACCAGTATATAAAGCTTAACAAAAAAATCCCTCCCGAGATTCTAGCATCACTCTCCGGAATAGATGAAGTAGGGCGTCTTGTCGATACGATCGCCGCTCACCTTCCACTAAAGTTACACCAGAAGCAGAATATTCTGGAGATGTTTCCTATTATTGAGCGCTTAGAGCATTTGCTTGTACAACTTGAATCCGAAATCGACATTTTACAGGCCGAGAAGCGTATACGTGGGCGTGTGAAGCGTCAGATGGAAAAAAGCCAGCGCGAGTATTACCTTAACGAGCAGGTTAAGGCAATACAGAAGGAGCTTGGCGAGGGTGAAGATGGTGTCGATATTGAGGAACTCGAAAAGCGCATTACCGCGGCACGTATGCCACAAGAGGCAAAGAAAAAAGCAGATGCTGAACTAAAAAAACTGAAGCTAATGTCGCCAATGTCTGCCGAGGCTACTGTAGTGCGTAACTATATCGAAACATTAATTAGCTTGCCATGGCGGAAGAAAAGCAAGGTAAATAATAACTTAGGGAATGCTGAAAGTGTGTTAGATGAAGACCATTTTGGTCTTGAAAAAGTGAAAGAGCGTATTTTAGAGTATCTAGCAGTTCAGCAACGTGTAGATAAAGTAAAGGCACCTATTCTATGCCTAGTAGGCCCACCCGGTGTTGGCAAAACCTCGCTTGGGCAGTCGATCGCGAGAGCAACAAACCGCAAGTTCGTGAGAATGGCTCTCGGCGGCGTACATGATGAGAGTGAGATACGCGGTCACCGTCGTACTTATATTGGATCAATGCCCGGAAAAATCCTGCAAAGTCTGACAAAGTCGGGAGTGCGTAATCCTCTTTTTCTACTCGATGAAGTCGATAAGATGGGGAGAGACTATCGGGGAGACCCATCATCTGCGCTGCTTGAAGTACTTGATCCAGAACAAAATCACACGTTCTCAGATCACTACGTCGAGGTCGAGGTCGATTTATCTGATGTAATGTTCGTAGCAACCTCAAATTCTCTAAATATTCCAGCGCCACTACTAGATCGAATGGAGGTCATTCGTCTATCAGGCTATACTGAGGATGAGAAAGTTAATATTACACAGCGCTACTTAATGCCCAAACAAAAACAGAACAACGGGTTAAAAGAAGGCGAAATCGAGGTAACAGAAGCTGCAATCCGCGATATTGTGCGGTATTACACACGTGAAGCAGGTGTACGTTCGCTCGAGCGTGAAGTGTCAAAAATTTGCCGAAAAATTGTGAAATTGCTACTGTTAAAGGGGGTTAATAGTACGATAAAAGTTGATAAAAGTAATTTAGATACATTCCTCGGAGTACGAAAGTTCGACTTTGGACTAGCTGCGAAAGAAAACCAGATCGGCCAAGTTACCGGGCTAGCATGGACAGAAGTTGGTGGAGATTTATTAACAATTGAAGCAGCACAAATGCCTGGCAAAGGCAATGTGCTTCGTACTGGCTCACTCGGCGATGTAATGAAGGAATCCGTTGAAGCAGCCCGCTCGGTTGTACGTTCTCGTTCGCACCGGCTAGGTATTATGGATGAAGTGTTTAAAAAGAGGGATATTCATATACACGTGCCAGAAGGTGCAACACCCAAAGACGGTCCTTCCGCAGGTATCGCGATGACAACTGCTCTCATCTCAGTATTAACTGGCATTCCAGTGCGCGCTGATGTCGCGATGACTGGCGAGATTACACTGCGTGGCGAAGTACTACCAATCGGTGGACTAAAGGAAAAGTTGTTAGCTGCGCATCGTGGTGGTATTAAGCGTGTATTAATTCCAGAAGAAAACGTGAAAGATCTGGCTGAAATTCCAGATGCGGTAAAAAATACAATCGAAATTGTACCCGTGCGGTGGATTGATAAAGTGTTAGAATGGGCTCTTGTGCGTATGCCGGATGCACTGCCGGATGATCATCCTAATCCCGCTCCAGTTGAGGGCCAGACGAAAGATACGACTAGTGAGGTTGTTAAGCACTAAAATCTAGTGGGCTTTGTCTATTAAAAATAACTATAAAAATTTATTTTTGGTTTAAAAAAACAAAATTTTTAGCATATTATGAAGTATTTAATAGCATTTATCAGCTCTCTAAAAGTACTTGTCAGGTAGTTTAATTTACGGTCTATAGCGTGCTGCCAAGAATTTTTCTACCCATTAATAGCCTAAAATATCCAGTTAGTTCTTTATATATACAGAATTTAAGTTACATACTACTTGAAACTTAAAATTAAGTAAGGAAAAGCAGTTACCATTGTAATAAAAAGTACTTTAATTATCAGGGCTATAAGTTTCTGATTCGGATGAAGATTGTCGTAATCATAAGTCCAGAGTATATAAAATAACTATATGCTTACTGCGTTTTAAAATACTGAAAATCTCTGGTAAAGTTCTAAAAAATGTGGCAAAATAAAAACCTATATACACTAGATATAGTATAGAGGGTGCTTAGCTCAGTTGGTAGAGTGGCGCCCTTACAAGGCGTAGGTCGGGGGTTCAAGTCCCTCAGCACCCACAATCCCTCTATAAAGAACTAATAACGCACCTAAATATATGTAAATATTAGATATTTAGAGTAGTAAATTTTTTGTATAAATGTTGTTAGTAATAAAATCTCAGTAATTAATAAATTAATGCTAGATATTACCACTATTGTTTTTAGCATTGACGTCTAGACTCCAATCCAATAAGAGTGCGGGGCACTGCATAATAAAAAACGCTTAGGCCCGTAATTGCCAAGATAATTTCTCATGTCAAAAGTCAACGATAGAACCATGACTGACGTGTCGTCGAAAAACCTTTACCCACATGCAAAAAATAATGTTGCTAGACTTACTATAGCGCAGGCACTCGCTGGCGCAAATTCTACTGTGATATATGCAACGGGGGCAATTGTCGGAAATATGCTTGCACCCAGTCATGCTTTAGCAACTTTTCCAGTTTCGGTTTTTGTTGTTGGAATGGCCGCATCATCGTTACCGGCTGGTGCCATTGTTCAGCGATGGGGACGCCGTGCCGTTTTTATGATTGGAGCTGGATGCGGTGTAATATCTGGTTTACTGGCAGCTTGGGCTGTTAAGTCAAATTCATTTTGTCTATTTTGTACTGCGACTTTTTTTGGTGGCATTTATGCAGCTGTTGTGCTTTCATTTCGCTTTGCTGCGGCAGATTGTGTTCCTCATCAGCACCGCTCGCGTGCACTATCATTCGTTATGGCTGGTGGAGTTTTCGCGGGAATTATCGGTCCTCAGCTTGTTACCCGGACTATGAGCTTATGGGCTCCGTATCCATTCGCAGCGACTTTTTTAGCACAAGCGATAGTAGGCGTATTGTCCGCACTCCTCTTGCGAGGAGTGCGTCTTCCAAGATTAATTATAAAAGAGCCCTCATCGGGTCGCTCGATTACCCGAATACTTCGACAGCCTAGATTTATTACAGCGGTGATCTGTGCGGTTGTATCCTATTTGTTAATGAACTTTCTTATGACAGCAGCCCCTTTTGCTATGCAAATGTGCGGTTTATCGCAAGCCTCCTCTAATCTTGGGATTCAGTGGCATGTAATTTCGATGTACGCGCCAGGCTTTTTTACTGGTACTCTTATTAATCGGTTGGGTGCACAACGAGTTCTAACAGCAGGACTTGTTCTTATCGGGCTTGCAGCCGTGACTGGATTGCTTGGCGTAGATGTAGGTCATTTCTGGCTTACGCTGATTTTACTCGGCGTTGGGTGGAACTTTGGTTTTGTTGGTGCATCCGCTGTCGTTCTTGAGTGCCATGAGCCAGAAGAGAGTATTCGAGTTCAATCGCTTAATGACTTTATTGTATTTGGAACGATGGTTTTTGGCTCTTTTCTATCAGGTAGCTTGCTAGCAATATTTGGATGGAAAATGGTGCTTTGGTTTTCTTTTATTCCACTAACAGTGGCAGCGATTGCGTTAGTACGCGCCGCTCGGTATTCTTATTTAGATACGAGCTCTACATAGCTTACCACTAGAATTATTACTTATACAATAGTAGCTGAACAGAGAAAATTTAATATTTTATTTCTTAGCTTAAGTTGATATAAAAAATAGAAAAAGATTTTGCATTGCAAAATCTTGCATTAAACGATAAAAACTACGTATATTCAAAAATGTTTTGTTTTTTACTAACTTCTTAGTACATATAGTATTTTATACTCTAATCTTATCTAATTAATTTTTTATTTCCTAAGAATTTTTTTATAGTGTCTAAATTTTAGTTTTAACTATTTATCTATTAAGAATCCTGGGTGGAAATATATGTATTCCCGCGAAGGTATACAATATTTCTATGTCCTTCAGAAGAAAATTCCTGGTGGCTATCTTATAACCAACTATACATATAAAATATAACTGAGTAAAGTTCAACTTTAGTAGTACCATAATATTCTCGCAGTAAAAAATTATTATAGAGATACATATTATAGATATGTACTAATAAAACATTATAGAAATAATATAATTAAGTTAAATATTTTATTTAAATTTCAAGCATAGTTTCTAAAAATCATAGAAAAGTGAGCTACTTTAACTTTGTTAAAGATTTCATCTTATTATCCCACAATCTATAATAAATATCTAAGACAAGTTGTAAAACTTATAAAATAGAGTATCTAATATAATTCTGTTTATAACGATAAAATCAGATAAATTATTTAAATATTTATTTAAATAAAATTATCCAGTCAGTATGTGGCATAAAATAGTGAACTCTTCGCTATTACATGATAATTTTTTGGAAAAAATGTAATGGTTTACTGTCAGCGCACTAGTATGTAATAGTGCTTTTCGCAGTTATAGATTTTCGAGCTCGGGTAATGAGTGTACGTGTGGATGAATCATGCTTATATAGATCGCCTGTTGGGCTGGAAACTAATTCTAACTCAATAATTTTGCTAAGAATCTTGCCTAATTCAACACCCCATTGATCGAATGGATTAATATTCCATATAGCAGCCTGTACGAACGTCTTATGCTCATATAGCGCAATTAGAGCCCCAAGCGATTGGGGATTTAACTCATCTAGTAAAATTGTATTTGTTGGTCGATTTCCAGGGAAAACGATATGCGGTACGAGTGCTTCCCGCTCACACCCAGCGATATTTCGTGCCTCCGCTTCTGTGCGTCCCAGCATTAGCGCCTCGCTTTGTGCGAAACAATTCGCTAGCAGTTTTTCATGATGACCGGGTAGGGAGTGCTCCGGCGTAAGCGATAAAATGAAATCAATAGGAACAATTGTAGGCCCCTGGTGCAGCATTTGGAAAAACGCATGCTGGCTGTTCGTACCAGGTTCTCCCCAAACTACCGCCGAAGTCGGATAATCAACAAAATGTCCATCTAGAGTTACGGATTTTCCATTACTCTCCATCTCTAGTTGTTGTAAGTACGCTGGCAGGAAATGTAGTGCTTGTGAATATGGTGCGACAACATAACTTTGTGAACCAAAAAAATTTCGATACCACACACCAAGCAGTCCAAGTAGTACTGGTAGATTGCGTTCTAGTGGCGCGTAGCGAAAGTGCTTATCTAATAGATGGGCGCCCTGTAGCAATCGATCAAAGTTTTCCGGTCCAATTGCGATCATTATTGACAATCCAACTGCGGACCACAACGAGTATCGTCCCCCAACCCAGTCCCACATCTCGAATATATTATTGGGCGAAATACCAAAACGCACCACCTCTGCAGGATTAGCTGATACAGCGACAAAATGCCAAATTAATTGATCCGGTGTGCAGCCACTGCGTCTAAACCAGTCGCGTATTGAACAAGCATTCGCCATTGTTTCTGAAGTTGTAAATGTCTTCGACACAATAATTGCTAACGTCTGCTCTGGATTAATTTGTTCTAGTACGTTCTGAAGATCAACACCGTCAACATTAGATACGTAGTGTATGCTAATCCTCGATTTCGCAAGATGACGCAATGCGTGTGTAACCATCTTCGGACCCAGGTCTGATCCTCCAATGCCAATATTAACGACGTGCTGAATAGGTTTTCCAGTGTAACCTACCCATTGGCCGTTACGTACCCGCTCAGCAAAAAGCCTCATTTTTATGCGTTCTGTCTTGATCTGCGCTGCGTATGGTGAATGTGCATCAGAATCACGCAAAGCAGTATGCAGTGCAGCGCGGTGCTCGGTTGGATTTACAATCTCTCCCGTAAACATCGCATCGCGTCGCTCCTGCACATAGGTTTTGCGAGCGAGCTGAATAAGCAGGGCGATTGTTTGGTCTGTTATGCGATTCTTCGAGAAATCTAATGTTATTCCACTACTGTTGATGGTAAAGCGATCCGCTCGTGTAGGCGGCTGGTCGTTTGCAGTGCTGAACCAGTCTCTCATATGACAATCTCGAATCAATTCATAGTGAGCGGAAAGGGCGGACCAGATGGGGAGCAAATTTAAACTCATAGCCATGCTTATCTTTGTATTGTCTCTATAATGAAAAAAGGTACTGTCAGTAGATATGCCAGCATAGCTTTTATGTATATATAGATATATACATTATTAACACTAATTATAACTATGCGCGTGACATCTGAAATCGTCTATTCCGCTATGCTTACAACCCAGATGCGGATCTGGGTAAGTGCAGTACTTACATTCGCATAAACCGGCAGCATTTCTTGGTTAGCATACACTGACTGAATATCAAGATTTGTTTGTCATGCTAAAAACCGTTATAAGTTTTATTAGTGTAATAATCTCGATATCTAGACGTTAAATGATGTGGGTATCATGTAATATTTGCACCTATATATCTAATAAGCGCGTCGCAGTAAAATCTAATTTTTCTACACTGCTTGTCTTGGTTTTGCCGACACAGCGTAGCCTTCTTCTAGGAAGGTTGCACAAAGCGCTTCTGTCGACACGCCAAGGCAACCCTTTGATGTAAATCCCCTATGCTTTATTGCTCGTGCTTCCCTGGCGCTCTAGCGCTGTCTCAGTTTCGCAAGAACCGCCTTTTACAAACTCTAGAGACGATTGAACCAACTATAACTGACTTTTATGCGCGTTTTATTCATTTCGTGTATTCACATACTGCACTTAGTGATACCGATATATTACGGCTTACTAAATTGCTGGAATACGGTGATCCTCCGCTAGCCGATCACAGTGGCGAAACTTTCCTCATAATTCCGAGGATCGGCACAATTTCACCATGGGCGTCGAAGGCTACAGATATTGCCAAAAACTGTGGGTTAGACAGTGTGCAGCGAATTGAACGCGGCACTGAATATACTATGATAATTAAGAGTAACATACCTGGGATATTTAGCACTAAAAATATATTAAGCAAATCAGCTCGAGCCAAGGTTGCTCTAGTGCTGCACGATTGTATGACCGAAAGTGTAGTTACTACCCGTGAAGAAGCGCATCAGTTATTTAATGTATTGCCCGGAAAACCATTGCAATTATTAGACGTAATTAATCAAGGATGCACCCCGCTAATAGCCGCTAACGTCGAACTTGGACTCGCTCTTAGTAATGAGGAAATCAACTATTTGGTTGAGGAGTTCACGAAGATAGATCGTAACCCGACAGATGTGGAACTAATGATGTTCGCGCAGGTTAATAGCGAGCATTGTCGGCACAAGATCTTTAACGCGCAGTGGACGATTGATGGACAGCTCCAAAAATTCTCACTTTTTCAGATGATTAAGAATACGCATCTGCTCAGTGGTCAACGAACAATCGTTGCGTATTCAGATAATTCAGCAATAATAGAGGGATCTCTTGCAAATCGCTGGTTTGCTGGCGGCAGCACATATCGCTATTCGTCGTTTCGGGAGCTTCAGCATACTCTGATAAAAGTTGAAACACACAACCACCCGACAGCGATTTCACCGTTCCCCGGGGCGGCAACCGGCGTTGGCGGCGAAATACGCGATGAGGGTGCAACCGGACGGGGGGCGCGTCCAAAGGCCAGCATGAGTGGCTTATCGGTATCCAATCTAGAGTTGCCAAATGCAATTGAGGTGTGGGAAAAAACTAATCTCGATGCCACAGAGCCACTTTCCAAGCGTTTTCGTAACGATAGAACCGACTGTTACGGTCGACCCAAGCGTATTGCTTCACCACTACAAATTATAATCGACGCACCTCTTGGTTCTGCCTCATTTAACAATGAGTTTGGCCGACCGAATCTAGGTGGCTATTTCCGCGTTTATGAGCAGAACGTCGGCGGCCGAGTACGAGGTTATCATAAACCAATTATGATAACTGCCGGAATTGGCGATATTTCGCATGCGCATACCCACAAGGACACTATCCCGGCCGGCTCACTGCTAGTGCAAATCGGCGGTTCCGGTATGCGCATTGGCATAGGTGGCAGCACAGCTAGTTCTATGATTACAGGGGCTAACACTATCCAGCTCGATTTTGATTCGGTGCAGAGAGGTCACCCTGAAATCCAGCGCCGTACACAGGAAGTTATTAACGCATGCTGGCAATGTGGAAATAAGAATCCAATTCTGTCGATTCACGATGTCGGTGCCGGCGGCTTATCTAATGCACTTCCGGAGATTGTCGAGGGTTCTGGGAGGGGGGGGAGATTCAAATTAAGATGCATACCACTCGAGGAAAGTGGATTGTCGCCGCGCGAGATCTGGTCGAACGAAGCACAGGAAAGGTACGTTCTTGCAATTGCGGCTCATGATCTTTCTAAGTTTGAGGCGATATGCTGCCGTGAACGCTGCCCTATGGCAGTAATCGGCATTGCCACGGACGAACGGCAGTTACAATTAATCGACGATTTTGTAACTGATGCCACCCATCCTACGTATATGCCTGTCAATATGCCAATTGACGTTCTGCTGCGCAAAGCAGTGCCGATACGTTTCGACGTCACACGTGTATACAGTACATTCGTGCCCGTGGAGCTTACTGGCTTGACTCTATTAGATATATCTACGCGGATACTCAGGCATCCGACCGTTGCCAGTAAGTCTTTCTTGATTAGGATCGGAGACCGCACTGTTGGCGGATTATCAGTCCGTGATCAGATGGTTGGCCCGTGGCAAGTTCCAGTAGCCGATTGTGCTATTACTGCTATGGACTATGACGGTTTCCGTGGTGAGGCAATGACAATAGCTGAGCGAACTCCACTTGCAGTGATTAATGCTCCAGCCTCTGGGCGTATAGCTGTCGGAGAGGCAATTACAAATATTGCTTCCGCACCAATCGAGTCGCTGAATTGTCTAAAGCTGTCTGCAAATTGGATGGCCGCATGCGGTAGTGCCGGAGAAGATGCCGCGTTATTCGATACCGTCAAGACAATTAGCATGGAGTTATGTCCGGCATTGGGTATCGATATCCCAGTTGGAAAAGACTCGTTGTCGATGCGAACGCAGTGGCATGAACATGGCGTCGATAAGGAAGTAATTGCGCCAGTATCGCTAATCATTTCCGCATTTGCTCCGGTAGAGGATGTACGCGCCCACCTTACACCTCAGTTGCGACGCGTGACTGACGTCGGTGATTCAGTATTAATTTTTATTGATTTAGGCTGGGGTCGAAACCGTCTCGGCGGAAGTATTCTAGCACAGGTCACGCAACAAGTCGGTGACAATGTACCGGATGTTCAAGATGCACAAGACTTGAAATCTTTCTTTGCTGCAATTCAATTACTCAACCGAGAGGGACGATTGCTGGCGTATCATGACCGCTCTGATGGCGGTCTATTTGTAACGGTGGTGGAAATGGCTTTTGCTGGTCATGTTGGTATCTCGTTGAACGTGGATATACTTACAATCGAGCAAAAACATGAATTCGACTGCGGTGATGTAAAAGACTGGACACGGCAGATAGCTGCCCGACGCGATGACTTAACGATGCGCTCGTTATTCTGTGAGGAGCTGGGCGCGGTGCTGCAGGTGCGCACTATCGAGCGCGATAAAGTTCTAGAGACGCTACGCACATTCGGTCTATCGAGCACGAGCCACGTTATTGGGAAGCTGAACGACCGTGATGTAATTGAGATTTATCGCGACGCAAAGAAGATTTATGATGTACCTCGTACTAAGTTGCATCAGGTTTGGAGTGAAGTGGGTTGGCGAATTTCTCAACTACGAGACAATCCTGCGTGTGCGGATGCTGAGTACGAGAGCCTAAGCGATGTATTAGATCCCGGCATTGTGCCTTATCTAACGTTTGATCCACAGGAGGATGTAGCGGCGCCTTTTATCTCTAAAAGCAATCGGATGCCACGCCTAGCTATTCTGCGAGAACAAGGTGTTAACTCCCATCTAGAGACTGCTTATGCCTTTTCCCGAGCTGGATTCGATCCTTACGATGTACATATGACCGATCTGATTGAGGGGCGTGCCGATCTTGCACAATTTGCTGGTGCAGTAGCCTGTGGTGGGTTTTCGTATGGCGACGTATTAGGTGCGGGCGAAGGTTGGGCAAAGACGATTCGTTTTAATGCACGTTTGTCGGATATGTTTATCTCGTTTTTTGAGCGTCCTGATACGTTTGCACTCGGTATTTGTAATGGTTGTCAGATGATGAGCAGCCTTGCGTCGATGATCCCTGGTGCACAAGCGTGGCCACGTTTCGTACGAAACCGCTCTGAAATATTCGAAGCACGCTTTTCATTTGTGCAGATTGAAAAATCGCCGTCGATTTTCTTTTCTGGGTTAGAGAATTCTCGCTTGCCTGTTGCTATAGCGCATGGCGAAGGTTATGCAGACTTTTCGAAACAAGGGGATTTATCGAGCGTAGCGATTGCGATGCGATATATTGATCACCACGGTGTAGTAACTGAGCGTTACCCGTTTAATCCGAACGGATCGCCCCAGGGTATTACATCGGTTACCACGCCAGACGGCCGATTTACTATTCTTATGCCGCATACTGAACGCGTGCATAGAACGATACAAATGAGTTGGCACCCACAAGAGTGGGGTGAGCCAAGCCCGTGGCTTCGGATATATCAAAACGCACGCCGCTGGCTTGGCTAATCTCGTTTAGAATCCGCTAGCTCATTTAATATTAATAGCATTTAGCTAGTGGATTTTTTTGAGATAAGCAGTATTTGCACCATGCGAATAGTTATCAACTTACCATTATTGAGAAATCTTTGAGTTTTAGTATAATTTCTAGAAGATTTTCCTAAATAAGTCTTAAATTCAGTTGACTATTTTCGGGATCTCATAAAGCTTAAGATTAAATCTTTCGTTCTCTACGGGCATAATAATAAGTTGTAATACAAATGTAGCTTTTACCAAAAGCTTGTTATTCGATAAACTACTGAAGTCAACATTACTAATGAAAATTTGGATTATAATGATTTGGTCGACCAGCAAGACCTAGTTTTTATTTACCGTGGATAAGTAGCTGTAGCCTCGAAAAGTCTTTTTGCTCTTAGCATATTGGCCACTTTGTTGGTAGGTGAATCTTTGTTAGGGTGTGAATGCATCTCATACGTTATATAACCTGTAGGAATAAATCAGAATCGGATTTTTTCCGGAAATTATTTAGAATCAAATTCTTTAGGCGTATACGCATTAATTGAGAGCGCATGGATGCCCTTCTGCATCTCATTGCGGAGCGCAGAATACACTAGCCGGTGCCGATCTACCCTAGTATGTCCGTCAAACACAGCCGAAACGATAGTCACGGAATAGTGACTACCGGTCGCGGCGCCCGCATGTTCTGCATGTTCTAGGCTATTATCTTGTATCTCGAGTACAAACGGGGATAGAGTCGTAGAAAGACGATCTCGAATCAGCTCGATGCGCCTATCCGGCGAGGCAGCTAAAAATATATTATTCATCAGATTATTTTTCCTTTACATGTCTAGCAAGATATAAACTTTGTATAACAATAAACACGAGAATTATTCCGGTTGTACCGAATAACTTAAAATTTACCCAAGTATTGCTAGAAAACCTGTAAGCAACCCAAAGGTTAGCGGTGCCTAGTGCCGCAAAAAAAAGGGACCAGGCAATGTTAAGTTTGCCCCAGAGCAGAGTAGGTAGTTTGATGTGTGTATCTAGAGCTTTCTGAATTAGATTCTTGCGCAACACAAATTGTGAGAACAAAATTGCTACTGATAGTGCCCAGTAGAGTAGAGTTGTCTTCCACTTGATAAACCTATCGTCATGCAGTAGTAGAGTTGTACTACCAAATACAATAATAAGCGCCAAGCTTATCCATAACATTAAATTAACATGCCGATAGCGGAATGCTGACCATATAACCTGGATTAGCACACTGACTATTGCCATAGCAGTAGCTACATATATACTCCAAAATTTAAATGAAATAAAGAAGAGTGGAACTGTTATCAGGTGAAATAGGAGCTTCATAGGTAGTAGGCTCTAACTAAAAGAAACTAACTAGTTTAAACCGAATTATAACGTAGCAAATTTAATGTGGTAATACAGCCTAGCGCACAGACTAGTACCGCATGTCTATAACAGATCTCACGGGCCATCTACTTTATAAAAACTCTATTATAAATAGGCTGAGTATGGTAAATAAAGCATCCTGTATCCGGCAAAAAATCGATAATAGAGACCTTCTTCTAAATCGACACACTCGTGGTTTGTTTATTAAACAAATATACTTTATAAATTAGGATTAATTAGCATATAGACTTAGATAATAAACATATAAATTATATGCAGAATAAAATTATCAAAAATCTTAACAAAAACATAAATTGAGATAGTTATTTAACTTCAGCTAAAATTATCACTTTCTCGATATCATCGTAGTTACTGGCCCAGTAATAGCATAGTCCGTAATTATCGACTAATTCATGCGGAGAACAACTATCAAACTTTAGGTGCAGCTGCTGGGGCATATATATGCTCTTAGCATATATATGCATCAAAATAGTATGTTCTTATCAGTAATATGTAGCGTTGGGCCGTGCGGAGACCCAACATGGATTGAACCAATCCCAAGAGTACTCAGCTGGAGCTGAACCAAGCAATCCATACCCCCATTTGGGGCTGTAGCGCTGTTGACGACTATCCCGCAGGGTTGACTAAGGCTCTCCGAATGGAATACTTCGGCGCCAGTGTATGCATGTGCGGTATGAGCTAACACTGTACGGCGCTTGATAGTGCCGCGATACTGAGAGCGAGCAATAACCTCTTGCCCAGGATAACAGCCCTTGCGAAAGTCTACGCCCCCTATAAGTTCGAAATTAATCATTTGCGGCACGAACTTATTGCTTGTTGCGGCACTCACACGTGGTACGCCTGCTCGGATATCAAGCCAGTCCCATAGTATTGGATCAGCCTGTTGAGATCGATGTATTGAATCTAGTGCAGAAAGCTTTGCTTTAATTTCGCTATTTGGACCAATCCAAAGAAAACGAGAAAGTTTATCCGCATCTGTTACGCGGATTAATTGCTCAGAGAATACGCTAACCATACTATATACCCTGTTGGGCAATAGCTTAAAGCATCGGGATAGCGATGCAGAAACATCACCGGCAAAGCCAACTATAATAAGATTATTAGTAGCATTGATCAACCTCGCCTTCAAACGCAATACAAACATTGACAATCGCTTTTGAAGTGACTCGATCAAATCAGCGGAAGCTAGCATCCGCATTGTATTGCCAACACGCCAAACCAGTAAGGTAGCAAGTAGTCGTCCATTAGGTGAGCAAAATCCAGCTAACCTTACACTACCTTCTTTGAGCGTTTGAATATTATTAGTTAATTGACTATGCAAGAATCTTTCTGCGTCATCGCCGTGTACATCTATCACACCGAATTGATCTAGAATCATATGAGCACCGCGTTCAGCGTGAAGCGCGGTAAAAGCATGAGAGGCATGTCTAGCATTACAATTGCTTGACCCAAGAGATTCATGGAATATATTCATCTTCAACTGCATTGTTAATGCTAACTGTAACGTAAATAAGTAGATATTATCCTAAAGATCCTTTTTAATCTGTTCCGTATGTTTGCGTTTAAGAGAATGCCGTTCGCTATAGCAGCGATTTTAGCGTGCAGCGTTGTTATAGCATGTAGCGCAGTCTGGTATTGGGCTTGTACGCCTATCCAGATCACAACTTTTCCGCTCGATATCATGATCAAGCCGCGTAGTAGCCTACGTAGCATTGCTCTTCAATTGCACCGTAATGGGATTCCAGTCGAGCAGCACTTATTTGTGCTTATGACTCGTATGCTCGGTATGTCTTTACAACTAAAGCCCGGTCACTATGTGTTCTCAACTGAGATTACACCATACGACGTGTTACAGAAACTCAGGAGAGGTAAAGTACATCAATGTATTGTCACAATCATCGAAGGTTGGACTTTTCGTCGTATGCGCGATGAGATTGATTCGCACCCATCATTGCGTCATGACTCCATCACGCTCAGTAATGCGCAATTAATGCGCAAGATTTTGACCGATATCGCACCTACTAATAAATATAAAACAAAAGCGATATTAATATCGAAGAATGCGTGTCAAATGCTTTCGATAAAACATGCATCCTCTAATGAGCCCGAGGGCCTCTTCTTCCCTGATACGTACCTCTTTGAAGAGAATACCAGTGACTTAGAAATTTATCGACGAGCATATCGTCTGATGCATCTGCGCATTCAGCAGGAATGGGTGGGCCGCGCGCTGGGGCTACCTTATATGGGGCCTTACGATGCGCTTACAATGGCCTCGATTATCGAAAAGGAGACTGCTCGCACCCAAGACCGCCCTCTGGTAGCCTCGGTATTTATTAATCGATTACGCCTTTCTATGCCATTGCAAACCGATTCGACTGTGATATACGGGCTCGGTACGTCATATACTGGTCGATTGCGAAAGCAGGACTTGAAGACTGACACTCCATACAATACCTACACGCGCGTTGGACTTCCGCCTACACCGATTTCTCTGCCAGGCAGTGCTGCACTGGAAGCAGCACTGCATGCTGCTTCCAGTGCAGCACTGTACTTCGTAGCACGCGGCGACGGTAGTACCCATTTCTCAAAAACTCTTATAGATCACAATAAAGCTGTAAACAAATATATTAGGGGTCAGCGATATGACTGATATTACAACTAGCTGCCAAAATGGGTCTCCGCCGCGTGGTAAATTTATCACGCTTGAGGGAATTGACGGCGCAGGTAAGACAACCCACCTGTCGTGGTTTTGCGATCGACTATCCGAGCGTGCGGCGCAGCAGGCTGCGCGCGTTATCGTTACCTCCGAGCCAGGTGGAACGCTGCTAGGCGAGATGCTACGAGAAATTCTCCTGCATCAAGAGATGCATTGTGAAACGGAGGCCCTGCTAATGTTTGCAGCGCGCCGAGAACATATTTCTACGCTGATTGAGCCTGCCCTTATTCGTGGTGATTGGGTGCTATCTGATCGCTTTACAGATGCGACATTTGCTTACCAAGGGGGTGGTCTTGGACTGTCGATCGATAGGTTGAAGGTACTTGAACAATGGGTGCAAGGCGAGCTACAACCCGATCATACGGTACTCTTTGATCTGCCGACTGATACTGCTTATGCAAGGCGCAGTGGAGTGCGTTTACCCGATAAGTTCGAGAGTAAATCAAACGCGTTTTTTATGCGTACCCGCGCCGAATACTTACGACGAACCGCACAGGAACCGGAGCGGTTTTCAATTATTAATGCAGCTGGTTTGATTAACGAAGTGCGCGAACAACTCGAAGCTATTCTACTGACTCTTTGATTAATAAAGATGTTATATCCATGGCAATATGATGATTGGAGACGCATCCAGGTGCTACGAGAGCATTGGATTCATGCGCTATTACTGCATGGACAAGCTGGCATTGGCAAGATGAATTTTGCTTGTGAGCTTGCGCAGGGTCTATTGTGCGAACAACCCAGTAACAGCGCACTCGCTTGTAGCGAATGCGCTGCATGCACCTGGTTCCTACAAAGAAACCACCCTGATTTTAGGCTCGTCTGCCCCGAGGTTATGACGACGCAACTAAATACTAATGCTCATAAGAATTCTAATAATAATCGTATAAGCGAGGACACTGCAGGCACGAGTAGTAAGAAATTCAAGTCACTAAGCAAAGAAATTAAAATTGAGCAGGTCAGGGGGCTACTAGATTTCTGCAGTATTAGCCCACATCGTGGCGGGCGGCGCGTAGTTATACTATTTCCAGCTGAAGCACTAAATGTAGTGGCAGCTAATGCACTCCTCAAGACTCTTGAGGAACCACCGTCCGGCGTGTTATTCTTGCTTGTAAGTGCAGACGTAAAACGTTTACCAAAGACTATCGTAAGTCGTTGTAGACAATGGTTCCTGGCCATGCCAAACGCAGCAAGTGCTTTAGATTGGCTCCGTAGCCAGTCTATTAGCAATCCAGCCGTAGCTCTAGCAGAAGCTGGTGGGGCTCCATTAGCAGCATTGACCATTGCTCACGATGGGTATGCGCCTCTTAAGCGGTGTTTATTAGAACAGCTTTCCGCCGGCTTAAACTGCGACCCATTTTCTTGCTGCGAAGCGCTGCAGAAAGCGCCTATGTCATTAGTTCTTGGCTGGCTGCAACGCTGGATCTATGATCTACTAACTATACAGATGAGTGGCGGGGAGCCCCGCTATTTCCCAGCATGCCGGGAAACGCTTAAACATCTTGCACAAAATGCTGAACCCTTTCAGGTTGCTCAGTGTCTAAAGCGGATTACACAACAACGAGCTGCAGAGCAAGATTCGCTAAATAGTCGGCTGGTTTTTGAGGGACTATTTATTTATTATAGAAATATCTTCAGAAGTAAACTATGACTCACTACTCTCTGAATAAATCAAGAGAGTAGCTGCGTGATTGCGCTAATTATGCTCATTGTTGAGAATTGCCTTACCTATAAGCTGTGATAGCATTTCTAATAGCGCGCTGCTGCTGAGGAGCATTTATGTTTATAGACTCACATTGCCATATAAATTTTAATTGCATGATCCAGCATCTAACAGACGTACTTGAACGGATGCGAGTAAATGCGGTAACCCATGCGTTATGCGTAAGCGTCGATCTTGAGACATTTCCATCTGTTTTGGAAATTGCTCATGCGTATCCACATATTTTCGCGTCAGTGGGCGTACATCCGGGTCACGAGCATGCTCGTGACCCGGATGTCAAAGAATTGGTCTCGATAGCACAAGACCCGAAGGTTGTTGCGATTGGCGAAACCGGGTTAGATTATCACTCCTTCAAAGGGCGCCCAGTAACCTCTCTAGAATGGCAGCGAAAACGATTTCGAACGCATATCCAAGCTGCGGTTGTTTCTGGAAAGCCATTGATTATACACATGCGGTCCTCGGCACAGGATACACTGCGAATCATGCGAGAAGAGGGCGCTTCTGCAGTCGGTGGAGTGATGCACTGTTTCGCTGAAACATGGAATATTGCGGAGGCAGCGCTCGCGCAAAATTTTTTTATTTCAATATCGGGCATTGTAACATTTAAGAATGCGATACAACTTCAGGAAATTGCTCGAAAAGTACCGCTAGAACGCTTATTAATTGAAACAGATTCGCCTTATCTAGCGCCAGTACCGCACCGCGGAAAGCTAAACGAACCTGCATACCTCAGCCATATCGGACGTTTTATCGCGTTGCTGCGCAACATAGACGCAGCACATCTTGGATTAGCGACGTCAGATAATTTTTTTAGGCTATTCTGTAAAACAGGCTCCTTAAGCCCCTGTAATTCTGTTCTTAATAGAATATAGCTTATAAAAACTCATTTTATTCATGAATAAGTAAGTTGGTTTTCTAATGTCGCTTATCGTTTATTGCTAAAATTATTCATTCTATTGCTTACAGAAAAACTTCTTGGCTGAGGAAAAGCTCTATAGTATACATATAAAGCATATGACAAAAGAAAGTAATGCCCTAATATAAGCAATCTTTATCTATATAAAAACAACGTATAAGCTACTTTCATAGAAACATAATTTCTCGTTACTCAGATTGTTCTTAGTCTACTAGGGACAATTAATTGTATCCTAAAAAGATTAAAAGTTATGGGCTACCGCGGGAGGAACCGAAGTAACCTATAAAGAATTATAGGGAATACTTGCTGAGATAGCGGTACTGTTAGATATACATGCTTTTGAGCTCGGTCTAGTTCAAAAGATTTATCGAGAACGGAACGCAATAAGTCTGTCAATAAACTTCCAAATATATAGTGACAGTCCAAAGAAATAGGAAAAAAATTGCTTATCTATATTTAAAAACATATTCATACCACCCTTAATAAAACTTTTAACCTAACACCAGATAATATATCTAAATATATTTAACTATTTTTCACTAAAAAATAGTTAAATACTTATATTTTTTTATTCTTACTAAGATATAGGTAACAAAAAATGAATTTTATAAAACTAGTCGAAATATTTAGAATAGTTCTATAATTAGTTTAGTCGAGATTTAGTACGTAAATCTTAGCAATAATCCTATGTACACTCAACTAAAGTAGTTAACCATCCAAAATGGACCATTAGTAATTCTTTTTATTGCTTTCTAATCCGGAAACTGAAAATTAATTTACGCTTATTATACTTATATTATAAGTATAATAAGCGTAAAAATACATTGCACTAGGTATGCATTTGAACCAAATTATAGTAGACTTACTACTAACAATAGTGTTTCGTAACACACAAATATACTTGCCTCTTTTAATGAGATCGAGCTTGAAATTGCAGAAAAAAATTTGCAATCTCTATTTTTTCTAAAGATATTAGAAATGCCGATCAACAACTAGTAAATCTTACAGATTGAATATTTAGGTTTTGATATGCATAAGTCATCGTCAGTAGTGATAATTTAGATGCTAAGCATAGGTTGGATTTTCTGCCTAAATAGATTGCACATTCAAATCCATACGATCTTTGATAGCGATTATTACTAATGACTTCTGAGGTTTGAACCATAATTTTTTTGCATATGCAAAATATTTGAATAGCTATATACTAATGCTTACGGTTTCGATTAGTTATTTAACCGAGGGCGTGTGGAGAGCTGTAAGAGATTATTATAGCATTGTCGTGATAATAGTCTATAGTAATAGCACTATATATGAATATTGCTCCTGGTCGTTATGTTCTAACTAATACTCCTTTTAAATTAAAAACGTCAAAACGTCATACTGATACTTTTATGCTCGAGTTTGCTACTTGATTATTTACAACAGGTGAAGCAAATTATATTGCATAAGACTTAATATTATTAACTTTCAGAAAACAAATAACGTCCGGTATTTGTTCTATGAGAAACTTAGAATCTAGCTAGGCACTGAGTGAGAGCTCATCTCACTCGATATATTATCATGTAGAGTCTATTCGAACACAGCTTATTATAGCCTATGTGAATTTGCTCTCGCGAGCCCTGATTGACATCACAGTAGTCTATTGCGTAGACATAAAATTCTATCTTATTATTCTGCATCATAAGGATAAAGCTATAAATTCTTAGGTAAATCTTCTGGCTTGTATTGAAAGTGGCTCGATTTCTCTTTTCGGGAATAAGTAGATTAATATTACTTCTGTTATAGTAGAGAAAATGATTCTAAATTTGACCTTAAAAGTCAATAAATTATCTATAAACCAACTAGGTAGTTGAGGCCAGCTCGGCCGTGGTTAGCCAGTGGCATGTCATATCTATTGTAGCCGCCAGACCGTTCCCCCCCCCTCACATTCGCATAGGAGTATCTAATATGTCGATTAGGACAATAGAATTGTCGGCTCATTCCTCCAGTTTGTCTGGCGACGACGCAGCTCCAGTCCGACACGACTGGACGCGCGAGCAAATTGCGATACTGTTTAATTTGCCATTTGATGACCTACTATACCGCGCACATACCGTACAGCGCTGCTATCATGCGGGTCGTGGTTTACAAATTTCACAATTGTTAGCTATTAAGACAGGTGGATGCCCGGAGGACTGCGGCTATTGCAGTCAATCAGTCCATGCTGATACCGATTTAAAGGCAAATGCATTGATGAGTATAGATGCTGTTCTAGAGGCTGCTGCCCATGCAAAATCTACTGGCGTACAGCGCTTTTGCATGGGCGCCGCATGGCGAAGTCCCCGAGAGCGAGATCTGGAGCGAGTTTGCAGTATGGTAGAGGGCGTAAAAGCGATTGGTTTGGAGACCTGTGTAACACTTGGTATGTTAACAGCCACACAAGCGCAACGTCTAGCTGATGTGGGCCTAGATTATTATAATCACAATATCGATACTAGTCCTGAGTACTATTCGTCGTTGATTACAACGCGTACGCTACAGGATCGGCTTGATACGCTCGAGCATGTGCGCAATGCGGGCCTAAAAGTTTGCTGTGGCGGTATCGTCGGCATGGGGGAATCTCGTGATGATCGAGTTGGCATGTTACAGACATTAGCTAATTTGCCAGAACACCCAGAGTCTGTGCCAGTCAACTCCCTCATTCGTGTCGAGGGCGCGCGAGTAGCGCATGAGAGCGATTTAGATGTATTAGAGTTTGTTCGTACAATATCGGTAGCCCGAATTATAATGCCCATGTCTGTAATACGACTCTCCGCGGGACGCGAGCATATGAGCGATGAACTTCAAGCGCTATGCATGTTTGCTGGCGCTGGATCGGTGTTTATCGGTGAAAAATTATTAACTGCGCCCAATCCTACTCCAGATCAAGACCGTGAGCTGATCAATCGGCTTGGTGCGACGGGTCGTGAGTCATCTCCTATTCAATGGGTTTCTAAGTCACAGGAATACGCCTCAAGAACACTGACATAATATGAATATCTTGGAGTGTAGCCGCACTAACACTTCAATGATCGTTTGTGTGATACAGACGCACCTCTAGTAATCTAGTAATATAGAGTCATCCTGTGTACGATACGATTCTGCTCCCCCCCCCCAGCTCAGAATCGTATCGTACACAGGATGACTCTAAAAATCTATTTCGGCGTAGCTTTATTAACAATTTCAGCGCAGAATTGAATTCTAATAAAAATATCCTCTAATTATTGAACTGTGTGCATCTAAATATAATTTTTTCATTAAACTAATTTAGTGGTTCTATAATGTCACGTTGTCTTTCAGAAGATTTTATTTTACTACGCATCCTTGCATAGTAGATGCCACCAAATGTATCATTTTCCGATCTAAAAATCCGTGATTATCTGTTTATTGCATAAGCTATACAATCTCAGTAATTCATTTTCGATTAAAAGCAAAAAACTTTCACATAGTGCTCATCGAATGACTAATAACTAACATCTTGTTTATATAAATATCGTTATTAATTACACCTAATTACTACCGCCGAACTTTCTCCTCACAAATTTTAGACGCCATGATATGGGATTAAAAATTTTTTGGAATCTCAGTAGAATTCTGAGAGATCTTATCATCAATTAGATGTTTTAATAAATATTTAAACTTATAGAGATAGAGCATAGAGCGAATGTATGCAACGCATCCTCCCGTAAATCGTGGATTATTCATTAAATGTGTTCAGTTATAATAGTAAACACATTTTACGATACGTATCAGATACATATTGCGAAGCTACAAAATATTGTAGCCTATACTATAGAGATTACAGTTTGGCAAAGATTAATATCTATTTAGTAGATTATTTACTAATCTATCATAAATTAGAAAACCGTTCTGCTCAGAATAAGAGGTTGCGCGTTTTTCTAGTGCTGGTATTTAATCTGTAGTAGAGCTGCTTCGCAGTGTTTTTCATCTTGTTTAACCAATGCGAAGAAAAATTTTATCTATCTAGTACTAACTAGTAGTTAGCTCTTAATATCTTTTAATACTATGGCATATTTTCACTGCACTATTTAAGCTCTTATTAAGGAGAGTTTGTATGAAGTACAATCACGAATAAAAACATTTGACCCTATCAGATATATCGCATATAGTAGATAAATGGAGTTTTCAAGATGTCTGATTGCTGTTCATCATCTGTCCGCGACCCACGCAGTACGCTCGTTGTCCTCTCCCTCTTGATTGCTTCCGTACTGCCGCATTAAGCGGGAAATATTTTTTTTGATGGATTCGTTTATGGATACTGGTATCGTTAAGTGGTTCAACGACAGCAAGGGTTTTGGTTTTATCACGCCTGATTCAGGTGGAGAAGATCTCTTCGCGCATTTCTCCGAAATTACCGAAGAAGGATTTAAGACGCTAGTTGAGAATCAGCGCGTTAGCTATCAAGTTAAGCGCGGCCCTAAAGGATTACAAGCTGCAAATATTAAGCCACTGTAAGCCCTTGTTATTCATTCGAACGAATATGTTTGAACGAAAAACATTTATTACGTATGCGAGATAAAGATGTAATTTACAAAGCGCTAAATAATAAAATAAGGCGACATTTAGATGTCGCCTTATTCGTAACATATCAAATACTAATTCTTGATTTTTAAGTGATTTACATACATATAGCACCCAATATATAGATTACATAAAATAAAAATACTATTAATAATGTCTGCTGGACATTGGCCGTATTTTGTATGTAGAATTACAATTCTTCCGAGAATACTGAGAATTATGTTCTAGTTAATTTTTAATTCAAGTTAAGCCTCAGAAGACGGTACGTATACTTAATAATACAAACTTCTGTTTATCGATAAAAATTACCGATATATTCAGCGGAGATGATACGCTAGAGCACGTAATAACAGACATTTAAGAAACTTTAGTTAGAGCAATTAAAAAACACTAGATTGCGTTTCATCATCTCTGGGCTGATGAGAACACGGTTCTACGGAAAATGCTAGATGCTAAATGCAGCTGTTCCACTAAAATCGAGCCTAGATTTAATAAACTTTAAAAAATATAATGCACATTGTTTTATTATCTTATAAGCATATCTATTCAATAGTAGCTTGAAAAACCGCAATAACAGGAAAAATATCCTTGTTTAGGATACTATTTTAGTACTTTGAGTCTTCTCGTACAGATTTTAATCAACTATCAAGGACCGATAGATCTCAACGCGATCACCACTTTCAAGCACTGAATTTAGTGGACGTATACGTCCGAATACGCCAACACGCTGCTGAACTAAATTGATCTGTGGATGTATTACAGAAATTTTACTGACCAAGATGGCAGAATACAGGGTCGCACCGACTGGAAGTCGTAAGGCAATGAGTGTTTGGATGCTTGGGGGTGCATAACAAACTTGTACCTCGAGCATAGCTCTAGCTTTGCAGCCTAACGCTTCTGTATCTATGTTTTCCATATCGTTCTTCTGCGCGTTTAATAAACGACTCGACGAGTGTATTTGAAATGTGATCGAACATAGGTCCGATTAGTTGCTCTAAAAAGATATTAGAAAAAATATACTGTAATGAAAACTCAATTTTGCATGCATTGTCTTGTACCCGTATAAAGCTCCAAGAGCCAGTGAATCGCCTGAAAGGTCCTTCCTTAAACTCTATATCAATTTTCTCTGGACGCTCTTGCTTATTATATGTAGTGAAATGTTGCCGAATGCCCTTAAAGCAGATATTGATTTGCGCTTCCATGCTTGTTTTATCTTGATGCTTAATTTCGACACCGCTGCACCAAGGTAAAAAATTTGGATAATCAGTGACGTCAGTAACAAGATCGAACATAAGTTCAGGAGAATAATGAATTAAAACAGTTTTCTGGACTTCTGCCATAAAAAAAATTAATGCGCCGTAGTATACACGTGTTTTAGAAATTAAAAAGAGAGTTGTGAGCGAGACTTACACTACTAGCACTAGGTAGTTTTGCTAAAATTGTAATTTTTCTGAATTGGTCAAACTTATTAATGAGAATTATCAGCAATAAGAAGGCGCTCTTCGATTATTTTATAGAAGAACGCTATGAGGCGGGGCTTGTTCTTGAGGGCTGGGAGGTTAAAGCGCTACGAGCGCGGCGTGGTCATATTAAAGAGGGTTATGTTGTCATACGTAATGGAGAATTATTTCTTATTGGCTCACATATTAGTCCATTGCATACCGCTTCGACGCACTTATATGCAGACCCCGTACGAACTCGAAAGTTGCTCCTTAAGACTAGTGAAATTCGAAAATTAATTGGCAAGGTTGAGCAACGCGGTTACACACTAATACCTCTCAACTTTTACCATAAAAATAGGCGAGTAAAGTGCGAGATTGGTTTAGCTCGAGGTAAAAAAATGCATGATAAACGTGAAACTGAAAAAAAACGAGATTGGGAACGCGAAAAAGCACAGCTTCTGAAACATACTACGAGATAGTAGAAAAAGCCCCCTTCGATTAACTAGAAACGATAGTCGGTTATATTATATGTTCTGTTAAAATCTAACATAGATGTATGCCTAGCTATTATTGAACTAAAGTTTCGCCGTATGTAATTTTTGGTTTTCCAGAATGAGACTATTTAATCATATTAAATGCATTGTTAAATATATACACTTAAGTGCTAGCAGGTAATTAAATACATATTAAGATTATCTCAAACGTATATGTGAATTGCTAATCAGCTATAATTGAAATTATAGTATACCTTTTAATAAATACTACTAGTAGTTGATTATGCACTTTAATACCAGCGTTACTGGCAGTATATTTCGAATGAGGGTAGAATTTAAAGATCAGCTAACTCTTACAACGGCAAAAAAAGTTTAGAAAAAAATATAGGTTGTAAGTATAAGAGTATTATTATTTCTGATAGAAAGTTAAGTGATATACAACTCTAAATTTTATTTCTGACTTTTTATCATCGTTACTAACATAGAACAGCGCCGAGTTCTATGCATTTTCTATATCGTATCCTAGCCGTGTTTGCATCGCAAAATCTATTTATGATACCTATTAAATTTTAATATTAGTACAATGTCAGTGTTAGCACTAAATTATAATAAGACTTTATAACTAGCTATTCTCTCAGTGAGAATCCGGTAGACTATCGGTATAATCCGCTTTTGTACCTATAGGATTTTTCATGCGTCTGATTAAAAAGGCACTTACATTCGATGACGTGCTCCTCGTGCCGGCGTACTCAAATGTACTACCGAATGATACCACCCTCAAAACTAGTTTGACTCGAAATATCTCATTGAATATACCGCTGATTTCGGCAGCAATGGACACAGTATCCGAGGGGCGGCTTGCGATTGCCATGGCCCAGCAAGGTGGAATAGGAATAGTGCATAAAAACTTAACGCCCGTCGAACAGGCACGTGAAGTGGCAAAAGTTAAGCGCTTCGAGTCCGGAGTATTGCGGGATCCAATTACTGTGCCACCTGATATGAAAGTGCATAACGTCATTTCGCTGTCACGACAGCATGGCATTTCGGGCTTTCCAGTCCTCGATGGTACACAACTTATTGGAATTGTAACAAACCGTGATCTTCGCTTTGAGGGGCGTTTGGATGAGCCGGTTCGGACAATTATGACACCGCGGGAAAGGCTAATTACCGTTATAGAAGGAACGGAGCTCGCACAAGCTAAAGCGTTAATGCACCGTCATCGACTAGAGCGTGTGCTGGTTATTAATAATGTATTCGAGCTGCGAGGATTAATAACGGTTAAAGATATCACAAAGGCAACAGAACATCCGAATGCTTGTAAAGACGAGCAAGGAAAGCTACGTGTTGGTGCGGCTATTAGCGTCGGTCTAAAAAACGTAGAGCGCGTCGAAACACTAGCGGCAGCAGGTGTCGATGTAATCGTTGTTGACACGGCTCATGGGCATAGTCAAGGTGTTCTAGAGCAGGTACGATGGGTCAAGCAGAATTTTCCCTATATCGATGTAATTGGCGGCAATATTGCAACTGACGAAGCAGCTAAAGCACTAGTCGAGTACGGTGCCGACGCTGTAAAAGTTGGTATTGGTCCGGGTTCGATCTGCACAACTCGGATTATTTCAGGTGTTGGGGTGCCTCAAATTACTGCAATCGCAAACGTTGCTGATGCATTACGGGGTAGTGGAGTGCCGGTGATTGCCGATGGGGGTGTGCGTTACTCCGGAGATGTATCAAAAGTATTAGCCGCCGGTGCCGATGCTGTAATGATGGGTAGTATGCTAGCCGGTACTGAGGAATCACCCGGTGACGTGTTCTTGTTTCAAGGACGTCAATATAAATTGTATCGCGGTATGGGGTCAGTTGGTGCTATGCAAGATGGAGCTGCAGATCGCTACTTTCAAGAAAACAATGCCATGAATGCTGATAAACTAGTGCCCGAAGGAATTGAGGGTCGGGTTGCATACAAAGGTAGTGTAAATGCAATCCTGTTCCAATTAATTGGCGGCGTACGAGCTAGCATGGGCTACTGCGGTTGCCGAACTATTCAGGAGTTGCATGAGAAAGCCGTGTTCGTCGAGATTACAGCGGCCGGAATACGAGAATCTCATGTACATCACGTGCAAATTACAAAGGAAGCACCAAACTACCATGTTGATGAAGCATAATAACTAATAAAAAGTTTTATTTTTGCCTCGGCATTATGAATAATAAACAGAATATTACTATATTCTATATAGAAAGTATAGATTGTTTAAAATCTGGATTGATTCTACTGAGAATTGCCCATTGCTATGCATGACAAGATTCTAATTCTCGACTTTGGCTCTCAATTTACACAATTAATTGCCCGCCGTGTACGTGAGGCACATGTATATGCTGAGGTTTATCCCTATGATGTAGATGATGCATTTATCCGAGAATTTAAAGCGAATGGCGTAATCTTGTCCGGCGGACCAAATTCAGTTACCAACGTAGATATCCCATCCGTTCCTGGAGCTGTATTCCATCTAGGTGTGCCGGTACTGGGTATTTGTTACGGCATGCAGGCGATGGCTTTACAGCTTGGCGGTAAAGTTGAGTGCTCTCATATACGAGAGTTCGGCTATGCCGAGGTACATATATACAATAATACGAAGCTACTAAAAGGGCTCGAAGATTTTAAAACGCCGTCTGGGCACAGTATACAGAAAGTATGGATGAGTCACGGTGACAAGGTGGTCGTGATGCCCCGCGGCTTTAAGCTAATAGCATCAAGCGAGTCGTGCCTAATTGCGGGGATAGCTGATGAGAATCGCCAGCTTTATGGGTTACAGTGGCATCCAGAGGTCACACATACAACCAGGGGTCGAGACATACTAAACCGGTTCGTGCTCGAGTTATGTAAAGCAAAGCCAGATTGGGAGATAGGGCATTATATTACTGAGGCAGTAGAGGGGATACGCAACCAAGTTGGTAGGGAGCAAGTGATTCTTGGATTATCTGGTGGCGTTGATTCATCAGTGACGGCAGCACTACTGCACCGCGCAATCGGAGACCAATTGACCTGTGTATTCGTAGACCATGGTTTATTGCGGCTTAACGAGACTGAGCAGGTCATAGAGACGTTTAGCCAGCATCTCGGGCTAAAAGTAATGCATATCGACGCTAGTGATATATTTATGAGTAAGCTAACTGGCGTGACCGATCCGGAACATAAGCGCAAGATTATCGGCTCAGAATTTATTAGGGTATTTCAAAGAGAAGCTAAAAAGCTGAGGAATACACGGTGGTTTGCACAAGGAACAATTTATTCAGATGTAATCGAATCCGCTGGAAAATATAATAAAAGCACGCATACTATCAAGAGCCACCATAATGTTGGTGGATTACCGGAAACACTAAACCTAAAACTACTTGAACCACTACGTAAGTTGTTTAAAGATGAGGTGCGTGCACTTGGCATCAAGCTCAACTTGCCACCATCAATTATATGTCGACACCCATTCCCTGGGCCAGGTTTAGGGGTGCGTATTATTGGGGAAGTCAGGCGAGAATTTGTAGATTTGCTACGAAAAGCAGATGCGATTTTCATCGAAACGCTTCATACAACGATTGATCCGGATAGCGGAAAATCGTGGTATGAGCTGACTAGCCAAGCATTTGCGGTCTTTATACCAGTACGTAGCGTTGGTGTGATGGGAGATCGCCGAACGTACGACTACGTTATTGCCCTACGGGCAGTGCAGACCCTGGATTTTATGAGTGCGCATTGGGTACATTTACCACACAAACTACTTATGTGTGTATCGAATCGCATCATTAACGAAGTACAAGGCATTAATCGTGTTGTATATGACATTTCAGGTAAGCCACCAGCAACAATTGAATGGGAGTGATGTGGTACATAAAGCTACATTTAAATTATGTGACGTGTTATTTATAAGCATTACGCTTTTTATAAGCGAATTTAATTTCTCAATAGCTTAAACATATATAAGTATTAATATGTCAAGACATAACATTGACATATTAAAGAGTTTAATAGATATGCGTCTTTGGCGGAGAGAAAGGGATTCGAACCCTCGATAGGTATTAACCTATACACGCTTTCCAGGCGTGCGACTTCAACCACTCATCCATCTCTCCAATTAAATACACTCTACTAAATTAAATTAGTAGTGTCAACTAAACATATAAGAAGCGAAGTATATATTTTTTATATAATCACTATTATTATAATTTTATACTTAATAAAGGAGTTACATGCGCTGTAAATATTTATAGGCACTATAACCTAGTATAACGCATATAATTTACTAGTTATTAGACTTCTTCTTTGATATGCCAGTGCTAATGACATCGACGATTTCTTCCGAGAAACGTGCTGCTGTGTTATTGCATAATTTTTCATGTATTTCGGTAAATAGTTCGGCTAGCGTACGTTTTTCATTATTTGGCTGAAGTAGCATAGCATCAACAAGCGCTTCTGAAGTTGTAAGGTGCTGTAAATCTCCGGTACAACAAACCGTCCAGCAAGGACATTCGGTAAACCGACGTACGGAATATAACCTCGTCGCAGCATTCACTGCTCAGTTAGCCATAGCACTCTTTATAAGAAATCACCATAGGCTTTTAGCGGCGCAGCCTCTATGACGCGGTGCTGCTCTTAACCAGCACCGCGTCATCTACCATCATACTAACTGCGCATTACTTTTAGTCAGTGTCGGGGGCAGTTTCACGAGTAGCGATCTGCAAGCGGCTGTAACATCGCACGGATAAATCATTGGCACAGGTATAACAAAGCGTAATGACAGCTCACGTTTATGCAGTATTGTACCGATCTACTTGATCTCATGGCGATTGCCCGATAACACTGCAACGAGAGGTTTTCTTCTGGAAAGTCACTCTTACGTCTCGCGTTTAGACGGTCTAGCTGCCATTGGAAGCTCATCAGCTACGGGTGTTTCCCACATAAGTGTAGGAAATCCCAACCTTATTTAAAATCGCTGTTGCAAACAGGAATATGCAGAGCATATAAGCTACTGCTTTAACTATTTTCTTGATGCACTCTCCTTACTATACTCAAATTTCCCTATAAAAAAGTGTGTCGTTGAAATACTTGCATACTGCAGCTCTTGCTTAAGAGACAGGTTAAAATCCGGCGCACCGACTCTAATAAATGCGCTTGGTGGTGCAATTCATAGCAGTCTCTTTAACTTACGGATGCACAGAATTTCTGTAATGTGGTTTATTATTTCAATATACCCTTGTACTGATAACTTATCCATTGACCAGTTCCGGACCGCTTATGCCATAGTATGGTATATCTATTGGCAGACGACTAGCGAGCTCAGAAAGTAATAATGCTGCTAAATAATCGCCAAACGCCTCACCTACCACTGTCGCTAGTTTTAAGGGGAATAACGATTAATGCATTATCGAATAATGCCACGATAAGCGATTTCGATAAATCTTAAGAAGATTATGACTGGCGCATCACCCCCCCCTCCACTAGCTAACTCACGCAACTGCGATTTAGACTCGTCTAATAATAGGATATCTTTATAAAGAGTTCGGTATGCAGTCCGCAGCGCAGAAATAGTATTGGTAGTAAAATCGCGACGGCGAAGCCCTTCGATATTAACACCGTGCAGTATGCCTTTCACTAGCCGCAATCATATACGGAGGCAAATCTTGAACTAATGCTTACGCTCTACTAAGAAGCACATGCTTTCCTGTGCATACAAACTAATGAACTCCAGACATGCCACCAAGAATGGCCTAATCACTAACATTGACGTATCCAGCAATCTGCGCATTACTCGAAAACACCGTGTGGTTGCCGACTTGACAATCATGAGCAATATGCACGTACGCTATGATCCAGTTATCATCTAAAATATGTGTTTAGACATTGTCCTATGTAGCACTAGTATGAATTGTCGTAAATTCGCGAATTATATTGCGACGTCTTATCTCAAGCTAAATCAAGTTCTCTCGTAGACTTTATGTCTTGCGGAGCACTACTAATCGCATTGAGTGACCAATACGATTATTATCTCTGATCGTCGTATGCCCCTCGATAACTGTATGCGAACCGACCGTCGTATACGCACTAATGCGTACATTATCCCTAATAACTGCGTAAGTTCAATCCGAACGGCGTCATCTAAACTCAGCCCGCTTCGATCCTCGGGGCGGAATGAATATAAGTTATTCTCGCCACTACTTCGTTTGACGTTTCGAGAACGCTTGCACTCAGAAGGCAGAATTTATCCGTTTAATTGTACACATTAAGTCAGCCTCAACCGCTACTGCTCCATCCACTTCTGCGCGTCCCTTAAATTTCCAGATACCCCGCATGCAGCGCTCGTATGAAATATGTAAGATTAGTTGATCGCCTGGCTCAACAACGCGTTTGAATCGCGCGTTATCAATACCAACAAAATAATATAGCGTCTTATCTAAATCATATTCTCTCTCAGAAAACGTCAGTAACCCAGCGGTCTGCGCCAGTGCCTCCAGGATAAGCACACCTGGCATTACGGGCCGTATTGGGAAATGACCCGTGAAATATGGTTCATTGAACGTTACATTCTTTAATGCCTTGATCCGCTTATGTGGTTCAAGTTCTAACACGCGATCAACAAGCAAAATCGGATAGCGATGCGGAAGCATGGTAAGAATCTTATGGATATCTAGGTTTATTATTTTAATGCTCATCGTATTTGCACGACTGAATCGCACGTTGCATAAATATTATGACTATTCACCTATGTCACCGAGAGAAACACATGGTTTACTGCGAGCGCAGCTTCTACTGTCCTAATCAGTGCGTACACAGCTGACTAATATTACGCAGTAACGCTGCGCTTCCATTCTAGTCCTTATGAGGGATAGTAGGAAAGCGCTCGTATAGAGACAAGACCTAAGCAGCGATTTAGACACCCTAGATTTTGCGGTCACTATTATATGATCGACTAGTGTGATATAGCTAGCAATGACAACTGCGCCTCCGATCATGCAGTGCCGAACACTCATCGTGCTGCTAGCGATATCTGCGCAACCTACAATTACCGTGTAAGCCTCAATCTGGCAGTTATGCCAAATCTGTACTAAGTTGTCGATTTTTATTCCCCGTTCGATAACCGTATCGGTCATTGTTCCACGATTAATTGTTATGTTCTCCCCGATTTCTACGTCTGGACCAATTTTTACTATACTTACCTACGGTATCTTCACCCATTTTTTAGTTTGTTCATTACCGTTTCTAACGAAGTCAGGCGCAAAGCCAAAGCCGTCAGAACCAATCACTACGCCTGAATGCACAATCACGTGCTCGTCGAGTTGACAGCTATGGTATATATTCACTTTTGAAACGTGTGAATTATTACCAATAACCGCACGTGACCAATAAACACATGCGCATCGATACGTACAGACTTGCCGACTACCGAATCTGTTGTGATTGTAACGTGTGGACTGATAATTACGCTATCCTACTACTTTTGCGGTAGGGTCTACTGCCGCGCTAAGATGAATACCCATACTCTAATTAGAGTAGAGCTGCCGCTGCCGAAAACTGTTGTGCGACGTGTGCAAAATAAGCATACGGATTTAGGGTCACGACGAAAGTCAGCTTAAGAGATTTGCCGATCATCTTATGCTCCGCCCGGATCTTATCTAGATTTAGCTAGCTTATTAATACCGCTGTTGCAAGCGTTGAATTGACATGCGATAAATACTTTTAAATTCGCAACAAAAAGCAATCTTCCTGGCTTTGCGCTCTCTAGAGACGCGCAGCCTGCAACTACGCTACTAGCATCAAACTACCATGCAGCCTAAAGCTATATCAGCTGAGTTAGAGTTATAGATGTGTGTAATGGTGGGATTATGGTCAATTCGCCGCGTCTTCTTAATTAAGAACATATGGCATCCGGTATACAATATTTATAAGTGGACTTACGTAGTCTACTTTCGTATTGCTAGATAATCATCTGTTGATTCGGGGAATTGATAGATCATGAGGGTATAGTCGAGTACACAGTCAGTTTTTCAATTCGATGCTGATTCGGGTTTGCACGAAACTTGTAATACTAATTTTGAAAATTTATGTTTATCTGAGCTAAAGAGCAGTACTGGTCAAATAAGGATATTGATTCACCATTTTATCCTATTTATTGGGCAATCTCTGTAGATTTTATTCTACTTTTTTCGAGATGAAGTCTCCACTGTAAATCGCAGGCTCTGCTAGTTTTTTCTTATAAAGAACGGGTTTAAATAAACCGTTAATTGATCTTGTACTTAAATAATAGCTATTGCCAAGACATTATCTAGCATTACGAGTACTTCATTGTAATATACTTAAATATGGTTGGTAAAGTGACTGCTTAAAGTAATAAATAGCTATTTATCAGAATACAGTACCGATCTGGAACTGTAAGCTCTGGTATTGATCACCCTTATATTTAATAAGGGGTAGACCTAGACCGAGCTTTAATGGTCCTACCGGGGAGAGCCAAGCTAAGCCTAAGCCATAGCTGTAGCGTAAGCTATTCGTGCCGATACCGTTACCTCCCTCACCCCATACATTTCCACCGTCAAGGAAGGCAAACACGCGTAACGTTCGATCGTATCCGGTCCCTGGCAATGGAAACATTAACTCGATGCTGCCTACGATTATCTTTGATCCGCCTATAGGATTATTTGTTATCTTATCCTTCGGGCCTAGTGAATTAGGTTTATAGCCACGCACAGATCCAATGCCACCGGCGAAATAGTGCTTAAAGATTGGGTAGGGTCTACTATTTACTCCATTACCATAGCCACCTTGCAAGGTTAGGCCTAATACGAAACCGCGGGCAAACGAGTAATAATATCGCATCTGTAGATCGGCTTTATAGTACTGGGATTGACCGATCGGTGTACCGTATTCAGTGTTAACCTGCATATAATATCCTTGGTTCGGTACTATTGAATTATCTCTAGTATCACTCGACCAACCAATGGTAACTGGAACGCTATTTGAAACATTTCCAAACTTTTTCGTGTAATCAATATAACTTTGTGAATGCACGGATTCGGTATTTAAACTCTCCTGCTCGACGCCAGCACCGAAATATATAGTATTCAATTCTGAGAATGGAATACCGAACTTTAGATTACCCCCCGCAGTAATAGTCTGGAAACTTGAATCACTCGAGCGATATAGTGGTTGAGACGTGTGATAGTAAAGATTGACAATTCGTTGAATCCCATCGATCGTCAGATTCGGATCAACTTGTGTGAAATCTAACGTCCGGTGCGCATAAGCAGTATTGATGTTTAGCGATAAGCTTTTACCAGAACCACAGAAGTTGTCCTGTGATACGGAGCCTGATAGCATAATCTTATCTGTGGATGATAGTCCTGCGCTGAGAGAAATTGTGCCAGTTGATTTCTCTGTCACTTTTATATTAATATCAACTTGATCATTTGTATTCTGCACTGGAATTGTAGTTAAATTGACGTCAGTGAAGTAGCCAAGTCGGTTAATCCGATCTTTTGATAGTATGATCCGACTGCTATCGAACCACGCACTCTCAAATTGTCGGATCTCACGACGGATTACCTCATCACGTGTTTTACTATTACCAGTAATATTCACGCGGCGTACGTAAACGCGCCGACTAGGATTAACGTGAAGAATTAATTTTACTGTATCGTGTTCCCGATCAATATCCAGCTGCACGTTTACGCTAGCGAAAGCGTAGCCGTACTCACCGAGCTTATCAATAATCGCCATGACAGATGCCTGCTGCTTCTCCGCGGAGAAGTAGTCCCCTTGATTTAACTGCATAAGCTTTGCTAGCTCGGCTTCTTTATTCAGTAAATCTCCGGCGAAATTAATACAAGATATTTTGTACGGTCGACCCTCATGTAGCGTTACCGTCAAATACATATCTTCTTTATTTGGCGAGATCGATACCTGCGTTGAATCAATATTAAACTCAATATAACCACGGTTCAGATAATACGATCGAATGTTTTCTAGATCACCAGTAAATTTTTCTTGCAAATACAGGTCGCTCTTTGTATACCAAGAGAACCAGTTTGGTGTAGACGATTGCATTTCATCGAGCAATGTTCTGGTCGAGAAGGTTTTATTGCCAATGAAATTAATCTCCCGAATCTTTGCGCTTGGTCCTTCTACGATCGAGAACAAGATTGACATGCGATTATGTTCTATGTCGATCGGCTTCACTGTTGTCTTCACCTTTGCTGCATAGTACCCGCGCGCTAGGTATTGACGTTTTAATTCCTGCTTAGATTTTTCGATCTGCGCTACATCATAGCGGCGGCCATTAGATAGTCCAACCGAGCTTAATGCCATAATTAGATTTTCCTTGTTAAACTCATGAATACCAAGGAAGTCGATTGAGCTAATGACTGGGCGTTCCTGCACGTTAACCACTAAGGTATTTTTTTGTACTAGCACTTTAATATCACTGAAGAAACCAGTGGAGTACAGTGCATGGATAATCTGGGATCCTTTTTCGTCAGAAAACAGGTCACCTTGCTTGATTGGTAAGTACGCAAACACAGTACTTGGCTCTACCCACCGCAATCCTTCAAGGCAAATGTCTTTAACGACAAATGGCACCGTGGCATGCGCAACTATCCAACATATTGATAATAGGACTGTCGCAATCATCTTGAGGACAAAGCGGTAATGTTTAGGCAACTTTTTTCCTTAATATTTTTCCTGCGAGGTATATTGATCTCGGGGTGTACTAATAGTCCTGTGCTTAGAATAATTCAAATATGAAAAGTGATTAAATAGTGCTACCACCGATAACGAAATAAATAAATCTGATTCCGCAAAATACAGTTGCTAGAGTTTCGAAACAGCCTTACCTATTTTTTCCTTCTAAATAATATAACAGATGCTATGTATAACGTTAGAAGTGGCAGCAAATCCGTCATATCGAGACTGATAACTCAGCGCTATAGACAAGGTAAATATAAAACTGCTTAGTTTATTGTTTTTTGCTCACGTAGTTAGCGATATTATCATTTGATAAGCGTTTTTAGATCACCCGAGCATCGGGTAGTACAGTGGGCTCTGTAACACTCTATAATGATAGATAGAGCGAGTATGCACCTAAAGCTTTTAGCATAAATATCCCCGATAATACCTAAGTTCAATAAACTCACTTAATAGCACCATCTCCATCATGAATAAAAAACTTCGAAAGTTCAGCTGAATTGGCAGTAGATGGCTAGCGCTTTTACTATATCCGAATCCTAGCTACAAAGATTAAGCTACTTTGGCTGACTACTATATCGAGTGAGCTCACCAGCAACACCTGTAAAGCACCAGCCGTTTAGCATTTGATTGAACAAAAATCTCGATTTGTTACGGAGTATCCCTATATAGCTTAGAAGCATCAGCCGTATGACATATTACTCAGTTTAGGAAATTGAACCTTACCATTCTGCGCATATCTAGTCTACTAGATATAGGTATCGAACTATCGCTGCCTGTGCTGCGCGGCGGGCCTGCGCATCAATATCGAGCACCGCATCTAGCGTTGTTGAAACATCGGCTTGAACTTGTTCGAGTACATCGCTGACCACTGCTGCGATCGCAGTAAATCTAATGTGTCGCGCAAGAAATGCTTCGACAGCAACCTCATTCGCTGCGTTCAATACTGTGCTTGCAGCACCGCCTTCATGCAATGCTTGCAGTGCGAGCGATAGACATGGAAAGCGATCGTAGTCGGGTGGCTCGAATGTTAGAGTTGCTACTTTTGCGAGATCCAGCTGCTCAACGCCTGATACAATCCGAGTAGGAAACGCTAATGCATGAGCGATTGGTGTACGCATATCGGGATAACCAAGCTGTGCGAGTGTTGAGCCGTCCGAATAAGACACTAAAGCATGGATTACGCTTTGTGGATGTATTAGTACATGGATCTGCTCAGGGCGTAGATTAAATAGCCAGCTTGCCTCAATCACCTCAAGACCCTTATTCATCATTGTGGCTGAATCGACTGAAATCTTGCGCCCCATGCTCCAATTTGGATGTTTACATGCTTCTTCTGGCGTTACGTTGAGTAACGTAATCGGTTCACGCAAGCGAAATGGGCCACCGGATGCAGTTAGCTGGATTCTAGTCACCTCACCATGCAAACCAGGCTCGCGAGGAAAGCACTGGAAAATTGCATTATGCTCACTATCAATAGGCAATAACGCAGCACCACTTTCATAGACCGCCTCCATGAACAATGCTCCGGACATCACCAATGATTCCTTATTCGCAAGCAAAATCCTCTTGCCAGCACGCGCTGCCGCTAGTGTTGGCTCTAGCCCAGCTGCACCAACAATAGCCGCAACAACTGTATTGCATGCAGTATCCGCTGCGGCGGATGCTATTGCTGCTCGGCCGTATTCGACAAGAGTCATGCAGCCCACTTCGCATAAGCGTTTCTGTAGCTGTATTGCCGTCTGCGCATCATCTACTACTGCAATATATGGCGTAAAACGCATACATTGCTGAGCAAGTTTTTCCCAGTTTCGGTGCGCAGTCAACGCATAGATTGAAAATCTCTCTGGATACCGAGCAATCACATTCAGCGTGCTATTGCCGATCGAGCCCGTCGAACCGAGCAGGGTTATACAATGTTGCATTAGGAATAATTCAACTCAAAAGCAGCATCGATAGCGGGAGAACGGGTAATAGCCCATCGATCCGATCAAGAACACCGCCATGACCTGGCAGTAGCTGACTCGAATCTTTTACGCTAGCCTGGCGCTTTAACAGCGACTCAAATAAATCGCCAACTATGCTAAAAATAACTAGCAAGCTCAATGCAAGTACTGCGCCCACGATTCCAAACCGCTGAACTAGCAATCCTGTCATAGTCAATAGACTGGGATTTGCAGCGAATGTAAGCAGCGCACCCATGATAGCTGATAGCCATCCACCGATTGCGCCTTCCCATGTCTTATTTGGACTGATTACCGGTGCTAGCTTATGATGGCTAAAGTATTTTCCAGCAAAATAGGCACCGATGTCGGCAAGACAGACAATCAATAACAAGGATAGTATAAATATAACGCCAGATACACGTGCAGCTACCATCGTACGCCAACAAGCAATAAACAGTACTATACCTGCTACCAGTAAGAAACCGCGCCAGATACCGCTAGCTAGAATCGGCTTACGTAATAGTACGAACGGTGCTACAACAATCCAAAATATAGAAGACACCCACGATATTAGGGAACCTAGCGTCGTGCCAACTAGTATATAAGCGATTAGTATCGCACTAGATAGTGCTGAATAATAAAGCGGCCATATTCCAGGCAGTTGTAATAATTTACCCCATTCCCAAGCCGCAAATGCTAATACTAAAGCAATGAGTACACCGAAATCTTTTAGTGGGATACATAAAGTAACTAGCAATAAAACGGCAAGCAAGATAATCGCCGTAATCATGCGGGTTTTTAACATAAAAAGGGATCAAATTTCACGATTTTTGGGTAAGTTGTGCACTGGTGCGTCCAAAACGACGTTCGCGTTCGCGGTATGAAGAAATCGCTTTACCCAATTCAACATCATTAAACTCTGGCCAGAAAACATGGGTGAAATAAAATTCAGTATAGGCTAGTTGCCATAGCAGAAAATTACTGACACGCTGCTCTCCGCCTGTTCGAATAAATAAGTCCGGCTCCGGCGCATATGCCATCGCTAAATGTTCTGCGAAACTCGACTCATTCACATTCTGGATATCACCTCCATCTATGCATTGTTGCGCAATCTTACGCGTAGCCTGCAAAATATCCCAACGGCCACCATAATTTGCCGCAATGGTTAATATCAAACCTGTATTACCTTCCGTCTTGATTTCTAGGTAGTGTACAAGTTTTTGGATTCTAGGCTCGAACACTGACAAGTCACCAACTACTCGTAACTGGATGTTATTTGTATATAGATGCGCAATTTCTTGCTCGAGCGCACTAATAAAAAGACGCATTAAGAATGACACTTCATCGACCGGACGTCGCCAGTTCTCAGAACTGAATGCAAATAAAGTCAGAAATTTGATGCCCTGCATCGCACAGGCTTTGATAATAGTGCGTACTGTTTCGAGTCCTTTCGCATGACCAGAAACACGCGGTAGACGCTTGCTCTCCGCCCATCGGCCATTGCCATCCATTATGATTGCGATATGCCTCGGTACCTTTGTAACGATTGGTATGCACACCGTGGAACTAGTATGTATCATTTATATTCTCGTTCCGCATCTGGCTGGTGACGATGTATAAGTATAGGCGCGCAGCGCCCAAAAACACTGTACTATTGCTTCACACCGTCATAATCTCTGATTCTTTAATCTGAACTAACTTCTCGATCTCACCGACGAACTTATCGGTTAGCTTTTGAACTTCGTCTTGCGCCCGGCGTTCGTCATCCTCAGAAATATCTTTGTCTTTCAGTAATTTTTTTAACTGATCATTTGCGTCACGCCGCAAATTACGTATCACCACTTTTGCGTTTTCACCCTCTGATTTCACAACCTTGCTTAACTCTCGTCGACGCTCTTCTGTCAAGACTGGCATGGGCACGCGAATCAATTCGCCTTGCGATACTGGATTCAAACCGAAATGAGATTCACGGATCGCCTTCGTAATGACTGCAACCATCTTCTTATCCCACGGTTGCACACTAATCGTATTAGCATCAATTAGTGTTAAGTTCGCGACCTGCAATATCGATATATTCGAACCGTAGTACTCGATCCGAATATGATCGAGTAAGCCTGTATGAGCTCGACCCGTTCGTATCTTCGTTAGATAATCTTTTTGAAATCCCTCTAAGGAGCGACGCATTTTATGCTCCGCGTCTTTCTTGATGTCCGCAATAGTCATTCAAATCTCCGAAACAATGTACCCTAATGCTAGCAAGCTTCTCTAGCATAGGTCGCGCGCTAGGCATTCGTCCCGATTCCTCTCAAAGTTTACACGTGTACTAAGGTGCCCTCGTCATCGCCTTGTACGATACGCTGTAAGGCACCGGGTTTATTGATCGAGAATACCCGAATAGGTAGATTCTGATCGCGGCATAACGCAAATGCAGTCGCATCCATCACCTGTAGATTACGATTAATAGCTTCATCGAAGCTTATCGTCGCATAACGCGTAGCCGTTGGATTCTTTTTCGGGTCAGCAGAGTAGACGCCATCGACTTTGGTGGCCTTAAGAATAACTTCTGCGCCGATTTCCGCACCTCGTAGCGCAGCAGCTGTATCCGTAGTAAAAAACGGATTACCTGTGCCAGCAGCAAAAATGACGACCCTCCCCTCTTCTAGTTGCTGGATTGCGCGACGTCGAATATAGGGTTCGACTACTTGGTCCATGCGCAATGCAGACTGCACACGCGCCTCAATGCCCGCATGCCGCATCGCATCTTGTAGAGCCAATGCGTTCATCATTGTTGCAAGCATTCCCATATAGTCTGCTGTTGCGCGATCCATACCCGTCGAACCGCCGGCTACGCCACGGAAGATGTTACCACCGCCAATCACGAGAGCGAGCTGAGCATCTAGCTTTATAACGTTGACGATATCTGCAACGATTCTTTCAATTATCGTACGCTTAATGCCAAATGAATCATCACCCATTAGGGCTTCGCCAGAAAGTTTAAGCAGAAGGCGTTTATATACAGTTGACATAGCAGGATATTCGCTTGCACCGAAGAAACTTCGGGGTCGTATAGGGGGGAAATGCGTTTCGGATAAAAACTGTAAAACGCATAGCGGCACTTGACGTTCACTTGAACTTATGCAATGCTCTAGCACAGTAACAGATTGTCTCTCTAGGCTAAAAGCATGTGATACGTAATGGGAAAGTAAGATCGAGATGTTATGGGCACTCATGCCCGCATAGACTCGACCCCCCCCGTTCTCGTATAATGGTTTACTTCTTCTGCGCCGCAGCTATCTGCGCAGCTACTTCAATCTTAAAGTTATCGTGACTCTTGTTAATGCCCTCCCCGACAACGAACAGCGCAAAACGATAAACTATTGTATTCGTTGCTTTAAGAAACTGCTCGACGGTTTGCTTATCGTTTTTCACAAACGGCTGATTAAGCAGTGACACTTCCTTTAAGTATTTTTGAATACTGCCTTCAACTATTTTATCAACGATCTCGGGTGGTTTTCCCGTCCCGGCGGCTTTCTGCTCAGCGATACTACGTTCTTTCGTGATGAGCTCAGCTGATACGTCATCTGATGAAAGGAACATTGGTTTCATTGCTGCGATATGCATTGCAATATCCCTGCCAATTCGCTCATTAGTGCCATTGTATTCAACCAGAACACCGATGCGTGTTCCGTGCAAGTATGAGGCTAATTTATGAGCAGTCTCAAAGCGCGAGAATCGGCGAATTACTATGTTTTCACCCATTTTTCCAACTAGCGCGGCGCGCAATACATCTACTGGCGTATCGTTTAGTAATAACGTAGATAACTCAGAAACATCCGCCGGATTCTGAGTAGCAACTAGTTTTGCAACCTCTCTTGAGAAAACTATAAAATCTCCATTTTTTGCGACGAAATCTGTTTCGCAGTTTAACTCGACTAAGGCGCCACTTTTGCCTATAAATGATGCGATCATGCCTTCCGCCGTCGCGCGTTCAGCTGCCCTGCTCGCCTTGTTACCGAGTTTCACGCGTAGCACTTCCTCGGCGCGAGTCATGCTACCAGCAGCTTCAATCAACGCCCTTTTGCATTCCATTATGGGCGCATCGGTATTTGCGCGCAGTTTTGCAACCATGGTTGATGTAATTGTCGCCATTGTTTGTCCTTATAGTTCTATTGGACTATCCGTTTGTTTATGTGATGCGCAGATTTTAGCTTTACTACACCGCTTTGCACTGCTTTAAAACCCAAGCGTGGAGAGCTATGCGCCTAAAAAAAGGGGGCTCAAAGCCCCATTGCTTGACCATGCTGCCTACCTAGGATCATGCTTGCTCGTTGAGCTCGACAAACTCATCATTGCCTCGCACCACTTGCATAACATCGTTAAGTGAGTTTTCTCGACCCTCGAGAGCTGCGTCAGCAATACCTTGTGCATATAAGGTAATAGCTTTACTTGCATCGTCGTTTCCTGGGATTACATAGTCGATGCCGTCTGGTGCGTGATTCGTATCTATAACCGCAATAATTGGAACGTTAAGCTTTTTTGCCTCTGTGATAGCAATTTTGTGATAACCAACATCAATAACGAAAATTGCATCTGGAATGCGTTCCATCTCCTTTACGCCGCCGATCGATTTTTGCAACTTCGCTATTTCTCGATCAAACATCAGCGCTTCCTTTTTGCTCATTTTCTCAACCTCGCCGGATTCAATCATCGCCTCCATATCCCTGAGCTTTCTGATCGATATCTTTAGTGTCTTAAAGTTTGTCAACATTCCACCGAGCCAGCGGTTATTTACATAAGGCATTCCAGCGCGTGTTGCTTCTTTTTTGATCGTGTCGCGCGCCTGGCGCTTCGTACAGACAAACAGAATCGTCCCCCGGTTAGCTGAGACTTGACGCGCGTACTTTAGCGCATCGTTGTACATTATCAACGTTTTTTCAAGATTGATAATATGAATTTTATTTCGATGACCAAAGATGAATGGTGCCATCTTTGGGTGCCAAAAACGGGTCTGGTGCCCAAAATGCACACCGGCTTCTAACATCTGAGACATTTTAACTGCCATAAGATTCTCCAGAAAGGGTTAGGTCTTAAACCGGCTATCGCATCTATTCAGTGTTTCATAGACACCCTTAGTTTGCCAGTTTGTATTAATAATTTTTAAAAAAACTTATGATATTTTACCACTTGTTTCAAAATGAAACAAGGGGGTTAGTTGTTTATAACAAATGCTTCAGTATTCTGATTTTTACAGCTAGCTCCAATGCGGATACTATTTGTTTAGCTATGTAAAAAAATAAGATAGACTGATTGTCTTTTTTATCAAAAAAGAAACCTATTCAATGTTGTTGATATCTTTAAGCATATGTATGCTTTGTCATCTCAATGAAATTAAAAACGTACGTTTAACTTTATTAAACTTTTACAAGCATAGTATATGCGTTTAATCTAGAAATAAGTGTTAAAGAGAAAACTCTGGTAATTAGAAATTTTCTATCGAAATAGAAGTCAAAAGTGGTATAGCGTCAAGAATAATAACCATTCTCTGGGTTAATACTCAATTTTATTCTGATTATTCTAATTAATGAACATATAAACGGTCATATAATGGAAGTTTGCATACTTTCTTATATCGACCGTGTCTAGTTAATATCTGCATACGGATTTAATATTTGGGAAATTTCAATACAATTTACATTAAAAATTAAGATTAATTAGATTGATCCTTATTTTATTTTAAATTTTCTACAGAAAACATAATTTGGACTACGAAAAATTATGAGAATACTGATTTTCAAAAATAGGTTATTAATATTTAAATTAATGCAGTATATTACTTCACCTTGAATTAGCGAGAAATTTTTGGGTTTATCATTATCCCAAAATAGCTCTTTTACCGCACAAAAATAGTTAGTGCGTCTCTAACAATGCCAATTCTTGTTCTTTGGCAATATATGGTAAACTATTGACCTATTCGAAATCGATATGTCGATAAAGAACGGGATTGAATAAAGTATTCAAATTATCTGAAGTATTGAATCACAGAATATAGTCGAATACTTACCCAGTGAGCCTTTGCACATCTCATCAAGTCTAGTTATATAACCACTTATAAAGTGTTATGAGCTAAAACAAAGGCTTGGCATCAAATGTAAATCAGAGTTTATTAGAGAGTTTATGCGATTAAGTATTAACAAAGACAGACATGCAAAATCTTAAGAGATTGATAATCTACGATAATGCTCAATATAAACATAATTTATATGACAGTCCCTTTATGATGTCGCTCCCTAAGCTCTAATTGCAAGATCTTTGCGGCACAGCATTCCACGCATTTCGCACACAATGTTCATTAACATACACTGAGCATTTATCTGACGCGCAGTACAGATGCGATAATGTGGAATAACTTCGTGCTTTTACTTATCATAAACCTATGACTGTCACGATCAAAAACGAACACGACATCGCAAAAATGCGTATTGCATGTCGTCTTGCGAGCGAGGTACTAGACTACATTACGCCTTTTGTTAAGCCTGGTATCACCACCAATGAGCTAGATAAACTCTGTCATGAGTACATGCTTAATAAGCAGTATGCAATTCCTGCACCGCTTAACTACCAGCCATCTGGCTATCCACCGTATCCCAAAGCAACCTGCATCTCTGTGAATGATGTAATTTGCCACGGTATTCCTAGCGATAAAAAATTAAAAAATAACGATATACTAAATATCGATATTACGGTAGTCAAGGACGGTTACTTTGGTGATACGAGCCGTATGTTCATTGTGAACCCAGGATCGATCCTGGGCAAGCGGCTCGTGCAGGTCACTTACGAATGCATGTGGCTGGGCATTGAGCGGGTACAGCCTGGTGCATACCTTGGCGATATTGGATACGCAATACAGCGTCATGCTGAAGCACACGGCTATAGTGTCGTTCGAGAATATTGTGGCCATGGAATCGGCAATGTATTTCATGAAGAACCGCAAATTCTTCACTACGGCCACCCCGGAACGGGCATACAGCTCCAGCCAGGCATGATCTTTACGATTGAACCAATGATTAATGCTGGTCGTCGCGAGATCAGAACGATGCCAGATCGATGGACCGTTAAGACACGCGATCATAGTTTATCTGCGCAATGGGAGCATACAGTGCTAGTAACAAAAACCGGCTACGAGGTACTCACTGTGTCGGCTAATACGCCCCAGCCAAGCCAGTCGTTGTATGACTGAGTAAACTACGCATACCCTAAGCTACGGAAGATGTTATCTAGCAATGCTACTTGCTTTACATTCTTCGTCATATTGATCTATTTTCAAATGGTATGTGTGCATGCACGAGTTTTTACCATATTTACATTACCTTTATACGAATAATAACAAACCTGTGAAAAATTAGACTGATAAAAACGCTGGCTCTAGGGCTAGCGTTAGCGCTCTATATACACAACGCCTCCTCAAATTTACTGAAACGTTTTTAACGTTAGCGTGCTTACTATTTTTAGCAAGTGAATATGTATTTCACTATCATATTCTAAATACGCATTAACCCACGCATATTAAAATTAAGTAAGACGTTCCTACGAACTCTCCAAAAGCCTACGCATCCCTTCTTCGTTTAAGATCGCAATACCCAACTCTTTAGCCTTCATCAACTTTCTACCTGCGTTAGATCCAGCTACTACGTAATTTGTTTTCTTCGATACTGATACTGCGACCTTAGCACTGGCTGTTTCCAGCATTTCCTTAGCTATTGCACGGGATAGGGTCGGTAATGTACCAGTTAGAACTACTGTTATACCAGCAAGCGGGCCAAGCGATTTGTGGGGCACTATTGGCTTCTCGGGCCACTGTACGCCAGCCTCCCGAAGTTGCTTAATTACTATTTTATTATGTGGCTCCAAGAAGAAATAGCGGATTGCTTTTGCGGCTATAGGGCCAACGTCGTTAACCTCGAGCAGTATTTCCTCGCTAGCATCCATCAGCACATCGAGCGAGCCGAAATGCTGAGCTAGCGCTTTTGCAGTCTCCTCGCCAACATAAGGGATGCCTAATGCATAGAGAAGTCGCGGCAATGTCGTCTGTCGCGCACGTACTAATGAGTTAATTAAGTTCTGCGCTGATTTATCCGAGAAACGATTTAATTTCACTACCCTAGTAAAAACTAGATTAAATAGGTCTGCGGGGGTATAGATTAAGTTCTGCTCAACCAATTGAGCAATAATTTTCTTGCCGATCCCATCTATGTCAAGTGCCTGACGTCGCGCGAAATGCCACAATGCTTTCTTGCGCTGGGCAGCACAAATTAATCCACCCATACATCGAGCGACTGCCTTGGCCGGGCGGTATTCGATTGCAGAGCCACAAACTGGGCAGTTGGCTGGCATCGTGAAGGGCCTCGCATCAGCCGGACGGCGTTCTTTAATAGCGCCGACTATTTCCGGAATGACATCTCCGGCGCGTCTCACGACAACAGTGTCTCCAATTAAGATATTCTTGCGCAGTACCTCGTCTGCATTGTGCAAGGTTGCGTTAGTTACAGTGACCCCCCCAACGAACACTGGCTTAAGCCGAGCAACCGGCGTGATAGCGCCGGTACGACCGACCTGCACCTCGATCTCTAGTAACTGAGTTAGTACTTCCTGAGCTGGAAACTTATGTGCCAAAGCAAAACGTGGCGCACGGGAAACACAACCAAGTCTTTCCTGCTCATCATGCCGATTAACCTTATAGACGACACCGTCGATGTCGTATGGCAATAATGATCGTTTCGCGCTTATGCTTCGAAGGAACGCAAGTAAACTGGCTGCACCACGAACAACCGCTCGATCCCCGCTCACCGGTAAGCCCATGCTATCGCACCAGTCAAGCAGCGCTGAGTGTGTATCGGGCATTGGCAAACCTTCTAGTACGCCGATTCCATATACAAAAAACGACAATGGACGTCTTGCGCTAATCTTGGAATCAAGTTGTCGTAGGCTACCAGCTGCTGCGTTGCGTGGATTTGAGAATGTACGCTGTCCTGCCGCGAGCCGCTGCTTGTTAAGTTTCTCAAAATCGAGTCTGAACATTAGTACTTCGCCGCGTACATCAATGCGTGTCGGCACTATATTGCCTCTAAGTATTAATGGTAGTGATCTAATTGTTCTTACGTTTTCCGTGACATCTTCTCCAGTCAGGCCATCGCCTCGCGTTGACGCTGACATGAAACAGCCATTTTCATAGCGTAAGGAGACTGCTAGTCCATCGAACTTTAGCTCGCATGCGTATTCTACATCACCATGCCGTAACAGGTCACTGACGCGTTTATCGAACGCAGTAACATCCCTGTCTTCGAACCCATTATTTAGCGAGAGCATCGGAACGTCATGAATAATAGGAGAAAAACCTTCAGCGACTGCACCACTAACGCGTTGTGTAGGCGAGGTCGGCGTAATTAGATCTGGATTATCCGTCTCAATTTTCTCGAGTTCCTTGAAGAGGTCATCATATTCTGCATCTGGGATCTCAGGTTGATTGAGCACGTAATATGCGTGATTAGCGTGATTAATCTTATTACGCAACCATGCAGCGCGCTTAGATGGACTGTTAGCAATTTTCGGAAACATCATGCGCAACATGAAACCGATTGTTAATAATAAAAATTATTTTAGAAGCTAAGCCTTGGCATTTGCGTGAAATGTTATTTCAGTATAGTGCTGAGCAAAAACTTAGAACTGCGACCAGTGGGTACCTGCCCTAGATGGGGCAGGTACCCACACATCATACATGTAGAAACCTAGCTAATGAGTTATCAGAATATCTAACAGAAAAATTACTAATTATTAATGCGTGTGTCACACAAAAACATAAGCAGTATCTCTAACTACATATTAAATTTGACGAAACACATACTGCTATATGATAGGTTCGCGTCTAATATGCAAAGTCTCAAAAGACCGATTTTAGTTAATGTCTACAACAGTTTGATAGATAAAAACGCTACATATAGGTTTGGCTGTTGGTTAAAAATACTTTATTATAAATCTACTCCATATTTTAAATATGAGGTTTCTTGGTCTCCAAGAATCGGAGCCACTGCTAATCCTACTATTGCAACTCCCACAACCCTCTCCACAAGAGAGCAGTCGTGCGGTTAATAAGTGTTTCCTGCTTAGCACAGTACATCAATATTTTTCTTGAATACCACTATTGCGCGTTAATTTTACACTACCGCATAACTCCCAGCTCCTTAGAATTGTTTCGCTGATGCTTGGATTCTTTCGACTTTCGAGCCTTAGCAAGTCTATAAAGATAGATCTCACTGAGATTAGCGGAGCATGTATTGTGCTGAGTCGATGTTACTGCATTTACTTTAGTCATAAAGATAACAACATTAATAAGCTGACTAAGCAATTGAATTATGCTAATAAGCGTGCTACATTAAGAAAAATAGTAATCAGTCTGGGCTTAGTGCAACCGCGTACGCATCAATGTAGTAGTGGCTATCCTCTCTTTTAAACATAACGGGACCGATGTTTATTCTCGGCGTCGCTATAAAGGCCTATCAGTGAATCCGCGGCTTGAACTTCTGCAACCATATCCTTTTGAAAAGCTGAATGCGCTGTTGGATGATGTCACGCCTTCTCTAGAATACTCGTCAATTAATTTCGGAATCGGTGAGCCAAAGCATCCAACTCCAGCGCTGATTCGCGATGCCGTACATGCATCTCTTGATGGATTATCGCTGTATCCAGCGACTGCTGGAACATTACCGTTGCGGTATGCGATTGCAACATGGTTGCGCCGGCGTTATAAACTACAGTCGGTAGACCCATCCGCTGACGTATTACCAGTAGTTGGTTCTCGAGAGGCTTTATTCGCATTTGCGCAAACTGTTATCAACTCGAACTACGAAAGTTCTAAAGGCTTTCAGCCGGTTGTGGTATGCCCAAATCCAGGTTATCAGATCTACGAAGGTGCGGCGCTGCTTGCTGGAGCACAACCATACTACGTGAATAGTAATCACATGCGACACTACGTGTGTGATTACAGCACGGTGCCAGATGATGTCTGGGCACGCACACAGCTGATATATGTGTGCTCGCCAGGAAATCCTACGGGATCTGTTCTAGGCCTAGACGATTGGCGGGAGATTTTCTCGTTGTCGGATCGGTTTGGTTTCGTGATTGCCTCTGACGAATGCTATGCTGAAATCTACTTCGACGAATGTAATCCGCCGCTCGGCGGACTACAAGCGGCTTGTATACTGGGCCGGAGCTTCGAGCGCATCGTAATGTTTTCTAGCCTATCTAAACGCTCGAATGTTCCAGGAATGAGATCTGGGTGTGTCGCCGGCGATTCGTCGCTTCTAAAGCGTTTTCTCTTATTTCGCACTTATCACGGTTCGGCATTAAGCCCTGTTTACCAGTCCGCAAGCATCGCAGCCTGGAACGACGAGCAGCATGTATTTGATAATCGTCAGCGGTACGCTAAGAAATTTGCAACCATTACTCCTATACTATCTAGGGTATTAGATGTCACGATGCCCGACGCCGGTTTTTATCTATGGATACGGGTTTCGTGTACTGGGTTAGATGACCGCACATTCGCACGGCGCTTATATGCCGACTACAATGTTATTGTTTTACCGGGTTCATATCTGGCACGCACTACATATTGCGCTAACCCAGGGTGCGACTATGTCCGGCTAGCTCTTGTTCTGAATGAGGCGGAATGCATAGAAGGCGCACACCGGATTGTAGAGTTTTGCCAAGGCCTATAACATGCCGAGCATATTTAAAATATTGTGTATGCGCATTGCATCAATTTAACTTAACTACACTCGAGATTATTAATCTATGTCGCAAATATTGCAAGAAATCATTGATACTTCCTGGGAAAAACGCGCCCAGCTATTACCAAAATCTACCCCTACCAATATCCGTGAAGCTATCGCGCATGTGATTGGTGAGCTAGATCAAGGCAGACTGCGTGTAGCGGAAAAGAGAGCGGGAAAGTGGGTCGTCAACCAATGGCTAAAAAAGGCGGTGTTACTGTCGTTCCAGATCGAAGAGAATATGTCTATGGCCGCTGGCGGCTACTCGCAGTTTTATGATAAAGTTCCGTCTAAATTTGCGAATTACAAGCTAGAAGATTTTGTTAATGGGGGTTTTCGTGTTGTTCCACCAGGAATAGTACGCAGAGGATCATATATCGCGAAAAATGTCATTCTAATGCCATCATATACTAATATTGGTGCATACGTCGATGAAGGCACGATGGTCGATACCTGGGCTACTGTGGGCTCGTGCGCGCAGATTGGAAAAAACGTTCATTTATCCGGGGGTGTAGGTATTGGCGGTGTACTCGAGCCTCTACAGGCTAATCCGGTAATTATCGAGGATAACTGCTTTATTGGTGCGCGATCTGAAGTAGTCGAAGGCGTAATTGTTGAAGAAAACTCAGTAATTTCGATGGGCGTTTATCTGGGTCAAAGCACAAAAATTTATGATCGAGAGACTGGAGAGGTGATTTATGGGCGTGTGCCATCTGGATCTGTCGTTGTAGCTGGCAATCTTCCATCATCTAAAGGCGAATACAGTTTATACTGTGCTGTAATCGTTAAGAAAGTCGATGCTAAAACCCGCGCTAAAGTTGGAATTAATGAACTACTACGGGACAATATGTACCAGTAACCCCGATCCGTAGAAATAATAGAGACCGTAGCATAGAAAAAATCTGATTTAGAGGTGCGGTCAGATACATTCCTAAAAAAGATAGTGCTACATAGACATTCTTAAAAAGCAGTAAATCAGATAGCAACGCTGGCGCATCAATAATTGAAAATAATTGCTTACTTTAATGATACACGATTTTAATTAATATCAGCACTCACAGGTGGTTACTTCTTTACTAATGTAGTACAAATACTATTCAGCTATGAGCCGTACGCTAGCCCTGACCGAATCTTTGATTAGCCGTGCGTCTGTTACACCCGAGGATAAAGGCTGCCAAGCATTAATCAAAGAGCGCCTTATAACACTCGGATTCAACTGCGAAACTATTGCCGAAAGCGGTGTTACTAACCTCTGGGCGCTTAAGCGTGGCGCTCATGGTCCGGCTGGAAAAATTCTAGCATTTGCTGGTCATACTGACGTAGTACCGACCGGACCCATTGAGCACTGGAGTACCGATCCATTTATTCCTACACAGCGTGATGGCCGTTTATATGGACGTGGTGCGGCTGATATGAAGTCATCTCTAGCTGCTTTTGTCGTTGCAGCCGAGGAATTTGTTTCGGCTCATCCAGATCACCGAGGTTCTATCGGTTTTTTAATCACTAGCGATGAAGAGGGGCCGGCCCGCTGCGGTACGATCAAAGTAGTCGAGCATCTTGAAGCGAGAGACACTCACTTAGATTATTGTGTGGTTGGCGAGCCAACTTCTGAAGGGAGATTTGGTGACACACTAAAAAACGGACGTCGTGGTTCGCTTTCTGGTATGTTGACTGTGTATGGTATACAGGGTCATGTGGCATATCCACACCTAGCCAAGAATCCAGTGCATCTGCTTGCGCCAGCACTAGCCGACTTTGTGCGCGTAACTTGGGATCGGGGCAATGAGTACTTTCCACCAACTACATGGCAAGTATCGAGATTGCACGCTGGAACTAACGTAACCAATATGATCCCGGGTAGCGCAAACATTGACTTCAACTTCCGATTCTCAACGGCAACGACGCCAAACGAGTTGAAAATTCAAACGCATGAGATTCTTGACGCCCACCAGCTAGAGTATACATTAGCGTGGAACTTGAGTGGAATGCCATTCTTAACGCTGCGCGGTGAACTCTCCAGCTCGCTTGAGCAAGCAATTAAAGCTGAAACTGGTATATGCCCTATTTTTTCCACAACAGGCGGTACCTCTGATGGACGATTCATTACGAAGATTTGCAAGCAAGTTATTGAGTTTGGTCCATGTAACGCCTCGATTCACAAGGTTGATGAATATATTGAGTTATTACACCTAGAACCTTTAAAAAACGTGTATCGTGGTGTGCTAGAGCGTCTCATTGCATAATATCAGTAGTTTGGTCGCTCTTGTAGCTGCCTGTTAATATTATGAACAGCTAGGGCTGTGGTAGCCTAATCTTTACCTGCTAAGGCTGCATCTGCTACCCACTATGAATCATTCTTTTTCAACTGTCCGAGACTTGCTGCGATATGCAGTTACCCGCTTTAACCAGGCCGAATTAGTGTTCGGACAAGGTAATTCAAATGCCTACGATGAGGCCGTATATTTAGTACTTCATACTCTACATCTACCTATAGATACGCTAGACCCATTCTTTGAGGCTCGTCTGCTCAAAGACGAAATCAGCGCAATATTCGATATTATTGAGCAACGAATTACACAGCGGTTGCCAGCCGCTTATCTTACACACGAAGCTTGGTTGCATGGCTATCACTTTTATGTTGATAATCGTGTCATCGTGCCACGCTCCTTTATTGGAGAGTTGCTGATTAAGAGGCTGTTTCCATCGATTGCCGCGCCAGATAAACTAACTACTGTGCTCGAGTTATGCACTGGGTCCGGTTGCCTTGCGATTATGGCAGCTCACGCATTTCCTTATGCTAAGATCGATGCGGTCGACTTGTCGATGCAAGCGCTACAAGTAGCACAACAGAATATTGATAACTACGATTTGAATGAGCGGATTATGCTTTTTGAGGGCGATTTGTTTAAGCCACTACCGTCGCGTCAGTATGATTTAATTATTGCTAATCCACCATATGTCAACGATGAATCCATGAGGGTCTTACCTGCCGAGTACCGCCATGAACCACGGGTTGCGCTCGCTGGAGGCAGTGATGGCATGAACATTGTGCGCCGAATCGTCAGTGCGGCGCATAACTGGCTCACTGATAACGGCATGATAATTATTGAAATAGGCAATGAGAAACACCAGTTAAAAACTGTACTTGGTAACCTACCACTAACATGGCTTCCAACCAATGCTAGCAACGATAGCGTTTTTTTACTACATGCAGCAGACTTGCCGTATTAAAAAACCTAAATAACCGTGTTACTGTAATATAGCACTTATAAATAAATAACATACTATCATGTGAGTCATTACATCGCCCCAATATATTTAGCAGCTTATCATACATATCATAAAAGACTTATTAAAAGTCTCATGACAGATAAGATAAAAAGTATAGTCCGCTATGAGCGGCTGCTATTAGCTCGCCTATCTTCATGCAACTAGATTGGCTTCATTTTGGTACATTAGTCGCTTGTGCTCATGTGCTCGGCATTTTTGCAGCCTGCCATGCAATTCTCTACACGCGTACATCGCAAGGTGCAATCGCGTGGGCCGTTTCCCTGATTGCGATGCCCCACTTAACACTAGTTCCGTATCTTTTTCTGGGGCGCAGTCGTTTTAAGGGTTATGTTGATGCAAGACGCGTTGAGTATGAAGCGATTCAGGATCTTCGTTTAGATTTAGTCAATAATATTCACCAGAAATCTGACTTGATAGACAACGATCCAGTTAATCAGCTCGGAATACAAACTATCACCGCACTGTCTTTGCTTGCGCGTATGTCGCTTTCAACCGGTAATCATGTACGCACTCTCGTTAACGGTGAGGCAACATTTTCGGCGATTTTTGATGCAATCAATGCGGCACGTTATTATGTGCTTATCCAGTTTTTTATCATTCGCGCCGACATAGTCGGCGATATGCTGCGTGATATACTGATAGCTAAGGCGGCACAAGGAGTGCGGGTACATTTGCTATATGATAGTGTTGGAAGTATCGACTTACCAGTAGCCTATTTAAGCGCTCTGCGTGCTGGTAGCGTGGAGGTACATGCTTTCACAACTAACCGTCGTTTTATTCACCGTTTCCAACTCAATTTTCGCAATCACCGAAAAATTGTCGTTGTCGATGGCGAATGCGCGTTTATCGGAGGCCACAACATTGGGATCGAATATCTGGGTGGAAAACCATCATTATCGCCGTGGCGTGATACGCATATTGAAGTTCGTGGGCCTGTTGTAAAACAGATCGAATTTGTATTCGTTGAGGACTGGTTCTGGGCTACTCAGCGGCTTCCTTATACTACATCCTCTATCCGTCCATGCGACGGTAATATGCATTGCCAGGTTATCGCTAGCGGTCCCGCTGACAGACAAGAAACGTGTCTACTGTTTTTTGTCGCATCTATTCATGCGGCACGCGAGCGGATCTGGATTACTAGCCCCTACTTGATACCTGACGAGGCCGTGTTTTCTGCTCTCAGACTTGCTGTTATGCGTGGAGTTGACGTGCGAGTACTAATTCCGTCTCGTCGGGACCATATTGTCGTTTTTGAGGCTTCCCGACTATATGCACATGATATGGTACATGCCGGTATCCAAATTTTCCGCTATCGACCCGGCTTTCTTCATCAAAAGGTTATACTCATCGATTCCGTTGCTGCTGCAGTTGGCAGCGCAAACCTTGATAATCGATCATTCCGCTTGAACTTTGAGATTATGCTGTTAATTGTTAACTCAACTTTTGCCTTAGAGGTTTCGGCTATGCTCGAGGTTGATTTTGCATTGTCTGATCCAGTTCAAGCTAACGAATATCAGCAAACACCAGCATGGCGGCGTATGGCAATGCACGTTGCACGACTATTCTCACCTATTTTATAGGGCACTATAGCTTGCAATGGATCAGTAGTATGCATACATTGCGCGCCTAACTTGGCAATGAGTACAGTACAGTTTAGACTTAATTAAGATAATTATATCGTATATATTACATCCGATATAATCGGAATACTATATTAATCAGCTTTACAGTAACTTCTCAATATCCGATGCAAGCATTTTAGGTCTAGTAATTGGAGAATAACGCTTGACTGGCTTTCCTTCACGGGAGATTAAGAACTTTGTAAAGTTCCATTTAATTAATTTTGTTCCAAGCATACCAGGTGCCTCTCTTGTTAGATAGCGATATAGTGGGTGCGCAAAGGCACCGTTTACATTGACCTTATCAAATACAGAAAGTGCAAATTTATAGTTTGTCTGATTATATTTATTAATCTGCGTTACCATGCACGGATCCTGCCCCCCAAACTGGTTACATGGAAATACTAGTATCTCTAAGCCGCGTTCCATGTAATGCTCATACAAACTTTGTAATTCTTTATATTGGAATATAAAGTAACATTTACTAGCAGTATTAACAATCAAGAGAACTTTTCCACGATAGCGCTTCAGCATAACATTATTGCCCTGAAGAGATCGAACGGAAAATGAATAAATTTTACTCATTTAAACTTCTTTTAAAAATTTAAATTAAATACGAAACGTAGAGTGTCCTTGGAACTATTTAATTTAGTGTTACCTTACAAAAATAGTTTGTACGAATCTATATCATTGTAACCTGCTTTAGCTAACTTAGCCTCCATCGAATTATAAAATAATTTCTTTTTTCAGAGGTCATTTAATGACCTAAAAATCTAATTCTTTAGTTCAATAATTTATTCCAGTTAATTAATGATATTAATATTTATATAGAGATATATATCATGCAATATGCGTAACAGTACTATCTAATTATTAATAGAATTAAATATTCTACCTCTCGTAGAACTCACGCAAAATACTATAAGTAGATAGGTATACTCTGGAAATTATAAAAACTATTTTTTGTGAGGAGCTAAAAATTTAGAGAAAGATAGCCACCATAATAATTTTTATAATCTTAAGTATAAAAACTACTTTTTAATGTATTTTTATTTGAAAAACCTTATTGATTACAGCTTGATAATCCACTAAATTAGTGCTGCGTATAGTGCAGCATGCATTTATATATAACACTAATTCTTATTCTTATATATTAAAAGAATTATAATTCTCGGCAATAAAAAGAAATATCTAGAGTATTTTTAGAAAAGTTTTAGTCATAACATTATATTTCGAGTAACTAAATTAATAAATTTCTCACTAATCGATTAGAAGTCGTATTGGAATTTTTTCTATATCACCTAGAAATATAATAAATAGATAAAATACTAGACTTGTCTTGATGTCTAATGAATTTTAACTCAATAAGTATCCGAAGAAAGCAGTTTAAGAGGAATAGACGTGTTTTATATAATTAATACGATGTACTCCCTGCTCCGTTCCAAGTAGGCATAAGTTAGCACCAAGCAGGGCGAATAGACCAATAGTCACAATACCCGGCCATTGATTTAGACTACGCTCTAGTACAATTGGATTATCAATAGTCAAGCCATGGATGTCAAGAATCTCATTTCCGTTATCGGTAACAAATGGTTTGCCATTATGCATCAGACGCAAAACTGGTGTGCCAATAGTGAACTTTGTAATGCGACGTGCAAGTGCTACACGTGCCATTGGAATCACCTCAACTGGTAAAGGAAATTTACCGAGTACTTGTACTAGTTTGCTTGCATCCGCAATACACACAAATCTATCAGCCTCTGCTGCAACAATTTTTTCACGGGTTAATGCACCACCGCCACCCTTAATCATTGCACCATGTGGATTAATTTCGTCCGCACCATCTATATAAACAGGTAGCGATTCAATATCTCCTAACTCAAATACTCGAAACTTATGCGATATCAATCGACGTGTCGTCACAGCAGAGCTTGATATAGCCCCTCGATATCGAGCCCTGCTTTGAGTCAGGGCATCGATAAAATAATTCACAGTTGATCCAGTCCCAATACCGATTATTGAATCTTCAGGTACTTCAGTGTTTATATAATCGGCCGCTGCTTGACCAACAAGACGCTTTATTTCTTCTTGAGTCATATGCAATTTATAGAAAGTAGGTGCGAGATAGTAATCGTTTATCCGAATAAACTGCATATTACTTAATCTATATAAAACTCTAAATATTACCTCTTAATTTTTTTAAAAAAGTTAAATACTATAGATTTTTTTTAAAATTATTTACTAAAAAATTAAGTTATAATAAAAAATATTTAACTTTTTCTTTTAACTTATTGGTTATACGTAACTTCACATAGTTTTTAACTAAAACAAATATTTTTAATAAAAATACTCTGTTTTTCCGTGAGGCTAAAAATTCTACGATAGCATTAACATAAAATAATTATTTATTTTAGATGAGATTTTTTGGAATTTAAATTAATTAATTTAAAGGTAATAGTTTTTTACCCTATTAATTTTTTGGTGCTTATTCTCTGCCTAACTGCCTCAAATAGGCAAATTCCACTAGCAACTGATACATTTAAACTATTTATACTACCCATCATCGGAATGTGAATTAAGTCATCACAGGTTTCGCGCGTTAACCTTCGTATACCACCTCCTTCAGAGCCCATAATTAACGCAATTGGACCATCTAGTACTGTAGTATATAAACTACGTGGAGCGTCAATAGTAGTGCCAATTACCCAAATGCCGGCTTTTTTCAATTCATGCAACGAACGCGCAAGATTAGTGACTGTAATGTATGGCATAGTTTCAGTCGCACCACTAGCGACTTTTGTCGCAATTGAATTGAGGCCTGCTGCATGATCCCGTGGTGCAATCACTGCTTGCACGCCAGCGGCATTAGCCACACGAAGACATGCTCCAAGGTTATTCGGATCAGTAACTCTATCTAACACCAGTAGTAATGCAGGTTCAAGCAGAGTATCAATTAGATCAGTTAGACTAATTGCGGGCAGAAAATCTGTAGCGCGTGCGACGACACCTTGATGCTGTTTTGTACCAGATAGTCCATATAACCGCTCATTATCTACACCAATCAACCGCACATTAAATGAGTGCGCCGCTTGCAAAAAATCTCGCATACGACGATCTCGCCGCGTTGAATCATATAAAACTTCTTCTATACTCAAAGGGTTATGACGTATCCGTGCAGTAATTGCATGGAATCCGTATAAAACTTTAAAACGTGCCATAAAGACCGATTTTAAGAAAGTAAAACGTAAGTAATTTACAGTTTTTTAGCTTAAATTTATCTATCTGCGTTAAAGTTAGTTGGCATGATTTCTTTGATGCAATCTTGTTTGTATAGCAGGCTTTATTAAGATGTATGCTCGGTATAAACATTGTTCTTTTTTTTGCGTGTAGGTTGGCTTATATTGTGAATCGGCTTACAACAGCGGGCCTGAAGAAATTCCGATTTAGCTGGTACTTCTTGTACAAGTCTACAGTCAATCTTGCGCATATCTAGATTGACATTACTAACTTGCACGCGTACACGCATAGCAAGGCCATACCGTATTCCACTACGCTCTCCTCGTAACTCGTTCTTAATTTCATCATACTGGAAATAATCGGAGCCCAGTTCGGTGACGTGGACTAACCCATCGATAAACAACGAATCGAGCTGCACAAAAATACCAAATGGCGTCACGCCGCTAATAACTCCATTATACTCTTTCCCGAGCCTATCTTTCATGAAGTAGCACTTTAGCCACGCTTCAACATCGCGTGAGGCTTCGTCGGCACGGCGCTCATTAGCCGAACATTGAAAGCCAATTGTCTGCCAGATAGCATCGTAAGAGCGTGCATGTTTTTCTTTTTCGTCACTATAATAATGTTTGGGCGTATGAGGCTGATATTTCTTGCCCGCTAAAATTGCGTGAATTACACGGTGTATAAGTAAATCTGGATAACGGCGAATTGGACTAGTAAAATGAACATACGCATCATATGCAAGACCAAAGTGCCCAATATTATTGGGACTATAGGCAGCTTGCTGCATTGAGCGTAGTAGCATCGTCTTAAGCATTGTTGCGTCGGATCGACTTTGCACTTTTTTTATCAGAACCGCATAATCATTCGCATTTGGCTTGTCACAACTGCCTAACTTTAGGCCCAAACTACATAAGAAAGTTTGAAGGTTTAAGAGCTTCTCTTTCATTGGGCTAGCATGAATTCGATATAGCCCGGGATGCTTATTCCGCTTAAGAAAGTCAGCCGCACACACATTAGCGGCTAGCATACACTCTTCAATGAGTTTATGCGCATCATTGCGCTGACGCCGCAGGATCTGCTCAATCTTTCCTTGTGCATCGCATACAATATAAGTCTCATTTGTATCGAACTCGATTGCCCCGCGATTTTCCCGCGCTTGTAGCAATATCTTGAAAACGCTATGTAAGTTTTGTAAATGCGGCAACAAAGAAAACCGTGATGCTGATTCCCCCCCCTTCGGGTTTGATAGGATGGCCGCTACTTCGGTATATGTAAGTCGTGCTACAGAATGTATTGCTGCCGGATAAAATTGATACTTTTGAATACAACCACGTGGGTTAATTATCATATCGCATACAAGCGCGCAACGATCTACGTTTGGTTTTAGCGAACATAAATCATTTGAGAGTTTCTCAGGTAACATTGGGATTACACGACGCGGGAAATATACAGCTGTTCCTCGACTAAACGCTTCATGATCAAGGCTATCTCCATCGGCAACGTAGTGAGATACATCAGCAATAGCTACTAGCAATCGAAACCCATTCTGTTGGCCAATGCGAATCGGCTCGCAATAGACTCCATCATCAAAGTCTCGACTATCTTCACCATCGATTGTTACGAATGACATATCACGCAAGTCAATACGATGGCGAAGATCCGATTCAAGCATCTGTTCGGGCAGCTTCTCGGCTTGGACTAGTGCGGCATCTGAAAACTGATGCGGTACGCCATATTTACGCACAGCAATCTCAATTTCCATACCGGGATCGTTAATATCGCCCAGCACCTCGCCAATCTTGCCTATTGGCTGTGAATGGTACCCTGGAAAATCTGTTAACTCAATTGAGACAACCTGACCAGACTTAGGCGTAACTTTGCCCATTTGCTTCACGAGAATGTTATGACTGATACGTTTATCCTCTGGAGAAACGACCCATATACTATTTTCATTCAGCAGTCGTCCGATAATTGTTTTATCTCTGCGCTCGGTGATTTCGACAATATGTGCCCCCGAACGGCCTCGACGAGCATGACTTATCACTCGCGCAAGAACCCGATCGTTGTGCATAACTTTTTGCATCTCTGTATTAGACAGAAATAAGTCGCTACCAGCATCGTCGCGAATTAGAAAACCGTAGCCATCTCGGTGGCCCTGAACCCGACCAGAGATAAAATTTGATAGATCTGTTAGATGATAACAACCTAGTTTATCAAGTCTAATCTGACCATCGCGCTCCATTGCGCTCAGACGCTTAAAAAATCCTTCGCGCTCTTGTTGCTTAATTGAAAGCATTTTAGCAATGTCATTGCTACCAAGTGGTTGCTGTGTTTTGCACAATACACTACGAATTTCTCTACGACTGGGAATCAAATAAGGGTATTTGTTCAAAGCCTTGTCGATAAAGGTTATCAAACCGTATAAAATACGAGAATTATCATGTCAAGTATCGCACTATACTGGAACAAGATATATTTAGTAATTTACTAAAAATTAATTTTTATACTGAGTATAGATAATTTAAAGTAAATACTTTTTCTTACTGATTCTTAAGGATAGTACGCATACTGAAGTGAATGGACTAATAAATTGCGCTAGTACTTTAAAAGAATACCTCGACATAAAATCTTTGTTTTTCTGGGATATTATTTTCTTGCCGCCTAATAGTGCGATGGTTGGTGCCCAGGAGAGGAATCGAACCTCCACAGATTTACCTGCTAGTACCTGAAACTAGTGCGTCTACCAATTTCGCCACCTGGGCAGCTTTCTGCGTAAGCAGCGCAAACCTTAATTGTCTTAATCTAACGTCGTTGTGTCAAGAACTGCGTAAAGATGAGGAAGAATATAGCCAGTTAGCAGGTGAACACCTACTTAAAAGCTTTCAGTATTTTTCTAAATGCTAGTATATAAAATAGACAGCTTTAAATGCAGATTCAAGATAAAAACAGAAAATAGCTGGGAAGATAAAGAGTATCCTGAATCTAGACAATAGCAAAACTAAAGTGAAAAAATACAAGCCATGCGCGTCGACCAGAAACTGGTATGTTGAGCTGGACTAGACCAGCACTAACTTCATAAAATCTAATGCTATTAGAAGTTACCTATTATACAGTTTATAACTAGCGGTGTACTGTTAAAAACTATTATAGACTTACTAAGAAATAGTAGGCTTTGCACAACACCAAAGCATAGCATTTTTACCTTAAAAATCTTTTGCTAAAGCGCCTCGGCGCTTCGAAATACTCCTGAGATTGCATCTCGACAATGCGAGATATAGTCCGTGCGAACTTATTGGACATTAGTCCTGCAATGTAAAGTTGTTCAGCAGGAACAGCAGCAGACATTAATAGTTTGATCTTATGATCATACAATATATCAATTAACCACGTATAGCGCTCTGCCTCCGAGTGCATAGATAGCGTCATTTGTGGAACATCCGATAAAATGATTGTATGAAATCGTGTCGCCAACTCTAAATAGTCATTTTGCGATCGTTGCCCAGCACATAGCGTTAAAAAATCAAACCAAATAACACTCTTAGCTCGACGGATAGCCTTAATCTGTCGTTCTTCAATATATATCACCGGGTTACAGTCTTGTACTGTAGCCAACTGACTAAACGCCATATGCAATAGGCTATCAGCCTGGACTCCTAAGGGGGTATAGTAGGCTCGAACCTGTGTTTTCGTACACTGTCGGTAGTCAGTACCTGCATCTACGCGTAGTATCTCAAGCTTTTTATAAATTAAGTCGATTGCAGGTAAAACTCGGTTACGATTTAACCCGTTCCAGTATATCATGCTGGGTTCGTGGTTAGAAGTTATGATGAACTGTACGTTTTTACTAAATAATTTTAATAGCAATAGATATAAAATCATTGCATCAGCGATATCTGAGATATAAAACTCATCAAAGCAAATAAATTGATAACGTTTTGCAACTAGTCTCGCAAGTTCCTCTAGTGGATCGATATAACCCTGTAAGTTCTTGAGCTCACAGTGTACCTCGCGCATAAATTCATGAAAATGCAGTCGTGTTTTTCGTTGTATCGGCACAACAGCATAGAAAATATCCATTAAGAAGCTTTTTCCACGCCCAACACCACCCCACATGTAAATTCCTTGAGGCAAATTTGGTCGAAGAACCCATTTTTTTAGCAGATTAGAACGTTGTGCTTTATAGATCATCCAGGCGTCGTAGTAACGTTGCAAATGGCTGATTGCCTGCTGTTGCGATAAATCAGCTTGATAGCCGCGTTTAGCTAGTTCTTTTTCGCAGTGTTCCGCAATGTTCATTGGTGCAAAAATGGGCGTATCGATTGCTATATTTTGACCCCGCTTTTAAGCTGCTTATATGTTTAACGCACGCTTATCAACGGCTAGAGCTGCTTCTCGCATCACCTCAGAAAAAGACGGATGCGGATGGCAAATCCGTGCAATGTCCTCCGATGCAGCTCTAAACTCCATAGCAACAACTGCTTCAGAAATTAGGTCGGATGCATTCGCGGCTATAATATGTACGCCAAGCAGTTCATCCGTATCTGCATCGGCAATCATTTTTATAAAACCATTACTCCGATTCATAGCTAATGCGCGGCCATTAGCTATGAATGGGAATTCTCCAATCTTGATATGTCGGCTTTCTGCCTGTAACTGTGCTTCTGTTTTTCCAACCCACGCAATTTCTGGATCCGTGTAGATAACCCACGGAATACAGTTATAGTTGATATGTGGCTTTTGTCCATCGATTACTTCGGCAACTAGCATACCCTCATCTTCAGCCTTATGAGCGAGCATTGGACCGCGCACTATATCGCCAATCGCATAGACTCCCGGTAGCTTAGTGCGACAATAATGATCGACGTCGATAAATCCATAATTGTTAACCGTCAGTCCGATTTCTTCCAGACCAAGATTATTGGTATTCGGAGCGCGGCCAATAGATATGATTAACCGGTCAGCTTCAAGCTTCTGTGCATGAACGTTTTTATGAGAATATAAAATTGTTACCGTATTATTAAGTACGCTTACCTTACTGATCTGAACGCCTAAATGAATTTTTAATCCCTGCTTCTCGAATTGCTTTGCAGCTTCCTGGGCTAAGCTCTGATCAGCGGTGCCGAGAAACGATGGCAAAGACTCGAGCACTGTAACATCTGCACCAAGACGTCTCCACAACGAACCTAATTCCAGCCCAATGACACCCGCTCCGATTATTGCTAGCTTTTTAGGTACCGAGTCAAATGCTAGTGCCCCTTCATTATCGACGATAATCTGGTTATCTACTTTTAAAAATGGTAACTGGCGCGCTTTTGACCCGGTTGCAATAATCACATTACGCGCGCCCACTAACTCTGTTCTATCTTCGCCCTCTACCTTAATTTGATAACCAGTGTCGGTTTTACCGACAAAACTTCCATGCCCTTTAAGCCATATTACTTTATTTTTGCGGAATAAGAATTCGATACCCTTGGTCATCTTATTAACAATTGCATCTTTTCGGGCATGCATTTGTGCGATATTAATTTTTACGTTTGATACCGAAATTCCATGATCGTGGAGGTGACGCGAGGCATTCTCAAACGCCTCAGACGAAGCCAACAGCGCCTTTGATGGTATACAACCAACATTCAGGCAAGTTCCACCGAGACTAAGCTTACCAGCTGGATTCTTCCACTTTTCAATGCAAGCAACACTTCTGCCAAGTTGTGCAGCACGGATTGCTGCAATATAGCCACCGGGTCCGGCACCAATTACAATGACGTCAAATTCTTTATTCATATTTTCGCTTAAATGTTAAGTAGAAAGCGTGCCGGATCTTCTAACATTTCTTTTATCGCAACAAGCGAGAGTACTGCCTCGCGACCGTCTATAATCCGATGATCATATGATAGAGCAAGATAGTTAATCGGCCGGATCACGATCTGGTTATTCTCAACGACTGGTCGCTCTTTTGTCGTATGTACACCAAGAATTGCCGATTGAGGCGGGTTTATAATTGGTGTTGACAGCATCGAGCCAAATATACCGCCGTTTGATATTGAGAACGTGCCACCACTTATTTCCTCGATTAATAACTTTCCGTCTCGAGCTTTGGCACTAAACTCAGTAATCTTCTTTTCGATGTCAGAAAAACCCATCTGATCTGCATTTCTCAGAATAGGTACAACTAAGCCGCGTGGCGAGCTGACTGCAATGCCAATATCGAAGTAACCATGGTAGACAATATGATTGCCATCAATGGAGGCATTCACAATCGGGAACTTTTTTAGCGCGTGTACTACTGCCTTTACAAAAAAAGACATAAATCCAAGTCTCACGCCGTGTTCCTTCTCGAAGCAATTCTGATACTTGTTGCGCAGGTTTATAATCGGCCCCATATTGACCTCGTTGAACGTAGTCAGAATCGCATTAGTCTGTTGCGACTCTAGTAGTCGCTCGGCGATCCGTATGCGAAGACGTGACATTGGCACACGCTGTTCTGGACGATCAGTTAGACAAGAATTTGTGCTTGATGCAGTAGCCTGCGGTAATACAGCATCCAGTGGTCTCTTACTGGCTGCTAGTGTATCACCCTTGATGACTCTCCCTCCCCGCCCAGTTCCGACAAGCTGATGGACGCTTAATTCTTTTTCTCTAAGCAGCTTTGAAGCGGCCGGGGAAGCTATTTTGTTAAGTGATGGCGATGTCGGAATAGATGAGGTTTTCGGGGTAACTTTTTCCTCGTTGTTTGATATTGCAACCCCTTCGATCGCTGTAATGTTTACTATAGCGCTAGCTTTTAGCTCAGTATTAATCTTCGCGATTACATCATTAGCAATAACTATGTCACCAGCATGCCTAAGCACTTGAGAAAGTATGCCTGAAGCTGGCGCAGGCACCTCAAGCACAACTTTATCGGTTTCAATCTCAATTAGTATTTCATCTTGTACAACCGATTCTCCTGGTTGTTTCTTCCAGTTAAGCATCGTAGCTTCAGATACTGACTCCGAAAGCTGCGGAACTTTAACCTCAACAATAGCCATGATCATTATCCTAAATACGTATGGAGCGATCAGGCGCTAAGACGCGGAGATCCCTCTGACTGTATTTTTGAGTTATTTGATAAGCGTTGTACTCTTAAGCTAGCCAAACGCACCCTTGACTAGAGCCTTCTGCTGCTCGTAGTGCTTCGCATAATAGCCGACTGCTGGTGACGCGGCTGCCGGCCGACCACTATATGCTAGATTCATACCATCTCGCATCTCCTCAGAAAGAAGATGCTTAATATAAAACCAAGGTCCTTGATTCTGTGGTTCATCTTGAACCCAAACAACCTCGGTCGCGTTATCGTGCTTCTTCAGTTCATCTGCTAATTGTTTATGCGAAAATGGATACAATTGCTCGATACGCAAGATAGCTATGTCGGTTCTTTTTACCTCGCGGCGATACGCAGTCAAATCGTAGTAGACGCGGCCTGAACAAATAAGTACACGTTTAACCCCGTGAGGGTCAATTGACGTATCAGTCTCGCTAAGTATCGGATAGAATTTGCCATTCGCCAATTCGGACAGGTTCGATAGTGCCTCCTTGTGACGCAATAATGACTTCGGTGTTAACACGAGTAACGGCTTCCGGAACAAACGGATCATCTGGCGTCGCAATAGGTGAAATATTTGTGCTGGCGTTGTCGGTTGTACAACTTGTATATTGTGCTCTGCACATAATTGCAAGTATCTCTCAATACGAGCCGACGAGTGTTCTGGACCCTGACCTTCGTAGCCATGTGGCAATAGCATTGTTAGTCCAGAAGCGCGGCCCCACTTAACCTCACCAGACGATATAAACTGATCAACGACGACTTGTGCGCCATTAACAAAATCTCCAAATTGGGCTTCCCATGCTACCAGCGTATTCGGTGCAGCTGTCGAATATCCATACTCAAAGCCAAGCACCGCTTCCTCGGACAATACCGAATCAATAACAGTGAAGCTTGCTTGCCCATCTGTAATATTTTGCAGTGGAATATACGTGCCATCGTTCCAGCGTTCACGATTTTGATCATGTAGTACCGAGTGGCGATGCGTAAATGTGCCTCGGCCTGAGTCTTGTCCAGTCAAGCGAACCGCATAACCAGAGGCAACTAGCGATGCAAATGCAAGATGCTCACCCATACCCCAGTCCAGTAATTGCTTACCCTCTCCCATCTTACGACGATCATTAATTACACGCTCCACCAGAGGATGGAGCTTGAAGTTCTCTGGAATCGTCACGATTCGTTCAGCCAAACGTTTAAGATCAGCTAGTGGTACAGCAGTATCCGCCGCATCGGTCCACTTTTTATTTAGGAACGGAAGCCAATCAACTGCATGTTTGCTCGTATGGTTTGAGAGAACTGGATCGGTCGTATGTTGCCCCTCGTCCATTGCCTTGCGATAAGTCTTTACATACTGATTAGCCTCATCAGGATAGATCACGTCTTGCGTTATAAGCTTTTCTGCATATAGCGAACGCGTGCCAGGATGCTGTACAATTTTTTTATACATTAGCGGCTGCGTAACTGACGGAGTATCTTGCTCATTATGGCCAAGCTTACGGAAACAAACGATGTCAATCACGACATCCTTATGAAACTTCATCCTGAAATCGATTGCCAGTTGTGTGGCAAATACAACTGCCTCGGGGTCGTCGCTATTCACATGCAACACAGGCGCTTCAATCATCTTAACGACGTCAGTGCAATATAACGTTGAGCGTGTATCCCTGGGATCGGAGGTAGTAAACCCAATCTGATTATTAATAACAATATGCAGCGTTCCGCAGGTACCATAGCCGCGTGTTTGCGCTAGATTTAGCGTTTCCATCACCACACCCTGACCAGAAAAAGCGGCATCGCCATGAATCTGCACTGGTAAGACCTGCAGACCGTTTAAATCGCCACGACGGTCCATACGTGCTTTTGCAGAGCCCTCAACTACCGGGTTGACAATTTCCAGGTGCGATGGGTTAAACGCTAGCGATAGGTGTACAGGACCACCGGCTGTTGAAACATCAGATGAAAATCCTTTGTGATACTTTACATCCCCAGCAGGCAAGCTATCGACGTTTTTGCCTTCAAATTCAGCAAATAGGTCTGTTGGCATCTTGCCAAGTACATTAACGAGCACGTTCAGTCGGCCGCGATGGGCCATACCGATCACAATCTCTTGCACACCCTGGATGCCCGTATGATGCACAACTTCATGCATTGCCGCTATAAAGCTTTCGCCACCCTCAAGCGAAAAACGCTTCTGGCCAACGTATTTTGTATGCAAGTAGCGTTCTAGGCCTTCAGCTGCAGTTAGACATTTAAGAATATGCTTTTTTTTGTCCCGTGAGAAATTTGGTGTTGAACGTGTAGACTCTAACTTCTCTTTCCACCAGCGCTTCTGCTCAGGGTCACTGATATACATAAACTCTACGCCAATCGTACCGCAATACGTATTACGTAGCGCTTGTACGATATAACGCAACGATGCTTGCTCGAAGCCAAAGTATAGGTTTGCCGCATGGAATATTTGGTCCATGTCAGCTTCGGTGAAACCGTAAAAAACCGGTTCAAGTTCGGGAATATGCGGACGCTCTTGTCGTTTCAGGGGATCAATATTAGCCCATTGCGAGCCGAGGAAACGATAGGCGCCGATTAGCGATTGAACGTAGACTTGCTTTCGTGCGGTAGATAGATCGTTATTGCTGCTACGCAGAATAAACGTGCTTTCTTTGGCTTGTTGAGCGAAAGACTCAATAATTGGTGTGTGTGGCACATCATTCGCATTCTGGCCATCTGAGGATGGTACATCTTGCAATATATCGAAATAGCTGCGCCAATTTTCGTAAACGGAAGCTGGATTATCGAGATATGCTTCGTACAATTCCTCTATGTATGGAGCATTGCCGCCAAACAAATATGAGTTTAGCTGGAATTGCTTCTTCATTTTGAAGCTCACCTCTCTTCGAGTTTCTCGAGAAATAGAGGGTTAAAAACCCTCCGCGCAACGGCCTGACCGTGTAGTGGATTGCGCGAATCAAGTTAGCTTGGAAGGACCCAAAAATTTATAGAAGAAGCTTATCACGTTTAGCATATTGCAGCTATTTACCTTGTCCGGAAGCATGTCAACGTCTACGCTTCAATAGATTAGATTAGAAAACGGATGGTCCTGCATTACATCATCTAAAAATCGATCAGTACTAAAAGCTTTACTGCCTGACAATAGCGCTCTTACCCTGCAAATTCAATCTGTTGTAGCCTTGCGGCTCGCACGTCGACGCTCATGCTCTTTTAGATGTCGCTTCCGTAGTCGGATTGACTGGGGTGTGACTTCGACAAGCTCGTCGTCATCAATAAACTCGACCGCATACTCGAGAGTCAACTGTATCGGTGGAATAAGCCGTACCGCCTCATCGGTCCCTGATGCACGTACATTAGTCAGTTGCTTTCCACGAATCGGATTAACTACTAGATCATTCTCACGGCTATGAATGCCGATAATCATCCCTTCGTATAACGCATCACCAGGCGATACGAACATGCGGCCACGCTCTTGTAGCTTCCACAATGCATATGCAACAGCATCTCCATTATCCTGCGAAATTAGCACTCCATTTCGCCGCTCGCCGATTGCACCATTGCACATAGGCTTGTATGCATCAAAGATATGGCTCATCAAGCCAGCGCCACGCGTCAGTGTAAGAAATCTGCCCTGGAAACCGATTAGTCCACGCGCTGGAATCCGATACTCTAGTCGTGTACGACTACGTCCATCAGATGCCATGTCTACTAGTTCACCCTTACGGCGGCCAATCTCTTCCATCACCGAACCTTGATGTGTTTCCTCAAGATCTACTGCCAGCAACTCATACGGTTCGTGGCTGACACCATCTATCTCTCGAATTACTACACCCGGACGCGATACGACGAGTTCGTATCCCTCGCGGCGCATATTCTCGATTAAGATAGTCAGATGCAGCTCACCTCGGCCAGATACTTCAAATACCGTCTCGTCGAGAGTATCCCTAACTCTCAATGCAACATTAAGAGTCAGCTCACGATTGAGTCGCTCACGGAGCTGGCGACTAGTGATGAACTTACCTTCTTTGCCAGCCAACGGCGACGTGTTCACGCAGAAATTCATCTTTAAGGTCGGCTCGTCGACAGTAATCATCGGCAATGCGTCTGGTGCCTCTAAAGAGCAGATCGTCGCACTAATTCCAATATCATCAATACCGTTAATTAGTACAATATCACCGGCTTCAGCACTGGCTACCTGTATATGATCAAGCCCCTTGAAAACACGAACCTGATTAATCCTTCGGTTCAACAGTTCACCCTGAGGTCCGAAACGCATTACGACTGCTTGGCCAGCGTTAATGCGCCCGCGCGTGATGCGGCCCACCCCAATGCGGCCGACATAGCTAGAGTAGTCTAGCGATACAATTTGAAGCTGTAGTGGCGCGAATGGATTGGAGTTACGCACTGGAACATATTGTAATATCACCTCGAATAAGGGACGCATGTCACCATTACGAACTTGCTTATTCATACTAGCGTATCCATTAAGTGCGGATGCATAGACTATCTGGAAGTCGAGCTGCTCATCATTTGCACCTAACTTATCAAACAAATCAAATGTCTGGTTAACAACCCAATCTGGACGTGCACCTAGACGGTCAATTTTATTAACAACTACAATTGGCTTAATTCCAAGGGCCAAAGCTTTCTTCGTGACAAAACGCGTTTGCGGCATCGGCCCCTCGACTGCATCAACCAATAAAAGAACTGAATCGACCATTGATAGCACTCGCTCGACTTCGCCACCAAAGTCAGCGTGCCCAGGCGTATCAATAATATTAATATGTGTATCTTTATACTTAACTGCGCAGTTCTTTGCAAGAATCGTAATGCCGCGCTCTTTCTCAAGGTCGTTCGAATCCATGACACGATCAGTAACTTGTTGATTTTCACGGAACGTGCCAGACTGCCGGAGTAGTTGATCTACAAGCGTGGTTTTACCATGGTCAACGTGTGCGATGATAGCGATATTTCGGATCAGACGTGTCATATAGTGGTATTTTTGAACGCGGTGCATTAGAAAAGAGTTCCGAGGCAACGCAAAGCGGATTATATGTAGCCTCGAGTTTGCTCTATAGTTATTAGAGATACAAGCACAGTGTTAAACCTTAAGAGCTCATTTTATCACGCCTCGTATTAGGTAATATTCATAGGCAATATGCATATCTCTCTTTGGACTAAGGAATAAAAAAAGAAGATTATGCTAACCACATTAGTGCTTAATATACTCTTAAATATTAGATGAGTTACTGACCGTATTATCTTATAGGAAGTCTATTTCTTTTTAAAAATGAGGTATGAATTTATTATTATTAACTGCAATAAAATATACCCTGCTGAGTATAAGACTCAGCTTTGATATAATAGCTATCAACCATAACATATCAAAGATATTAATTAATTTCACTAATATCAATATTAGTATTGATATTAGTACAGTAGTTATTACAAATTATAAGATAATTATAGTATTTATTATTTATCTATCGATACTTATATACTATAAATATGCTATTTGCATAGTCGTAGTTGTTCTATCATCGTCTACATATATCTGCGTTGATAAAAACTAGTAATTTATACGAAAGACACATATTTACTATATCCAGAATAGTATATAGCGCTACTTATAGTAGTAGTTAGTATTTTCGAAATTTTGTTATTTTTACTTTCGTAAAGAGCGATCCCTTTGACATCGAAATCACAATGTATACTATTATAGTTTTTAAGGTTATTTATTTAATAAATATAGAAGGTAGAATTTAAGGTGATTGATCATAAAATTATCTAGCCTACGATAAATTTTTAATAAATAAATTTTTTGTTTCCTCTCATATTTTTAATATGTATTATTTCTTTAATATAATTTTTTATTGTAGTAGCAAAAAATAACTTAGATCTTATTTCTATAAATACAAATGGTTCTCAACTGCCTGTATCGGCGATACTTGATACTATTCATTAGTCAATACATCTGAGATTAATTATATATAATAGCTTTAGAAATTCTGTTATATGTAACAGAATTTCTAACATTGTGACAACCTAGCATCCATGGCTTTATGCAACTAGATAGTTCTAATAAACTATAAAAATTAAATGCCACTCAACTATAGTGTTGTTAAAGCTTATTTCTACTAAAGAGTATATAAGTAGTTTGACTATATATTATATATACGCCGAAACAGCGTAAAGATTACTTTCTACGTTTACAAAATTTGTGTTATTTATTCCTGTAAAAAGTAGCAAGTATTAAACATGTCATATTTTTAATACTTTTATTAATGACTCTCGAAAATAGTTTGAGCGCAATAAATCCGTTAATAGCATAGTAAGATTGCTGGAATCGATTATAAATTCTAAATTTTAGTACACAGTCAAAATAACGCTCGAACAGTTTATCATTGCGTTTGATCGCTTATATTGATATCTGAAATACTACTTAGAGCAGCAGCGTAGCAGGACCTATAATTTATAGGGTATGATATTAATGTCGGGAGAGTGCGAGATTAGTCGCTCAGGAAATAGTACTCCACGTTGCAACCGGCCAATTCCAATTAATTGATGATTGCCGGCGTTATACACTCTAACTCTATCATTTTCGCGAACTTTAAATTTGTTGACTAACTGCAATTGCTGACCATTCATAAATCGCCGGGTCATTTCAGTATCTAAATCGACGAACGCAAATTTTAATAACAAAGCATCGATCGGCTTAAGATAAGCTAAACGCCCTAACTCATCGAGTTTAGATAATCTATCTAACGTTACCGCATCGGTTAGCATTAATTCTCCAACCCTAGTACGTCGTAGCATTGACAAATGTGCACCACAACCCAGGCTCTCCCCAATATCCCTCGCAAGTGCACGAATATAAGTACCTTTACTACACGTAATACGGATTGTCACTGAAGCTACTACACCTAAAATATAATTAACGCATTCCAGCATATGGATTGTTACTGCACGAGCCTCACGCTGGAGCGTATAACCTTCCCGCGCATATGCGTACAGCGGCTTTCCGTTGCGTTTTAGTGCTGAATACATTGGTGGAACTTGCATAATAGGCCCGCGAAACGCGATAAGCGCTGCATTAATCGCAGTATAGTCGCATGTAACTGGTCGAGTTTTTAGTACTTCGCCCTCCGCATCATCTGTTGTTGTAGATATGCCAAGTTTTAGTGTTGCATCATAAGTCTTATCTGCATCAAGAAGATCTTTCGAAAACTTAGTTGCCTCGCCAAAACATAATGGCAGCAGACCGGATGCAAGCGGATCGAGCGTTCCGGTATGCCCAGCTTTTTTTGCGTTGAGCAAGCGCTTAGAGCGTATTAAAGCGTCATTACTAGAAAATCCTATTGGCTTATCTAATAATAACACGCCGTTGATGGGACGCGAGACAGAGCTTGGGGGCGCTGAATTAAGTGGTTGTATTATACCGATATGATAAGCTTTCTAGATTAGTTTTGGTAATTGCGTGTTGTGTTTGCTTCTTTAATTAATTTCGATATTTGTTCGGCTCTCTCAATTGACTTATCGAATATATAATGCAACGTTGGTACTGTATGGATATGCAGTCGCTTAAATAATAAGTGATGTAAATATCCCGCTGCGTGATTAAGTGCTACTTCCGTTCGTCTGGGATCTCCAGTTAGGGTCGTAAAAAATATTTTTGCATGCGCATAATCTGGCGTTAGCCTAACAGTCTGAATTGTTACCAGACCAATTCTGGGATCCTTGATTTCGCGCATAATTAATTCCGCTAAATCTCGCTTAATCTGATCGGCAATCCGCACGCGGCGATTGCCGCTGATGAGTTTTTTCATAGATTAAGCCTCTCTCCATAAAAAGACCAAGCTTTATGGCGTTTGCCTTAGTGAAGATAGTTAGATTACAGCTCTTGCCACTTCAGTAACCTCGAATACCTCAAATTGATCGCTTTCCTGAATATCATTAAAGTTTTTTAGTGACATACCGCATTCGAAGCCCTGCTTTACCTCTTTTACATCGTCTTTAAAGCGCTTAAGCGAATCAAGTTCGCCAGTATGAATAACTATGCCGGCGCGGAGCACCCGTATTAACGCGGTACGCTTGACAATGCCATTTATTACCATACAGCCAGCGACCGCACCGACTTTGGGAACCCTAAAAACTTGCCGTACCTCAACCATGCCGATGACTGTATCGCATTTTTCTGGCGACAGCATACCGGACATCGCAGCTTTTACCTCATCTATAACATTATATATAACGTTGTAGTGGCGTAAATCAACACTATTCGTTTCAGCTAGCTTACGAGCCTGAATATCTGAACGTGTATTAAAGCCAATTATTATAGCCTTAGACGCGATTGCTAGATTTACGTCTGTTTCGCTGATGCCGCCTACCGCGCTGTGTATAATCTGCACACGTATTTCGTCTGTGGACAGTTTTTGTAGCGCATATATTAATGCTTCCTGTGAGCCGCGCACATCAGTTTTCACAATTAGGGGCAGGTTTTGTATTTCACCAGCATCCATCTGATCTAGCATGCTTTCAAGTTTTGCGGCTTGCTGCTTTGCAAGTTTTACATCACGGAATTTTCCTTGCCGGAACAGCGCGATCTCACGTGCTTTACGTTCATCCGGTAAAACAATCACCGGGTCGCCTGAACGCGGTACTTCCGATAGCCCTTGAATCTCGATTGGGGTCGATGGCTTAGCTAATTTTACTGCTTTACCAAATTCATTGGTCATCGCTCGTACACGGCCATAGGAAGAGCCCGCTAATACAACGTCACCATGTGATAGCGTTCCAGACTGCACTAAAATTGTAGTGACTGGACCTTTACCTTTATCTAGCTTTGCCTCGATTACAATGCCTTTAGCGGGCGCCTCAATAGGCGCTTTTAGTTCGAGAATCTCGGCTTGTAACAACACATTCTCAAGCAGATTGTCAATACCTTTTCCGGTCTTAGCGGATATCTCAAGAAATGGTGAATCACCTCCATACTCCTCTGATACTAAACCTTCTGAGATTAATTCTTGTTTAACTCGATCTGGATCTGCGCTTGGTTTATCAATTTTGTTAATCGCTACGACAATTGGTACGCTTCCGGCTTTCGCGTGCGAAATAGCTTCTCGTGTCTGTGGCATAACACCATCATCTGCTGCGACTACTAGGATTACAATGTCTGTTGATTTTGCACCTCTTGCACGCATAGCAGTAAACGCTTCATGGCCTGGCGTATCAAGAAAGGTAATCATGCCACGTGACGTCTCGACACAGTAAGCGCCGATGTGTTGTGTAATGCCACCTATTTCGCTAGAAACAACCTTTGCGTTACAAATGTAGTCGAGCAAAGACGTCTTTCCATGGTCGACATGCCCCATGACAGTAACAACTGGTGGACGCGGTAGCATCTCAACATCGGTTATTTCACCTTTAATGAGCGACGCTTCTGGATCATCTAGCTTTGCAGCAACCGCATGATGGCCCAGTTCTTCGACAACTATCATCGCAGTCTCTTGGTCCAGCACTTGATTAATTGTCACCATTTGGCCAAGCTTCATCATTACCTTAATGACTTCAGAGGCTTTAACAGCCATCTTATGCGCAAGATCAGCTGCAGTGATCGTCTCGGGTACGTGTACTTGGCGAACGATTGGTTCAATTGGTACCTGAAAGTTCGTATGTGTATCTTGATTCTTGCCACGGTTACGTGGACTGCCCCGCCAGTTTCGATCGATTCCACCGCTTGAATCTCCCCGTGTTTTAATGCTGCGCCGCTTTGCTGCATCTTCCTGCCAACTGCTTTTATTTGGAATCTTTCTTTTATCCCCAGATGGAGCAGTTGTAGATGCTAATATCGGTTTTTTTGCGCTGGCTGCTGGCTTGGCAGGCTTATGCAGTATACTTTTTACTTCGGGGGTTTTAACTCGCTCGATTGGTTTTGGCGGCTCAGGGGGCTTAGTGATCATCACTTTGCGCGGCGTTGCTATCATTTTACGGATAGCCTGTGCTTCAGCTTCCGCTGCCTCTCGCCGCTTGTGAATCACTTCCTGCTGCAGGCAGGCTTTTTCCGCTACAACTTGGGCGTCGTTTTCTACCTTTTTTTCGGTAGCCCGCTCATTAGCTGAATGAATAGTATCATTAGTAGGCCAATCAACCCGATGTTGCATAGCATAATTTTGCTGCTGTTCGACTATTTTTGGGGAATTTAAAGCAGCATGCTCGGCAGCCTTAGCTACCTCATCGCACGCAAGACGCTCTTGCTGCGCATGCAATTCACGAGCTTGCTGGGCCAATACTTCAGCTTTGAAGCACGCTTGTTTTTCACGCTGCTCATGATTAGTAGTTGCATCGTTCTCTCCACCGCTATCTGGCACTGCGATATTTGGTTTATCGCTCTTAATGAACACTCGCTTTTTTCGGACTTGGACTTGGATTAGTCTAGCTTTACCAGTTGCGTCAGCTTGCTTAATTTCCGACGTCTGCCGACGCGTTAGCATAATTTTACATTTATCAGTGTCAGTACTGCCGTTCGACTTGCGCAAGTGATCTAGCAAACGCGCTTTGTCTGCTTCGGACAATACATCATCGGCGTTGGCTTTCTGTACGCCAGCAGCTTTAAGCTGTTCGAGCAGAAGGCCTGCAGGCATTTTTAGTTCCGCGGCAAATTGAGCTACGTTGTTGCTCGCCATTCATCCCTCTTAGGGCAAAGAAAAAGTCTTTGCAGTTGATATCCCACCGCGGCTTATCAAGCCGTATTAATTTAATGTACTATCGTACTCTTCTCACGTTTCACTGGAACCAGTGTTCACGTGCCTTCATAATTAGCTCTTTCGCAACTCCTTCTTTAAGGCCGGTTCTCTCGATTAGTTCATCGACAGCTAACTCAGCCAAATCTTCACGCGTATATATCTGGTGTTCAGAGAGGTTAGCAAGAAGCTGCTTATCCATTCCATGAAGACTTTTCAGATCAATTGATGCGTTTTCGACTTTTTCTTCATTTGCAATAGCCATCGTTAGCAGAAAATCACGCGCGCGATTACGCAACTCGCGAACTGTTTCTTCATCAAACGCCTCGATCTCAAGCATCTCATTGATCGGCACGTACGCAACCTCTTCAAGGCTTGTAAAGCCTTCATCAATGAGAATGTTAGCAACCTCCTCATCAAGATCTAAGCGCTCCATAAATAGGTTGCGTAGTACGCTGTGCTCTTGTGATTGTTTTTCGGCTGATTCATCTGGTGTCATGATATTAATCTGCCAGCCAGCTAGCTCGCTAGCGAGGCGTACATTTTGGCCACTGCGTCCAATCGCTACAGCCAGCTCGTTTTCATCGACGACAACATCCATAGCATGTTTTTCTTCATCAACGACGATAGATTGAACAGCGGCTGGAGCAAGGGCGCCGATAACAAACTGTGCAGGATCTGCCGACCATAACACGATATCAACGTTCTCGCCAGCCAACTCGTTACGCACAGCTTGTACTCGCGAACCGCGAATACCAACACAAGTCCCAATTGGATCAATACGCTTATCATAAGCTATCACTGCAATTTTTGCCCGAACTCCAGGATCGCGCGCAGCTGACTTAATTTCTAACAGACCCTGCTCAATCTCTGGTACTTCAAGCTCAAAAAGCTTTATCAGGAATTCTGGAGCGGTGCGAGAGAGCTCAATCTGCGCTCCTCGGGCTAAGCGGTCTACTTTAGTGATATACGCACGGACTCGATCGCCTATACGTAAATTCTCTTTAGGAATTAGTTGGTCTCGGCGCAGCAATGCCTCAACACGTCCAGATTCAACAACCAGATTGCCTTTTTCGAGTCGCTTTACTAAGCCACTCATAATTTTTTCATCACGCTCAAGGAAATCGTCTAGGATCTGCTCTCGCTCAGCCTCCCGTACTTTCTGCAGTATGACTTGCTTAGCTGCTTGTGCTCCTATGCGACCAAATTCGATCGAAGGAATAAGCTCTTCAATATAACTATCTAATTGCGCATCTAGATACTGCTCACGTGCCTCAAAAAGTAGTATTTCCTGGTCTGGATGCTGCAAACCCGCCTCATCTGGAACAATTCTCCAGCGTCGAAAAGTCTCATACTTGCCAGACTCACGATTGATTGACACTCGTATATCAACATCCTTATTTAGGAGCCTCTTTGTAGCCGAAGCGAGTGCTGCCTCGAGCGCAGCAAATACTACACCCGTGTTGACGTTTTTCTCACGCGCCAGAGCATCCACCAGCATCAACACTTCGCGACTCATTATTTTCGGCTCCTAAAATCGACTTGCGGAACAAGACGAACACGGTCTAAGTCAGCAAGATTAAAATCTAGCATTATTGAACCGTCTTTCTCTTGTACTTCCAAGCTTATTATGTCGCCATTAGGCGCATGCAAAATTCCGCAAAAAGATTTTTTATGATCTAGCGGATGTTTGAGGATTACCATAGCTTTATTGCCGGCAAAACGTAGAAAATCTGCTCGATTCTTCAGCGGCCTGTCTAAACCTGGTGACGAAACTTCAAGACGTTGATATTCAATATTCTCAACGGTAAGCTCGCGTTGGAGCTGGCGTGTCACTTTCTGGCAATCATTTATCGAGATGCCCGCCGGATGATCGATAAACACCCGCAATATGCCGCGCCTGGACCGCTCTAAATCCACAAATTCATATCCGAGTCCAGTAACGCTATTTTTAACTAGTTCCGACAATTGCATGTTGTTTGCCCTCATGCAGTACGGACCCGCGCGCAACACGCGCCCCAATTTTCTATTTTGCCGTATTAAGTACGCCTTATAAAGTATTGCGTATAGCGGCAGTATCATTGTGCAGTACTACCTGAGTATTTTCTAGGGCAATACTACACCTGTAAAACAATAAAAATGGGCGATAACACGCCCCATTTTTATTGTGGTTACGCATTGAAAGCGTACTGCAAATAACACATATCTAATGCATCCGCTAATTATAGTATTTTTCGAGGTGATCTGCAATTTACATAGTAAAGCGCAACCAAACGTGACAAGATAGAAAAACTAAGTATGTTGTATGACATATTAGATATCGTATGTAGAACGGCTCTACAGAGGAACTCGTGCGCTTAGCGGACACGTGAGCGTCTACGCGGCGCACCGCGAAGATTTATTCCACCTTGGTGTGGCACTGTTGCACCTCGCCTACTAGGCGTATTGTTTTTTAGTGTATCTTTTCCTGATGTCTGGTTTCCATTAACGTCGCGGTTACTAAGATTTCCATCTTTTTTTGTATTAGCATGTCCCCTATACACGGAGGAAAATCCGGTGTACCCAGGTACTCGCTTGGAGGGCGAACTCCAGTTCGTACCGCTACGCGTGCTACAGCCCAACCCTCGCTGAGGGCCAGGTGCATCATACCCGATATAGCCGATTGCCGTTTGCATTGGATCCGGATGACGACGTGGTACCACCTTGCTGCGCCCTCCTCCTTTATCCTCAATTGGATCTTTTAATCCAACAGCTAACATTAAAGAACGAACTTGCTTATCCTCTAGCTCTTCCCAACGGCTACGCCTAAGATTACGAGGCAGAACGATCGGACCATGGCGTGTTCGAATTAGCCGACTAACAGTTAAACCTACGGCTTCAAATATGCGACGCACCTCGCGGTTTCGACCTTCTAAAAGCGCAGCGTGGTACCAGCGATTAACGCCCTCCCCACCGCCATCTTGAATACGTAGGAAGCTTGCTGGACCATCGTCTAACTCGATTCCGCTTAGCATTTTTTGTCGCGCACGCTCTGTTAATTCGCCGATAATTCGCACTGCATATTCACGCTTGACTTGGTAGCGCGGATGCATAAAGCGGTTTGCAATGTCACCGGATGTAGTTAGCAGTAGCAACCCCTCAGTATTGAAATCTAGTCGACCAACAGCCAGCCATTTTGCCCCCTTAATTAATGGCAATTTATCGAATACGGATGGGCGACCCTCCGGGTCTGCATAACTAACAATCTCGCCCGCCGATTTATGATAAATTAGCACGCGTGGTAGCTTATATGGCAACCTTCGTTTAACTAGATGACCATTTATACGCACTTGATCAGTTAGCATAATCCGCTGGCCTATATGCGCCGGCTCGCCATTGACAGATACGCGTCCAGCAATAATTAATTCCTCCATTTCTCGACGTGAGCCCATGCCCACCTCAGCCAACACCTTATGTAGCTTTGGTGCATCATCCTCGGCTAATAATACCCGCTTAATAGAGGGGGTGCTTCCTGTATTAATATTGTCCGCATCGAATGCTGGCGACGTAACATAGGTAAATGCATCATCGATGCGCCCGCCCCCTTTATTCATGGGGCCTGTTAGAGCTACGCGCCTATCACGTTTGTCGCTTTTACTCTGAGTTATGGGGGCAGAATTTTTAGGGGACATACGTGTTTGAGAGCTAGTATTGCTATCAAGTGATTTTGCTTTAGAATCAGTATTAATAACAACGGTCGCTTTTAACTTTGTAACCGCTCGACGGCGAGCCATTAAGCTTCGTAGTCCCCTTCGCAAACCGCGGCGCGGACGCTCCTCTTCACCGCCTTTAACTTCTGCGGTTAGCGGTACCAGAAATGAGCGTTGGCCTGTCTCGCGATTATACGCGGATACTACACGGATAGGACCTGACTCAGGAGAATCGAGATCGTGCTTTTCGTTCAAAACAACCTCTGGGTATTAGAATACCAGCGCACACTATTTAGTCGTGCTGGTATTGGGGGGGGGATATATCACACAAATGTCGTGCGACATTGGGTCATTTAATGACTCTCATCAATTTTAATGCTATAAGTGCGGCAGCAGGTATCGGATATCTTTGTGATAAGTGGTATCTCAGCTTAATCAGCGCATCTAGCGATTCTTTTAAATCGAAAAAATACTTTGGTTATCGCATATAGTAATAGTTTATCTAATATGTCATAGCGCCTGTGCATTCATGCACTACAGTCTCTTAACTACTTGGCGAGTATTAACAAAACATTTTAAATGTACTCCATATTGCCATCGTGATTAGCCGAGGCTAGGCTTAAGCTTTGAGGCGCTTTACGAAAATACTGCAGTAATTTCTTTAGATTTAGTCGATCTATGAAAACAGGCATTATAGAACAGCTGACCGGAATCAATATCCAGTTTCTATGAGCTTTAAATACTTTAATTGTTTTAACTTGAACCCCATTTTTAAAACGGGGATTATACAATCAGAGATTTCATCGTTTAAAGAGTCGACAGACTTCACGGACTCTAGGAAGCTTTAGAAAGATAGTTAAAGCAATTGAGATTTGTGTACTTTTAGTTTGAGGTATTTTCCTGGCTTGATTACCTTAAATCAAGAATACTAATTATAATGCGTTAGCATTGCAATTTATAAACGAGATGTCATGATCTAATCATGCGAAACACCAGATCTTTCTTTTTTAGTTGCGAAATGATTTAAAATCAGTACATAGATATTTTAATATAATCGCAACTTTTTGAAGTATTATGTAGTATAATTTATCTAATTTTATTTTATAGGTCTTGTCAAAGTTGGTTAAAAACCAAGGCATGGTAAATTTGCTTTACTGCAAAGTATCTTAGCGAGCATAGTAGCTTTACTATTATCGTAAATTGGTAGTACTCTAAAACAAACACCGCATATAAGTCAAGCCAAAACTCTGCCGATATAGTAGATTAAAGTGAGTATGCTTAATTTTATAACTAAAGTCTAGAAAGTACTAATAGTGCAATGTATAAATTCAAGCTTAAAGCTATGTTGTCAGCCCCGACAAGCTTTAGTTGACCTAGCTCTATCTCACTATGCGGGGTTTAAAGCGCTGCAGTATTTATGGTTAAGGATAATATTTACTAGATAAAATAAAACGGCGAAGCTTGCCAAAATGCATTTTAGTCTTTATTCGCAGTAAGAATAGATCACTATTTACTGATATTCTATACATCTCGATTTTAAGCATGTTCAGTCGCATCGTTTATACGATCCCCACAACAGTACTATCTAGTGTGGCTTATATATTCAATATGTCGATGTAATCAGCTCACAAGGATTTAGATATGCTCTAGGCACGATTATTTGAAAACCGATCACGACGTATACTGTTCCGTTAATATCGAATCAACTACATAGTGGTGGCGTTTTCTAATTGATTAAATAGCTTAGCAATTCCACATGCTAGTTCGATAAATCAAGATCGAACTATGCACTTTCAGTATGAGATTATTTTTTTGAATTAAAATTATTACTATAATTTACTCATGTCTGTGTAAAGCAATGGTATTTCTGCTATAGTTAGTCTGTTTTCTAACAGAAATATATTTCCCATTTAATAATATAAATATTCAAGTGTGTTCTTTGAAGATTAGTTTACTTAAGTAGTAAACTACTAAAGAGTATTCAAATTATGGCTTGTTTTATTATTTTGTAATAAATATACATAGATCGATTATAGACCCACTGTAAGTAGAGACTTACTAATATTGGTACCTCAAAATATAACAAAATAATAAAACGATAGAATATGTTGTGGGAGGTCCTACTAAGTTATTAACAGATTTATTGGGCACATATTTACTGGGATTATAATTATATAGTATATATATCAGAATTATACGCTTAATGTGCTAGCGAAACGAAAAAAAATTATGTAAGGAATATCGATTTTAAAATAAATAAATAAATAAATAAATAAATAAATAAATAAATAAATAAATAAATAAATAAATAAATAGATAGATAGATAGATAGATAGATAGATAGATAGATAGATAGATAGATAGATAGATAGATAGATAGATAGAAGCAGCCTTGAAAAAACTCGAGAAGCTGATGCCGAATACTCTATTTAACAAGTAGGTCGCGTATCGCTCTACCACCATAGAATCTATACCTCTCAAAATGAAGTATTGTTTCTATAGCCGCAAGTTACAAACAACAACTATTTATTAGTACAGAGCGTATAGTATTATTGTAAAGATAATTCAAACTGAATAATTATTTTAATTCCAGATGTTATTGATAATTACTAATGCATATGATGAATTAATATAGTAAACACTTTATCTACTGGATATTTAGATAAGTACTAAATGCTGGTTCCTAAGGTTAACGTAACGGTTTCGAGTTACATGTAATTAGATACTTCGATTGGCAGTAATATAAATTTTTAGTACTTCTATTTTTACGTATAACTAGGACTTGTGTGTCTTTAACTAAGGAATATATATTTAGACAATATTGTTTACTCTCCATTATACTATGAGTTATAGATTTTTAATCTAAAAAATATTTTTAGTCGAACATTAATAGTGCAGCCCGCACTATAACGCATGAAACATAATCCATGCGTACGATCATGATAATGAACCGTAAATTTTAATTTAACTTAATCCAGACTTGTAAACTATGCATATTCATAAAAATTAGAGAACATAGTGGTATGTGTGATTAATTTACATCGCACCGTCTCAACTAGTTTCTTTCTATTTTCGAATATAACTAACAGCTCTAGTAGATATATTACAAAGTTAATTATTTGCTAATACCTGCATTAATCGATTAAAATACTTAGCTTTTAATATTGGATCGTTCTGTTGAATTTCCCGCTGGCTGTGTGCGTTATTTATACCAAAGAACTGCTTATATAGCCTGCACCGACTGATAAACACATATACTTTACCATCCGGTGTATTTTCGAGCCGAGTACGATATTTATCGGGAACACTTGCTGTATTGGAGGAAGTAAGTGCTTTAGGAAAAATATCGTGAGTTGGTCTATATGATCTCTGCGGGCAGGTTTCACGCCAGTCTGTCTCCAAAATACTGCAATTGTATGAGTCTAGTAATAAAACGAAGCCTTGTTCGCTCCAAAAAACGACGTACTTTAGGCCAAATTTGTACGCGCAGTGATTTATCGATTACCAGCCAGTGCTGAATACCTTCTCGCTGGATATGCATCCCCTGTATCGGTGGAGGAACTTTTTCACTAGCTAATTCAGATTCTGATTGACGCATCTGCTAAAATTCGGATAGCAACGCCATCGAAGAACGATGGTTGGTGACTGTATGCACTATCTCTGGAGGCATGGTCAAGGGTGATACTTAAGTTTGTATAGCACTCTTATAGTTGATGTCTTGTGCATTAAGTGCGCTACAAGTTATCTGGCTGCTGATAATAATAGCAGCAGTAACAGTATATGTGATGAGACCATTTGGCATAGGTTTTATAAATTTTTCTATAATCCGGCCAGATTTATTGCTCAATAATCACATGTTTATTTAATATGTTAATCTTTTTTTAAGTCTCAAAATAGTACGCGCACTATTTAACAATGCTATAAGACCTCTTGCTGATTCAGAGATAGCTTTGAGAACTTACATACTCAAATAGACCCCAATTGTCTAGTATCAGCCAGATATTTCTAGCCCAGACTGTACAATGTGTAGATTATCTACAATAAATAAGGAAACTCTGTGTAAAGAATAGCTGGTATTATTAGTGTCATCTTAGGTTCTGGTGATAGAAAAAACACTTATGTTTGCAGGATACTGGGCAAGCTGAGGCAATACTGCTAATGTTCGGCTGATTAGTATACGTGCTTTAACATAGCTTATTCTTAGGTAACTTTTACAGGGTACACTATTCTTCTAATATTTCTAATATGTTAGAAGAATACTGTGATTATGTACTATAAAGTGTACTTAACTAGAAAAGATTGCGCGTAAGATTTCGCGAGGGAATATAAACGTATTTGCATTGCAGTATGCTAATATGTAGATATCCGAGATTAAGAGATTAATACAGGTAGTGCTTGTATAACTGACCATCATGTTCAGCGATAAAGTCTAATTAGAATATGGCGCTTAAATGAATAGTGATTTTGTCATCTGACCATATAACTCTGCCGCAGATAGTATACTGAATGATGGGTGGTCTTGATTTGTACTAGCAATGAGTACACTTCAATTTTTGAGCTACCTAGACAAGCAAAGTGCATTAAGAACACATAAATGCTACCGTATACTGCCCCGAAGAATTGACTATTTTTTTATCTCTCTCAAGCTTGGGAAGCGGATCGTAATCGCTTTTATAATTGATTAAATATCACTCCGATATATTATCTAAATATTTATATATTTTTACCACTTTTCTACTCGACTCATAAATTTACTATAGCTGTATCTATAGATTAAGAGAATTGCTATAAGCTGTAATATAGAAGATATTAATTTGATTCATTAAATCTATTTTTATAAGCGCCATAATAGTATGGCTACTAGGACAATAGTTAAATTCTGAATCTTGATCAACTGATATCTCATCGACTAAGACTTTTGATGTGATCTGAGTCTTAGTATTAGAACAACATGCTATGCAACTAGTCACGCATAAACACTATTATTTGAGTATAAGACCCAAGTCAATTTCCTTTTCTACTTTTCTACTTTTCTACTTTTCTACTTTTCTACTTTTCTACTTTTCTACTTTTCTACTTTTCTACTTTTCTACTTTTCTACTTTTCTACTTTAACTAGCAAGTGAATTCCACGACACTACATATCTATTAATATGTCCCTAACAGGTCGTTTAACACCGCCCGAAATCCGAATTTGTGATTGATACTACACAGTTTAACCGGTCCCGTATTGGTTGAATGTCTCTCTAACGAGAACATTTTATCTAACTATGCTTGCTAGCATAGTTAGATCATCAGCACTATATAAGTAAGTGTATAGGTTATAACCTTGTTACTTAGCATACAGCACCTAGATATCAATCTGTGCGCGGATAAAGTCTTTAATACACGCAGCATCAGCCGGTAAAACAGTGAAACGCTGGGGCAAAGTCTCTAGTTTATTAAAGGCTGGAGGACATGGAGGATCTAGATCTAGCGCCTCTCGAATCGTATCCCTAAACTTTATAGGTTGTGCGGTTTCGAGCACAATCATAGGAATTCCAGGTTCTAGGTATTCGCGCGCTACTTTCACTCCATCCGCCGTATGGGTATCGATTATTACCTGATATCGACGGTAGATATCACGGATCGTTGAAATGCGATCAGTATGCGTGCTGCAACCAGATACGAAACCGAACCTTTGCACGCGGGTAAAATCGCTCGACATAGATAAATCAAAGCTACCATTGGTCTCGAGGTCACAGAACAATTGTAATACGCGCTTAGAATTGCAGCCTAGCAAGTCAAAGATAAAGCGCTCAAAGTTCGACGCTTTCGCGATATCCATACTAGGACTAGTTGTATGGTAAATTTCAGCCGCTGATCGTGATCGATATTTTCCGGTTCGGAAAAATTCGTGAAGTACATCGTTCTCATTAGTAGCAACTACTAGCTTTTCAATCGGCAAGCCCATCATCCGAGCGACGTGACCAGCGCATATATTACCAAAGTTACCTGATGGAACCGTGAACGATACGCGCTGGTTGTTATGGCATGTCGCATCAAAATAGCCTCGAAAATAGTAGATAACTTGTGCGTTAATCCGAGCCCAGTTGATTGAGTTAACCGTACCAATTTGGTATTTTTTTCTAAATGTGCAGTCATTCGAGACTGCTTTAACAATATCTTGGCAATCGTCGAATACTCCTTCGACTGCAATATTAAAGATATTCTGGTCTTGTAAACAAAACATTTGAGCAGTCTGGAATGCGCTCATTTTGTGATAAGGTGATAGCATAAAGACACGCATGCCACACTTGCCGCGCATTGCATATTCAGCAGCGCTACCAGTATCGCCGGATGTTGCTCCAAGAATATTCAATTTCTGGTCATGATATGCTGCTAGAGCGTACTCAAACAGGTTGCCAAGCAATTGCATGGCTATATCTTTGAAAGCGAGCGTTGGCCCGTTAGATAACTCTAGCAGCGACAGGGGCGTACCACCTTCAATTCCCAGTGTTCTAAGGGGCGTGATACGCTCGGATCCACTAGCGTCGCGTATATTTGAGTAAACATCAGCTCGATAAGTGCGACGTGTTAATGCCAGTAAATCGTTAACTGGTATGTCATTGCAGAATTTCTTAAGAATCTCGAATGCTAGATCCGAATATGATAGTGTTCGCCAATGTGACAATTCGGCATCGGACACGCGTGGATACTGTACTGGTATATATAAGCCGCCATCCTCTGCAAGACCGCCAAGTAGAATTTCAAGAAACGAATAACGCCTCCCGAGCCCGGAACTGCGCGTGGAAATATATTTCATCTTAAAATGTCCTTTACTTCTTCGCTTATCGGCTAAGGCGATTAATCTTAGTTCAATGCTTCCATGCGTAGCCGAGTCACACTCGATCGCACTGTAGATAGTGCTTCGATGCGAGAAATCACCTCATTGATATTTTTTTCTAGCGTCTCGTGCGTGATTAGAATGATAATAGTTTCACTTATCTGGCCTTTGTCAGAGAACTCTGACTCCTTTTGTAGCAGCGCATCAATCGAAACATCTAAGGCAGCAAGGATACGTGTAATATCGGAAAGTACGCCTATTTGGTCTACGACACGAAGTCGCAAATAGTAGCTACTAGTAATTTCGTCAATGGGCAGGATTGGTGTGCTTGCCAAACGGTCTGGTTGGAATGCAAGGTGGGGCACGCGATTATTGGGGTCTACTGTATGTAGCCGAGCAATATCAACTAAATCGGCAATTACAGCTGATGCCGTTGGCTCTGCACCCGCCCCTTTACCATAATACAGTGTTGCCCCAACCGCATCGCCATAGACAAGGACTGCATTCATTGCGCCCTGTACGTTTGCAATCAAACGCTTAGCTGGAATTAGCGTCGGATGAACCCGCAACTCAATTCCTTGAATAGTACGTCGCACAATACCAAGTAACTTAATCCGATAACCCAGTTCCTCCGCATAACGAATATCCAATGTATGCAATTGAGTGATTCCTTCGACATAAGCACGATCAAACTGTACTGGCACTCCAAATGCGATCGCTGCCATAATAGTAGCCTTATGTGCAGCGTCAACGCCCTCGATGTCAAATGACGGATCCGCCTCTGCGTAGCCAAGACGTTGAGCATCAGCCAGCGCAGTCGCAAAATCTAGGCCGCGCTCGCACATCTCAGATAAGATAAAGTTTGTAGTGCCGTTAATAATACCGGCTATATACTGGATACGGTTCGCCGTTAAACCCTCACGCAATGCTTTAATGATCGGGATACCACCAGCTACCGCGGCCTCAAAGGCAACTATTACACCTCTAGCGCGAGCTGCTTCGAATATTTCAGTTCCATGAACCGCAAGTAACGCCTTATTAGCTGTCACGATATGCTTACCATTCTGGATCGCTTGCAATACTAGTTCACGGGCAATATTGGTACCACCAATCATTTCTGCAATAATATCTAGAGATGGATCATTGACCACCGATGTAAAGTCCGACGTTAATGTTACGGTACGGAGTGGATCAACCAAGACTTTCTGAGCCTTAGCTGGATTACGTACCGCGATTCTCGTGATCTCGATTCCCCGGCCAGCCCGCCGGCCGATTTCCTCCTGGTTGCGGCGCAATACATTAAACGTTCCGCTGCCAACGGTGCCAAAGCCTAATAATCCTACTTTGATCGGTTCCATGATCCCGCGTGTGTATGTCATAAAAAGGGGCAACGCGCTCGTACGCTTGCAGTAGCCGCCCAGAAACCTTGCACTACAGCTTATCGAATTGCTCGGGTTATGGACATTAGGTAAAAATGCGATCTAAAATTACTCAGGATCTAGCTAGTTAAATCCGGTGCGCTAATCCGGTGCGCTAAATTAGCAAAAACTCGCTCTTGCAGCAGCAGTTCTAGAATAATCTTAGCTATCGCACACTAGATAGATGGCTAGATCTATTCACAGAAACATGTATAAGGTCGCTTTCCATGAAAGACGGTAGTGGGTATATATGGTAAAATGCGCTACCTCGGCGTATATAAGCCCCGTCGCAGATAATAATCTTATCGCAGATCTTATCGAAGAATACGGTTAGCTGGTACTGATATGCAAGCTTGAGTATCAGTACCGCATTGGTCAGATTATGAAAGTTAGCAATCGCTGAGACTCGCATATTGAGCAAAATCTTCGCTTTAATACCGTCTGAATCTAACAGACGACTACTATATTTGCCCCACCAGTAGCAGTTTTCTTCTACTAATAGACTAACTAGTTCTGCCAATAATAGGTCACTAAACCGTAGTAATGGCACTTTATCGTTATCATTTAGCGGGCCTTGCATCGTTATCACTATTAACTCCGACGCGTTATTGCTAGTAAAAAATAGTTAACACCAACAATGTTTTTTGTTGCCCGTGATACACAATAGATTTATACGCTGAAAACATAGACTTTGAGTCCGAAAAAAACTAGATGATGCCGGTAGGTTTCTAACTATATCAGTGGCACCCTCGTCTAGCGTATCGAAGACGAGAGCGTCAACATTACCAATGTTTGGCTTAATGACTTTGATACCCTTTTTCTTGAAAGCGTTTAACCTTATTTCAAAGAGATCTGTATATGCCATAACAGATATTTAATAGCTTATTTAATTTTATGATGGACTTCTTCATATCCAATGCCTTGGTAAAGAAAAGCTCGCTTACGATAAAAAAAGCGACTATTCGCCGGATAGCGACCGATACAAAGGCCGCTCGCGTGATCTAACAGGCTTAAGGACACTAAAGAGTAATCTAGCGGATTTTAGCGTAGTCACACAATGCATCAAACTATTCCCTTATCCGGTAAACCGCATAGCGGAATGCATTGAGCTCGGGCTGGTCGTTTCCATTATCTCATAACTCGAACTGATCGTCTCGTTTGCCACACGTGGTAAGCACCCATAAATATCAAACATATATAGACATTACATTGAAATTACACCTAGATTCTACTGGTAGTATGAATACTGTCACTGGTTATGGCGCTAACTATGTTGAGGTTAATCGACAACGCTACGATTACAGCATTTTAATATTCCCGCATCAGCCGGTTGTGCCGTGGCCGGTGTTTTCGTTTGATACGCTGATGCCAGAGAATTTTGACATGCTAGTTGCGTTTGCTGGCGAATCTAAGATTGAAGTCGTAATTTTTGGAACTGGAGCACGGCAACGCTTTGCGCATCCACGAATAACTAATGTACTGACACGCCAGTGTATTGGTATCGAGACAATGAGTTTTCAGGCTGCGTGTCGTACCTATAATATCCTTATGTCAGAGAGACGCAAAGTCGTACTCGCGATTCTAATCGAAAAAATATAAATATAGCTAATATATGTCAGATCTTTAGTCATTTTTTGATATGTAATAAACATGCGCACCTGCACATGCCATACTCTGAAATCTACTAAAAATAGATAATTGATAGGAATGTTTTTCCCTAATACGGCTGATATTCTATTGCTGGGTTACACGTAGACTACGTATACTTAATTATTGTCAGTACTAATAACCAGCTAGCTACTGCCAGATGCTTATGAGGGTAATTGCGTGCGATTCGCAAAGCGTTATTATAGCTAAACTTCAACCGTAAATCGGGCTTTGGCGCATGAATTCAATTTCTGCTACGTATATTTTTCTAGAAAAATCTAATATATATAAGCATATAGTTGCCGCTTAAAATTAGTATGGATTCGGTTAATTATTCTAATTTTTTAAATTTTTAATGTCAAAATTATATCTATTAATCGCAGTAGCTTACCATTAATAGCTTTTATGCTATGCAATAAGCGTTATTCTTTAGATCAATTAATGCTCATTCTATGACGCTATTTCGGGCTTGAAGTTTTGCTGCTATTGGTAGCAATATGCTCGGCGTAGCTATTCTGTTGCAGAAAAAGATTTTCTCCTATTAAGAGAACTGAATGAGATAAAATATGAGCACAATCCCCTTGCCTTTTTTGCCGTTCGTTCGACTTATGTTAATGAGGAAACAATGTCCGGCGTCGTTGATGTTCTATGCAGTGGTTAGATTACTACCGGCCCGCAAAATGCTCGTTTTGAAGCGGCGCTCTCTTAGTGCTATGGCTGGTCAGTGCGAACTTTTAATTTTAAGGTACCCGCCGCACGATAGCCATCGCATTGTGTATCGCCAGTATTAGACCCAGCGACGAAGTAATAACTACACCGTATCTAAGTAGCTGCTAGCAATATGATCTACGAGGTTGGTGCAACCCCAGTATTCGCTGAATTAGCTTTATACGCTCGCTTACACGTAATAAAAATATTATAGCAATTGAGGGTGGTGCGCTTATAATAAATAACGATAATAAAGCACAGCTCGCTTAAAAGTACCGGCTTCATGGTATAACGCGAACTGATTTTGACGGAATGGAATACGATCTACGTAGAGGTAAGTACAATTTAACTGATGTTGCTGCACAAGTCGGGTTGGGATCGCTCGCTCGCTTAAATGAAATTACAGAGTTCTATACTAGAAGTACTTTGCTATGAGATATTAATTGAAAGTGCAGTTTAAAATTAAATTACTGCTCAGTAAAGAGACTAATGCTTTAGTCTATTCTACTAAGTAGATTCGAAGAGCGTTTCTAGCCAGCGCATATAAAACTAAGGTAGTACTAGATAAAATATATCCTAAAATCTTTAAATTTTAGAGGAAATTATAAATATAATATATAAGTTAGAGCAGAATATTACCGCCGTAATCAAACAGATAGTTAATATGAGTAATATTAACTATCTGCACCTCTAGTTATAAGTTATATAGTAGACCTAAGTAGTAATGCACGCTTTAAAGAAGTAATAATTATAAGAAAAAATGAGATAAAATTAGGTAATACGTGTTAGACTGACTCAGTACTATAAGAGATATATTTGATAATATCTCACTTGTATTTTTAATAAAAACGGTATTTACTACTAGTAGTCAATATATAAATCTATAGATGATTAGGTTTTTGAAAAAAATGGAATAATAAATCTAAGTGTCTTTAATCGCTGCAAGTATTTGAATAAGAGCAATACAATAATATATATATGTGTATCGTACATTTTCCTGTTCTAGTTAAAAATAAATTTTTTATAAAACATGCAAGTGGAAAAGCTTGCGATTAAGAAATTAATTTATTCGTAATTTAAAGCCACTAAATATATTTAGTATATTAATACTATTCCATACTAAGAAAGTAACATCTAAGATAACGGAAAATATAATGCCAAACATTTATATGCTGTCAGTCTACTAAAGATGGATGTGTATCCATTATGGAAATGTAACATTGCGTGCAAGCACAAAAAATGCACTTATAGCAACTTCTTCCCTAGCCACCATCCGGCAGCAGAAAGTGCGGCGGATGCTGGAATTGTCAGAATCCAAGCCCATATAATATTGCTAGCGACACCCCAACGCACAGCTGAAAGTTTCTTCGTCGCTCCAACCCCAACGATCGCACCAGTAATTGTATGCGTCGTCGAAACTGGAATTCCTAACCATGACGCTATAAATAATATAATTGCACCACCAATTTCTGCGCAAAATCCACTAACCGGTTTGAGCCGCGTAATGCGCTGCCCCATTGTGCGCACAATTCGCCAACCACCAAATAATGTTCCTAACCCCATTGACATATAGCAGCCAACGATTATCCATGTCGGCGGAGCAGAATCGGCAAGAGATGATGCTCCCGTTGCTATTAACAGCATCCAAATAATACCAATTGTCTTTTGTGCATCGTTACCTCCGTGTCCCAGGCTATATAGAGACGCAGACACAAGTTGTAACCTTCGAAAATAACAATCAACACGACTTGGCCGCATCCGGAAGCAAATCCAAGAGACCAGAAGCATAAAAAGCGACCCGAATACAAAACTAAGTAAGGGCGATAAAAAAATGCAAGAGATTGTCTTCGTCAATCCGCTTATATTCAAAGCGCCCCACCCTGACTTAGCAATTGCCGAGCCAACTAGGCCTCCAATTATGGCATGCGAGGAACTTGATGGAATCCCGTAATACCAAGTTACGATGTTCCAGCCAATGGCCCCAAATAAAGCGCCGAATACTACGTAGTGATCGATAATACTAGGGTCGATCGTGCCCTTACCAACTGCAGTCGCTACTTTTAAATGAAATATAAAATATGCAATGATATTAAAACTAGCGGCGAATACTACGGCCTGATACGGCTTAAGTACTCCTGTCGACACGACAGTCGCGATTGAGTTTGCTGCGTCATGGAAACCATTCATGAAATCGAATATCAACGCTACAGAAACTAGTAGCGTAATTACCCATATAGCAAGTTGAATCGAATGCATTAGCTACTCCGTCTATGCATTTTCTAGTACAATGCCTTCGATAATGTTAGCGACATCTTCGCATTTATCTGTCACGGCTTCGAGCAACTCAAAAATTGCCTTTAGCTTAATTAACGTTTTAACGTTATCTTCTTCACGAAATAGCTTAGATATTGCTGATCTCAATAGTCGATCTGCATCAGACTCGCAACGATCAATCTCTTCGCAAGCCTTCAGGATCATACTGGCGCGCTTCATATCATGTAGCATAGCTACTGCTATTTGAACACGCTCGCAGGTGAGTCGGCAGACATGCGCAAGTTCATTTGCCTCGGAGGTAACTATCCGTACATCATATAGCGATACCGCGGTAGCAACATCCTCCATTAAGTCAAGAATGTCGTCCATAGTCGTGATCAGCTTATGAACTTCGTCTCGATCTAGCGGTGTGATGAAGGTTTTATGTAGTAAATCGATACATTCATGCGTTAGCTTGTCTGCACGTTTTTCATTTGCTTGCACGTTTTTTTTGTGCAACTCCGCATTAGGCAGATCTTCGATTAACCGCTCGAGTTCGAGACTAGCATCGACTATGCATTTTGCGTGAGCATTAAATATCTCGAAGAACTTGCCTTCAGTAGGCATAAAGCGTCCGAACATGAATCCCTCGGAAGTAATAGGCGCCAACACAGGAGTGCAATATTACATCTAAACGTCGCTAGACTAGCCGAAAAAATATGCGCTCCCACTCTACGATAACATTATGATAATAAAGTGCGGGACTAACTAGATACTTAATAGGTAATACTTCTAAATATTAATTATATTTTGTCTAAAATGATGATACACCAGCAAAATTATCAAATTTTGTATGCGGACCCAAAAATGTTAGGCGAATAGGTCCAATCGGCCCATTTCGCTGTTTACCAATAATAATCTCGGCTATCCCCTTATCAAGGCTATCTGGGTTATAGACCTCATCACGATAGATAAACAAAATTATATCTGCATCTTGCTCAATTGCACCAGACTCGCGCAGATCAGACATCACAGGTCGTTTATTTGGCCTCTGTTCTAAGCCTCGGTTGAGCTGAGATAGTGCAATAATCGGCACGTCAAGTTCTTTAGCTAAGCTTTTAAGAGAACGCGAAATTTCAGAGATTTCTGTTGCTCGGTTTTCTCCTGATGATGAGCCACTCATTAACTGAAGATAATCAACAACAATCAACCCTAGCTTACCGCACTGACGCGCTAATCTTCGCGCTCGCGAGCGCAATTCCATTGGATTCAGCCCGCCTGTCTCGTCGATAAAAATCTGTGCCTCACTCATCTTGCGCACCGCATGCGTTAGCTTAGGCCAATCTTCATCAGTTAGTCGTCCGGTACGCATTCGGTGTTGATCGAGTCGACCAATCGAACCAAGCATCCGCATTACAAGTTGTATGCCAGGCATTTCCATTGAAAATACAGCAACCGGCAAACCATATTCTACTGCAACATATTCACCGACATTCATCGAAAATGCAGTTTTTCCCATTGATGGCCGTCCCGCAACAATAATTAATTCGCCACCATGCATTCCCGAAGTCATTCGATCTAAGTCAATAAAGCCAGTTGGTGTACCTGTCACATCACTCGGATTGTCTGTGTGATATAAAGCATCAATCCGCTCAACTACTTGTGTTAATAGCGGCCCAATTTCAAGAAATCCTTGAGTGCCACGTTGGCCTTCTTCTGCGATCGAGAAAATTTTAGCCTCGGCTTGGTCGAGAAGCTGCCGGACTTCTTTACCCTGTGGATTGAGAGCATCACTAGCAATTTCGTCAGCAACAGTTACTAGTTTTCTTAAAACTGCCCGATTTCGTACAATCTCGGCGTACCGCCGGATGTTCGCTGCGCTTGGCGTATTTTGCGCAAGCGCATTCAAATAGGCGAGACCGCCAATACAATCCGTCTGGCCCGCTGTAGAAAGTGACTCAAACACCGTAATTACATCTGCCGGCCGAGAGGTAATAATTAGTTTTCCGATATGCTGGTAAATAAGCTGGTGATCAAAGCGATAGAAATCCTGATAATCTAGAAAGTCTGCAATTTGATCCCACGCGGCATTATCAAGCAGCAAACCACCCAGCACTGACTGTTCCGCTTCGATTGAATGAGGCGGAACTTTTAGTGATTCAAGTTGCAAATCGTTATTCAACGCGTTCATGGAAACCGATTATCAATAATTCAGCTATTCACGCAATGGTATGAAATAAAAAAGCAGGATTGGGTTTACCCGAATCCTGCTTGCACATAATAATAACAGTATGAGGCAATATTATTCCTGTGCGTTTAGCACTGATACTGTGACATCTGTCACTATATCCGTGTGCAATACTACTTGTATTAGATGTTCACCAAGAGTCTTAATCGGACCCTTTAATAGTCGAACCTGCGCTTTTTCGATAGCAAATCCTTGCTGTTTAAGTTCGGCAGAGATGTCTTGATTCGTAACTGAGCCAAATAGACGACCATCAACACCCGACTTCTGCCTAACCTGCAGCGTTAGGCTTTTTAGCTTTTCACTTTGCGTTTGTGCGGCAACTAGCTTATCGGCTGCTATTTTCTCGAGTTCTGCACGCTTCACTTCAAATTCAGTGATCGCATTTTTGGTCGCGTGACGAACCTTTCGACGAGGAATTAAGAAGTTACGTGCGTAGCCGTCTTTAACTTTAACAATATCGCCGAGATTACCGAGTTTAACGATTTTTTCTAATAAAATAACCTGCATTTGCCTTCCTTTTTCTGAATTAGGCCTTGTGCAAGTCCGTATACGGTATTAGCGCAAGAAATCGAGCTCGCTTAATCGCTGTATTAAGCTGGCGTTGATAGTGGGCTTTTGTTCCAGTCAGCCGCGCTGGCGTAATTTTACCATTTTCTCCTATAAAATCTTTCAGTGTCTCAATATCTTTATAATCGATGTATGTAACGCTAGCAGCGGTGAAGCGGCAGAATTTTTTACGCTTAAAAAGCGGGTTTTGTTGTTGGCGACGTTTATCAAATTTTTTATTAGTGGGACGAGCCATGATCATTAATTTTTTCTATATCCAACAATTCTGTAATGTGAAATATAAGAATATTTGCGTTATAGTGTTTTCGTGCTAGAAAACCATCGAAATTTACACAAACATCTAGTTCACAATTCATTATTTTACTACTAATGTCGCCGACAGCTAACGCTGAAATTGTCAGCTCAATATGGCGACTAAAGCCAGCCTCAATAGCCTCAGATTTGTGTTGTAATACACAACTTACAATTGGAATACCTGATGGTGTATAACGCACTGGATCGCGACTAATGATGCTAGCTACTAGTTGCAATCGGTTTAACATATAAGTATAACAGACTTTGACTTTTTCTGAAATTAAGTCTCAGTTTTATGATTACCCTTGCGGGGTTTGTGGTTGCACAGCCGATTTTTTTGCTTCTTCGCGCTGCACTTCTTTCATCATTAGTGATGGACTAGTTTCAGCTTTCTTTGTTTTGACAATAAGGTATCGCAAAACCGCGTCATTAAATTTGAATGCGTGTTCTAGCTCGCTAAGTGCGAGTTTATTACATTCTATGTTTATGCAAACATAGTGTGCCTTTGCGAGTTTTTCGATCATATAAGCCAACTGTCGTCGACCCCAGTCTTCAATACGGTAAATATGATTACCGTGACTAATAATCATTGATTTATACTTCTCGATCATTGCGGGTACTTGCTTGCTTTGGTCGGGGTGTACAATGAGTGTAATTTCATAGTGACGCATAGGAATTCCTTATGGATAGAAGCCACTTGAGCGTCGAACTGATGTGGCAAGGAAAGAAGTAATCATTGTAGCTTACCCGCTAAGTATATTCAATCAATTATCTGTTTTAGAGTAATTTAAATCAGTCTTAATTATTTAAGCACTCTTATCATTAAGGTAAATCTTACCGTAGACATAGCTAGAGGTGCTTTAATAACGCAGCGTCGTATAGCATATGTTCTAAATTTAACGAGCTTCAAATTCCTATGGTTCACAAAAAATTTTTCTATGCTGTATACGCCTTAGCGTGTTACAGCTAAGGCGCGAATTTTATACCGATAAAATTTTAGAACTCTAATCAATAGTAGATTTCTCTAATTGAGAACTAAGCCATTGAGAATTTCGGCTTACTAATAGCTATATAAGTTGAAAACAATCTTAATGAACATCTTAGAGATGATTAAGTTTTATAATGAGAGATTCCGTGTAAAATTATATAATGCATCCGTCTGCAAAATATTTTAAAGTTTTAATTATAGTTAACGGTACAATTACAGCTTATTTTTAATATCTCGAAGAGAGATATTAACTAGAATATAAAAGCTCTTAAAATCCTCGACACATTTTCTATAAAAATACTAATAATTTTGTACAAAATTTTATTTTTTAGAAATTTAATTAAATAGCATTATTAATGCCGTGCGCACTGCTAAGAGCACTTAATAGTAATAAAGAATCTTTTATGCGAGGAATGAAAAGTTTTTAAGTAGTTTGCTTAATTAGTTAATATTCTTGTAAGAAATATATTTTTACTCACCGCCTTAGTATCATGGTTATTGTTTCTACATGGATAGGCATCCGTTTATAATAGATGACATTGATATTATAAAATAAGAGAAGGGTAATGTTAACCTATAGCTGGGACTCTAAGGGTTGTTGTCAATTATAATCAGTAACTTTTGAGTTTTATTTATTTGGATGCACGTATTATGGGGATGCAATCCAGCTATTCTGTACGTATTTTATACGAAATTAATACTGATCAAATAGGCTTTGTAATATCAATGGCTCGCTCCAACCGCGCGAGAGTGCAAGCATCAATAGTACACGCGCTTTATATGGATTTAGCGTGCCAGCGCTAACTAGACCTAGCATGTCATCTGGTGCAGCACCATTACGCATTACATGCCCAGACCCAACACGAGAGGAACGCACTACCGCAACGCTGCGTGCTCGCGCACTAACCAGTGCTTGCTGCAACGTTGAATGAATAGAACCATTTCCAGTTCCAGCGACAACGATTCCACGTACGCCTGCATCAACTAGCGCATCAACAATTACACGAACCGCACCAGCATGACTAACAACAATCTGGACCATAGGTAGCGGATTCTGTGTATCTATATCATTCAGCCTAAATACTGATTTAATCGTATGAGCGCGCGTTACACGTCGCTGAAATTCAATCCGTCTGTCCTGGACCCAGCCCAATACACCACTTTCGGGTGACGCGAATGCGTCAACCGCATAGGTACTCACTTTCGTGATATCGCGTGCGCCATGAATCCGGTTTGCGAAGGCAACTAGCACGCCACGTGCTACTGCATCCGGACACGCAGCAAGTGTCACCGCATCGAGAAGATTCAGTGAGCCATCAGACGATAATGCGGTAAATGGTCGCATTGCCGCAGTTAGTACAACCGGTTTGACGCTCGCAACGGTTAAGTGCAACCAATATGCAGTTTCCTCAAGAGTATCAGTGCCATGCATAATTACGAGTCCGTCAATATCATCCTGCGCCAGCAATACATTGACTCGGTGCGCTAATGTAACCCATAGTGAGTCGTCAAGATCTTTACTATCGATTCCCGCAATTTGCTCAGAACGAATCGCTGCAACGCTATCTAATTCTGGTACAGCGGAGAGTAGTCGGTCTACGCTGATTACGCCAGCCTTATAGCCGCTAGTCTGAGCTGCGACTGGCGCTTCTCCTGCAATTGTTCCACCGGTCGCTAATACTGCAACTGTAGGCCGCTTCTGATGTGACACAGCTGCGCTCATTCAAGACCCTGGCTAGCTAGAAATTCGTCGTAGCGGCCCGGAAAGTCTACAATTGAGCTATCCGCTCGGACCTCTATAATTCGATTTGCCAGTCCATTAACAAATTCACGGTCGTGCGATACAAAGATCACTGTGCCCTCGTATTTCTCAAGCGCGATTTGTAGAGACTCAATAGACTCCATATCCATATGGTTCGTCGGCTCGTCCAGCAGCAACATATTGTGCCGGCCAAGCATTAGCTTTCCCCATAGCAAGCGACCTCTCTCACCGCCCGAGAGCACCTTAACGGACTTCTTTGCATCGTCGCCAGAAAATAGTAGACGCCCGAGCGTGCCCCGCACCATCGTTTCGTCGTCTCCGCCTTGACGGAACTGGTTGATCCACTCAGTTAATGTTATATCCTCTGGAAAATCTTCAGACGTATCCTGCGGTATGTAACCGATATTCGCATTCTCTGCTAAATGCACACGCCCATGATTTAAATGCAATTTTCCACATAACGCACGAAGCAATGTAGTCTTCCCGGCACCATTTTCACCAACAATAGCAATCTTTTCCCTTGGCTGTACAGATAGGCTCAGATTCTGAAAAATTATGCGATCATATTTCTTCGTAATTTGTTTTGCGAGTACTGAAATATTGTGTAATTTTTTGTCGAACTCAAAACGGACGAACGGGTTCTGTCGCGATGATGGCCTGAATTCTTCAAGCTTAATTTTATCGATTTGCTTGAGCCGACTTGTCGCCTGGCGAGCTTTAGATTTATTGGCGGAGAAACGACGAACAAAATCTTGAAGATCCGCAATACGCTCTTTGGCTTTCATATTCGCAGCAGCTTGTCTCTCTCGCGCCTGAGCCGAAGCGAGCATATAATCATCGTAGTTGCCCGGATAAATCTTTAGCGTTCCGTAATCCATGTCTGCCATATGCGTGCAAACCTGGTTTAGGAAGTGACGATCATGAGAAATAATAATCATGGTCGAATTGCGCTCATTCAGGATGTTTTCGAGCCATCGGATTGAGTTAATATCCAGATTATTTGTTGGCTCATCCAGCAATAGTAAGTCCGGATCAGAGAACAAGGCCTGCGCTAAAAGCACGCGCAGTTTCCATCCGGGTGCAATCTTATTCATCAGTCCATTATGATTCTCTATCGAAATGCCGATACCAAGCAACAATTCGCTTGCACGCGCCTCGGCGGTGTAGCCGTCATACTCAGCAAACTTCGCCTCTAACTCTGCCGCTCGCATGTAATCGTCATCACTTGCTTCCGGGTTCGAATAGATTGCGTCACGCTCACTTATTGCCTTCCACATCTCGGTGTGGCCGACTTTGACTACGTCAAGAACTCGCATATCCTCGTACGCAAACTGATCCTGGCGTAGCTTTCCTAGACGCATATTCGACTTAAGCACAACGGTACCAGAACTAGGCTCTAGGTCGCCACCAAGGATTTTCATCAATGTGGATTTTCCGCAGCCGTTCGCACCAATTAGTCCGTAACGTCTACACTCGCCGAACTTAACGGAGATATTTTCGAATAAGGGCTTGGACCCAAATTGCATTGTAAGGTTCGCAGTAGACAGCACAGGGACGTCCTCCGGGCGGAATGCGGGGAAAGTTTGGTTATTTTAACATCTCATTGCTTGTAGATGAGCCAGCAATGTGTCGAAGAATACGGGATTAATATGCCTAGTACACTAATAATTAAGACTATAGGCTTTTAGCCCTATCGCTCTAGATAATAGCTAAAATCACGCTTTATAAGCTATATGTTTTTACAAAATTTAAATAGATTTTATTGCTAAATAGAAGTGGTTAGTTTGTACTTTCATGAGGCGTTGCATCTAATCTATTTTAGATTCCTTCCGGAAATTCCGGATGGGTAGATTAAAGACTACATCTTATATATACCATCGATGCTGCTGCATCTAATAACACGATAGAAAACAGATGGCGCCTTCAATAAGATTTCATCTTGCAATTTGGGTTCGTAATCCGATTGCAAGACATTGCTACAGATCAAACTGCTTAACTATAGTTAAGCAGCGTTCTGGGCTTGGGTTATTGATAGAGTCAGCATCACGTGCTATAGATTAGCATTAAAAATCTCTGAAATTAGAAAGTGCTGTATGCTCAATAAAATATTTCTAGAGGCTAGCAAGCACCCATCCCTAGACAGGATAGACATCTTAAGATATACAGCGCTAATATCTCCAATATTTTTAATATCTCTAGCAGTATAGGATATGCTGTTAGGGTGAGCGTCCACCGGACATTATCAAAATTTGCCGCGTTTATTTGACTCTTTGGCTCAAAAGTATAAGAACGATGTAAATATTAACACTCTAAAGCACATTAACATGCACCTTGGAGCTTAGTGCACCTTTATAGCTTCAATACCTATATACTTCGAACAGGCATATAGCAACGCTTGTACTCGTTTCCCGGTACGCGATCTATGCAAGAGTTACTAACTATCTCCAGCAGTCTGCTAGCTTAAATACCGAGAAATATCGAGCACTGCTATGCTCAATATCGGAGCGAAGATCTTCTGTACTAATATAGAAAAAACAGCATACCACGATGTGACCATTTACCAACAGTGCGTATCGGCGAAATTTCATAAGGCATCACTAAATTATAAGCCCCACCCCCCACTCTAGCTAAGTGGAAATAGCTTACCCCCCCCTGACGAATGCATCTAGCTGAGCTGTTGTATAGCGAGGGCTCAACACAATTGAAAATAGCCCTCCCCCTACAACTAGAGAATTGCACTTCTAGTGCATAGCTAGATCAGTCGTCAAATGCCAAATGCCAAATGCCAAATGCCAAATGCCAAATGCCAAATGCCAAATGCCAAATGCCAAATGTAGAAACTGCAGAACAATATCTTAGCCAAGAGACGATGAGCGACGTATTACACGAGCATGCATGATAGCGCGCCTCAATCGGGGTAACCTGTGCAGCACAAGCCAGCAATCGTCAGCTGACACACTAATACCTAAGCGTATTCTAGCGTGCTTTACGCTAGATATAAGCATGATCCTTCGGTGATTGTCGCACCCATCAGGGCGCCGTTGCCACCAGACTGGTACCTGGTCAATGCCTATACCGAGATGTCGCGTCATATTCAATAGTTTAGACGAGAACCCAACAGAATAGGTATTGTCGATCTCCGCTACGATGCTGAGCTTACGCTAGATAGATATTGATAGCAGATACATTTAGTACTCTATGAGTATAGACCTGGGTGCCTCTAGCTAGTCTTATACTTGGCTTTATCAGATCGGCAATACCAGAGCCGATTATTAGATGATAATAGTCGGACCGTACGGCATGCTCTCGATTAGGAGAATATGCGTTGTCCGTACCAATACATCGTCGTCTATTTTCACATATTCGAAATAAACATTCGAGATCGAAGATAGCCTGGATGGCTATAATAGTGCACAATGACCTCCTTCTCGTTGTAATGCGCTACTACCAGATAATTTACATCTGCGTGCCGATCGCGCGCAAGTTATGGCGCGCTGCGCATTTCTACGCCAATCTGAGTCGCGTTTTTCCTTCAAGTTTAGGAAAATTATTATCGATTCCTATGCTGTCGACGCTGAAAGATTCAAAACCGGACTATGCTCGCAACGCAAGATGAGTCAACTCAGCCCATAAATCGCCTGGTACCCCAGGGTATGCCTAATATTTTTTTGAATATCTTTATTAATTATCTTAATTAAATTAATACGCCATTGAACTTAGTTCGATAACCTTGATAATAACATCTTTTGTAAATTTAATAAGGTATATCACGTACTACTATATTAGTAATAATACAGTATATGGTATAAATCAGATGGAGTTACTAAAATAGTAGAATCAACCCCGATCTAAATAGTCATAATAATTTTATTAGTGTATAATTTTATCTAATTACATCCTAGTTTTATCAAAAGGTATTGAAGCAGTTTTTATATATCTTCTTAAGAATCAAAGCGTGATTCGGAGACTGCCTCCAGCATATTATACGACACGAGAATAATATGATTTAACTATATAAGTATTAATGCAATCTGACTATGATTGCATATAGCAATGTTGAGTAACCGTCTAACGCAGAACTAACCCGTTGAAATCACAACAAAAAATCTTTTAGAATACAATGAATATTTTCTGATATCGTCGTAATCTAAAACGACTATAAAAATGCAAAGAAGAAAAAATTATCTACTTCAATCTACAGCAAAAAACTACTATTAATAGTACTTAAATGTCTCGTATAGAAAGCTATATGCTCTCATCTATAGACATATTAATGTTTCTATCTCTTCCTGACTAGAAACCTTTAACACTACTCGATTATTTAGCGCACTCCCCCTATAAGTCGATAATAATTAGGGGTGATATTATTAATCAGAAAACTTTTAGTATTTTTCTGACTTTTCGATTTAAGCATGAGATAGAGGTTAATTGATAAACCACTATCATTTTTCGCGCTCCATTCTTAAATAAAATTCAACTATTGGTTTCAAGCTCGTTTACTTATTGAGAAGTAAATAGGCGAAACAGGTCAACTTATTCTCTAATTAAGCTGAGTTAAGTCGTAAGTCTACACTGTTTACCTTACGTCACTTGTATACTGGAGTTAGGTTAGGATGAAATGTAAAAAGAGAGGAAGATATTTACTTTGAAACTAACGTGATAGCTTCAGCTTCCTGCTTGAAGCTCTTATAGAGAAAATCTATACATTAAAGTTTCTACTATTATCTTAGCTACATTAAAGTAGTCTAAACCTAGAAATTTGCAACGTAGCTACTGAGTAGTATTAGCAGCTTAAATACCTATCATAGATAGGTGAGACGCTGCGTTGTATACCAAATGAGTATTGACTACGCAATATAATTAGGATTTTTGCTGCATGCTTTCTTTGGGACATGCTATCTGTCACGGCATTAAGTTAGAGTGACCAACTCTGCCACACAATGCTATTAAATCAGAATTTATTAATGTCGATATGTACACATATACTCTTAAGTCAGCCATATTAATGCCGCCATGCGGCCTGTCGTATGATCCCGTCGGTAGGAATAAAAACGGGATGGGTCGCTAAATGTACATGCATGGGGGCCGCTCACGTAATGTACACCAACACGTGCTAGCCTTATGCGAGCTAGTTCGCCGAGATTCGCTAAGTATTTATATTGGCTATCACTATATACATCTATAGTGTTATTAACACACCCAGTTAACGCAATAAATGCCGCATTGGTCGCATCACGCTCATCGGGCCAAGACGCTTCTAGAAACGAAGTACGCACCTCTTCCCCAACTTCAAATACACTCGGCCCGATTGATGGGCCTAGGTACGCGTGTAGCGAGTTACCTGCGCGCCGTGAACTCGGAATTAAAGAGCGAACCGAGTCGACGGTATTCTGAATGACGCCACCAATAAGACCACGCCATCCACCATGTACAGCGCCGATAGCGGAGCCATCTTCATCGCAAATTAATATCGGTATACAGTCGGCTACTAATATTGCACAAACTATCTTACTGCGGTTAGTTACACTAGCATCAGCCGTTAGAAAATCTCTATTTATTACTTTGTCTGCACGAACGACGCATGTGCCATGCACTTGCTTAAGCCATGCCACATGTGCGCCTACCAGCGATATAACACGTCGACGATTTTCACGAACTGCATCTATATTATCACCAGTATGCAGACCTAAATTTAAGCCGCCAGGAACGCATTTTTGGTTTTTCAACATACCATATTTTCCACAGCTCACTCCGCCATCACGCGTAGTGATCAGGGCACATACGCGGGAACTTACGCGCCAGTTAGGTCTAATACAGTTAGATATCGATAATTTAGTAAAGCCTTGAAATGTCGAGCTATCCATCAAATTCAAAATTACCCTTTTTCGTCAGAAGTGTATTACATTCCTCATCAAGCACGTTTAATAGCCCGAGAGTAGAAGTTAATTTCTCCAGATCCTTCGGCATTTTTGAGTGCCAAGCTACCGGAACGTTAGTAGACGGATTTAAAAGCTCAAGCCGACACGCATGAAGCGCTTGTCGAGCAAATCCATGGGGAAGAGTGGGCTTTTTCCGCGAGTTGCGCACACAGCCGTACATCTGGTCTCCGAGTAATGGATAACTAGCATGCGCGAGATGCACTCGGATTTGATGCGTGCGTCCAGTATATAAATCACAGTATAGCCTCGATACCGGATGTCCGGACCATGAACTAGTAGCTACAGTTACGAAGTGTGTATGCGCGGGTTTGCTGGTAGCTCCAGTAAGAACTGCCATTCGCGTGCGCTTATGTGGATCACGCCCAATCGACTCACTAATAGATCCGCTGGGCGGTGTCACGCCCCAGGTAAGCGCGATATAGCGACGCTTAACCGTATGCGCCCGCAACTGTCTGAGCAAATTGATCTGTGCAGCTAATGTGCGCGCGACCACTATTAAGCCCGAGGTGTTTTTATCTAAACGGTGCACAATGCCAGCGCGCGGTAGTCTGGCGGCATCTGGATAATGATAAAGCAGACCGTTAAGCATCGTGCCACTCCAATTGCCCGGGGCTGGATGCACAACTAGCCCGGCCGGCTTGTTAATTACAACTAGGGTTTTATCCTCGTAGAGGATCTCCAATGGTATTGGTTCAGGCACGAACGCTAATGCTTGCGGTAGCAGATCTGGAGCGAGCCGTACGGTTGCACCTGGATGCACCCGCTGACGCGTCCACCCTCGTATGCCATCTAGAGTCACTCGGCCTGCATCGATCCATATTTGAAGTCGGCTACGCGAGAAGGTTGGAAATAGCCTCGCAAGCACCTTATCTAGCCGCTCGCCCGCCAGTGCTAACGGTACCTGCGCAATCTGCTCATCTAGGCAAACTGGACTTTCACTTAGACTATAATCATGCATACAGACACCGGAACTGGGCCGGTTATTAGAATGATTCATCTGGATTTTACTAAAAATGCGAGTGCTGAATATATTGAGGATTGCTGCTATAACTATCACAACGGTAATTGTCACCGGGTGCTATAGTTTTCCTGAGAAAATAGATGAAATGGCAGGATGGACAAATCAAGAATTATACCTGGAGGCTCGGAATGCTTTTACCTCCAGTGACTGGAGTCGGTGCTCGAAGTACTTTAAATTGCTAGAAGAGCGTGATCCATTTGGTTCTTTCGCACAACAGGCACAAATTAACATTCCATACTGTCAATGGAAAGATAATGAAAAGGAGGCAGCTAAACAATCAGCAGACCGGTTTATTCAGTTATATCCGGATCATCCGGATATCGCATATGTATATTATCTAAAAGGATTAATTGGATTTAATAATGATCAAAGTCTATTGGATTATTTTATAGCTCAGAATATAGTCGAATATGACCCAGAGATGTTACATAACGCATACGATTCGTTTCGTATCATCGTCGAAAAGTATCCTCGCAGTAAGTACGCGCTTGATGCTACACAACGTATGCGTTACATCGCAAACGTATTAGCTGAACATGAAGTAAACACCGCCGATTATTATTACCGTCGCGGTGCATATGTTGCCGCTATCAACCGTGCGCAAATAGTGCTAAAAAAATACAAAAATACAACAGCAACTGAGGACGCTCTACATATAATGGTATTAGCATATCGAAAACTCCAGCAGAAACAACTCGCTGACGATGCCCAGCGCGTGCTTATACTAACGTTTCCAGATAGCGTATACGTAACCGGCCGCACCCATACGCTGTCTAAATAAAACATTAGAGTTAATAATATGTGACATGGTGCTTTACTTAGGATCGATCAGATTACTTTTAAAGTGTTCTGTCGAGCGGCCCGCAACCAAGACAATATACTATTGTACTATTATAGATTTCATAATGGGAATGCTATCGCATAACGTTACTATATACACGAATGTTATTATTGATAGTGTAGATCATTTACTAAGTCGCGCAGACCACGCTAAGATTTTCTAACTCTTATAAAAGAAAATAGAAATACTAATTTACCAGTAGTAGTGAAAATCTTTCTAAATTATCTGTCCGGAGGTATAAAAAATGCGGTGGATTTTTATACGCTGCACATAATTCAGTTAAATTTCTGCTTTTTTATTAAAGGACTCATGGGTTACATACTCTAACGCAATTAGATGAGCAACTAACGCAGTAAAGCAGTATTGCCTTAGAGGCGATGATTTCTTTTCTCGGTCGGCGCTTTCTAGATAATAACGCACCTCCTCTAGTTAGCACAGCGCTTGATCAAGCATCACCCGGCTATACTTCGCGCCGTGAATTAGTTTTGTTTGAAATATTTTGTATCTTTATACAGAGTCTTGGCATAAATAAGCCCAAGAAAGCAAGCTCAGCACGTAACTTGCTGGGCTTTCTGCTAGAGACTAAGTATTCAATTACACAGATATATACAATACAAAATATAGCATCTATCTATCGGACGAGTATGACGAACCAGAAAATTATTGCTAGATTAAGCATCTACCTACAGATTTGGGTCATATATCACTATCGTATGAATAGTCAGATTCAATTTGGCGTCGGAATTAGCAATAATTAAAGATATAGGAAAATTGTCCACTCTTCAGTATGAATATCACTAAAACCGACAGAGTTATGACTAGTCCTAATGGAATATGGGTACTTTGGTGTAATATTTCGGTGCTGTTACTTGTAGTCCAACTCACACGGCGCAAGCTCGCATGAATATACTGAGTGAGTTTGGTTTTGACTAACAAATCCACCATAAATTAGTCAGGATATTATATAGTGCTTTATACTAAATACCACTAAATCTATGGATACAATAGATAGTTAGACACTGCCCGCTTGAGATATTTACGATCCTATATCGTAATAGTTTGTATCCTATATAGGTATAGGATTAGCTGTACTAACGTACAGCTCGCCACTCAACATTTAAATACTGAGAGCTATCGAAAATATGTCTGCTAGGTTAATTTTGATCCTGCCTATAACTCATCCCAGAAAATCTGGAGAAAAATAATAAATCCACATAATAAGTATTATTAGATAATAATCTAGGCTTGATTAAATTTAGCAATATTTGGGCCGGCCTGTTGCAAAAGCCGCCTTATCGGGCGGCAATAACAATCCTAAATATAGATGCTATTAGTCGTTATATTGGGCTAATTCAGTAGTGTCAAAATTACACACCTCCTTTAAATGGATGTCGTAGCAGAATTGTCTCATCCCGATCAGGACCAGTTGATACCATATCGATTGGCACACCGGTCACCTTCTCTAAGCGCGTCAAATACGCTTGGGCCTCCACAGGTAGTGCATCCCATTCCCTAACACCAACAGTATTTTTTTCCCAACCCGGGAAAGTTTCATACACTGGTTCACAGCGGCTTACTTGTGATGCACCGAGCGGCAGAATATCTACATCCAATCCATCGATTTTATACCCAGTGCATAGTCGAACTTCATCTAGCCTATCAAGCACATCTAGCTTTGTAATACATAATCCAGTTACGCCATTAATCTGAATCGAGCGTTTCAGTGCAGCTGCATCAAGCCAGCCAGTGCGACGAGGTCGGCCCGTTACCGAACCAAATTCTTTTCCGACACTAGCTAGCATTGACCCAATAGGGTCTTGACATTTTGGATTATCTACGTCATATAACTCGCTTGGAAATGGCCCGGCGCCTACTCGCGTACAATAAGCCTTAGTGATCCCTAAAATATAATGGAGCTTATGCGGACCAATACCAGCGCCAGCCGCCGCAGCACCCGAGACACAATTGCTGGATGTGACGAATGGATATGTACCATGGTCAATATCTAATAGAGTGCCCTGAGCACCTTCGAATAGCAAGTTTCGCCCAGCGTTATTTTCGTCATATAACCGCTGCGACACATCAATAATCATCGGCGCTAGTCGATCTGTGTAGCTAAGCATCAAATCTAGTGTTTTATGGAAATCAACTGCCGGTGCGCCTAGATATTGCGTGAGTACAAAATTATGGAAATCGAGGTTTTCGCGTAGTTGTTCCTCGAATATTGGTTTATTAAACAAATCCTGCACACGTAATGCTCGTCGTCCAAACTTATCCTCGTACGCTGGCCCAATACCGCGCCCGGTAGTGCCAATTTTGCTAGCGCCACGCCTTGACTCACGCGCCCGATCAATCTCAATATGCTGTGGTAAGATCAGCGTAGCTGCTTCAGATACGAACAGTCGATTACGTACGTTGATGCCAGCATCTTCGAGCTCAGAAATTTCCTTAAATAGGGCACAGAGCGATAGCACAACACCATTGCCAATATAACACGCAATCCCATTGCGCATAATGCCTGATGGTATTAACCGTAGAACAGTTTTTTTTCCACCAATAATTAACGTATGGCCAGCATTGTGGCCGCCTTGAAAACGCACAACACCCTGAGAGTGATCGGTAAGCCAATCGACAATTTTACCTTTTCCTTCATCACCCCACTGGGTGCCAACTACAACGACATTGCGTCCAAATTGGGCTATCGCTTGAATTGATTGATCTGCGCTAGCGGACATAATATTATTTAGACTGGTTAAAAACGTATTCTACCTACGTTTTTGGATAGAACTATTGATGATATTCAAATGCAATATTTTTAATTTTTAGCGTAGCTCAACAGTCCAAGCAGCACCTTGCTGAACAAGTACACGGTCGCAAGCAAATTCATCTAAAGTGTGCTCATGACCAGGAAACGCCTGGATCACTGTCTCCCCGCTATCTCGCAACAGTGCTACAGTAGCACGCAGCGCAGCATCATGATTCCATGGCGCCATAATGGCACTAGAGCGTGCCTGTCTCGGCGAAATTCTAGCTACTTCACGCAAGTCTAGCGAAAAACCGGTTGCTGGTCTTGCTCGCCCGTACGCAAGACCAATATAATCATAGCGACCACCGCGTGCCACAGCATTCGGCACGCCATCGACATATGCGCAGAACATTACACCACTGTGATATGCATAACCGCGTAAATCGGCCAAGTCAATTGCTACGTGCGTATCGTCAATCTGCGCCACGAGAAATTCAAGCTCATTCAGTGCACATGTGAGCGCTGGCCATGCTGGTAGTCTAGAGCGCGCCTCATCAATCACTGATGCGTCTCCATAAAGCATTGGTAATGCGAGCAGTGCATCACGTACTGGCTTCTCTAAGCCGCGCGTAAGCTCATTCAGTCTAGGTACATCTTTACCAGCTAGCGCTTCATATAGCGCGGGACCTAGCTCAACAGCACGTTCGTCGGCCCCTAGAAGGGCAGCTAGCACACCTGCATGGCATAAGTCTAGTCGTACTGGCCCCAACTCTGCGAGGCGCAAGCTATCAAGCATCAGTTGCTGTATCTCAACATCTGCTTCTAATCCTGCATGTCCGTAAATTTCGGCTCCGATCTGAATTTGATCCCGTGTTGCATGCAAACCACGTGGACGCGTATGTAACACGTGGCCCGCATAACACAGTCGCGTAACGCCCTGGCGATTTAGTAAATGCGCATCGATACGCGCGACTTGCGGGGTAATATCTGCACGTAATCCTAGCATATGTCCAGATAACTGATCAACAAGCTGGAATGTGCGTAATGCTAGGTCACTACCGCTACCGGTTAACAATGACTTAAGATACTCAAGAAGCGGTGGCATGACCATCTCATAGCCATACGAACGGAAACGATCAAGTAGCACACGACGAAGCTCTTCGAGCTTGCGAGCGCCCGATGGCAACACATCGGAAATATTTTCAGGCAACAACCAAGTTGGCATGAGCTCAAATCTAATAGCGTGACGTAGTATGGTTTGATAAGCTCGCCGACATTAGTAGAAGTATAACCTAAGATCAATTGCCATCGGCATGCCGCCGAATTTGCGTTAGCAGCGGTTATTCTAATATTGTCAAGAAGTGTACTGGTATAACATCGGCGAAATACTACAGATTAAAATACATCTGATCAGGAGCTGGGGTGTAAAGCTATGGCGCACTTTTTGCAAGAATTAGCCACATCCGATCGGAGAGTCCGTACAACCTAGTGCTTAGATCTCTTTGAAGTTGGAGTAGCTAACAAGCCTGCAGGATTTTTCATGAATCGGAAGAATTCGCTGTTCGGATCAGTGATTACTATATCACCTTTACCCATACTTCGCCGATAGGCCTCTAAGCTTTTATAGAAAGCATAGAATTTTGGATCTCGACCGAATGCGTTTGCATAGATCGCCGCAGCCTTAGCATCTCCGTTTCCTTTAATCTCCTGCGCTTTTTTATATGCATTAGCAATAACTACTTCACGTTGCTTATCTGCGTCAGCACGAATGCGCTCAGCCTCGGCAGCACCTGTTGAACGTTGCTTATTAGCAACTTGTTGGCGCTCCGCCTTCATTCGCTGATATACAGATTCACTGATATTCTCAAGTAAATCAACACGACGTAGCCGCACATCAACAATATCGATTCCCAAGTTTGATGCATCACGCTCAACCTTTTTACGAACCGCCTTCATCACAATCTCGCGTTCGTTAGAAACCACCTCCGAAACTGTGCGTTTTGTGAACTCTTCGTTTAGCGCTGCGCAGATGACCTGGATTAATCGATCTTGTGCTAGTGAGGCATCACTACGAACACTAATGTAGAACTTACGTGGATCGATAATCCTCCATTTTACAAATAAGTCAACAAGTAGATTCTTTTTTTCAGAAGTGATGTAGCGATCTGCCTCTAGATTATCAATTGTCTGGATACGCTTATCCATATAGACTACATTTTGGAAGGGTGGTGGAGCCTTCAAATGTAGCCCAGGCGCTGAAATAATCTTCTTGACTTCACCAAATGAAAAAACGATTGCATACTTCCGTTGGTCAACAATAAATATCATTGAGGATCCAACAAGCATCATTATAAATATGGTAATAACGAGGGCGATAATTCGATTCATAACATAATCCCTTACTGACCTTTATCGCGATTTCGGAAAAGATCTCGAGATCGGGGCATGTTGTGATTAACTGGTGTATTAAGTATGGGTTGATCTTGAGCTGCCTGCGTATCGGACAAGCTTTCATCTGCTAACACTTTATTCTGAAGACTATTTTCAGAAATATTTTTGCCAACTTGTGGATAGGAGCTATGCGAAAGCATTACTTTGTCTAATGGGAGGTACAGAAGGTTATTGCTAACCTCGCTATCTACCATTATTTTTGTGACATTTGTGTAGATTTGTTGCATTGTATCTAGATACATCCTTTCACTGGTAACGGCTGGTGCTTTCGCGTACTCAGCTTGTACTTGATTAAAGTGCGCAGCATCGCCTTCAGCTTGAGCTACTACTCGGGCAAGGTATCCGTTAGCATCCGCCACTATCCGAGCGGCAGTGCCTTGAGCGCGCGGTACTACGTTATTTGCATATGCCAGGGCTTCATTCTTCGCACGCTCACGATCCTGCCCAGCTTTTACGGCATCATCGAATGCAGATTGCACTTGCTGTGGTGGCTGCACATTCTGCATTGTTACGCTGCTCACGCTAATACCTGTCTTGTACTGATCCAGTATCTGTTGGATTTGCTGGGACAATTCCAGTGCGACCTGTTCACGTCCTTCATACAATACATAGTCCATCGTGTTTTTACCTACGATTTCACGCACCGTGGTTTCAGCGGCCTGCGTTACTGCGTCCTCTGTATTGACATTATTAAAAAGGAATGCAGCTGGATCTTTCACACGATACTGGACCGAGAAGCGTACATCGATGATATTTTCATCTTGAGTTAGCATCGACATGTCTTTTAGGTTTGTCGAACGAATCATATTGTCTCGTCCGATTTCAGCAGAGCGTACCTGTGAGAGATTAACACTTTCATTGCTTTGGAAAGGATACGGTAAGCGCCACTGAATTCCAGAACCGGTAGTATACATATATCTACCAAATTGCAGTACGACACCAGCTTGTCCTTCCTGCACAATATAAATACCACTAGCTATATAAATAGCAATTAGTGCACTAAGAATGATTCCTAAACCTAAATATCCACCATAGCCACTATTTGAGTTTGGTGGATCAGGTCTCTCACTTTTGCTCCTAAGATCTCTTTGACTGAACAACCGTTTGATTTGGTGATTAAAGTTGCGCCATAACTCTTCTAAGTCGGGCGGACCTTCTTGGTTAATTTTGTTGGTATTGCCTTGATTCTGTGGATGTAATGATACATTGCTATTTCCTTGGCTGCTCCATGCTGGAGCAGTTATTGAAAGTAGGGCGTTTGTACGCTGCCATACACTTTGAATGCTTTTGTTTTTGACCATATTACAGCCGGTTATTGCAGCCGGTTATTACGAAATGCAGTTATCGTATAACTGCATTATTAGCTACTGCGTCAGTTTTGTTTGAATACAACTCCATTATGTTCAGGATGAGTAACATGATTATTGGTGACAATATTATTTAGATCGCACCTTCACTTTTGTAAGCTAAGCGCTTTTTCGGCTATCACATCGTACAAAGCATTAAGTCCTTGACCAGTCCGCGCACTTAAAAAAATGCACTCAATATTTCCGTGATCGTTCCTCTTAATAGGGTTACCTTGGTTTATTAACTCAGGTTTTTGGTCAATCTTATTGAAGATAATAATTTGTGGAACTGATGCTGCGCCAATCTGGCATAATATATCATTGACCTGCTGAATTTGATTTACATGCACTGCGCTAGACGCATCGACGACATGCAGCAGTAAATCAGCATGCACAGTCTCCTCTAACGTTGCGCGAAAAGCCGAAACTAATTGGTGTGGTAAGTCACGAATAAAGCCAACTGTATCAGAAATCACGACATTGTTCGCTTCACGGAGATAGAGGCGGCGTGATGTCGTATCTAATGTTGCAAATAATTGGTTGGCTACGTAGGTTTTTTCTTTGGTTAATGCATTAAATAGTGTTGACTTTCCGGCATTTGTATAGCCAACTAATGACACTGACAATTTACAATTACGATCGCGCTGTCTTCGCTGTATACCGTGTTGACGCTTAAGTTTACTTAATTTGCTGCGCAATATTTTAATTCGTTTACTAATTAACTGCCGATCAGTCTCCAGCTGAGTTTCGCCAGGACCTCGCAATCCGATTCCACCTTTCTGCCGTTCTAGGTGGGTCCACGCTCGCACTAAGCGAGTAGACATATATTGCAGCTGCGCTAGTTCTACTTGTAACTTACCCTCATAACTACGCGCGCGTTGCGCAAAGATATCAAGAATCAGGCTGGTACGATCAACGACACGTCGCTCTAGCGCGTATTCTAGATTGCGCTGCTGTGCGGGCGATAGTGTATGGTTAAAGATAACAATCTTTATATTATGATCTTGAATACCGCATTGAAGTTCTTTAAGTTTTCCACTGCCTATAAAATATGCAGCATTTGGACTGGATCGTCGCCCCGTTAGCATAAGCACCGGGCAAGCTCCAGCACTATTGGCGAGCGCACCTAGTTCCTCAAATCCAGCTTGAAAAGAGCCTCTTCCAAAATCTATGCTAATAAGCGCCGCGTTAATCAAGTTGATAAAATATTAGATGTGGAAAGAGTTTTCATGCAATTAGCGGGTACCTATCTCTACATCGGATTAGACTCTTCTGAATCAGGATAAAAGTTCACTAATCGCGCGGGTACGACAGTCGAGATTGCGTGCTTGTACACCATTTGTGTAACAGTATTGCGAAGCAATACTACATATTGATCAAATGACTCGATATTACCTTGTAGCTTAATACCGTTAACTAGATAAATCGATACAGGCACATGCTCCTTGCGTAGTGCGTTTAGAAACGGGTCTTGTAACAGTTGCCCTTTGTTACTCATAGAAAACTCCGAGTTAATCTTTTCAGATTAATAGTATAAGCGACAAAAAAGATAACGCTGGGAATCCTTTTACTATAGATTTAATTTAATGCACTTAATAGGCAAATAATCACAGAAGATTCAGTCTAAGTCTGTATAAGGATTACGACTAAGACGAAATTCTATGCGCAATGGGGTGCCATCTAAGCTAAAAGTTTCTCGAAAACATCTTTCTAGATAACGTTTATACGTATCGGTAACCGCATGTAAAGCATTACCGTGAATCACAATAATTGGGGGATTTTGCCCTCCCTGATGGGCATAACGTAGCTTAGGGCGAATTAGGCCGCGCTGGCGTGGCTGCTGGAACTGTACGGCAGCGATTAGTGCCCGTGTAAGCTTAGGTGTTGATAGTTTGGCCATTGCGGCTGTGTACGCTGCATTCACCGAGAGCATTAATGCACCTATTCTTGTCTTTTCTACTGCTGAGATATAATGCACGCTTGCAAAGCTGAGGAATTTGAGCTTGCGAGCTAAGTCAGTTTTAGTGCGTTGACGCACGTGTTCATTGAGGCCATCCCATTTGTTAACCCCAATCACAAGAGCCCGACCCTGCTCAACAATAAAGCTGGCAATATGTGCATCTTGCTCCGAAATATCCTGCTGTGCGTCAAGAAGCAGGATTACGACATGAGCATCAGCGATCGATTGCAGTGTTTTAACTACCGAGAACTTTTCGACTGCCTCAAACATCTTCCCTCGCTTTCGAAGACCGGCGGTATCGATCAGAGTATATTGTCGACCATGGCGCTTAAAATCGATATAAATAGAATCGCGCGTTGTTCCAGGTAGATTGAATGCAATCATTCGCTCCTCGCCAAGCAAGGTATTTACTAATGTTGATTTACCTACATTAGGCCGACCTACGATAGCTATTTTTACTCCATGTATCTTGTGCTCTTGGTTGTGTGACACTCGGTCTGTATAGGCAAGAGTAAGCGCTTGTTTAATCATCTCAGTAACGCCATCTCCATGTGCGGCAGAGATTGCTCGTGGGTCGCCCAAGCCGAGTTCATAGAAATCCGCCGATACTGCACTATATTTCATGCCCTCAGCCTTGTTAACAACCAGAAAGATTGGGCGACCTGTTTTGCGCAAATAATGGACAATTGTCTTATCTTGCTGCATAAGGCCATTACGGCCATCGACTAAAAATATTACTACATTAGCTTCCTCAACTGCTCGACGCGTCTGCTGGGCCATCTGATATAGAATGCCATCTTTGGAAACTGGCTCAAAACCTCCTGTATCTATGACTAGGTAGGGTCGTTCACCGACTCGTCCTTCGCCATAATGGCGATCTCGCGTTAGTCCTGGAAGCTCTGCGACTAGTGCATCTCTCGAGCGCGTCAACCGGTTGAACAGCGTAGATTTTCCAACATTAGGGCGCCCAATGAGTACAATTACGGGCTTCATGTTACTTTTCCAAAACGCACATGTGCTGACTTATTGTAGTCGGAAACCGTATAAATCACCGTCGCTGGTCTGCACAACTAATGTGTTCCCAGCAACAACCGGTTGCGCAATTATGGATCCGCTTGTCTTTCTACGCGCAACAAATTCCCCGGTATCACGTGATAGAAAGTGAATAAATCCGTGGCAGTCGCCGACCACTACTATATTACCGATAATTGTTGGCGCAGTGACAGCGTATCCCTGTAGATGCACGTTATGCCATAGAGACTTCCCGTTTGTGGAATCGTATAGCGATATGCCAGACCCTTCGTCTGTAGATACTACCGCATAATCATCTTGAGCTAATCCACTATAACTAGAAAACGGTTGTTTCCACAGTACGCGCCCGCTTAAAACATCAAAACAACCAATTTGCCCCTGGAAATTTACCGCACAAGTTCGTGAGCCTACGACCGTAGGTGCACCGACTACATCATGAATACGCTCAACCTCAGTTGTACCATGTGGATAGGAAACTAATGTTTGCCAGTATTCATGACCATTTTGCAAATTGATTGCAGAAAGCGATCCATCCGGGAAACCTGCTAACAGCATATTCTTACCCGCTAACGTAATACCAGCGATAGTCTGCAGATTTAAAGGCACCGAGCGGTTTACATAAACCCATTTTTGTTCGCCAGTCCGTGAGTTGAATGCCGTAATACGTCCATCAATCGTCCGTACAAGTACAAAATCCTGACCTACTGCTGGTGGTGTAATGATTTTTCCAAGCACATTTGCTTTCCATAAGATCTTTCCATCATTGTCAAGCACAAATACGCTACCCTCAAGCGTGCAAACTGCAGTTATCATTCCATCGCTGCTGACACCAGCGGACAGGTCTACGCCTAATTTTGTGCGCCAAATTTCTTTGCCATTAGTCGCATCAATCTTTAGCACGGACCCGTTTTTGCTGGCTGCATATACATAATCGCCTACAGAAGATGGGACGAAAAAATATCTCCCAGATCTTCCTACACTAATCCTCCAAACTTCAGATATCTCATGCGCAGTTTTGATCGGGATTAGCGCCGTCGAGGAACAATGTATACCTTTAGTAAACGAGCATGCAGCAAGCATGGCTGGTGGAAGTAGGTAGGCAAACAGTCGAACGTAATAGATAACAAAATTCATTAATTAATAACATATAGGCGGTTAATAGAAATTAAACTGATAATCGATCAATAACATAGAAAACTACGATCTTATTATCCCTATAAACCTATTTCGCATGTCTAATCTACAATATTTACTTACAAGTATTTTATAGCAGCCGACGTCACGTTGAGTAATGAATTAACAGACATACTAAGGCATGTCTCTAGATCCATTAGAATATGCTTGGACTAGTGGTTGTCTCCTAGGTTTGCTGGCCATGTTTAGAGCACGGCTGCCTGCAGCATCTAAGATTGTATAAGCAGCATTCACTGCAGTTTATACTTACTCGTCATTTGATTAATACTTTTTCGTCTTGGCTGCTATTAAATTAGTTAGAAATTCAGCCAAGCATTTAGTTGGCACCCGTTGTTGAATACGATCTGCGTTCGTGATCGTTCGATCGCTACGAAGCAGTTTGATCGACACTTCATCCTGCCGCACCTCGTCGTCACCAATTATCACTGCATACATAGCACCGCTCACATCAGCGAACCTCATCTGTGACCGCAAACTTACCGACGTATTGTCTGTGCTGCAATGCAAGACCACATCTAACCCCGTATCGCGTAGCTGTTCAGCCATAACAAATGCACGACTATGAGCTACATCGCCTTGGTACACAATATAAACGTCGCAACCGTCGTCTGATGGAACCGGATTATCCTCGCGTAGCAGTTCCAAAATACGCTCGATACCTAAAGCCCAGCCGCACGCCAGTGCTGGCTTACCACCTAGTTGTTTGATTAGGGGGTCATATCGGCCACCACCGCCGACGCTACCTTGCGCACCAAGCCTGTCAGTTACCCACTCAAATACTGTCATATTATAATAGTCCAACCCTCGAACAAGCCGAGGATTAATAGTAAATGAGACATTATTCGCACTAAGCAGGGATTGCACTCCCTTAAAATGCCCGAGCGATTCCTCCCCGAGGAAGTCAATTATCTTAGGTGCATTCGCTGCAATATCCTGCAGTGCAGGATTTTTTGTATCTAGCACACGTAATGGGTTCGTATATAGCCGATGCTTTGAATCATTATCGAGCAACTCGATATATTTCTCTAGGTAGGTAATCAATTGATCTCGGTGAGCGGCGCGTTCATGTTTGTGCCCCAGGGAATTTAATTCAAGACGAATACCTGTAAGTCCTAAGTCGCTCCAAAGTCGCTGGCACATCAAGATAATTTCCGCATCTACATCCGGACCCGCGAATCCAAGTGCTTCGACACCAACTTGATGAAACTGTCGATAGCGACCGCGTTGTGGACGTTCGTGGCGAAACATCGGCCCGATATACCAAAGCCGCTTGGGGCCATCGTATAGCAGGTTATGTTCGATCGCCGCACGGACTACCGCAGCAGTATTCTCGGGACGCATCGTCAATTGCTGCCCATTTAATGAATCGACAAAGCTATACATTTCTTTTGTAACAATATCCGTTACTTCACCGATACTTCGCCTAAATAATGACGTATATTCAAGAATTGGGGTACGGATGTTCCGATATCCATAGGCATGCAATATCGATTTGATAGCGTTCTCAAGAAATCTCCACAGACCGACGTCGCATGGCAAGATATCGTTCATTCCTTTAACGCCGGTTAACTTATCTGGTTTGTGTTTATTTTCTATCATGTCGATTCTAGGATACTCCGGGTTCAGAATGTGCGTAACATGCTTTTTTAGCTCGCTACTGTTACACTATAAGTACGCCGGACATAGTCGTTAACGATATCCTGAAATTGCTCCACGATGCGCGTTCCGCGCAGCGTGGTCGTTTTCACGCCATCGATGAACACAAGCGCCGCTGGATTTTCGCCAGTTCCCGGCAAGCTAATGCCGATATTTGCATGCTTAGACTCGCCGGGACCATTAACGATGCAGCCCATAACTGCGATATTCATCGTTTCGACACCAGGATACTGTTTTTTCCACACTAGCATCTGCGTTCGAAGATAGTTTTGAATTCGTGATGCTAACTTCTGAAACACGGCACTTGTAGTACGACCACACCCTGGACATGCAATCACCATCGGCATAAACGAGCGTAGCCCCATCGTCTGTAAAATTTCCTGGGCAACAATAACTTCACTAGTACGTAAAGCCCCTGGTTCCGGCGTAAGCGAGACACGAATCGTATCACCAATGCCCTTTTGCAATAGCACCGATAGAGAAACAGCTGATGCAACAATACCTCTTGAGCCTATCCCCGCTTCGGTAAGTCCTAGGTGTAAGGCAAAACTACAACGAATCGATAGCTCCTGATAGACTGCAATCAGATCTTGCACACTGCTAACCTTGCACGAAAGCACAATACGATCATGTCCTAAACCAAGTTCGATAGCACGCTCAGCCGAACTAATTGTGGACTGGATCAGTGCTTCGTACATCAGGCTTGATACATTCCATGGTGCTACACGTCGTGAATTCTCATCTATCATGTGAGCAACTAGATCCTGGTCTAAGCTGCCCCAATTCACGCCAATTCTCACTGGCTTATTATAGAAAATTGCTGCCTCAATAATCTGATCGAATTGCACGCTTCGCTTAGCGCCCTGCCCAACATTACCAGGGTTGATTCGGTATTTCGAGAGTGCTTGCGCGCAATCCGGGTAGTCGCGCAACAGCTGATGACCGTTATAATGGAAATCGCCAATAAGGGGCACGTTTACGCCCATACAATCAAGTTTCTCACGGATTACTGGCACCGCGGTTGCGGCCTCGGGTGTATTAATCGTGATACGAACTAGCTCAGAGCCTGCTTGCGCAAGATCTTTAATCTCAATGGCCGTACTAATTGGATCGGCAGTATCGGTGCTCGCCATAGATTGCACACAAACTGGTGCGCTACCGCCAATCATTACTGAATGGTCTTGCCAGCGTACTATAACCGCATGCGCTTGACGCCTTGGAGCAGAGCCAGCAAATACTTGTTTACTCGACACTATAAAGCTCGCTATCAGCACAGTACCGGATTCAAACAGAACCCAGAAGGAATTGAATTATGTCACCGTATAATACATTAATCTTTGTAGCATTATGGCGTAGCAAAATTGACTGCCCATAGGCTTACTACACTAGCTATATCTAGTATCACTGTAGACTAGATCGTGAGACGTTTCTCTGAAATTTAGAAGAAATGACGATATATTATGATGATATGTTAAATTAGACTAACTGTCTGCGACACCTTGATGATTCCCCCATCCTTACTATCAAATAGTCATGCCGTCTAGTGTTACCAACATATCTCCCGGCATAGCGCTTACCAGAATTGTAGGAACACTAAAGCTAACTCCCCTTGACTACCTCGTATTGCGGAAATGTAATAAGTATGCTCAAACTAATACTAATTACATACCTAATAATAGAGTGGTGATATCTATAACTATATTAGTACTGTCAAGCTTTCAGCGAATAAGCTAACTCTCCTCCGCCAGCAAACCATACTGCTACGATTGCCGCTAATGTAATCACAAGTCCGACGATCCACATCCACGGCCGAAGTCTGGGGGTGCCTCTAAAATTCATAACGATACGTTCTCGTGGTAATCCAATGCCACTGTTTGTGGGTAGTGAGATATCGGGCTTAATTGGTACACCAGCATCTCGGAGAGTATCGATTAATGGCATGGGATTAATCCCGATCATTTTCGCATAGCTGCGCACTACGCCAATTGCAAACATCGTATCCGGCAGGTGGCTGTAATCTCCTAATTCTAGCTCGCGCAACTTGTTCGGCGAGACTTTTAAGCGCGCGGATACATCTTCAATTGACCAGCTTTTAGCCTTGCGTAGCTTTTCAAGCTGCGCACCAACCCGCCGAGCGGATTCTATCGCAACGCTCGGATCTAAATTTTTATCTGTGACACTCGAGTTATGGAGCATCGGATGCTGCTGATTATCCATCCTTAATTCCTTATAGAATTCTTTGCGCTGCTCTCTGCCTTGCCATACCGATGACCTGATTGAATCAAATGTTTAAAAAATTGGATCAGAAAGGGCTATTTATCAGAAAGATAATAACCTACGAATTATAATTCGTGATGGGAGCGAATGACATAAAATCAGTAGAACGCAATATATCCTACCTAGATAGCATTCCCTTGGATATCGTTACTATCCCAGATTTTCCAAAGCAGGATCTTATTTACGTTTTGTTCCCCTCCGTTATCATATATTATTAGAGCACTTACTAGTCAGTATGAGACCAGCATTGGTGCCTTGTTGCACGCGCTCTGCCGCCCTGGTGCGATCACGAACCTCGCCCACTAACTGGCCGCAAGCTGCATCGATATCAGAGCCACGTGTTCTACGCACGGTCGTTGTAACACCACCATCCATCAGAATATGCGTGAACCGCTTAATCCTCTCCGCAGAAGAACACAATAGTCTGGATCCGGGAAATGGATTGAAGGGTATCAAGTTAAATTTACACGATACATCGCTAGTTAATTCAAGTAGCTGTTGTGCGCACTTATCGCTGTCATTAATACCATCCAGCATGCAATATTCGAACGTAATAAAATCTCGTGGCGAGACACGAAGATATCGGCTACATGACACCATTAATTCTTCAAGCGGGTGCTTTTGATTCAGCGGCACTAATTTATCGCGCAACGCGTTGTTGGGTGCGTGCAATGACACGGCTAGTGCTACAGGTAACTCATCTGCGAGCCGGTTAATCATTGGCACAACCCCGGATGTAGAAAGTGTTACTCGGCGACGTGATAATCCGTATGCGTGGTCATCAAGCATCAATCGCATAGCAGATACTACTGCATCGAAATTTAGTAGTGGCTCACCCATGCCCATCATCACAACGTTCGTAATTACTCGCTCACCCGCAGAAAATCTGCCGTGAGTGGCACGTAGAGCAAACTCGGTCATCCATAACTGCCCAATAATCTCTCCAACGACGAGATTACGCGAGAAACCTTGTTTTCCAGTCGAACAAAAACAACAGTTTACAGCACAGCCAGCCTGTGATGATATGCAAAGCGTACGGCGTCTTTGCTCTGGAATATAAACAGTCTCTATAGCATTACCTTCGCCGACATCGAGTAGCCACTTTCTCGTGCCGTCTGCAGATGTGTAATCTTTGAGAACCGCTGGATAGCGGATTGATGCGTAGGTTTTGAGCTTATCACGTAGCGATTTCGCAAGAATAGTCATTGCGTCAAAATTGCTCATACCCCGATGATGAATACAATGCTGCAACTGACGAGCACGAAATGGTTTTTCTCCAAAACTCGCGCAGTACTCGACCAGACCTGTAGGATCAAAATCAAGAAGATTTACTACGTTAGTCATTATTGCGCTTAGTTTTTTAAAAAGTGCCTGACGAAACGTTACGTTGAGAGTAGACGTTTATTTCCGGAAAGAAGAAGGCGATCTCAGTAGCCGCTGTTTCCTGCGAATCAGAGCCATGTATCGCATTAGCATCGATGCTAACCGCAAAATCCGCACGAATTGTACCTGTTTCAGCTTTCTTGGGATCAGTCGCACCCATAAGCCTACGATTCTTCGCAATCGCATCGTCACCCTCAAGCACTTGAATCATAAGTGGGCCTAATATCATAAATTCAATTAGATCCTTAAAAAAAGGCTGATTTTTATGTATCACGTAAAACTTTTCCGCATCCGAGCGCGACAGATAGGCCATATTGGCCGCTATAATTTTTAGCCCGGCGTTCTCAAAACGACTATATATTTGACCAATCACATTTTTTGCGACAGCATCGGGTTTGATAATCGATAAAGTTCGCTCTATCGTCATGAAAAAGCTCCGAAAATGAGGGAATTATAGGGCCTACACAACTGCCATCCTAGCATGAAGCGGTGTATCATTACCGAAAGAGCCCACAATACCGCAAGACTATAACTTATATGACGCGCAGCTTGACATTAAATTGTCGTCATAAGATAACTAAGGCGATGCAAGCATCGTTAGTAAGGCAAATACTGTAAGGAGAAACTATGGCTGACCCTCATATCTATAGGTTTGGGCATACCGACACCATTGTGTCTACTAAAACTCAACATAAAGTACTACGTAATACATATTGGCTATTAGCACTGTCGATGATTCCAAGCGTGTTTGGTGCATGGATCGGAGTCATAACAGGCTTTTCTCTATTCACCGCTACTTCGCCAATAATAAGTGTGTTAGCTTTCCTTGTGATCGCGTTTGGCTTTATATTTGCAATCGAGCAGACTAAGCACCGAGCAATAGGTGTATTCCTCTTGCTTGGCTTCACATTTTTCATGGGTCTCATGCTTTCGCATCTCCTAAGCCTTGTGCTTGGATTCACAAATGGCACATCATTGATCATGCTAGCTTTTGGTGGAACCGGTTTAATTTTTGCCACGATGGCAACTATTGCCACAGTAAGCAAGCGAGATTTTTTTGGCTTGGGTAAATGGTTATTTGTTGGCGTATTTGTGATGGCATTTGCCTCTATCGCAAATATCTTTTTACAACTCTCTGCTCTTATGCTAACGGTGTCGATTTTATCAATTATAATCTTCTCCGCCTACATGCTACTAGACGTGCAACGTGTAGTTAAGGGCGGAGAAACAAACTATATTAGCGCAGCGTTAATGATTTATTTAGATTTATATAATGTGTTCACGAATCTGCTAGTGTTCCTCGGCATTTTAGGTGGGAACCGCAATAACTAAGTTAGATAGACGGGCGTGCGTGAGCGCGCCCGTCTAATGAGCGATAGCTCTGATATGGTCTGCAAAATTTTTCTTGTTAGTTACATATTGAAGTGTACAATCCATAAAATCAGCAGTGTCCAAGTCACGTATAATTCGCACTTATTACTACGTTAATTCTTCGCTACACTTAATAGTGATTACCATCTTCCCGCATAAGCTATCCGAGTGACAATGCTGAAATATTTAATCCAAAACAGTTTTAACTAGCCGTTTAGATTAATACAGTAAAAAGATAAAAATGGTCGCGTGTCAGCACCCCATCTTACTTAGCTAATTGTGATACGTAGTACTAGTTGTAATAATTGAATTATAAGCCGCTTAACGCAATCTGCGGAAATTAGAAATAGTTTATTTTGGTGTGGTTTAGGTAAAATTAGATTTAGTTTATTACAATGTACTGATGCGTATGTACTTATACATACATAATATAATATAGATTATTATCCAGAATATGTCTTTATGGGTAAAGTATATAACATTTTAGTTAAAAGATTAATTTTTGCTTTATTTATTCTAGATTTTTTATTGTGGCGAAAGCTAGTTTCCTAGATTAATAGCCCCCCCCCCACTTATTTATAAATCTTAAAATACAGTATTGATTTGTTCAAATTTACACGTCTTTTTTCAGAAAATGTCTGGTTTTTAAAAAACTTTTTTAACTAGTTAAGCAGTTAGTAAGTTTTTTACTTAATAATTGTAAGATTTTTATATCTGTGCAGCTTGTCTCCGACATAAACAATGCGTCTATTCTCGGGGGGGGATCTTAGCATTTCACTTTGTGAAGTGCTAAGAGTTATATTCTTATTCTTTGATTTATCGAGATGACTTAGAACTCGCCTGCGGATAGGCGTATAAAGTGAATATTTCCATATGCTATTTTGATAGTACTGGAATGGATCTGATTACTGACGCGAATCGTATAAATACGCTGCTGAATTAGTTTTAGATACAATTCTAGACGAATGGGAGATATTCGTTTTTGGTGGAACAACTAGTAATAACTGATCAATTTTGATGAGCGTATTTGTTAGGTTATTCCACAAAGCGATGTCGCGGTAATTCTGATTATTCTCTAGTGCGATCCGATATAAGGTGTCACCTAACTTCACACGATAGTATCCTAATGGCGCTGGAGAATCTGATAGCTCAATTGATACTGTAACGCCGCTACCGGAAAGAAGCGTGGTACTATGATCAATGATGGGGGTAGGCTGCTCTGGCCGCATCGAACATGCCGTTAGCATTACTAGAAGTGCTACGATAAAAATCGTTTGCTCAACCTTCACCAGATTTGCGTTCACACTTTACTCCGCAATATGCTCTTCAAGACTACATTATAAATTGTGACGTTTTCCACTCTAGGCTAGCTTAATAATAAGAGCACATATTTCTTGCAACTGTAAAGACCATTAGGTGATATAGGATGCTAAGCTTTCTAGATATCCCCCCTAATATGTTTGGGGGGGGCGTAGCTATAAAAGACACTTATAGTGTCCATTAATAACAGTATCAAATAGTCTAATCTCTTGAGAAATTATAGTCTCTCCTACTATTATGGTAGGAACGAATTTTTATAAGCCTATCGGATGCGTATTCGTTTTTGACGGGCTTATATAATGACTTTTCCGAGCAAATATATGCGGATCTGAAAAATAGCTTTGCACTACCACCAATTTTCGCATAAACACGATGGTTAGAGGAAGCCTTTTCTAGGGCTTGATAAGAGGCCTAGTCTTTTAATAAACTCGTGTAGCCTGCATCTACTGACTAATAATTGTATAGTTTACAACTGTTTCGGCGCTATTTCTTCTTGAAAAAGTTTCATATTTTATAAATAAAGCCCATACGTAGATTCTACTAATTTCAACTAATACAGTTGTATATCAAATACTCTCCTTGAATTAAAATCTTCGTGCATTCGCATGTTTATCAGCTTTAGGGCAGTCTCGATGCTAACAGTACGGATCTAGTTACACTAATCTAGTACGTTTATAGATTAAATTGAGCACTCTATATCCATTCCCGTAGCGAAGAAATCAATTGCATATCAGTCAAATCTAGTTGTAGCAGTGTAAGTAAGATACGCCAGCTGTCGCACTGCATGAAAGTCTGCGCCTTCGCTTGCAAATATATAGCCCTAGCCCATCACTTGAGCGGATCGCTTGCTCGGATTGTGATGGCTATACTGACCGATCTGAGTAACACGACAGTTCTTATTTCAGAATAAGTCGGATCTAGGATATATATTTATATTTAGTAGCGTATAGGTAGACAGTAGTGCTTGTAACTAATATTCTTAATTCTAAGTGTGCCCAATCTTTGTTCACTAGCGAAACCGATTAATGGAATACCGAACTAAAGTCTTTAGACATCTTCCGCAGCAGTGCTAAAATACAGCGTATTTTCACCTGTGTTCTGTCTATTTTTAGTATCAAATACTACCTGAGTCTGGCTTATTACCCAGTAGCCAGGTTAGTATCACGTGTACACAATTAGTAAGCGTGCAATGCATATTGCGAACATTATTTTCGGCAGCAAAGACTAAGATAAGTATAAGTCTCCATAACGTTAACGAGTTTGATGCGCCATTATAATAATACTCCGAACAACCATCATTACTTAGCCTAAGTGTGTAGGTGCATGGTAAGCGTGGTAAGAGCGAGTGCTAGATAACTGTTATCATTACTAAACAAAATCTTCATGAAGTAATTATCACTAAAGCCGTCTTACGATAGAAAGTGCAGCTTTAAACTAACAAAGCACGCACTAAAAAATCCTGCAAAAATTATCTCGGCAACAAATAGCATATAAAGACACGGGGAATTTAGAGTAGCTACGGTTAGATATGTTACAGAATTGGGGGGGGCATGAGCATATGATGCCTTCGGTGTTAGAGGTGTTATCGGAGCGAGCAGCCTCGGATAGAACCGAGAGCCTGCTATCTAGCGGCGTAGCTACAGAACGCATAACGTCAAGGACATTTATTTGTGTACGCTAGAGATAACGAAGTAGTGTATCTCTCGCAAACTATTAATCTTACTTCGCGCTGTAAAATTTTAGACTGAGCGACGGTCTAGTATCGCACGGGCGATCGTGCCAGCATCGACATATTCAAGTTCACTACCGACAGGTACACCCCGAGCGAGACGCGTGACAGTTAAGCCCCGAGATTTAAGCATTTGGCCTAAATAATGCGCAGTTGCCTCGCCTTCGTTTGTAAAGTTAGTGGCTAACATAACTTCAGTGACCACACTATCAGTAGCTCGGCGCATTAATCTGTTGAAATAAATCTCACATGGCCCGATACCGTTAAGCGGGCTTAGGCGCCCCATTAGTACAAAATATAGCCCGCAATAAGTAAGTGTTTGCTCAAGCATAATTTGGTCCGTAGGCATCTCGACCACACATAGCAGTGTTGAATCACGCCGCTCATCTCTGCATAGCTCACATACTTCATGCTCAGTAAACGTATTACATCGTTCACAGTGCTTAAGTACTTGTGTCGCGTGCAGCAGAGACCGGCCAAGTCGTTGCGCTCCCTCTTGATCATTTTGCATCAAGTGATAAGCGATGCGCTGCGCGGACTTTGGCCCAATACCAGGCAGTCTGCGAAGCGCATCAATCATTGTTGCTAGCACGGAAGGTTGCCTCCTCTTCATATATGGTTTGTGCCAATACGGACTAGCAGTTGAAACGCGACACATGCGTTCATAGAAGGGGGCCTGTGTAAAATTATAATGGCAGTTTAAAGCCTGGTGGCAGAGAAAACTCTGCACTCATGCCAGACATTTTTTCCTGTGCTATTGCCTCTGCCTTACGCACTCCATCATTAAATGCAGCAGCAACTAGATCTTCAAGCATCTCTTTATCATCGGTTAATAAACTCGGATCGATTGAGACACGACGCACTTCGTTTTTGCAGGCCATCGTTACTTTTACCAGACCAGCACCAGACTGGCCCTCAATTTCAATATGCGTGAGTTGCTCCTGCATCTTCTTCATGTTCTCTTGCATTTGCTGCGCTTGCTTCATCCAACTAGCCAGTTGACTCTTCATCATAATAGAACTCCTTCAAATAAATAAGAATACTGCATTATCCTATAACATGTAGTTAATGATTAATAATGAACGGCCAGTGGGCGAATCGAATCTAGCACGATTGTTGCCCCAAACTCGCGGATTAACCCCCGCACAAACGGGTCCGAGTTAATCTCCTGCTCGGCTTTCTGCTGTTGCTGTGCCCGGCGCGCGAATTCTACAGCTGCAGCTGTTTGGTATGCAGGGCCGACAGATACGGTTACATGAATCAGCCTACCCAGAACCTGTTCAATTGCAGTTTTCAACCTATTAACGTGTGCTACATTGGTATATTGTGGAACCGATACTCTTAATACAAGTTCGTCACAGTTACACGCTATAAGCTCACTATGAAGTGCAAGCTGGTATGCAATGCCGCGGAGCGGGAGTAATGTCACTAACGTTGGCCAATCGCCGTCATAACCAAGAGAATTAAGAGATATATCCGGCACTGGAGACGGTACCGTAGTCCGCACGTCGTGTGTAACGTTATCTACCATTGAGGTGAAATGAGGTGTATTAACATCGAAGGTACGGTTAGAAGCAGAGAGTGGTACGGACTGGTTGTTTGGCAACGTATCATTTCGGGATACGAATGATTCCGATTTAAAAGAAGTTCTTTGTATGCCTGGTTTTATGCTCACCTCAAATGGAGAGTTCTTTAATGCGACCGCCGGTGTACGAGTGCACCTACTGGAAATACTATCTACTTGGCTCCGCAGACTAAGTATCTTGCTCTTAGCAAGAGTATTAACGCACAATATGTCTAGATATGAGACAGCTGCTTTGGATAAGGATGGGGCAATAATATCCCCCTTTAATTCAAGTTGAATCGAAGAGGATTCCGTTACATCCGATAGTGCATTCGCTATCTTCACTTCGTGAATCTCATCTAGCCGTGACCGAGCTGTATCTATACCACCTAAATCAGCACTAATGTTGATCTGCCCTATTGCATTCATGCACATTACTTGCATGCTGCGTTCTTCTGCTTGTATTACCTCGTCCGTATTAGCCCTATCTTGTACAAATTTAGGTAAGCGGGGAAAATATATGGACGCTTTCCCTGTCTCGGGGACGCATATTCTACTAGATATTAAGCCTTCGGCATCTGGATAGCCCACTAGAGGTGTGCTAGAAGTAGGCTGCGTATCCCCTGATACAGACCCGCATGCCGTATGCATAGTATCGAACACAAGCATACGCAATAGCGCCATTGTGAAACCAGCATACCCATCCGGGGCCAGACCTAGCTCAGCACGACCAATTGTTGCGATCTGATAATACAACTGCACATCTTCCGGTGCTATCTGCGCCGCAAAATGCCGAATATTCTCTGCCTCAGGCCATTCGTCTAGTATCGAATCTGGAACTATCTGCGCCCACGCAATACGATGCAGCAATCCAGACAAATCTTGTAGCGCAGTCGAGAATGAGAGGCTGCGTGCCGCTATCTCATCAGATATTGAGAGAACTGTAGTACCATCGCGTATAATAATCGCATCGAGCAGCTGTGTTAGATAACTCTGGTCTAGTGCACCAAGCATGCTGCGTACAGCTTGTTCAGTAATCATGCCAGCTGAATACCCAATCGCTTGATCAGTTAACGACAGTGCGTCGCGCATACTACCGTCAGCAGCGCGTGATAACAGACGCAATGCTTGCATCTCAAAACTAATACCTTCGTTAGCTAGTATAAGTTCTAGGTGCGACACAATATAGCCTATTGGCATTTGTTTGAGGTTAAACTGCAAACAGCGTGATAATACTGTGACAGGAATTTTCTGGGGATCGGTTGTAGCAAGAATAAACTTCACATGCGATGGAGGCTCCTCGAGCATTTTGAGCATTGAGTTAAAAGCATGATGAGTTAGCATATGTACTTCATCAATCATATAAATCTTGAAGCGCGCATCGACTGGTGCGTATACAGCGTGCTCGAGTAGTGCCGCCATCTCGTCAACACCTCGGTTGCTGGCTGCGTCCATTTCAAGGTAATCAACAAAGTGACCTTCTTCAATTTTGCAGCATGCCGTACATACACCGCACGGAGTAGCAGTAATACCGGTTTCGCAATTGAGCGACTTTGCCAAGATCCTCGACAATGTTGTTTTGCCGACGCCGCGCGTTCCAGTAAACAAATAGGCGTGATGCAACCGTTGCGCTTGCAAAATATGGGTGAGTGCACGCACTACGTGTTCCTGGCCAACTAACGATGCGAAATCTCTGGGTCTCCACTTACGCGCAAGAACTTGATGAATCATCGAAAATTATATCAGTAATAATCGGGGCGATACTCGCGAAGTTGGCCATCTAGGCTTGCGATGCGGGTATGCCAGTAAAGAACGGGGGAATATGAGGCATGAGGCAAAAACTGGTGCATAACGCATAGGCATGTTATCACCAGGCTACCCTGGGTAAATTAGTCTAAACTTGGGTAAATTAGTCTAAAATCAAGATAATTTCGAGAAGAAGGTGACGAGCCCAACCCTCGGCACTAGCGGAAAATGGCTATGGCTGCTTCGTTCCCGATCTGACCAGGTTGACCTTACCGCCATGCGAGGAGGCCCGTCAAGAAACATTTTAGCACTAGATTATATCGCAACGCTAGTACGCCCGACATGGAACAAATTACGTTAAGATTGCGACTATAGAATATGCGAACGATCAGAGGGGGTAGGTCTTGCCCCTACGTTTCGCGAAGACTGCCGTTCGACGATATGCTGACGTTGAGCGGATTTTTGGAGATCGGGTGTATCGAGCATTATAAAGCTATACCCCCCGTAAGCTTAAAGGTAACGCAATAATGAGCGAACAAATCAAGCATATTACTGACACTTCGTTTGAGCAAGACGTGCTTAAGGCAGACAAGCCCATCCTACTCGACTTTTGGGCAGAATGGTGTGGCCCGTGCAAAGTGATTGCGCCGCTACTAGACGAGGTGGCACGTGAATATAGCGATCGCCTGCAGGTTGGGAAGATCAATGTTGATCAGAATCCAGAAACACCGGCTAAGTTTAGCGTTAGAGGAATCCCGACATTAATTCTGTTTAAGAACGGTGTAGTGGCTCAAACTAAGGTTGGCGCATTATCGAAAGCACAAATTACAGCACTTATTGATAGTTATATTTGATTCTCGTCAGTATTTAAACCCTGGCGGTGCTTGTTACATTTTGTAATAAGCACCGTATTCGGCTATGCTGATATCATAAAGCGAATACGTTTCAAACCGTATAATAATTAAGCCCGTCGCCTGACGGCTCCCCTTTTGTCGCTTCTTCTCTTTCCTTAGCGGGATTCCTGTATGTATTTGTCCGAGCTCAAGTCGCAACACGTATCCGCTTTGATCGAAATGGCTCATGGTCTAGAAATCGAAAATGCGAATCGCTTGCGCAAACAGGAGTTAATGTTTGCAATTTTAAAGAAGCGGGCCAAGACTGGTGAAACAATTTTTGGCGACGGAACACTCGAAGTACTGCCAGATGGTTTTGGTTTTCTACGCTCACCTGAAACATCGTATCTAGCGAGCACTGACGACATTTATATTAGTCCGTCGCAAATCCGACGTTTTAACTTGCACACTGGCGATACAATCGAGGGCGAAGTGCGTACGCCAAAAGACGGGGAGCGATATTTTGCACTTGTCAAAGTAGATAAAGTTAACGGACATCCACCAGAGGCGTCGAAACATAAAATTATGTTCGAAAATCTCACGCCACTACATCCAAATAAGCCCCTGTCTCTCGAGCGAGATATGCGAGGCGAAGAAAATGTCACTGGACGCATCATTGATATGATCGCACCGATCGGAAAAGGCCAACGCGGACTCCTAGTAGCGTCGCCAAAGTCTGGAAAGACTGTAATGCTTCAGCACATTGCGCATGCAATTAAGTCGAACCATCCGAATGTTATATTATTTGTACTACTAATCGACGAGCGCCCTGAAGAGGTTACTGAAATGCAACGTTCGGTAGCTGGTGAGGTAATTGCGTCTACGTTTGATGAACCAGCAGCGCGTCACGTGCAGGTTGCTGAAATGGTCATAGAAAAAGCGAAGCGACTCATTGAGATGAAGCACGATGTAGTGATTCTACTAGACTCTATCACGCGTCTCGCGCGTGCTTACAACACTGTTGTTCCGGCGTCGGGCAAAGTCTTAACTGGAGGCGTAGACGCCAACGCATTACAACGCCCGAAGCGTTTCTTTGGTGCAGCACGGAATGTCGAAGAAGGCGGTTCGCTCACAATTATCGGCACTGCGCTTATAGAAACCGGAAGTCGGATGGATGATGTTATTTATGAAGAGTTTAAGGGAACCGGCAATATGGAGGTACATCTAGAGCGACGCCTTGGGGAAAAGCGGGTTTATCCATCAATCAACCTAAATAAATCAGGTACCCGTCGAGAAGAATTACTCATTAAGCCAGAAATCCTGCAAAAGATTTGGGTACTGCGTAAGTTTATCCATGATATGGATGAAATCCAATCCATGGAATTCCTGCTTGATAAACTAAAACAGACTAAAAATAACTCGGAGTTCTTTGACATGATGCGCCGTGGTGGATAGTTTCAGAGTACACATCTTTGATCTATAGCTCTTAGCAATACATTAGCCGCAGATGCTTGTGCCAGTGGGTCATCTTCTGTAAATAAAGTGCAAAAGTTTATATAAGTATGGTAAAAGCATGGTGCTGAAGATTTGTTCGAGATACTATCTATATGTTCTTAACCATATGTCTGTATAAACCCCAAGATAAACGTACTACGTAAATCTTGGTGAGCTAAAAAACAGTGCGCCTTAAGATAGAGCTTCTATACGATTAGAGGCTGGTTAATATGATGTTAAATATGATGTTAAAACAGCTAGAATTTATAGCGCACGTGTGAGTTACAGCATGCTATAAAGATAGCACCACTCTAGGCTTATAAAAACTCTATTTTTACCGCGCGCTGCGTAGAATAGGCGTTAGCTGTGACCGCTAAAATAGCTGTGATAACACCCTAGTATCTATATATATGGGCAGTATTATGCGACCTGACTCCTGGGGTACTCTTCGGTTATTAGCGATTTCGGTTGTTAGCAATAACAAGTATTATCTTAAGCATTTATAGTAGTATGAGCTAGTCGCGCATATTAGTCCGTTCTCTGTAAGAAACGTATTTTGTCAAATCTACCATTTTTAGTATTAGATTCTTCTAAAATACCGGAAAACATTAGACGTTGTACCCTGAATTGGGGAAATTACTAGTAATTTACGGTATCGCTACTGTAGCTACGCTCCCACTCAAAAATCGCTATGACAGGATGTATTTAGTAAAACTTTAACTTTATGCGCAGGAGCACCTATCTAATAACTATTCCTTGCCGCGCACAGGATATTGAAGCGAATCTGACGGAAATATTTCTTACTGGATAGTTTCTTAGTTTTACCAAAGAAAAAGCATGATGATCATGGATGAGAACGATTAAACTAACAGACCTACTATAGATACTAGTGCTTAGACTTTTACCGGTTGCAAACTAGATTTTTAAAGGCATAAGTAAAAAACAGATTTCATGGTATAAACAGATTGTGATCTACAAAACTATCGATAACTAAGTTAGTAGCCTATAGCTTATAAGCGGATGATAATAGATCAGCAAAGCCTGGACATAGCTATCTAATAAAACAAATCATCTAAAATACCCCCCCCTAATTAACACCTGGACTTGATTCCACTACATCTTTTATTTTATATAGGATAAATACAATTATCTAATCCCCTTGCTCTGAATCTAGATAATAAGTTCTCTAAATACTATTGAGATTTATACTATCTGCTTTTAATTATTTATTAATATAAAATCTAGTTACCAACGCGCTAATTCATAATTCTTGTTTTTCTATTTTTGTCAAAGCCTCTCAAACTAGTGTTGAGGTGAGTATTACTCCGCAGCAATTGCTATCACTTAAAATTAAACGCATTATGAAAAAAAATATTCATCCCGATATTCATGCAGTCGCATTCCAGGACATGTCTAATGGAAAAACATTTATCATAGGCTCAACAATTAAGACCCGCGAGAAGATTGAGATTGATGGAAAAATTTATCCTCTCGCGAAGGTTGAGGTATCTTCTGAATCGCACCCCTTTTATACTGGTGAACAAAATAAGTTTTTAGATACGACTGGCCGAGTTGAAAGATTCCGACAAAAGTTTGGAAGCCTTGCTAGTGCAAGGATCGCGAAGTAAACATTGCCCGCATAGATCGAAGGGGGGGGGGCGCTATAGGTACCTGCTAATGTTGCTCGCAATATACTACATAGGGCTAGCTACTAATGTAGCTAGCCCCGCCCCGGATAGCGGTTCTCTTTCTTTATCTAATAGCGCCGATTTAGATACCTAAATACTGTATTGTTTTTTTAAGAACGGATCTTATAATTAGGCATAAGGGTCATGTAATCTAACAGATAAGCGATCCTCAGCTACCAACGTATTATCGCATGTATCTTAATAACAATTTGTATTATTGTGGTGTGAGATAAATAGTCTATTTCTCTATAATTTTTAGAAAAACAATCCGCACGATTTATTTCGATAGCTCAATGGCACCTAGCGAACTTCTCTATGAGTAGGCGTATTTTGTAATATGGTACTTATTTAGTATAGTACATATCTATTATATTAGCTAGAATTCTAATTAGAGCACTGAGCAATTTGCTATTACTCCTGAATTACAGGTCTACGCCGATAGTACTTATTAAGAGCGTTAAACTTCACTCAACTAACTAACACTGCAAAAAATTCCTCAAATCGATAGGGTAATGATAAACTCAGTTATGCATACTGCGGCATAGTACAGACGGACGACGGCGAAGATAAGAACGCTCTATGAGGCGCCCCATAGATTAAAATCGTGCTCAGATTGTTACGTTTGCTAGAAATTCATTGCTAACAACTGTATTCCTTTTATATAAGTATATACAGCGAACTGCTTACGGTTTTTACTGCTTCTGAATTATTAGCTTTGAAGCTCAGTCGAAATTAATACAGTTTACTGATTTATTCAATACTAAGCATCGTAATATTTTAGTATGAATAATCTAGATTGAGGCCCTGATGACTAACTCCCCATATTCTAGCTATAACTTTATGCAACTACTAGACTAGGATCTAAGCCAGAATTTAGGCTACTTTAAGCTTATGGATAGTATTAGTGCGGTACTATAAGTCAACCAAGGGTGTTCTGAAAAAGCACTCGCTAACTAGCGATAGTACGTTAGTAGATATGAGAATCTCTCAATAATATTATTTAATATTGTAAATACAGATCATGCTCTTGGTATCCTAAATAAGAATGTGCATAAAAAGATTTTCTATATGGGATTAGATTTACGCAATGCTCTAGCACAACACACGTCTTTTAGATATCACATCCTAAGTTTTACCTTAGGGGTAATAATTTCTTAGATAAAAAACAAGATATATATCATCTTATATTTTTTTATTTGAATAGTAATATTAACTAACATAAAAAGCCTGCTTGCGCGGGCTTTTTAACTTTGGCGGAGTGGACGGGACTCGAACCCGCGACCCCCGGCGTGACAGGCCGGTATTCTAACCAACTGAACTACCACTCCAATGAGTTTTATAGTGTTATATGCTATTTACTTTTAAAGTAGATGGCGTCCCCTAGGGGATTTGAACCCCTGTACTCACCGTGAAAGGGTGATGTCCTAGACCCCTAGACGAAGGGGACATAAATTTTAACTATAGTTGATTATGGATAACTTCTTTACGTTTGTGAAGTCTTTTTTGATATTTCTTGATTTCAATGAAAACTTCATACATGTCAACTAGACACAATAATGTACCCAGAATTAAAAATATTGCTTTTAGCAATAGCAAGAATTCGGGGCATAGATTAAGAACTGCTCTTAAATCGGTCTGGATTTTGATATGTTACATGTCTTAAGCTACACTATGTGTAAGTTTTTTAGGTCATTGGTAGTAAATATGCATACATTAGATAGGATTAGACATCCTAAATATATCTATAAATACTACTTATTTCTAATCAAGCCAAGATTTAATAACGTACGAATCATTTTGATATCTATATCCTCAAATAATTTTGAGTATTAATTTTTCCACATCATTTTATATATAAATATATAGTTATTAACTATATTAAGAACTCATAGTAATTTTTAATGATTTATATTTACGATTTATGCCGTGAATTATATTCAATTATAATTTTTTTATGATATAGTCACATACTATATTTATTTTTTAAATAGAAATTATGGTTCTAAAGAAATTATACTATATATAAATACTGTTTTGTAATGATTACCAAGTAAGTTAATGAGTGCTTGTGATTATAGTAGATTACTATTGATAATAAATAATTTAATGTAAAAATTTTTTACATTTTAGTGGTAATTTCAGCACTAGAATTTTAAGGTTTTATTATTTTTTTAAATAAAAAATGGAATTGTTTTTTGCGAAAACCAATATTTTTAGGCTGACCAAAAAACAAATGAAATATATAAAATATATTATTTGTGGTAAATTTTACTTGTATTTGTGTTATATGAGTGTGGAGGTAAGCGGGATCGAACCGCTGACCTCTTGCATGCCATGCAAGCGCTCTCCCAGCTGAGCTATACCCCCAGTACGAAAATTTTAAAAAACAATTTTTTGTAAAGTCTTCTTGTGCGTGATTTTATATCTTAGATCAAGGCAGCGCCACTTGTAGCCGCTTGAGTACCGTCTCTCGGCCGAATAGATACAGAACTGCATCAATGGGTGGGGTATGTTTTGTTCCAACTATCAGTAAACGCACTGGGATCGCTAGCTGAGGCAGCTTTAGTTTGTAAGCTTTTAGTACTACCTCCAACGCCATACCAATTGCATTCTTCGTCCAAGGAATCCCAGAAAGGGATTCAATAAATCTAGAGAGCGCTATACGTACAATATCCGTTAGATATTGTTTTATCTCATGCTCTATAGGTGCCGGTGTCCGATAAAATATTACAGCGTTTCTAGCAATCTCCCTGACGGTATTCGCACGATCCTTCAACAATGCGACAACCTCATCCAGCGGAACTCCCTGCGTAGCATCGACATTTAGCTCAATCAGTATTGGTAGTACAAGTGACGTGAGCCGTGAGTTGTCAATGTTTTTCAGATAATACTTATTTAGCCACTTCAGTTTATTATCGTCGTATCGCGCTGGAGATTTACCCAAATGCTCGAGGTCAAACCATTCTATGAACTGTTCTAATGAGAATATTTCTTCATTGCCATGAGCCCAACCAAGCCGGGCAAGGTAATTTAATATCGCTTCAGGAAGGTAGCCCTCATTGCGATACTCCATTATGCTCATTGCACCATTGCGCTTACTCATTTTCTCGCCTTGCTTATTAAGCACAGTAGGCAAATGCCCATAAATAGGTGGTGTGCCGCCTAGAGCACGCAAGATATTAATCTGGCGTGGAGTATTATTCAGATGATCATCACCGCGAATTACGTGTGTAATCGCCATATCTAAGTCATCAACGACAACGCAAAAGTTATATGTAGGGGTGCCATCAGATCGCGCAATAATTAGGTCGTCAAGCTCATCATTAGCAATCTCGATGCGACCTTTAACTGCATCATCCCATATTACTGTTCCGGTAATCGGATTATTAAATCGTATGACAGGCTGCACGCCAGATGGGGGAGCTGATAGAAATTTACCTGGTTTAGGTCGCCAAGTACCGTCATATCTAGGCTTTAGCCCTGCCTCGCGCTGTAGCGAGCGCATTGCATTTAGTTCCTCGATCGACATATAGCACCGATATGCTAAGCCCTGGTCAAGCATTTTCCTGACTACCTCGCGATAGCGATTCATCCTCTGCATCTGATAATATGGCCCTTCGTCGAAATTAAGCCCTAACCACTTCATGCTATCAAAGATGGCTTGTGTAGCCGCCTCGGTTGAGCGCTCAAGGTCCGTATCCTCAATTCGAAGAATGAAAGTCCCGTAATGTTTCCTGGCAAGAGCCCAGGGATAGAGCGCGGAGCGAATATTACCAAGGTGGATAAAACCAGTTGGGCTCGGCGCGAAGCGGGTACGTACGGAAGTAGTCATTAAAATAATAGATTCGAGACCTAGCCGCGGGATTAATCACGACGTTATTATATCGGTATGCTTAAATTACCCCACCTATAACATATGCTAATGACCTAGTCATCGTGGCGCATAAATACTATCTGCGCTGATTATGCTTGAGATTTCGTTGAAATATCTGTTGTTTTGCGCGGGCTGTTTCCTATATACCCAATCTCCAAAATCCGACTAGGATAATCACTAACTCTCTGGGGAGGCAATATCGATATATCACTAAATTTTGTACTTGGTACACGTAAGAAGCTTAGAATATATAAATAGATTCGCCTTAACGATCAATATGCATCTCTATTAAGGACCAGGCGATAACTTGATACAAACATTGTACTATATAACTACACATCGAATTAAGTGATATAGATATCAATTAAAAGAATTTTCTCTAGGATATGAATTGTGCAGTCACTCTGAAAGCTACTCGAGCGCTGTTATTTCAACAGCAGTTCTGAGAATATCTCTGAGTCGTGCAGCTTTATACCGCTAACTATATACACTTTTCTGCTCTAGTATTAGAATTTTTCTTCTAGCTTCCCATGTCATCCGTCGGTGTGCATTCTATTTACTCTATTTATCAGAACGGATAATAACTCGATCGAATAATTTATTCTAAAGTTTATTTTTCTGCTAGTTATTTAAAATAATGTATTAATTATGATTATCGTATTTTAATGTAATTTATTATTTACTAAATTCGTCCTATAAAAAATTGTTCGTATTATACAATAATCTACTCTAATTCATGTTTACATCACGTAATTTAAAAAATCTTGACAAATTTATGTAGCCATGTTCAAGCCTGATATACGTAGCATAGCGTTTCAAGATAATTGATTAGACCACCATTATGGTAAACATAATATATTTGAAATAATGCAAATATAATCGTGTAATGCACGTTATTAGTACTAACATATATATATACGAAAGACTATCTATGAGAATAGATATTGTCTTAAGCATTAGACACTAATATAAGCCGAGCAACGAGATCTCTAATATCAATTTTGCAATAGATTTCATTGCGTTTTAGTGTACGGTACCGTCGTGGTATATAACTAACATAAAGAGTACGGTACGACCTTCTTTATAAAAGCTAAAAGCGTGCTACCGCGTCATGAAGTAATACTATTCCCCTATCAAAGCATTATTGAGATGATTATTTATTTCTAATAGTCTTTTAAAGTTTAGCTCAATTCGCATAGTGGTATTAATAATATACCCCTAAAACCCCTAAAGCATCTCTAGTGCGTCTGAATGTTAGATAATTAATGTCTAAATAAACGTTAGATCAACTTAAAAAGTTACTTTTGAAACACAACGAATTTATACATTCGTAATGTGTAAGCACAATATCTAACACACTAAATGCCAATAACAGAATATAATCTAATGGGCACAGGAATTCTTGATCAAAGTATAAAACCCTCCGAGGTTAGACTCCTATAGAACAAGGTCAGTAATCTAAGAAATACCCAGAAATCAGAAAGAAAATAATTTTCAATTGTAATCATAAAAACAGCCTAGAGTTAAATTTATATGATTTTTTATAAAAATCGGTACTAAATTAGTATGTCTCACTTATGCATGAGAACACTAATAGTTCGATTAATATGCGATGATATGGGAAGTACTTATGGGTTTTTTATCTGGAAAGCGCATTTTAATTACTGGTTTACTATCAAACCGATCGATTGCGTACGGTATCGCAAAAGCCGCTCACCGAGAAGGTGCGAGACTTGCCTTTACCTATGTTGATGAACGTTTTAAAAAACGTATAACTGAGTTCGCTGCCCGCTTTAGTAGCGATTTAGTTTTTCCCTGCAATGTGGCTCATGACTCGCAAATCGATACACTATTCATATCGCTAAAGCGGTATTGGGAAAACCTAGATGGACTTGTGCATTCTATCGGCTTCGCGCCGCGAGAAGCGATCTCTGGTAATTTCCTCGACGGCCTATCGCGAGAAGGATTCCGAATCGCTCACGATATTTCTACCTACAGTTTCTCGGCTATGGTTAAGGCTGCCGCCCCAATGTTAGAAAACACCGCGTCTTTACTAACTTTGACATATCTAGGCGCCGATCGAGTAATACCCCACTATAATATAATGGGACTTGCTAAAGCTTCATTAGAAGCCAGTATACGCTACCTCGCGGCTTCGATCGGGCCGAGAGGTATACGTGTCAACGGTATTTCAGCAGGTCCGATTAAAACGCTAGCGGCCGGTGGTATTAAAGACTTTAGCAAAATTTTACAATTTGTCGAGCGAAACTCACTGCTGCGCCGGAATGTAACTATCGAGGAAGTTGGAAACGTAGCTGCATTCTTACTCTCAGAGCTGTCCTCAGGGATTACTGCTGAGATTATTTATGTTGACAGCGGCTTTAACGCAGTAGCTTGTGGATTGCCTAGCTTAGTCGAATAATTATAGTTATACGAATCACGTCTATACATTTTTTAAGTACTTAAAAAAGTCATCAAACTATCTCCTTTATGTTTTATCTTATAAGAGCCTTGTAGGGGGGGGCTAGTTATTAGTACTGGTGCTTTGTGTTAACACTGCCCAGAATACTAGAGGCACCCTAAATTGCTAATTACTACGCTTATTAAACAGACCTATCTTGCAATTAAAGGACGGGTGTATTTTCGCAGAAGGCGCATATACCTACACAGCCCGTCTTGCTATATTGGTTTGATAGATAGGCTGCCCTCGCCAGAGGCGGCGAATATAGTTTTTCGGAAAACTTTCGAGAAATATACAGATATTTAGCACTAGCTTCAATCTAACGCATTACTCTAAAACCTAGATTACTCACGCCCGATAACTCTTCCTGTATTCTATACCTGACCAAATTTAAACTTTTTGCTGAAGCTCTAGACTATACCCAGACATAGAAAATGAGCCACCATGCGCTATCAGCAACAGATAATGCTGCGATAAAACATAATAGTGCTCCTGCGCTTCGTAAAACACTAGAACCGATGCGACGCATATGTTTCATAACGATTTTTATCGCGAGATATAGGCTTGCTATATTAGCCATTACTAGCAATGCAAGCCCTAAGTTTTGAACCCAGCTAACTAATAATAGCAGATGCTCACCGCGCAACAGCGATATAGTGGTAGCCGATAAGCCTAGAAACACGCTAATACCGGCTATTGGAATTAATGCCTGCGTAAAATGATGTAGCCGTAATGTACTCCACCGGCCGAGTATAAAATTACCACATGCAATACATCCGAGCAGTGTTGTACCATAGAAAAAGCCAGTCGTAACTATGTAACTAATTACTAAACTTCCATCTAGCCACGAGAATACATCATTCTGTTCGGGGTAGTGCGTAAAAATAAACCATGATGCATTAGTTTCTAGTGGCCATAAGATACGGTGATCGATTAGCCATGTAGCTAGAAATTGCTTAATTAAGATAAATAACGGGCTAACGCTCCAATGAAACGCACCGTTCGCAATACCAAGCATCCCATATAGAATTAACACGGTATCCCAACGGCTTGCTCCTTGCTCACCTAGCTCAACAACTTCTTGTGCTGGTGAGCGCCATTGCAGTGAGATCGCATCTCGATAGCCGCTGCAACGACCGCACATATGACAGGCTGACGCTCCTTTCATGCTTCTCAATGGCACTAGGGGTGCGCAATTCACTGGAATTGCTCGACGGTCATGCTGATTTTGCATGTATGAAAAACGCCATGCATACCCATCCACCCGATAATGGAGCGGAGCAAATCGCGCTAGCAGTGCGAATACGCCATTAACTGGACAGAGGTACCTACACCATACTCGTTTTCTCCGACCGTATAGTAAACCAATGATAACAGCAGCAATCGTTGACCCACCAAGCACTAGCAGCGCAGCCTTCGGATACTGATACACACTAATCATTTGCCCATAGATGGTCGTGAGTACGAATGCAATAAATGGCCATCCTCTCCAGCGTATCCAACGCGGAATTGACCCCCCCAAACCATAATTACTAGCAAACTCAGATAATGTACCTTCTGGACATAGCACACCGCACCATACACGCCCAAGTATCACCATCGATAGCAAAACAAACGGCCACCAGATTCCCCACAATACAAATTGCGCAAATACTGTGAGATTGGACCAGATATGCGCGGTATCTCCCGGCAGTGACATGAACGGCGGAATTAAAATTAAAATCGCATAAGCAAACAAAACAATCCACTGCACACTTCGGATTATCACATAATGGCGCTGCATCCAGTGTCCAGCCCTTGTTAACCGGCTAGTGTGTAGAGCGGGCAGTAGATTCATATGTAGCCACCTGGGTACATGAGAATTGTCGGTTCTGGGTCCGACGTAGCAGCACCCAGACTACTAACCAGAACAATGCATATGCGAGTAGGTTGGCTAGTGCTAGATGTGCTCGATATCCAGTTAACGTCGCTACTACTGAGCCGACTATACCTGAGTCATCTAAAATATAAGATGTATCCCAAATCATATCGATCCCGGTAGGAATGACCCCTTTATCAATTAACTTATCGATGCTAGCCTCGAATAAACCGACGCTAAGGAATAAGAGTATGATTTCTGTTGCACGAAAAAATGTACGCCACGCAAATATCCGACCACCAAGTTGTACCAGATAAAACGTAAGAAACGCAAGAGCTATACCAACTAATACCCCTAGCCATTGTATCAAGTCAATATGGCCCGACCGGCCGAAGCCCAGGCCATATAAAAAAATTACAGTTTCACTACCTTCTCGAGCACACGCAAGTGCTGCAAGCAGTGAGATGCCAAACCAATTTGAATTACGCTTTTTTTCAGCTAAAGACATTTCTATGTCGTACTTAAACGTACGACCATGCCGCCGCATCCATAGCACCATCTGTACGATGAGTGCGCACGCAAGTAGCATGATCGCCGCCTGAAAATAATCCTGCGCATCACTAGATAGTACTTCGGTGAGGCCGACTAGCATAGCACCCAAGCTAATTGCCGCTAGTAATCCTGCACCAACACCAAGCCATAACCAGAGTAATCCCTGACGTGCGGAAGCATCGCCGTTATTTAACCAGGCATGCAGAATGCCTATTACGAGTAGTGCTTCGATGCTTTCTCGCCATACAACAAACAGAATTTGACCCATTACTTCTTCCTTCGCAATAGCTAATAGCCCATCACTCTGAAACTATTACGCCTTGCCCGCTTTGATGGAAATCATCGAAGAATTTATATTCACCTGGCGATAGTGGCGCTATTACGATAAATGACTCAGCGCCTGGCGCCAGCACTTTTTCCTTGCGCAGTTGCATGCTTTCAAACTCAACAGCACCTTGTCCAGTATTGTATAACTCTAGTTTAATACGCTGATCGGCCGGTACCTTAATACGCGTCGGATTAAGCTTGCCGTCAGCTATCTCTAACCGAAATGTAGGTAAGTCTGCAGCGTATCCAAGGCTGCCAAATATAATGCTCCAGGATAGCAAACACACTATACCCCGAAATTTAATAGCGTATTTCATTAATTAGTAACCACCTTTTTTACCAATTCCAGCGAATGGAAAGTCATAATGTAATTCGAACGGCTTAAACCAAGGACCAACACCGGTTTCTTTATCAATATGGCGACCAAAAGCTGTGCGTCCAGTCTGCTCGGGTGGCGCGACAAACATATTCAAGTGGTATTTTCCAGGCCCAGAAAGCTTCACATTATCACCGTAGTGCGGACCATCGCTTGCTACCATCGCCATTAGATTACCCTTTTGTATGTAGTTTGTGCCTGGTTTTGTTAACTCGTAGTCTACTCGAAGGTATGGCATCCAATCACCCTCAGCAAACCCAGTTAGGTTATTTTTGGTTACATGGATATCTGCCTCCAGGTGAATGTCTGAGTTAGACGCTTTGCGCATCATGCCCGCTGGGTCCATTGTAATCGGTTGCAGATATACTGCACCGATTTCCATGCCGCCCTGGATCTGTGGCTTACCTAGCGGATACTCGGCAGCCATTACCCTGGGAGTATTTATTGATAAAGCAAATGATGCTACCGCCGCAATAGCACGGATCAGACGAAAATAGGTCATTGATATTTTTCCCGATAGTATATAAAGATAGAAATAAGAACAATTCTCACTCAAAACTAGTCTAGCATTGATCTGCAATGTTATCCAATGTTGGCATGTGTAACACACTAGCTCGATGACCCGACTTTAGACCGAGGGATTTATTATTATGACAAATTTGCGATTCTGTAATTATTATAATTGCTTTAGTATTTTCGCGGCTTTTCGAACTTAATATTCTTCGCATACTCTAGAATCTTAACGTTTTTTAATTTTTTTCTCGATTTTCTTATCTGACATTTTTTGATTTTCTCTTACCCCTCCCTGCTGCACGCGAAATGCCTCTTGTACATTACCTACCACATACATATTATTAATTTCGTCTTTAATTTGATTGACGACAATATGTGGTGTAGTTTCATAAAGTGGATTACTAATCGTTTACTAAAATCAATTATTTATTTTTTATAGAAGAGACTCTTCGTTAGAAGTTTATACATAAGATATTATATCTCGTGCTTATTAAGATCTTCAAATCTTGATCTCATCTTATTGTTTTTTGTTTTACTTATTGTAATGCAGTTAATAGAAATCTCAATTGGTTCCTTTATGGCGGTTATTCATCGAAAAGGAACTAATTGAGCATATCAGCATAAAAAGTAGTATAGCAAAATCCTTAATAAGGATATGGATTTTTAAATAAATAGCGAATGCTACTGTACTAATTACAGCTCTATTTTTAATTAGAATGTTTCTAAATCTATATTTAATAAATTAGCGACATGGGTAGTATATAAAAATCGTCGAAAAGAGTAAGATAACAAATTGGGTCCAACTGAGATGCTAAGCTCAGTTAGCTGGACCTGCCTAAGTTACTATTAACGATGCAGCACCCTATGCAGCGCAGTAGTGACGCATACTGTTTGTTGTAAATCTCTGCTTACAAAGCAGATTAATAATATGATTTGTAAATAACATTTTATATTAGCAATACTGGAATTAGTTTCCACAGTGCCTAACCAGGGGTTAACTACGCGAATACTCACCCTAATTAGTATCTTAATAAAATTGATATATGACAGTATTAAAGATAAAACTGATTCTAATATCGCTATATCTAGCGTAACTGCAGGTTTATGATATCTGATTTACCTGCGCCTTTAACTTTTTACTAGCATAGAAAGTTACCACGCGCCGCGCAGAGATTGGAATAACTTTTCCAGTCTTCGGATTACGTCCCGGACGTTGCGGTTTGTTGCGTAACTTAAAGCTTCCAAAGCCAGATATCTTAATGCTTTTACCGTCTTCAAGCGAATTTCGAATTATTTCAAAAAATGCTTCGATTATGTCTTTTGCTTCACGTTTACTGAGACCGACCTGGTCGTATAGCAACTCGGCTATCTCGGCCTTTGTCAACGTTGGCATTGCTGATGCCGTTAGAGTGCCGTAAGCAGAATGGTATAACTTATAGCACTGCGTTGCGCAGCAAGCAGTGCTTCAAATTTATTCGGGTTCATTAGATACTTATTGTATAAAAATAGTTTTTAGTTTTTTGATCGAATAGAATTTAATTCAGCTGCGCAACCTTGCACCAAAAACTTGCGCTAAACGTTCTACTAGGGTTTTCATGGCAAGTTGAATTACCTTATTCTGAAGAGACCTATCAGAATCTTGTAAGGTTACTCGGAATGCAAGACTTTTTTCGTTAGCCAATAGCCCGTCTAAAACGCTACCGGCATCGGTTTTCTTCGCGTCGCATGTATGGAATTCATCAAATAGAACCATTTTTTGAGCGAACTGAAGCGCATTATTATCAAGCCTAGCCCGATCAAATTCATCAAGTATTGATTGAACTTCGATATTCTTCTGCACAACCACCGCAATATCACGATATACTGGTGGGAGTTTAGAGATATTAGTCACGCTTGGAAAAGCATGCGTTGCCACCCTATCAGCTTCGATCTCAAATAGTACTGGCGCATGCGAAAAATCATATTTTCGTAGCAAATACGGGTGCAGTTCACCGATCCAACCGATGATATGACCATCGATTTCTATCTGAGCACTGCGCCCAGGGTGCAGTGCTGGATGTGAGGCTTTTATGAAGCGGGGTAGAGTTGGTGTGCATAGTGCCTGCACGTCACCTTTTACATCAAAGAAATCAACATGTCGCTCCGCTACTCCCCATTGTTCGTCAACGACTGAGCCATAAGCAAGCGCACCAATCATCTTTGGTTGGGTCAAGCCTTCTACGGTTAATATATTTGCTTTTACTGTCGGATCTGCGCGAAACACTCGCCCAGCCTCAAATACGCGAATACGCTTTACACGCCTATTTATGTTGTACCGTAGCACATTAACCAAGCTTCCAAATAATGTGGAGCGCATTACTGACAGCTGGCTTGCAATTGGATTAAGAATTGAGATTGGGTGCTCATTACCGGCAAAATCCCGCTCTGATTCTGCATCAACAAAGCTAAAATTGACTGTTTCTACATAGTCACGTGTCGCTAGCATGCGACGTAACGCATGGATTGAACGCTGTCTCTCTTTCGTAACTCGTATTTTACTCGTTACTACCGGCAGGCGTAGGGGGATCTTTTCGAATCCCCAGATACGGGCAATTTCTTCGATCAAATCTTCCTCAATCTCGAGGTCAAAACGGTAAGTTGGAGGTGTTACAATAAACACCATATTATCTACTGTGCGTTTAAACGATAGATGTAAACGTGTGAAGATACTATTAATCTCGTTCGAATTAATTGGCACGCCAATAATTCGGCTTGCCTGTGAGACGCGCATCGAGATCGGTCTATACTCTGGTAGATTAATTATCTGATCTTCCACCGGGCCCACGTTTCCACCGCATATTATCGTTATTAAGTATGTCAAGTACTCAATATGCTCAACAGTAGTTGCGTAATCTACACCTCGCTCGAAGCGATACGCAGAATCAGTCAAGAGATTATATTGACGAGCTCGTCCACGGATGCTATCCGGCCACCAAAATGCTGTTTCTAAATAGATATGCTTGGTGTTAAGTGTTACCGCTGTATTATCACCCCCCATGATACCAGCTAGGCTTTCAACACGCCCCAGATCATTTGCGATTACGCCGACCGATTCATTCAGATAAACTGTATTACCATTAAGCAGTTTTAGCGTTTCTCCACGCTCTCCCCAACGCACACGCAAACCACCATTAATTTTATCTAGATCAAATATATGTGATGGACGACCGAGCTCAATCATCACATAGTTTGAAATGTCAACTAGCGCTGAAATGCTATGTTGTCCTGCTCGCTCTAATCGCCGAACCATCCATGTTGGCGTGCTGGCCAAAGGATTAACATTCTGAATTACTCGGCCAGAAAATCGTCCGCAAAGATAAGGCGCGTCGATACACACTGGTAAGTGTGCATTGCAGGTAACCGGAATAAGGTTGTGAGAAATCGTAGTTAGTGGTGCACGAGTAAGCATAGCTATTTCGCGTGCGATGCCGAATACTGATAAGCAATCAGCTCTATTTGGTGTCAGCTTAATCTTGAAAATTATATCATCAAGTTGCAATACATCGCGGATATCGCGTCCTATCAGAGCATCGCTTGGTAGCACTAATAATTCGCTATAATTATCCGACAACTTTAGTTCGCCAGCTGAACATAGCATACCCTGGCTTTCGAGGTCGCGTACTTTCAATAGTTCAATCTTGAACGAAGCGCCGCCCACTTCTTCTTTGGGTGGCAATGTTGCGCCGACTAACGCTGTCGGCACTCTAATACCAGGCACCACATTTGGCGCACCACACACGATTGTTAAAGCTTGTCCACTGCCAACGTCAACTTTGCACACCTTCAACTTATCTGCATTCGGATGCTTAGCAACATTTAGCACTTTTCCTACGACAATTTTCGATGTCGGTGGTGCCACTGGCACTAATGACTCAACTTCAAGACCCGCCATCGTCAACACATGCGATAGCTCATCAGTAGATAATTTCGGATTAACAAAGCTTCTTAACCAGGATTCTGCAAATTGCATGGAGTGAAAAATTGAATTAGACAAACTGACGCAAAAAACGTAGATCACTCTCGAAAAACGTACGCAAGTCGTCCACACCATAGCGAAGCATTGTTAATCGCTCAAGACCACTTCCAAAGGCAAAGCCAATATAGCGCTGATGATCAAGGTTCATATTGCGTAACACGTGTGGATGTACCTGTCCAGAGCCAGAAATTTCGAGCCAACGACCTGCGTTTCTGCCACACTCAAATCTCATATCGATTTCGGCGGATGGTTCGGTAAACGGGAAGTATGATGGACGAAAACGCACAAGGATATCCTTGCGCTCGAAAAACTTTCTTAAGAAATCTGTATAGACACCTTTTAAGTCTGCAAAACTAATATTCTTGTCAATCCACAGCCCCTCTACCTGGTTAAACATTGGAGAGTGCGTTGCATTGCTGTCAACACGGTAGGTACGCCCCGGGAAAATACTTTTTATTGGTGGCTTTGTCATTTTCGCATACCGGATTTGCATTGGACTTGTATGGGTACGCAATAATAATGCCCTACCATTTTCGTCTTTCTTATTCAGGTAGAAGGTATCCTGCATCGATCGTGCTGGATGGTTTTCTGGGCTGTTAAGCGCGGTAAAGTTGTACCAATCGGTTTCGATTTCGGGGCCATCGACTATATCAAATCCAATTGAATTAAAAATCTGCTCGATGCGCTCCCAAGTTTGCATTACTGGGTGTAAGCTGCCTACGCTCGAACATCGCCCGGGCAGTGTTACATCGACTTCTTCAGACGTGAGTCGCTGATTCATCAAAGCATCAGCAATCGCTTTCCGACGCCTATTTAGTGCCGCCTCCACTTGAAGTTTAGCGATATTAATACAAACACCTTTGCTTTTTCGTACTTGCGGATCTAGCTGCTTACCTAAGCTTTTTAGCAGTTCCGTTAACGCACCAGTTTTTCCAAGGAAACGCGCCTTTTCATTTTCGAGCGTTACGGTATCCGCGGCATTATCAAAGGCGCGCTGCGCATCGGCGACAATACGCTTAAGATCAAGAGATCCCATAATTTCAACGTTTGTCTGTAATGAAAGAGTTTTCGCTAAGCAAACATAGGGGCTTGAGCAGGAGCTCCATGTGTAAGTCTTTAAGTTAGCTGGCACAGCGAGTCGCGAAATATACTAATGGTACTAATAACCTATTATTATAATTAGCTGGCAACAGCAATCTTTACCTGACTTACAATCGCAGAAAAAGCTGCTTTATCAAATATTGCCATGTCGGCAAGAACCTTACGATCAAGTTCACTAGATACTTTTTTCAATCCGCTCATGAACATACTATAGGTGATACCGTGTTGACGTACTGCTGCATTAATACGTGCGATCCATAAGCGCCGGAAAAGGCGCTTCCTGTTGCGACGATCGCGGTATGCATACTGACCAGCACGCATAACCGCCTGCTTCGCAATCCGAAATACACTATTGCGACGGCCACGATAACCCTTTGCGAGATTAATGATCTTTTTATGACGGGCGCGTGCGGTAACTCCACGTTTAACGCGTGGCATATTTCTCTCCTATGAATTTGATTTAGAGTTACGCAAACGGCATCATTGCACGAACGGAATTGATATCTGACGTATGAACATCTGTACTGCCACGCAGGTGGCGTTTATTCTTTGTCGTCTTTTTCGTCAAGATGTGACGCTTAAAAGCTTGACCGCGCTTAACAGTACCACCCGGACGCACGACAAAGCGCTTAGACGCACTTTTTTTGGTTTTCATCTTAGGCATTGCTACCACTCCAGTTTTTGGACACGGGGGCTGAAGACTTTACTCTTATGAGCTCCAGGAACTACTTGTGGTCGGCGCGTTTTTGCGTTTAAGAGGCGCTCTTTTACAAGACAGAGCATTACTTTTGGATGTAGTCTTCCCTATTGAAATCGGCACTATGCCGCGCGCATAGTTTACATCTATTATTTCTTCTTTTTAGGGGCTAGAACCATAACCATCTGACGACCCTCCATCTTTGGCATTTGTTCTACCTGACCATAGTCATCTAGATCCTGGCGAAGACGGCTTAACATGCGCGCACCAATTTCCTGGTGGGCCATTTCTCGTCCGCGAAAACGCAACGTAACTTTTGTCTTATCACCTTCCTCAAGAAATCTTGTCAAGTTGCGCAACTTGACGTTGTAATCTCCATCATTAGTGCCCGGTCGGAACTTTACTTCTTTTACCTGGATCACTTTTTGTTTAAGCTTTGCTTCATGCTGCTTCTTGGATTCTTGGTATTTAAATTTGCCATAGTCCATTAAGCGGCATACGGGTGGATTCGCCTGCGGAGCAATCTCGACAAGATCGACATCTTGCTGCTCCGATAAATGGAACGCCTCAACCAGCTTTACGATACCAATGGGTTCTCCATCAAGACCCACTAAACGCACTTCTGGTGCATTAATCTCACCGTTGATACGGTGTAACGATTTATCAGTAGCGATGTTCAGTTTCCTATAAAAATCAAAAAACTACCGCGATGTACTGCATATATCTTACTAAGATACCTGCAACTCATTGCGCAGGCGATCGAGAAAGTCTTCGAATAGCATCACACCTAAGTCGATGCCGCCACGGGCGCGCACGGCTAACGTTTGCTTATCGCGCTCTTTGTCACCAACAATTACTAAATATGGGACTTTTTTTAGCGCGTATTCTCGTATTTTATAGCTAATCTTTTCGTTACGCAAATCGGCGGACGCCCTAAACCCTTGTTTTTTCAACAATTGGGTAACAATATTTGCGTAGACAACTGAACTTTCTGCAATATTGAGCACAATAACTTGCATTGGAGCTAGCCATAATGGCATCGCACCAGCATAGTGCTCAATTAAAATGCCAAGAAAGCGCTCCATCGAACCTAAAATCGCTCGGTGCAATATTACTGGGCAGCATCGACTATTGCTTTCTGATACATATTCCGCTCCAAGGCGCTTTGGTAGTACAAAGTCTAGCTGAAGAGTTCCGCACTGCCACGATCTTCCCAGGGCATCCTTAATATGGTATTCAACCTTTGGACCATAGAAGGCTCCTTCGCCATTAAGTTCTTGCCACTGTAGACCGCAGGCAGATAGGGCCGCACGCAAGCCCTGCTCTGCGCGATCCCATGTATCATCTGTGCCTGCGCGTTTTTCTGGTCGCAGTGCTAGTTTGATGTTGATCTGCCGGAAGCCGAAATCTTTGTATACACTCATCGCTAATGAATTAAACGCGACAGACTCTGATATCACTTGGTCTTCTGTACAAAAGATATGTGCGTCATCCTGCGCAAATCCACGCACCCTCATCAAACCATGAAGAGCACCTGAAGCTTCGTTTCGATGACATGAACTAAACTCAGCAAAACGTAGCGGAAGATCGCGGTATGAATGAAGATCATAATTAAACATCTGCACGTGCCCAGGACAGTTCATCGGTTTAATCGCATAATCTCGTTTCTCCGATTCTGTCGTAAACATATTCTCGCGATAGTTCTGCCAGTGTCCGGATCGCTCCCATAGTGATCTTTCCATAATCATTGGCGTTTTTACCTCAAGGTAGCCTACCGCACTAAGCCGGCGTCTGAGGTATTGCTCTACTTGCTGCCATAATATCCATCCATTTGGGTGCCAAAACACAAGTCCGGGAGCTTCTTCCCGTAGGTGAAATAAGTCTAGCTGCTTACCAAGTTTTCGATGATCACGCTTCTCAGCTTCTTCGAGCATACGGAGGTGCGCGATCTGATCTTCCTCACTCGCCCACGCCGTCCCGTAGATTCGCTGCAGTTGCTCACCACTTGCATTACCGCGCCAATATGCACCAGCTAGCTTCGTAAGCTTAAAGTATTTAAGCTTACCCATAGATGGCACATGAGGTCCGCGGCATAGGTCTGTAAAACTACCATGCGAATACAGCTTAATTTGCTCGCATTGAGGAATTGCCTCTATAATTTCAGTCTTGTAGCGCTCGCCTATACATTTAAAGTAGTTGACTGCTTCATCACGGGATACAGCACGCTGCAATACCTGTTCGTCTTTCTTTGCAAGCTCACGCATACGCCGTTCGATATTTTGTAGGTCTTGAAGCGTGAAGGCACGATGATAAGCAAAATCGTAATAGAACCCGTTCTCTATGACTGGACCGATCGCCACCTTGGCTTGTGGAAACAACTCTTTAACCCCATACGCAAGCAAGTGTGCTGTCGAGTGGCGAATAATCTCAAGCCCCTCCGGATCTTTATCTGTGATAATTGAAACACTAGCATCATGCCGAATCAAAGTTGACATATCTACGAGAGTGCCATTGACCTTGCCGCCAAGCGCGCTTTGTATAATATCTGGACCGATCGATACCGCTACTTCTGCTATCGTTACCGGATGATTATATTGCTGAGTAGAACCATCGGGCAGTCGTACCGAAATCATTGTGTTTTCCTGGTTCCGTGCCATGTATGGTTAGGTCGGAGTAAGATAACCACTGAAAAAATTCGGCCCTTAATAAGGGCCGTATCTAGGTTCAATATAAAACAAGGGATTGAAAAAACGCTCACTGTCGTTATATCAAAAAATTTTTAAGTATCATAGCTATTTTACTTATAAGCTGCTTTTTGCACGTATTTTTTGCGCAGCATTAAATTTGCATTTATTGGTAGGCTTGATTGGACTCGAACCAACGACCCCCACCATGTCAAGGTGGTGCTCTAACCAACTGAGCTACAAGCCCCAAATAAATCCAATTTTAAGGAAGGTTTTATTTTCTGCCAAGTGTTTTATGAAAAAGAGAAATTTATATTTTTCTCAATTAAACTAATAAAATTTGCACTTTGATACATTACGTTTTCAGTCCGATTAACCGGGAAATCTCACTGGAATAGCAAAATCCCCAAGGACACGCTTGCAAAGGTAACTTAGTATATTTCACCGTACGAACGTACGACCCCAGGTATCTCAAGATGACCTAGTCATATCTGCTAGTATGGCTTTCATACTAAGTTAATCACCCCCCCTGTCAACTTAATAGCGATAATAAAGCATGCTTTATAAGTCGATATTTATTTATTAAGTAAGCTGTATGCTGATAACCCTAAGCAGAAGCACCTGAATAGGGTGGTGTGCAGATTTTCATTACGTGGAAATAGTAAGGTATTTGGATAATAAGTTTTTCACTATCTGACTTTAGTATATACCTAACATGATGTGTTTTCCGGCTCGCAAGCAAACTCTCTAATTATGTAATACATTTTAACATTCTTGCACTGTAAAAATTTAGCCGTATATGATAAATAAAATCTTTTATGCGTACATCGCTAAGCAATAGCGCTTATAAAAATGTTATATGTGCATCAACACAATACAACACACCTCAGCTATATCAACAACAAAATTAATCAGCATCTTAATTGAAAGCCTATAAAATTCTGGCGCGCTCACACTAGATAAGTAAATTTTAATTAACTTAAGCTTTTCTATTAATTTTAATAATAAATTAAGATTAACTTTTTATTCTTTCATACCATATACTATATTGATTAATATAAATTGTATTAATATTACACATGTAATAATTAAATTTATATTAATATGTTCTGGTCTTATATTTCAAAGCGTAACAGTATACTATATAGTAGTTAGTATCTCTCGATTCGTTAGAAGTGCACATCTATTTAAGTTATCGACGCTGTCTGATAGACTACATAATGGAATGCAGATTAGCAATCCCTCTAAAACATAATGATTTAGAATAGCGCTACTCTAAATGACTTCTACTGATGAGTGTAATAAGATGATCGGACACTGGAATGCAAATTTGGCGAGATAGTTTGTCATTAACGATGCGTAAGCTACTATTTAGCGTATAGTCAATTTGCTTAAATTTAGTTGCACATTTTTAGTGCAATGTTAACTTAAATAAGCACTCAAATATCTAGCGCAAGCACGATGCCCCGCTAATATTAGCTGGATCATAGCAGTATAGCTGTGGTGTGATATATGCATATTTTCGATGATCTATCTTGCGTGCTATGCGCGCATATAGCACAACATACTATTATGAACTGTTACATTTAGGAATGTTTATATTTTGCTCTTTAGTGGAATTTATGTAGGACTTCTACGCCCTTCTATAATTTTCTTACTGAAGCTACCAGTATTACCTAATTATTATAATGCAGTTGCTGGTCGCCTAGAAAATGTTTGTTATATATTAAACTAGTAGTCGTTATGAGTTATGCGGTAGCTCAGAGCACTGAGTAGTGCTCATTAATATAATCAGCATCAAATATGCTAATTATTAGTATTAGTGTAAAATAAACTTATCATCATCATGATCTATATCATGCATAATTGCTAGTCTAGACTGATAAAGAGCTATCGGATATGGGCCATATTTAACAATATAGATAGAGTTTTAGAGCTGTATATATAAGTACGTTTGTAGCATGTCAGGTTTAATACTGACCTGTGTTGTATTAGTGCTAATATCTAGCTTATATCCGAAAAATCCGGTTTGGTTACTACTCCTAACAAATAGTATTCGTTAATCGGCTTTGCCTGGCAGGCTTGTAAAATACTTAAGATGTATATTGCAAATAAGTTTGCAATACTTCAGTTCATTAAAAGAAGCGATTTCCTGTTTGTATATGCTCTAAATGAATTAGGAAGATTACAGGTCCTGGACAGAGAGACGGTGCGCTCTAAGTAGAGCGAAATTATTATTTGCGCTATGCGCCACAGTGTGTAGATTAAGCATACACAAGTATTTACTATAAAAATCTAATGCTTAGATTTCGTCTGGAATTTATCTATATAAGCTAGCATACTTTAGCTAACTAGTAAGTTATTAAGGATTCGAAGAAAAATATTACAAAAGAGGCAGCTAGGTGCCTAGACTATAGGTACCAGATACATGTAGGGGTGTGTGGCAACAAGTCACTTATTTAATAGATAGTGATTTCCCTCTTCGATATGTAAATTCTGCGGAAATAAATGCTGTATTTAGCGGGTTGCTTATAGTATCCAACTAGAGATGCACTAGCGGTTTACTGAGCTAGCTTTCGCGTTTTTTTCGAATATCGATGATACTCTCCTCTATTTTCTGGGATATACGACTTACAAGACTACTTTTTATCTGAAAATCACTGACATGAGCAATCCGCATAGGTGATTAGACTGTACCGGTAACTGGTATCGCCTAGCTCTTGAATTTATTTGCTTTATTTTAGCAAGTAACGCAAGACATATCAAAATAAAAAAATTTCTATAATTTATTATCTCGAGTTGTATCTCAAGTTGTTCTATTAAGATTATTCCACGGGTAATAGAACATAATTAAATCTTTCTCACAGGAAGGAACCAATGACTCCGCAAAGCTGGATCGATCAGTATGGACCACGTGAATCCATAGACTATGATGTAGTAGTAGTAGGGGGCGGTCCAGCGGGGCTATCTGCTGCAATCCGGCTCAAGCAACGAGCGATAGAAAAAGGGGTAACGCTAGCAGTCTGCATATTAGAAAAGGGATCAGAGATCGGCGCACATATTTTATCAGGAGCAGTGATAGATCCACGCGCACTAAACGAGCTAATTCCTCAATGGCGTACGCTGAGTGCACCACTAACAGTGCCAGTAGTAGAGGAGCATTTTTTATTTATGAGCCGTACGGGAGCGATAAAGATACCTAACTGGGCGCTGCCAGAGAATCTGAAGAATCACGGAAATTACGTAGCGAGCTTAGGCAACGTGACTCGTTGGCTAAGCCAGAGAGCCGAAGCGCTAGGGGTGGAGATTTTCCCGGGATTTGCGGCGGCTGAAATTCTATATGGTAAGTGTGGCACAGTGCGGGGAGTAGCCACCAGCAACCTAGGAGTTGGTCGAGATGGTCATCCCACGGGACACTTCAAGCTAGGTATAGCACTGTATGCAAAATACACGCTTTTCTGCGAGGGAACGCATGGGCACTTAGGACGACAGCTGCAGGAGCGCTTTGAGCTACGAAATGGAATAGATCCGCAAGTATATAGTATTGGCCTTAAAGAGCTTTGGGAAATAGATTCATCCCGGCATAAGCCGGGACTTGTCATCCATACAGCTGGCTGGCCACTGAATACAAAAACCTATGGTGGATCGTTTCTTTACCACCTGGACAACCATCAAGTAGCAATAGGATTTGTGGTAGGATTAGGCTATAAGAATCCGTACCTGTCACCGTTTGAGGAATTCCAGCGCTACAAAACACATCCAGCTATCCGAGAGTTTTTGGAGGGTGGCAAGCGAATAGCGTACGGTGCACGTGCAATAACTGCAGGCGGACTGATGTCACTGCCTAAACTCACGTTTGCGGGTGGAGCACTAGTAGGAGACGAAGCGGGATTTTTGAATGCTGCGCGCATCAAGGGTAGTCATGCTGCGATCAAGACTGGGATGTTAGCTGCCGATGCTGCGTTTGAGGCTGTGCAAGCAGGGCGGTCCAATGATGAGCTACTCGCGTACCCGCAAGCGTTTAGGCGCTCGTGGTTGTATAGGGAACTATATAAGGCGCGTAACTTTAAACAGTGGATGAGCAGGGGCCTATATATAGGCTTGTTAATGGTATTTATCGAACAAAAGCTACTAGGTGGGTGCATACCATGGACATTACATCATCAGAAAGCAGATCACGAGCAGCTAAAACCAGCAGCGCAGTACCAACCGATTGTATATCCTAGACCTGATGGAATGATTACGTTTGACCGGCTCTCATCAGTGCTTCTTTCGAACACGAATCATAATAAAAACCAGCCTGCTCATTTAATATTAAGGGATATAAGCACACCAGTTCGAATTAATCTACGCAAGTATGCGGGTCTAGAAAGCCTTTACTGTCCGGCAGCTGTGTATGAGTTCGTGCGCAATGAAATCGGCGAGGCGAAGCTAGTGATAAACGCACAGAACTGTGTACATTGCAAGACCTGCGATATTAAGGATCCGACGCAAAACATTATATGGGTCACGCCCGAGAATGGCGGACCAAACTACTCGAATATGTGATAAATCTAAGCTACTTAGAATTAAGTATTCTAGGGAAGGTTATTTTCCAGATTAATTGCTCACTGCATACTTATAGTTATGCCCTCGCATATTACATGAAAGCGCTACGTTAAAATTATTGACGATCTGCTTCCAGATTTTTAGACTACTGCGTAAAGGTAGGATGCACTACTTCCTAGATTTGAAGTGCCGAACTGTTTATTCTTTGCGGGGGGGGCATTAAGTGATTAGAAGAGCTATAAACTCGATTAAAGAAACGCTAGCAACTAAATTAAGATACATAGCATAGACAGTAGTTTAGTATAAACATCGCATAAATGCATCCTAACAACAAATTTTCTGCTGAAGAATCTCAGGGATTTTAGTATTAATAAGCTCACATTTATTATGTGTATTTAATACTAAAAATTAATGCGTATAGTGCTTAAGTAGCATAATCTTCCCCTCATTCATGCCCACCTTCCGGTATATGATTAAATTAATAACGCCTCTACTAAATTATTTTTATATTCACAGAATATAAAAATAATTTTACTAACTCAGTATGCTAATCTCATGGGAAGGTTGATACATACCTTTTAAACTTTACGGGCGCGCTTAGTAATTGAAAAAAAGTATTTGTGGAGTACTTACTATGGAATCAGGGCATAACTTAATAAGCATACCACGCGTGGTTTTGTGCATGGATATGACATCAAGTCACACATGCTATCTTAATAAGATCTTAAGCTAAGCTAGCTTACATTACTGTAATAAAGTTAATTTTTTCTTGAAAAGAATTATACCCTATAGAATTAGAACAATAATATCGTCTATAAATTTAAATTTTATTAATCCCTCTTATACATCGTAATAGCAGATTAAATGTTACATGATGTATTTATTTTATGTTTAGCTATTCTTAATTTTAATTCAGACAAGCACTTTCCTAAAAAAGGTGTATGTACGAGTTTATGGCTTTATTATAATTGGTTCGATAGAACGTACTTTATTTAAGCTGTAGTATTTACTTGCCTTGTTGTCTACCATGCTGCACCTAGCATAGTGCTGGATAGCACTTATACTCGGGCATAAGTGCGCGTAACTCAGTAGCTTTTTCGAGAAAAACTGATTGGAAATATAGCTTAACTAAGTAATCAAATAAAGAATATTTATGCCAGACGTACATCAAGTGAGTGCGATGAATCCGCTGATACTGATTATGCATAGCAGCTCCCACTTGATGGGATGTATGCACAGCGTTCGGCTAATAATGTAGCTAGAGATATATCTAGGCCATGATGATCAAGCGCAGTAAGTAAAGTCAGGCTATTAATATGCGCAGTATCGAGATTCAGCTGGTAAATAAATTCATCTTTATCAATAACAAATAATTGATAAAGATGACGTAGGCTCACATGCCACAGATTTACTACAAGTACATAGTGATCTGGTTTTTTCTGAGACCGTATCCGCGCGATCCAGTCAATTGCCTCAAGTTTATCTAGTAAACGAGCAGCCGTTTTCAACCCGCAGCGCTGTAAGCTCGCGAGTTCATATAGCGTATAGCGAGCGCGGCTCATATTACGAGCCTCATTAAGCCAGGCAATTAATTCTAGCGCATCAAGTAAATCGCTCCCAGCGTAGTCAACGCGATGGAAATGCCCGAGTCGAATCTCAGGCAACGCAGACGTCAACATCGCGCCAAATAGCGTTATTAGCCAGCTTAGATAGACCCACAGCAAAAAAATTGGGATTGTTGCAAATGCGCCATACACAGCTGTATAGGTCGGAATATGTAAGATATAAAATCCAAAACCTCGCTTAGCAAGCTCAAATGCAATCGCTGCACATAATCCACCGATAAGTGCGTCACACCACGCTACCCGGCAGTTAGGCAAATAAACATATGATAATGTAAAAGCTAGTACTGACAACGGTAATACTGCACCAATTAGAGCCCATTCAACAAATGTTGGCATTGCGCGTGACGCAACGCCCGATGCTACACCGGCTACATTAGCAACTGTACTAGCAAACATCGAATGCGTAAGTAAATAAGATGATACCGATAAACTTGCACCGATTAATAGTGGCCCTAGCGTAATAATTGCCCAATACACTAGAATGCGCTGTGCAAGTGGACGGGACTTACGTACACGCCAGATTGTATTAAACGACGATTCAACGATCATCATCGTCATAACTGACGTAACCATAAGAGTAATCGTGCCGATCGTTGTCAGCCCTTTCGCTTTTTCTGCAAACTGATTTAAGTATTTAAAAATTTGGCTATTAATCTGCGCTGGCATTAAATGGTCAGCAAGAAAACCTTGCAAAGACTGTTGGAATGATGCAAAGAGTGGAAAAACAGTAAACAACGCAAAAGCTACGGTTGCTAGTGGTACTAGAGATAATACGGTCGTGAATGTAAGACTACCCGCTACTTGCGGGATACGATCTTCAGCACTGCGTTGCGCAATAAAGTGCGCGAGCCGCTTCAGAGCATCTAAATCGATATTAAACTTCGTCAAAGTCTATCTTCCTTACTTGCTGTTTATCTAGACAGCTTTAACGATATTATCGTATTAACAACTAATATAAACATATTAGCCTATACTTTATTGGATTAACTTAAGTCATATAGATTTAAAGCCGGAAGCGACAGAGGTTTAAATAAGTTTACTATTTAGTAGCCTTACTTATAGCGCATTTTAGTTTTTCTATGGCCTAACATACGGGCTAGCCTGCCTATCTTGTATAGGCTATTTGGAGTATGCAACCTGCATGCAACCTTATGAGATACTTACTTCCAGTATCCATCCAATTTTCAGGAGATTTAAAACACGACGCCCGCTTCATTATTTAAAGCGGGCGTCGTGTTTTAAAAAGAAGAGCCTGACAATTACCTACTTTCACACGGGCAATCCGCACTATCATCGGCGTGGAGTCGTTTCACGGTCCTGTTCGGGATGGGTAGGGGTGGGGCCAACTTACTATAGTCATCAGGCAAAAAACTGTTGTTACGCTATAGCGCGTAACTAGTCTGGGGTAAAAGCAGTTAGTAGATAATAGCACAACATCAAAACGGACCAGTTATAGGATCAAGCCTTACGGGCAATTAGTATCGGTTAGCTTAACGCATTACTGCGCTTACACATCCGACCTATCAACGTCCTAGTCTTGAACGACCCTTCAAGGGGATCAAGTCCCCGGGGAAGTCTCATCTTGAGGCAAGTTTCCCGCTTAGATGCTTTCAGCGGTTATCTCTCCCGAACATAGCTACCCGGCGATGCCACGGGCGTGACAACCGGTACACCAGAGGTTCGTCCACTCCGGTCCTCTCGTACTAGGAGCAGCCCCTCTCAAACTTCCAACGCCCACGGCAGATAGGGACCAAACTGTCTCACGACGTTTTAAACCCAGCTCACGTACCTCTTTAAATGGCGAACAGCCATACCCTTGGGACCGGCTACAGCCCCAGGATGAGATGAGCCGACATCGAGGTGCCAAACACCGCCGTCGATATGAACTCTTGGGCGGTATTAGCCTGTTATCCCCAGAGTACCTTTTATCCGTTGAGCGATGGCCCTTCCATACAGAACCACCGGATCACTATGACCTGCTTTCGCACCTGCTTGACTTGTCGGTCTCGCAGTTAAGCACGCTTATGCCATTGCACTATCAGCACGATTTCCGACCGTACTTAGCGTACCTTCGTACTCCTCCGTTACACTTTGGGAGGAGACCGCCCCAGTCAAACTGCCTACCATGCACGGTTCCCGAACCCGCTTCAGGGTCCTAGGTTAGAACCTCAAACAAACCAGGGTGGTATTTCAAGGACAGCTCCATGCGAACTAGCGTTCACACTTCAAAGCCTCCCACCTATCCTACACAGATTTGTTCAAAGTCCAATGCAAAGCTACAGTAAAGGTTCATGGGGTCTTTCCGTCTAGCCGCGGGTAGATTGCATCATCACAAACACTTCAACTTCGCTGAGTCTCGGGAGGAGACAGTGTGGCCATCGTTACGCCATTCGTGCAGGTCGGAACTTACCCGACAAGGAATTTCGCTACCTTAGGACCGTTATAGTTACGGCCGCCGTTTACCGGGACTTCAATCAAGAGCTCGCACCCCATCATTTAATCTTCCGGCACCGGGCAGGCGTCACACCCTATACGTCCACTTTCGTGTTTGCAGAGTGCTGTGTTTTTATTAAACAGTCGCAGCCACCAGTTTATTGCAACCCTTTGACCCTGCTGGCGCTAGCCAGTTAGGCTAATAGGGCGTACCTTATCCCGAAGTTACGGTACCAATTTGCCGAGTTCCTTCTCCCGAGTTCTCTCAAGCGCCTTAGAATACTCATCCCGCCCACCTGTGTCGGTTTGCGGTACGGTCTTGTTAGACTGAAGCTTAGAGGCTTTTCTTGGGACCACTTCTAATTGCTTTGCAGCTTAAAACTGCTCGCCCCACACCCTTGAATTATGTACCCGGATTTGCCAGAGCACCTTCTTTAATGTAGGGACCGGGACTTCCGACACCCGGACAACCTTCCGCGATCCGTCCCCCCATCGCATCTAACAATGGTGCAGGAATATTAACCTGCTTTCCATCAGCTACGCATTTCTGCCTCGCCTTAGGGACCGACTCACCCTACGCCGATGAACGTTGCGTAGGAAACCTTGGGCTTACGGCGAGGAGGCTTTTCACCTCCTTTATCGCTACTCATGTCAGCATTCGCACTTCCGATACCTCCAGCACACTTTTCAGTGTACCTTCGCAGGCTTACGGAACGCTCTCCTACCATACGCACTTACGCACGTATTCGCAGCTTCGGTAATTAGCTTAGCCCCGTTACATCTTCCGCGCAGGACGACTCGATCAGTGAGCTATTACGCTTTCTTTAAAGGATGGCTGCTTCTAAGCCAACCTCCTGACTGTTTTTGCCTTCCCACTTCGTTTCCCACTTAGCTAATTTTAGGGACCTTAGCTGGCGATCTGGGTTGTTTCCCTTTTGACGTCGGACGTTAGCACCCGGCGTCTGTCTCCCGTGATTACACTCTTCGGTATTCGGAGTTTGCTATGACGAAGTAATCCGCAATGGACCCCTCAACCATGACAGTGCTCTACCCCCAAAGGTGATACACGAGGCACTACCTAAATAGTTTTCGGAGAGAACCAGCTATTTCCAAGTTTGTTTGGCCTTTCACCCCTATCCACAGCTCATCCCCTAACTTTTCAACGTTAGTGGGTTCGGTCCTTCAGTGCGTGTTACCGCACCTTCAACCTGGCCATGGATAGATCACTTGGTTTCGGGTCTACGCCCAACAACTTATTGCCCTATTCGGACTCGCTTTCGCTACGCCTCCCCTATCGGTTAAGCTTGCTATTGAACGTAAGTCGCTGACCCATTATACAAAAGGTACGCCGTCACCCTTTACAAGGCTCCGACTGTTTGTATGCATGTGGTTTCAGGATCTATTTCACTCCCCTCTCGGGGTTCTTTTCACCTTTCCCTCACGGTACTAGTTCACTATCGGTCGATCACGAGTATTTAGCCTTGGAGGATGGTCCCCCCATCTTCAGACAAGATTTCACGTGTCCCGTCTTACTTATCGTACCCTTAGTTCCACACTTTAGTTTTTACTTACAAGGCTATCACTTACTGCGGCCGCTTTTTCCAAAGCGTTCAGTTAACTAGAGAGTTACATGGTACAGGCTGATCCCATTTCGCTCGCCACTACTCTGGGAATCTCGGTTGATTTTTTTTCCTACGGCTACTTAGATGTTTCAGTTCGCCGCGTTCGCTTCACATGATCTATAGATTCAATCACGGATGACCTATGTAGGTCGGGTTACCCCATTCAGACATCTGCGGATTATAGCTTGTTTACCAGCTCCCCGCAGCTTTTCGCAGGCTACTACGTCTTTCTTCGCTTGTGATCGCCAAGGCATCCACCACATGCACTTACTTGCTTGATCCTATAACAAGTCCGTTTTGCAACGAGCAAGTTATGGGTGAGCTTTGTGCTGTGCCATACTTTTTGAGTATTTTGAGTTACTCAAGAAAATAAATTCTCTACCCATCTATTTTTGCATCCATCTCAAGATGCTCTAATAGATATACTGCTTTTTCCAGATTTTTAAAGAACGTTACAGCTAACAAAAAATTCTTGATACACAGATTTAATTACTAATACTCAAACTTGAATACTTGCAATTAAACAGTGGTGGAGGCAGACGGAATCGAACCGACGACCCCCTGCGTGCAAAGCAGGTGCTCTCCCAGCTGAGCTATGCCCCCAAGCTTCTTGGGTTTGATATTTATTTGCTAGACACGCATGGTGGGTCCGGTTGGATTTGAACCAACGACCCCCGCCTTATCAAGACGGTGCTCTAACCGACTGAGCTACAGACCCTTTGTCTGTCCCCCGTGACTTTACAGCCGATAAGTGTGGGTACTTGCAGATAGACATTTTCTCTAGAAAGGAGGTGATCCAGCCGCACCTTCCGATACGGCTACCTTGTTACGACTTCACCCCAGTCATGAATCCTACCGTGGTAACCGTCTTCCTTGCGGTTAGACTAGCCACTTCTGGTAAAACCCACTCCCATGGTGTGACGGGCGGTGTGTACAAGACCCGGGAACGTATTCACCGCGACATGCTGATCCGCGATTACTAGCGATTCCAGCTTCATGCAGTCGAGTTGCAGACTACAATCCGGACTACGATCGGTTTTCTGGGATTAGCTCCCCCTCGCGGGTTGGCAACCCTCTGTTCCGACCATTGTATGACGTGTGAAGCCCTACCCATAAGGGCCATGAGGACTTGACGTCATCCCCACCTTCCTCCGGCTTGTCACCGGCAGTTTCCTTAGAGTGCTCTTGCGTAGCAACTAGGGACAAGGGTTGCGCTCGTTGCGGGACTTAACCCAACATCTCACGACACGAGCTGACGACAGCCATGCAGCACCTGTGCGCCGATTCTCTTTCAAGCACCTCTACTTCTCAGTAGAGTTTCGACCATGTCAAGGGTAGGTAAGGTTTTTCGCGTTGCATCGAATTAATCCACATCATCCACCGCTTGTGCGGGTCCCCGTCAATTCCTTTGAGTTTTAATCTTGCGACCGTACTCCCCAGGCGGTCAACTTCACGCGTTAGCTACGTTACTAAGGAAATAAATCCCCAACAACTAGTTGACATTGTTTAGGGCGTGGACTACCAGGGTATCTAATCCTGTTTGCTCCCCACGCTTTCGTGCATGAGCGTCAGTATTGACCCAGGAGGCTGCCTTCGCCATTGGTATTCCTCCACATCTCTACGCATTTCACTGCTACACGTGGAATTCTACCTCCCTCTGCCATACTCTAGACTGCCAGTCACCTATGCAGTTCCCGGGTTAAGCCCGGGGATTTCACATTGGTCTTAGCAAACCACCTGCGCACGCTTTACGCCCAGTAATTCCGATTAACGCTCGCACCCTACGTATTACCGCGGCTGCTGGCACGTAGTTAGCCGGTGCTTATTCTTCCGGTACCGTCATCCAATTTAGGTATTAACTAAATTGCTTTCTTTCCGGACAAAAGTGCTTTACAACCCGAGGGCCTTCTTCACACACGCGGCATTGCTGGATCAGGGTTTCCCCCATTGTCCAAAATTCCCCACTGCTGCCTCCCGTAGGAGTCTGGGCCGTGTCTCAGTCCCAGTGTGGCTGACCGTCCTCTCAGACCAGCTACAGATCGTCGCCTTGGTAAGCCTTTACCCTACCAACTAGCTAATCTGCCATCGGCCGCTCTTTGAGCGCGAGGCCCGAAGGTCCCCCGCTTTTCTCTTGAGAGTGTATGCGGTATTAATTCGGCTTTCGCCGGGCTATCCCCCACTCTAAGACACGTTCCGATGTATTACTCACCCGTTCGCCACTCGCCGCCAGGCCGAAGCCCGCGTTGCCGTTCGACTTGCATGTGTAAGGCATGCCGCCAGCGTTTAATCTGAGCCAGGATCAAACTCTTTAGTTTAAACCTGTTACTTATTTAAGCTTTTTAAGCTTTGTCGCTCAACCCAAAACATTGACAAGTTTTTTAAAACTTGTTTTTTATTTTGCATGAGACTTGATGATTTTCTTTGATTTTCTACACCCAGTGTAGAACATAGGGTGTAGCTAGTCTAGCCATCAAGTACCCACACTTATCGGCTGTTACTTTTTTAAAGAACGTTGTACTGAGCTTACTTTAGCTCAGTTATTTGAGCTAAAGTACTCTCGACACTTTGCCATAGTATTAGCAAAGAACTAACATTCTCAATGTAATGCTGCGAAACGTCAAGAGCTTTCTTAAAAACTTTCTTAAAAATCTTATTAGGCTCTTTGGGGCATAATTATTTATTATCTTCCTGTATAACGCTATTTATATCACAAATTTAGTGACTTACTATCTTTAATTAATCCCAAAATTAGAGTCGATACTCTCTTTTTCTGAGTCTTCGGAAACATTTGAAGTTAGAGCATTGAGATGCAATCTTGCTTCTTGCTTCGAGATTATTAGTTTAGATAAGAACAATTTATGCGATATGAACCTTCTTATTAGCTACTTTCTAAACCTTCTCTAGTCACTAGACACTAGTATTAGAGGTGATGAATATCACCTCTAATACTAGTGAAAAACCTACGATCTAAGCAGGAATTATATAAACTTATATAAAATACTAGCAGTTTTAGTTAAGAAAAAAAAATTTTATTTGCTCTACTTTTATATGCTAATTATAGTTTAGCAAAATACATAGGAATTTTCAGTAGTGTCTACCGATAGAGAGTCAAACTCTAACATAAAGTTAATAGTATCAACGCTAGAAATATTAGCTATTATGAATTAATTATGTGCGTATATCTATCGTATTCTTAAATGAATGCAGCCAATATTTTCCAGAGTTAGTATTAAACCTGCTATAGGCACATTATATTGCAACTTTTAAGGTTTGCTGTCATAAGAAGAAAAATTCTCTTCTAAATCAGAACTACTCAATAGTAGAATCAACTTATATTAATATATTGGTGGGCCTCCCGTGAGTCGAACACGGCACCAACGGATTATGAGTCCGCTGCTCTAACCAAGCATGAGCTAGAGGCCCAAATTAGTTATTTAAATACGGGATTTAGTTTCCCTCTAAAAAAGACTTTAGTTTATCTGAACGGCTTGGATGACGCAATTTGCGCAACGCTTTTGCTTCGATCTGGCGGATCCGCTCCCGCGTCACATCAAACTGCTTACCTACCTCCTCGAGAGTATGATCCGTACTCATCTCAATACCAAATCGCATCCGAAGTACTTTTGCCTCACGCGGGGTTAATAAATCTAGCACTTCTTTAACAACATCCCGCATACTTTCGTGTAATGCAGCATCCGCTGGTGCCAGCGTATTATTATCCTCGATAAAATCACCTAAATGAGAATCGTCATCATCCCCGATTGGGGTTTCCATCGAAATTGGCTCTTTTGCGATCTTCATAATCTTACGGATTTTGTCTTCTGGCATCTCCATTTTTTCAGCGAGTGTGCTAGGGTCAGGCTCGAGCCCCGTCTCTTGTAAAATTTGCCGAGATATACGGTTCATTTTATTGATTGTCTCAATCATATGAACTGGAATGCGGATCGTGCGAGCCTGGTCTGCAATCGATCGTGTAATTGCTTGACGAATCCACCATGTTGCATACGTAGAGAACTTATAACCTCGACGATATTCAAACTTGTCAACTGCTTTCATCAGGCCGATATTACCCTCTTGAATCAAATCTAGAAATTGCAAGCCACGATTCGTATACTTTTTTGCAATTGAAATGACTAGCCGTAAATTAGCTTCTGTCATCTCGCGCTTAGCCTGACGTGCCTTAAACTCTCCAGACACCATCTGACGATTTATTTCTTTTAAATCTTTTAGTGGCAACACAATACGCGTTTGCAGATTAATCAAGCGCTGCTGCTGTTCGAGAATTGCTGGGATATTTCGAGCGAGCACTGCGCTATAAGGATGCCCCTCTACAATAATTTGTTCAGCCCAGGCTAGATTAGTCTCATTACCCGGAAATTGCGAAGCAAATTTTTCGCGTGACATCCCGCACTTGTCGACAACAATATGTAAGATACATCGCTCCACTTGACGTACCTCATCAATTTGCGATCGTAATGTGTCACACAGTCGCTCAACAGTTCGGGCAGTAAAACGAATTAATGTTAACTCGGTCTGAATTGCCTCTTGTGCTTTTAGATACGACTTAGATTTATACCCTTCGTTCTCGTATGCTAGTCGCATTTTTTCAAACCACTCACCGATTAATGCAAAGCGCTCTAAAGAGTGACGCTTAAGGGCATCGAGTTGCGTAGCGCTAGCTGCAGCTGATCCAGCACCCTCATCTCCTTCTTCATTTTCTAGATCTATTCCACTATCTTCCGACCTAATCTCATCCACATCAGCCGTGCTAAAGCCATTTTCATCCTCCGCATTTGGATCGATTAATCCATCGACTAGTTCGTCTACCCGGATTTCATTACCAGTAATCCGATCGGCCATAGCAAGGATATCTACAATCGTAGTGGGGCAAGCTGAAATTGCTTGAACCATATGCTTTAGGCCATCTTCGATACGTTTGGCGATCTCAATTTCACCTTCTCGTGTTAATAGCTCAACAGTCCCCATCTCTCGCATATACATGCGTACCGGGTCCGTTGTACGGCCAAATTCAGAATCCACTGATGATAGTGCAACTTCAGCCTCTTCCTCCACTTCGTCGTCAGACGATAACGAGGGCGCGTTATCGTTAAGCAACAACGTTTCTACATCAGGCGCCTGCTCATAAACTGCCACACCCATGTCGTTGAATGTGCTAATGATGCTTTCAATCGCCTCGGTTTCTGCAAAATTGTCCGGTAGATGATCATTAATTTCAGAGTAGGTTAAGAACCCTCTTTCCTTACCAAGCTTGATCAGTGCTCGAAGCTTTGAGCGGCGCTCCTCAAGCTCCTCAGCTGTACCCGGCTGGCGAGATGCGAAAGCATCCTTTAGCAGCGCTTTTTCCTTCGCCCTACGATCACGAGCTTTAGTCTTCTCACCCTTCACTGCCGTGAATGAGCTAGCCGACTCATTGACTTGCCTCGTTTCTTTGTCAGGCAGTACTTTATTCAGCTTTTTTGTCATGGATGTCGCTATTACGGCCTTAGTCTCGACTTACAGCTCTTTGACGGTTGTCGCTTTCATCGTATTAGTGCAGCCTCCGTCTACTATCTAGCGACCGAAATCTGTGTAATTTCCGTTTTATAAAACTCGCGGTTAAACTACATGATGAAGTCGATTAGTAGACTCTACCGTCGTCGCGGAAAACCTAGTTATTATTTTTGGCTGGCTAGATCTCATAATATTTTTTAGTAAGACACATGCATAAAAAGAACCGCTTCGCTATACTGCGAATAGGATTATTATCTTAATAATTATCAACTTAAACTTTTCATGCAACCCAATCCTTGATACTTAGTTTTTCCATTCGCTTCTGTCTAGAAATAATTTTACTGAGAATCTCCAATATAGTACGATGATTACGTTTTTTCGCCAAGCGGCGACACAGTAATCCACCGCTTTAGTTCGGCGCGTCGACGTGATAATTCGGCAAACTCTATAGCCCGTTCCCCCTCTAGTTTTGTCTGTCGAGATAAAATCTCGAGTCGTTCAGAGCAAGCGTCATAATGCATTTTGGAGACTACTATCTTAACTTCATCGGCCGCAATCCGCTTCTGCTCATCACGGCGGTGCACGCTATTATTGTCTAGAGACATATGAAGTAAATCGCGCACGTTTTCATCATATAAAAGAATTTCTCGAAATATTTCTTCATATATCGGCGCATTTGGGGAACTAAGCAATAAATCCTTCAGCAACCGATACTCAGCTGTATCTCCTAGAGCCTGCGCATATGAAATAGTTTCAGAAAATAGCTCTTTTTGCTGAGAAAGAGTGGCTAGCGTATTGCACTCTTGTATATTAAGCATCGCGACGATGCGAGGATACATAATTATATTGCGCAGTGCTCGATGCTCGTGGCCGGTGACATAACGACGATCGATCCCTGCCGGAACGCGTATTTTAAATGCAGTGCGCCTGCCAATTGTGCAGAACCGCATTACGTCTTCAACGGGTGTTGATATCTGATCCGCTAGAGTACGTAGAATTTGCGTCCTCAGTGCGTTAGGCGGCAGCATCTGTAGTAGTGGCTTAGCCTTATACAAGGCCCTCGCCCGTCCTTCCGGCTGCTCAATTTCTTTGTCCGATATAACTTCGTTAAGCAGAAACTGCGAGAGAGGAACTGCCCGCTCAATCTGGTCTGCAAATACCCTGGCGCCGTACTTTTGGATATAACTGTCTGGGTCGTGCTCAGCAGGCAGAAATAGAAACCGGATCGCGCGATTGTCTGCCGCATGTGGTAGACAAGTATCCAAAGCGCGGCGTGCTGCACGGCGTCCTGCTGCATCACCATCGAATCCAAAAATCACTGTATCTGTCTGCCGTATCAATTTTTTTATATGTACGGGTGTGCACGTAGTACCCAGAGTTGCTACCGTGTTTGGAAAGCCCAATTGCGTCAACATAACAACGTCCATATAACCTTCTACGACTAGAACAAAACCCTTCTCGCGAATCGCAGAACGTGCCTCAAAGAGGCCATATAACTCAGTTCCTTTATTAAATAGTGGTGTTTCTGGAGAATTCAAATACTTTGGCCTACCACAATCATTTAGCACGCGTGCGCCAAAGCCGACGACATGCCCACTCATGTTACGGATAGGGAACATAATTCTCTTCCGAAATCGGTCATAACGGCGTGCTTGTGTTTCGCCGTTACTTGAAACCTTTTCACTAACAATTACTAGACCCACGTCGAGCAACATGTCGTTGTGATAGTCTGTAAATATTGCCTCTAGGTTTTGCCAGCCATGCGGTGCATACCCTAATCCGAAACGACGCGCGATCTCACCGGTCAAACCACGATTTTTCAAATACTGAATTGCATCTGGCGCGATCCGAAGCTGCTTACAATAGTAATCAGATGCACTCCGCATAATGTCAATAAGTGTGTACGTCGGCCTGGGACTAGTAGATGGCAAATTGCCACTGTTCTCGAGTCCCAATAGATTCCTAACACTATATTCTTCCGGCGTGGTTTCGTGTGGAACTGCAAACCCAATCGACTGCGCTAGCTCATCAACGGCTTTAGGAAACGTCAAGCCTTGATACTGCATAAGAAAACTGATTACCGTTCCGTGCACACCACAACCAAAGCAATGGTAGAACTGCTTCGTTGGGCTAATAGTAAACGAAGGATTTTTTTCATTATGGAATGGGCACAACCCGCTAAAATTTGCCCCACTCTTCTTTAGATTTACATACCTTCCTACTACGTCAAGAATATCAACGCGGTTTAATAAGTCCTGCAGAAATGAGTGTGGAATCACAGTTGCATTAGTAAGTCTACGTCGGTAACAATGGTGATTTACCTACGTAGAAAATTCCTCTATATTGGCGCAGACTGTAGGTTTGCTTTTATAGGACAGCATGGTCGTGCTGAACTCTGTGAGTTGGCAATGTCTACTTGTTTGCTCCATACCCGAAAGACGACGTTACTCTTGAATAGTTGGGCTCGGATATATTTCCATAGAATCATTGTTTCCTTAGTTTCTTTAAACTTAGATCCGCAGTCTGTAATGCAAAATCAAATTTTTCTTGACTCACTTATCGGTAAACAAGCTGATTTCGTTATCGCTTATCTTGTACGCTCATCTACTCTACTCTACTTAATCTCAGATAATTTAAGTGTAGAACTGTGATATAAGGTAAAAAACCTACTGAAGCACAATCTACGATGCAGCACTATCTATAGCAGAATTACACAGTACCACAGGTTTTATTAGTACTTACTATCGTAGTATTTATGCAATTATGTACTATGCGTCTATACAAACGTTTCATCAGCTTGCCTTCCGCAATAGTAAAATCTAAATAAGTTAAATAGAATTTTCATGGTCATTGCTTTTTTCATTTAGTTGGCCCCTATAAAACTTAAAGTTGTATATTCCCGGCGCTAGTTTTTAAACAAGATTGAGATGTAGCTAACCATAATTTCGAATCGAGTCTTTTAGGATAATTGTTGTATGTTCCAGTCCACTCTGAAATGGACATTTCATTTATCCATATCCAAGATATGGAAGTATAAAAAACGTCCTCGCGTAGAATTTCGCATTACGCATCCGTTTAATATTAGTCAATAGCATAAGTCCTGATGAGCTTACCGCAACATCGAACAATTATCTTTGAAACCATGCTCTATAGCATACCTCTGTTCTACCAACGATAAAGCAGAGGTATTAATGCTACTTAATATAATGAATATTAGGTTTTAAAAACCACTAGTACCCACTCAGCACAAAGTTTATTGCTAGAAACTGCTAGTCAGATACGCATTGAGTAAGAAGCCTCTGAAATTAAACGACAGTATTGCGCGTAAATACTTACATTCCTAAGCGAGTGGTTCTTTAGTATGGGTTACCCGATATAATATTTTCGGGTCTCGTAACTAGATATACCCCAAAATGCAGAGAGGGCAAACAGTTTATGATGCGTAGCTTGATATGCGTTGGTAAAAGTATCTTATAATCGATAAGATCGATCTGTATCTCAGAATTTATAATCCACTGTTACTACAATAAGCGTAGGCGCCTGTGCACATCAGAATATATACTGCCCTGACAGCTGAGCGGAACATGATGTCACATTCACATTGAAGCACATAGATAATTATCTCATCTAGATTAATGCTTTTATTGTGTACACTGGAATTATTATGTTAACACATAACAATTCCAGGTATTCTAACGGTGTATAGAAATCTAGCGCAGAACGAAAAACAAGAGTTCTTGGGTCGGAAGTGAGTAAGATTCTTGCATACTGGCTTATATTCATCGACTGCTCAAGAGCATCGGCTTTTTCTTAATAAAGCCGTACGTGATTAATAAAAACTGTACGCCGATTAAGATAGAATAGTGTAGTAACATACACCATAGTACTAGTACTATGGTTATATCGTATTATTTAATAATGCACGCTCTATTTAGGTTATCTACTATAGTAGTATCACACTATTACATGTTAAAAATTTCTCGCACCGGTTTTAGCTATCTAGCCTGGTTGGGTAAAATAGGCCATATTCAGCCTGATCACTTTTTCCTTTAATTTTTGTGCTCGTTTTAGGTATTGAAAGCTCATGCGATGAAACCGGAATCGCGTTATACGATAGCGAGCTCGGGATTCTTGCAAACGCACTGCATTCGCAGATTGCTATGCACCGAGACTATGGTGGCGTAGTGCCGGAACTTGCGTCACGTGATCATATTCAGCATGCATTGCCACTACTAAAGAAGGTATTACAACAGGCTGGGGTTTCACGCACAGCAATCGATGCGATCGCATTCACTCGTGGCCCAGGGCTTGCTGGTGCACTGCTTGTCGGAGCTAGCATTGCCCATGGACTGGGCTTAGCACTTAGAAAGCCAGTCATTGGCATTCACCACCTTGAGGGACATTTGCTATCGCCATTACTTGTTCCAAGGCCGCCATCTTTTCCATTTGTTGCGCTTTTAGTATCAGGCGGCCATACACAACTTATGCATGTAGCTGATGTGGGCATCTATCAGACACTTGGTGAGACTCTAGACGATGCTGTCGGTGAAGCGTTCGACAAAACCGCAAAACTATTGGGACTACACTACCCAGGAGGACCTGAAGTGTCGAGATTAGCTGAGTTCGGTATTTCTGGAGCTGTTAAGTTACCACGCCCAATGTTGCATTCTGGCGATTTAAATTTTAGTTTTAGTGGATTAAAGACAGCAGTTTTCATGTATCTCAGCCGAAGCGGCCCTCACACCTGTGAGCAGGAAAAAGCTAATTTAGCGCGTGGCTTTGTTGACGCTGCTGTCGAAGTACTAACTGCGAAAGCAGTTTCTGCATTGAAGCGCACGGGAGTAAATCGGTTAGTTGTGGCCGGCGGGGTCAGCGCAAATCATCAATTGCGTAAAGCGCTATGTTCTGCTGCTGAATGTAGCTTCGACGTATATTACCCTGAAATTACACTTTGCACAGACAACGGTGCAATGATCGCTCTTGCGGGTGCTATGCGGCTACAACGTAATCTAGAAGTGGCTAATACATCGTATGCTTTTACTGTTAAACCACGCTGGGATTTGAGTACCGTGAATAATCTAAGCGGGACGCTAGAATAGCGTATCGCCCTTGGAGCTGTCATGGGGGGGGCATAGTGCTTTAGCGTAAAAGGCTAATATAAGAACCCCCCGTATCTATTAACCGCATCCTGTAATACGAAGCATGCCCCCTCACTAGCATAGATCCACTAATACCTAAATCAATATCTGGGCAGCTATCCTAAAACCGCTTGTCGTGCTCGATTAGCGCGTACGCACTATGATTATGAATTGACTCAAAATTCTCAGCCTCGAGAACATAGGCGACAATTCGCGCATCGTCATTCAGTCGTTGTGTAACATCGCGCACCAAATCTTCAACAAACTTTGGATGATCGTAGGCCCACTCGGTAACAAACTTTTCATCAGGACGCTTTAGTAGACCCCATAACTCACATGAAGCTTCCTCTTCAGCCATCCGCACTAGGTCCTCAATCGGAATATCATCAGATAATTCAGCAGCAATAGTTATATGAGAACGCTGATTATGTGCGCCGTACTGAGAAATCTTTTTCGAGCATGGACAGAGGCTAGTTACTGGCACTACAACCTTAGTAAATAAGCGTGTCTTGCCATTGCGCGTATCAGCGCTACGCGTTACCTCATAGTCAAGCAAACTTTGCGCACCAGATACAGGCGCCGTTTTCCGAATGAAATAAGGAAATGTAACTTCGATTTGACCTGCGGCAGTTTTAAGCTTTTTGAGCATGCTCGCTAGCATAGCTTGGAAATGAGTAATATCTAACGGATTTCCTGCTTGATCTAGTAGCTCTATGAAGCGTGACATATGCGTCCCTTTCTGCTCGGCAGGAAGGTACACGTTAAGATTCCAGGATCCTACTGTTGCCTGTACTTCGCCTGCCGCAGTTTTCACTGTCAGTGGATGACGTATCGTCTTGATACCGACTCGCTGGATCGGAATCTTCCGGCTATCCGGCGTGTTTTGTACATCAAGCATCACAAAAGCGTGATTCATCTGGTTCATCGAAATTCCTTGATAACCGGCGAACACATTAGTTCATAGAAGTGTCGGAGTGTCAGTCACACTAACTTAAATAAAAAATAGAAAAAACTATGTAGGGTGCAGTCTATACGGTAAGCATAGTTGTTTTTACCTTATCATTATGCCTTTGCTATTCCCAGAGCACCAAGCGCTTACGGATCGATCTAGCAATTCCAACTACATCTAGACCACATTCGGATAACAACCGTGCCGCATCGCCATGGTCGATAAAGCGGTCAGGAAGGCCTAGTTGTAATACTGCTCGTTTTGCTCCTGCTGCTTGTAGAGACTCGATACATGCAGATCCAGCCCCCCCCATCACGCAACCTTCTTCAATAATTACAAGTAGCTCATGCGTATCTGCGAGTTTCCAGACAAGAGATTCATCTAGCGGTTTTACAAATCGCATATTTGCTACTGTTGCATCAAATTCCTGTGCCGCTGTCAGGCTAGGCGCTAGCATTGAGCCAAATGCCAAGATTGCTACCCGATGACCAGTTGGCGCCTGCGATGTTCGCCGGATTTCCCCTTTTCCAATCGGTATTACGCTCAAATTCTTTTTTGTAGTTAGCTCCGATCCTGTTCCGCGTGGGTAGCGTACCGCACTTGGACCATCAAGTTCTAGGCCCGTATACAGCATTCGTTGACACTCATTCTCGTCGGCCGGTGCCATCACTACCATATTTGGGATACACCGTAGATATGCTATATCATAAACGCCCGCATGTGTTGCCCCATCCGCTCCCACTAGTCCTGCGCGGTCTAGCGCGAACATAACCGGTAGGTTCTGTAATGCCACATCGTGAATTAATTGGTCATAGCCGCGCTGCAGAAACGTTGAGTAGATCGCCACTACTGGCCTCAACCCTTCGGCCGCTAACCCGGCAGCGAAGGTTATCGCGTGCTGCTCAGCAATGCCTACGTCAAAATAGCGTTGCGGGAAACGTCGTTCAAATTCAACAAGTCCTGAACCCTCACGCATGGCTGGAGTAATACCGACTACCCGTGGATCTAATTCTGCGGCATCGCATAACCACTCGCCAAAAACCTGTGCATAAGTCTTCTTTGAAGACGGGGCTGGCTTAATTCCTTCGGCCGGATTGAATTTTCCTGGACCGTGGTATAAGATTGGATCAGCTTCAGCAAGCTTATAACCTTGACCTTTCTTTGTTATTACATGAAGAAATTGCGGTCCGCATAATCCCCGGATATTCTGTAGCGTTGGAATCAGCGAATCGAGATCGTGTCCATCAATCGGACCAATATAGTTAAAGCCAAATTCCTCAAACAGCGTTGCGGGTACTACCATGCCTTTTGCGTGCTCCCTGAGCTTTCGTGCAAGCTCGAGCATTGGTGGAGCATGGCGAAGCATTCGCTCAACGCTTTTTTTTGCAGTTGCATAGAACTTACCTGACATCAATCTGGCAAGGTAACGGTTGAGCGCACCCACTGGGGGTGAAATCGACATATCATTATCGTTTAGAATCACTAGAAACGGTATATTCCCACACACGCCAGCGTTATTCAGTCCCTCGAACGCCTCACCAGCAGTCATCGCGCCATCGCCAATCACAGCGATTACATATCGGTTTTCATTTTTGAGTTGGCTTGCAACAGCCATACCCAGTGCCGCTGAAATCGACGTACTCGAATGTGCGGTACCAAAAGTATCGTACTCTGACTCGGAACGGCGCGGAAAACCAGAAATTCCATTCCATTGCCGTAGCGTACTCATCTGATCGCGTCGCCCAGTTAAAATCTTATGTGGATAAGTCTGATGGCCAATATCCCAAACAATCCGATCTTTCGGTGTATCAAACACATAGTGCAACGCGATTGTCAACTCAACAGTGCCTAGATTTGATGATAGATGCCCACCCGTTTGAGATACGCTGTCAAGCACGAAGGCACGTAGCTCTTTAGCAAGCGGCTTTAACTGCCGGAGCTCTAGGCGCCGAAGCGCATCAGGGTTATTGATGGTTTTTAGCAATTCGTACATCGTCGCTCTATTCCAAACAATTCTACGGCGTATACACCGACGCTCCTGTGTAGCGTCTTTGCGCTGTAGACGTGTTGTCGCTTATCGTGTTGATAGTACGACAGCTTAATTTACACGCTTCACCACCATATCGGCTATTTGAGCAAGTCGTATACCGCGCTCACCTAGCGGAGCAAGCGCGGTATACGCGTCACATCGTAGCTGAGCCACAAGTTTAAGAGATGCTTGCAACCCAATAACTGAAACATATGTCGGTTTGTTATTAGCTGCATCCTTGCCAGCCGTTTTGCCAAGCAAGGTTGAGTTAGCTGTAACATCTAGGATATCGTCAACTATCTGAAACGCTAGGCCCACTGCTTTCGCATACGCATCGAGCCCAGCCTCAATCTCGGCCGACATTTTGTCCCCACACGTTGCTCCCATTTTAACGGCTGCACGTAATAACGCGCCGGTTTTCATCCGATGCATCATCTCCAACTGTGTCTGCGACAACTGCATGCCTACACTCGCTAGATCAATCGCCTGTCCGCCCGCCATACCAAGCGAGCCTGTCGCAGAAGCAAGTATACGCATCAACGCAGTTCGTCGGTATACGTCGATTACGTCTGAAGCAAGCACAATAAACGCCTGTGATTGTAGTGCGTCGCCGACAAGAAGCCCCATTACCTCGTCGTACTGTATATGCACTGCCGGCTTATCGTGACGAATGTTATCGTTATCCATTAACGGTAAATCGTCATGAACCAACGAGTACACATGAATTAATTCAATCGCACATGATGCTGTGTCACGCAGCTGGCCAGGCGCATCCAGTGCCTGGCCAGCTGCGTGACACAGCATCGGTCGTACACGCTTTCCTCCCCCAAGAACTGCATAGCGCATCGCCTGATGCAACTGCATTGGCTCGATATCCACCGAAGGTAGCGCTACTGAGAGCGCTACCTCAGTTCGCGATAGCACTTCGCATACCCACTCATTAAATTCTATAGTGCTCACGCACATTCTCCATCATCGGCCGCTGAATGGATAGGCTTAAGTGATTCACCATCAAGTATGCAAACCTGCTGCTCAACTCGTTTCAGCTGCTGCTGACAATATGCGACTAGCGCTACACCTCGACGATATGCCGCTAGCGATAGCTCAAGGCTTAATGCACCCCCCTCCATCTGCTCAACCAATGACTCAAGTTCACTAAGTGCTGTTTCGTAATTATCCGGTAATGGGATATCTGCCTCATTATGGGCTTTAGCGGGAGTATTAGGCATTATGCACATATATTTTGGCAATTTACCCGTATTTTACGGAAAACTCTAGACTAGTAGCAGCAAATGCCGTCCAAGCCTACGCAGTTAAATACTAAAAAATATTACTCATATAAAATATGAGTAATATTTACTTTAATTAAAGAGTTCTTAACAAATTTTTTTAAATTTACTAAGCGACATTAATAAACCGTAAGTGTATTTTACATGCTAGTAGATTATTATGTATTTTCTTGTATCCGTACGATTTAACTCGTTCTAAAATCTTTAGCATGAATAATATAAAAATTACTTAGTTTAAAGTAGTCTACTAAACTAATTACAATAAAAATCTTCCATTTCATAGAATATAAATATATACATGTAGATCTAGATTTTTAGAAATACCACAAACTACGGAGAGTTCTCTTGAATCTTGAATCTTGAATCTTAATTTACATGATTTGATGGCTAAACAGTACTTGCACATTCGTGTTGTATCTAATCATATGCAATATACGCTGCATAGCGTATTCACAAGCCCTGTTTATCTAGATAACAAAGCACTATTTAAATCCGATTTAGGCCTAAGATAAGTGAAATATAAATTAAGTCTAGCCCCTATTTTATCTAGGGTTACTTTATCCAAGGCTAAGATAATGCGGTTTTAATAAGGAAGTCTATTCTATGGTGTGCCCCTATTCCGTACTGATTTTCACCAAAACTATTAGTTAGCTATCTGCTGCGTCGATTATCTAGAATTTTTATAAGTACTTATATCTTCTCGAGAAGTATAAGACCTATATAAACTAAAAGTTTTTTACTAATAGATAGCATTATTTTCTTCTAATATAGAATACACGCTCACTCATGCTTAAGTTTAAGCTATAGCGTATAGTAATCCGAGATTTCATAGCAGTCGTTCGTAGCAGAGCTCTATCGGCTGCTACTAAGCCAGTAAAGGCAAAATCAGAAGCAACATTAACGATGTACAGCAACAGATGCAACGGTTTTTAATAACTTTTCTAAAATTATGCGCAACATACGCTATCTATTGATGCACAGTAAATTACTAGTGGTAGTCACTTGTAGTCACTCTATTTGAGAAGACTGTACACTGCGATCCTAAATTATTTCCAAGTCACGCAAACAAATTTTAATCTGTAGGTACTGCCGATGCTTATTATGCCGCCAATGAAGACTTACACCTCTCTCGCTTAGTTGCATTATGCTAATAATGTCGTATTACTTGGTATTAATGCGCCTCCTCCCAGTTGACGCCAGAGCCTAGCTCAGCGACGAGAGGTACATTGAGCTTGCCTATCGAACACATTAGTTCGGGCACCTTAGCACGAATAACTTCTAATTCATTATTTGGTACCTCTAGAACTAACTCGTCATGAACCTGCATAATCAAACGCGATTTAATTCGTTCCTGTTCGATCCAATTTTGGACGGAAATCATAGAGAGCTTGATCAAATCAGCTGCGGTACCCTGCATCGGCGCATTAATTGCGGCTCGCTCAGCAGCTTTACGCCGAGGGTCACTACCGCTACTAATTTCCGGGAGCCATAGCTGCCGACCAAATACAGTTTGGACGAAACCACGAGATTTTGCCTCCATTCGTATTTTATACATGTAACGCTTGACACCAGAATAGCGAGCGAAATAACGTTCAACATAAAGATTGGCTGCAGCACGTGTGATGCCTAAATTCGAAGCAAGTCTAAATGCACTCATGCCATAGATCAAGCCAAAATTGATAACTTTCGCAATACGACGCTGCTCAATCGTGATTTCTGGCCGCATTACGCCAAAGATCTCCGATGCGGTTGTTCGATGTATATCTTCACCATGTTCAAAAGCCGCCATCAGTGATTCATCGCCAGAGATATGTGCCAGAATTCTTAGCTCGATTTGAGAGTAATCGACTGAGACGATGCTGCTCCCTGGCGGGGCAATAAATGCCCCGCGAATTCGCCGTCCTTCTAGCGTCCGAATCGGAATGTTTTGTAAATTTGGATCATTAGACACGAGCCTCCCAGTCACTGCTACCGCCTGTGCATAATGAGTATGTACGCGGCCAGTATCCGGTTTAATCATTTTAGGCAGCCTATCTGTATAAGTCGACTTAAGCTTGGCTAGAGCACGATAGTTGAGTAACACCCTTGGTAGTTGATGGTTCTCGGAGAGCTTTTGCAATACCTCATCATCTGTAGATGGTGCACCTGATGCAGTCTTCTTGATTATTGGCAATCGCAACTGCTGAAAAAAAATCTCGGCGATCTGCTTCGGTGAATTCAGATTAAACCTGCCACAGGCTAGTACGTGCGCCTCATCTTGCAACCGAAGCACCCGAATGGTAAGCTCGTTGCTTTGCTCAATGAGTCTATCTTTGTCGATTAGTACGCCATTTCTCTCAATAATTTGCAGCACTCGCGATGTTGGTAGCTCAATAGAGCGGTAGACATAATCCAGCCCCCTGTCAACTTGAATACGAGAATACAGCACCCGGTGCAATCGCAACGTAATGTCTGCATCCTCAGAAGAATATTTTGTGGCTACGTTTACTGCGACCTTATCAAAGCCGATAAGGTCGACACCTTTGCCAACAACATCCTCATATTTGATTATTTTTACGTCGAGATGCCGCATTGCAAGAGCGTCTATAGCATGCGAACGATGCGATTCAAGCACATATGATTCCAGAAGCGTATCGTGCTCAACACCTGTCAGTGTGATGCCATAATTAGCTAAGACCTGTGCATCATACTTTAGATGCTGTCCAACTTTTTTATATGCAGGATTCTCCAGCCATGGCTTGAGTTTTTCGAGCACCTCATCACACGGCAATTGTACCGGCTTATCTGGTCCAGAATGTGAGAGTGGAATATATGCGGCACGCCCAGGACCGGTCGCGAATGATATACCAACGATACGGGCACATAACGGGTTCAGAGAGGTAGTTTCAGTGTCAAATGATGTAAGAGGTGATTCCTTAATCGCTGACAACCATTTTTCGAATTGCTCCCATACGTTAATCATTTCGTAATGACGATCGATATCAGTTTCCACCTCTATTTCAGGCGATCTCAGGCCGAGCGCTTCTCCACTATTAATATTGATAAGAATCTCCCTCTCAGCTTGGATATCGAGCTCGCGCAACCATGTTTTAAATCCGTGTCTCACATAAATATCACGCAATTTTTCCTTAGCCTCCGCCCGGAGCTGCAGCGACTTAGAAATAGACTGTACATCAGGAAATAGAACGCAGTTAGTATGCACAGTAACAAGCCGGCGCGCTGTTGGCAGAAACGCTAGTACTCGGCGCAGATTGTTGCCGAGTACTCCTTTAATATCGTTCGAATGCGCAATGACTCCGTCTAGCGATTGATATTGCTCCAGCCATTTTAATGCTGTCTTCGGGCCACACTTTTCTACACCCGGCACGTTATCAACAGTATCGCCAATTAATGTCAGATAGTCGACAATACGCTCAGGTGGCACACCGAATTTCGCAAGCACGCCATCGCAATCGAGCTGCTCATTAGTCATAGTATTAATTAATGTTATGCGCTCGTTGACCAATTGTGCCATATCTTTGTCGCCCGTTGAGATCACTACATTCATGCCAGATTGTTTGGCGCGCATTGCTAGCGTGCCAAGCACGTCGTCAGCTTCCACTCGATCAATCATCAGCTTCGGCCAACCGAGCGCATATACTGCAATATGAATTAGCTCAATCTGCTTAGCCAAATCCTCTGGCATCAGAGGGCGATTCGCTTTATAGGCCGGATACCACTCGTCACGAAATGTTTTGCCTTTTGCATCAAACACACACGCGCCATACTTCGCAGGAATATCTCGTCGTAATCGCCTCATCATATTAATGAAACCGTACAGCGCACCGGTTGGACCACCATCCGGCCCACGAAAATCCGGAAGCGCATGGTAGGCCCGATATAAATAGCTCGAACCATCGACCAATAGCAAAGTATTTCCATTAGGGTTCTGCTGCTGAGGCATTTCAAATAAAAAATAATCTTAAGTTTGAATTAATTGGTAGATCAATAAAGCGCGACATTTAAAAAAAATACCGTATCTCTATACCGTATCTCTATAAATATCTGCGCTTATTGCAAAGTCTATTAAAACAATCAAGTATTCATCGGTCATCATCCTAGCTATTAGCATGTACGGTTCTTGCCTAGCCAAAGTCACAGCTATAAATGTGTAATAAATAGCTACACAAATATTAAGAATGTGAACGCATGCAAGATACTTTTAGTCCACCTAGTGGTTTTATACTGGTCGACATGCCCGTGACAGATTATAATACTAATTATAGGAGAAATTTTTCGATTACCCAATACTCCAAGAAGGTCTTTCGGACTGATTTTATAACCTGACTAAATTAATCAATGCCAACTAATTATCAAAATATTAATTAGATATTAATAATCTATAAGACGGATTCGATGGCTAAAACTGATACATATGCCACTAGAGTGAGTTCTGTTTAAAAGCAGTAGTTTTACATATATCTGTAAAACAGTAATATACTGATCCAGATATTTTATCTAGAAATAGGTATCAACCCCAGAATTTTTAAAAAAATTCTGGTAAAAAATAAAGCATTCCAGTTGAAAGAAATCTAATTTATCTGACCTATAAACTAACTATTTGGAATGGCACTCTGAGTGCTTACGGCACTAATTATCTCCTATAAAACACAAAATCTTACTAATTGCTATATTTAATAAGCAATTCTCTGTTTTATACGCAAGCTTATGAAGTACTATATTATATAGTCTACTCCTGGAACACCACTAGAAAGTGTATCCACACTACTTTATATTGCATAATATAACTCGGTACACGCTAATAGGATAATTTTATTTTGTATAAACTGTAGCTTAAAAAGCTGAATGTAAGGGCGATTTTTATCATGTATAGCACAGCTAGCAAACTAGACGTTATGATATTAAAAATACGCAGAAAGTTCAATATAAATAATTGATTTATCCACTAAACAATACTAGGATTTTTATAGATTAGAGAATCTAAGCGATAATAAAATTTAAAGAAATATTAAAAATTAATAAAACAGATTTTAAATTTAGTAAAGTCTAGATAGATATATTATCGAAATAATAACTATACTGGCAAAAAGTCAGGAGACTTTAGATTTTTTATCTACCGAGGAACAAGAGACTAACTTTTAAACGAATTTAAGGAAACGAGGGCGCTCATTTCTAAGCTGTATTATGCAATTATTTTACAGAAAAACTACATAGCAGTAAACATATCGTAAAACAAATCAGACATTCCCAGCAATTTCAGCTTCGATATGCCACATACCTATAAAATAGGCAAAGCAATGTGAGATAAAAAGCAGAAAAAATTTTTCTACCGATCAATGCACCCTGCATATCTACGCTCGTTTCTTCAAGAGCAGAAATACTGGTTCCCAATTATTATCCATAATAATTACAATTATATGCAGTAGTAACTATGCTATAGCGCATCAGCTCTCTTAAGCAAGGCGTATGATACCAAAAATCTATCTAGAGATTTTCTCTAATGCGTATTATATATTCCCTACTAACCAGGGGGAACCTGTACCGATAGCAGACAATGCTTATTGAGCATCTGGTTCTCGGAGAGGTAGAGCCCATACTAGTATTTAAGCATGCTCTTATATGCAAACTAAACACCATAAACTCGTTTTATGCTTGTCCTTGCTTCGACATGCCTCCCCACTATATTAATTATCGTAATACGGCTACTATCAGCGTGCTTCAAGTTTCGTATGGGTAGCTCTTCGATGAGAGCTACCAGTGGCTCGATTTTGAGCTTCTTGCTCAGGTTTTTACTATATGCAATTAGGTCGCCGAGCTTAGTAAGCTCAACTTATTTGTTGCAATTTACTCGAGCAGCAAGAAGACAATAAGCTCAAAAAGCTAGTTAATGTAGAACTGCTTATTTAAGCATGGTACCTAGTTTTAGAAGTTCTGGGTGAGGTCTTAACATATGCCGCGACATAGCATGTGTGGCATCAAGAGTCTGCTTACGTCATGATGAATAATATTAGTAGATAGATCGCTTAGGCGTGTCTAGTATGTGCTATGGACAATGTATCTAAACAAAAGTAGCTCAAAATAATCTGCTGTGATAAATCCACATCGACCAGCACTTTATAGTTCCCTGAAATTCGATTCAATTATTTGTAATAAGCTAATAAGTTAACAAGTACAACCCAGGACTTCTGCAAGCAAATTATAAAGGTAGTACTAGTTGACATACGTATTATCCAGTTTGTTTGCATCTTCACAAACAGATAGTCAAGGCGAAAGTATAGATTCGAAGGCATACCACTTCATGTTAACAACTATGGCTCATCGGCATTCTTATAAAACACGGCTGTCATGTAAGCACTAAAAACTTAAGGCAGTGTCATGTCGACACCTACGGTGCATACTGGTTTAGTAAAGTTGTCTACTGTCTCGGAGAACCATAATGAAGCTGTTTCACACTGAGCCTGTCGCAATCCCTCGCATCGCGAGCCGGGTTGAGACATTGCTTATAGTAGCTGCCCTAGTAGAAAATGCCGGAGAAGCTACTATATCCGGTGCATCACAAACAAGTGCTGTGCTAGCCGCAGCTGCTACCAAATCGCGGGATTTGGATGGGACTATTGTCTTGTCGAATATGAAAGCCATTAACCAACCTACTAATTGCCAGCATAGCGCATACAAAATTCAGGGCGCACAGCGCGCCGCACTTTTACGAAAAGAGTTTAAACGGCATACCTATTATCAAATATCGCGATCGTGACAAACTAGCCAAAATCTAGGTCTACCTAATTTGGTATACGCTACTAGATCAGCACATTTCAAGTACTGACCGCCTAGATAGCGGCAGCCTTCGAACCTATCCAATGACGTTTGCATGGCCGTTTTTACTGCCCTTTCCGAAGCCCGGCTTGCCGCTTGGGTTCGGCACTACGCGATAGGCAAGATTATCGATTTCCATGGCATTACGTCTGGAATCGAGAACAGCAATTTTTTCTTGACAACCACTACCGGCGAATATGTGCTAACAATTTTTGAAAAACTTACCGCGCACGAGTTGCCTTTCTATCTAGAATTAATGCGTCATTTAGCAGCACATCATGTTCCTGTACCTGATCCCATGCGGCGTTCTGATGGAGCGTTGTTTGGTATGCTGATGGATAAGCCCGCCGCAATAGTGACGCGCCTGGCTGGCTCGCCGAGGCTAGCGCCGAAGGTTGTACACTGCACTGAAGTTGGGCGCATGCTGGCGCGCATGCATATTGCTGGAAAAGATATTTCAATATATCAACCGAATTTGCGTGGCTTGCCTTGGTGGAGAGAGAGTGTTCCGTCGGTATTGCCCTACGTGACTGATGAACAGCATCAGTTACTAATCAGCGAGTTAGAATATCATCAAGCCTTCTTTACATCTCCAGATTATGCAAGGCTGCCTGGTGGTCCATGCCACTGCGATTTATTTCGGGACAATGTACTATTCACGTCGTGCGATGGGCATGATACCCTAGGAGGTTTCTTCGACTTTTATTTTGCCGGCTGCGATAAATGGTTGTTCGATGTTGCCGTAACTGTTAACGACTGGTGTGTTGATCTAAACACCGGTCGTCTAGATCAGGCACAAACTCAGGCATTACTGTGCGCGTATCATGCCGTGAGACCGTTTACATCATCTGAAACAGAGCATTGGCGCAATATGCTACGTGCTGGCGCATTTCGTTTCTGGTTATCCCGACTCTACGACTTTTACTTGCCCCGCGATGCTCACTTACTTAAGCCGCATAATCCCGCTCATTTCGAGCGTGTATTGTGTGAACGAATTAGCGCGGATGCATTACCGTGGCTTTAACTACTCTGCTATGCGACTAATTGAAACGTCCGCGAAATCAGGCTATATCTGGATCGGAAAAGGCATCCGGCTTTTCCGAAAAAACCCGATTCACCTCCTGTCGATTTTCTTTACATATCTATTTTCGATGACGCTGGTTATACATATGCCAGTCGTTGGCTCCATGCTATGGATAATACTCATGCCGGGTTTATTCGTTGGGTTCATGAGCGCATGCCGTGATGTGTTAGCTAATAGGCACATATGTCCACTCGCCTTGTTTACTGGCTTTCGCGCGTATGGTGCTGGCGTCGCTTGGCGGCTCTTGAAGCTTGGACTAATCTACTACTTACTAGTTAGTATAAGCCTGTTTTTAACTTCCATGATTGATGACAGCTGGCCGCTAAAAACCTTTATGAGCGAAGTAAAATCGTATGACAATATCGTCTATAGGAACGTCTCGCTTTCTAGTATCATCCTTAGATTCGTCATCTATATTCCTACGAATATGTTGTTCTGGTTCGCTCCGATGCTAACTGCTTGGCATAGCATGCCCCCAGTTAAAGCAATGTTCTTTAGCTTTGTTGCCTGCTGGCGAAATCGTGTCGCATTTCTTGTCTATCTAGCTGCGTGGTTCGCAGTTATAATGGGCGTATCATTAGTACTTGCTTTTATTCTAAACACGTTTAGCGTATTAAATATAGCCTTGACTTTGCTACTACCGGGGGGCGCGATCTTATGGACGGTAATTTACTGTTCACTACACATAAGCTATTGTGGTTGTTTTAGCTGTGAATAGTGCGCTAACTTAGTGTCTGTCATTAATCTGTTGTAAATAGAGATTTTGTAGTACGCTGTCACTATTACATAGATTACACTGATTGTAATTTCGCGATTGTGAGAACAAGCCACTTTGTACCGTATCGCTTAAATGAAACACAAGCTTTTGCGTTTTCGCCATCTCCTTCTAGTTCGGTGATCCTGCCTTCTCCAAATTTCTTATGGAATACAGCTGCACCGATCTGAAAAGCACTTTGTATATCATCTTTCTGATCACACAACATTGGCATCGTTGAATTATCAAGACGGGTATCAGTAAAATGGTTTTTCTGCCGCCTATCACAGGCAAGCCAATCACCCCCCCTTAATCCAGAGCTGTTACCTAAACCGGTGCAATGCCTCTGACGTAGACTGTCCGGTCTAGGCTGAATCCACCTCAAAACTCTAGCAGGTAATTCATTAAAAAATCGAGAACGTACACTGTAACGTGTTTTTCCATGTAACATCCGACTTTGGGAGAATGATAGATAAAGAAATTCTTTGGCGCGCGTGATTGCAACATACATGAGACGACGCTCTTCTTCTAGCCCATTCTGTTTTGTTACGCTACTTTCATGTGGAAACAAACCCTCCTCAAGTCCAGTGACAAAAACGGCTACAAACTCAAGTCCCTTAGCAGCATGTACCGTCATCAATTGAACTACATTCTTCGTAGAATTGGCCTGATTATCACCAGCCTCAAGTGATGCATGTGACAAGAACCCAGAAATTGGCGTTATATAGTTGTAATTCTGCTGGGATCCGTCGACACTTAGCGCATCCGCCCTGACTTGCTCGTTATCATTGTCTACTCCTTGCATAGACTTATGGAGCTTAGCTGTGAACGAAAATGACATCGAGTATGCGGACACGGGACCATAACCTTCCTCAATCACGAATGCGCCAGCTGCATTAACCAGTTCCCGCAAGTTTTCGATGCGACCCAGATTTTCTGGATCATTAGAGTAGAATTTTTCTAACCCGCTCAGTTTAATTACTGTATTAACCATCTCTGGCAAGCTCATAGAGCGGGTCTCATTATTTATCTGTTCAATCAACGCAAGAAACTTGCCTAATAATTGGCCGGCCCTGCCTGTCACATACGGGACTGCTTGTAGCATAGAGCAATTGTGTATACGCGCAGTTTTGGATAGTTGCTCGAGCGAGCGCGTACCAATGCCACGGGCTGGAAAATTAACCACCCGATCAAACGCAGTATCATCACTCGAATTAATAATCAGCCGAAGGTAGGCAAGAGCATGTTTAACCTCTTGACGCTCGAAAAAACGTAGGCCACCGTATACACGATATGTAATTCCAGAATTGACCAGAACATGTTCGACCACGCGTGACTGCGCGTTGCTGCGATATAGAATTGCAATCTCGTCTGGTGATAATCCCGTATCGATAAGAGCTCGCACTTCTTTTGCAATCCAACCGGCCTCCTGTGAATCAGTCGTTGCCTTATAAGCATGCACTGGTTTTCCGTGACAAGCATTCGTACGCAAGTTCTTGCCGAGCCGTTTCGAGTTATGTGCGATCAGCGTATTAGCTGCGTCGAGAATATTGCCGTGTGAACGATAATTCTGCTCAAGCTTAATCAAGTGCCGAACATTAAACTCACGTTCGAAGTCAAACATATTACCCGCATTGGCGCCACGGAAGGCATAAATTGACTGATCGTCATCTCCAACTGCGAATATTCCATTACGCTCTCCAGCTAGAAGTTTTATCCACGCATATTGAAGCTTGCTAGTATCCTGGAACTCATCAACTAGAATATGCCGGAAACGGGACTGGTAATATGACCGTAGAGTTGAATTATGTTGTAGCAGCTCGTACGAGCGCAATAACAATTCTGAAAAATCGACGACTCCTTCGCGTTGACATTGTTGATCGTAGGCAGAATACAGATCAACCCACTTGCGATTGTAGTTATCGCTAGCATCGACATCTTTGGGCCTTAAACTTTGCTCTTTCGCATTATTAATAAAGTACTGAAGATTTTTTGCGGGATATTTCTCGTCGTCAACGTTTAGGCTTTTTATCAACCGCCTGATTGCCACTAATTGGTCTGCCGAGTCTAAGATCTGAAAGGCTTGTGGCAAACCGGCATCCTGATAATGCGTGCGCAGCATCCGGTTACATAGTCCATGGAAGGTTCCAATCCACATGTTGTGTGTATTAATTGGCAGTATTACATCCAATCGCATTAACATTTCACGAGCCGCTTTGTTCGTGAAGGTAACAGCTAAAATATCAGCAGCATTCGCTTCGCCACATGAAATCAACCATGCAATCCTAGTAATAAGTACACGCGTCTTTCCGCTGCCAGCGCCGGCTAGAATCAAAGCCGGTTCGTTCGGCAGCGTTACTGCTGCATATTGTTCTAGATTGAGATTAGCAAGTAAATCAGACACGAGCGGCTTTAGTCATAAAAACAAGCCTATTATTATATCGACACGGTGTGCTCGATACACGACGGTTAGGAGACTAACGTCTCCATTATAATAGATCCCACTGCATTTTCACCGCCTTTCAGGCAGATTTCGACAATGAGCAATAGCGCTATTACGCTTGCAAAAAATTTTGAGCCGTCAACGATTGAAGCATATTGGTGTTCAGAATGGGAGAAACGTGGCTACGCGAGGACAACTTTGGACTCGCATCGCCCTAACTTCGCGATTCAATTGCCTCCGCCAAACGTGACCGGTACGCTGCACATGGGTCATGCATTTAACCAGACTATCATAGATGGATTGGCACGCTACCATCGAATGGACGGCGACAATACATTATGGGTACCCGGCATGGATCATGCGGGCATTGCCACTCAAATCGTTGTAGAACGACAACTCGACGCACAAAAACAATCACGGCAAGCGCTAGGACAAGAGCGCTTTGTTGAATGTGTCCGCCAATGGACAAAGAAATCAAGCGCCACAATCACTCAACAGATTCGGCGGCTTGGCGCATCGATCGATTGGTCGCGAGAATATTTTACGATGGATGATGGTATGTCTCGGGCTGTCATTGATGTATTTGTTCGCCTCTATCAGCAGGGGCTTATCTATCGTGGAAAGCGGATTGTAAACTGGGATCCAAAGCTAAGGACTGCAGTATCAGATCTAGAGGTAATTAGCGAAGAGGAGGATGGAAATCTATGGTATATCCGATACCCACTCGCTGACGGCTCAGGCCATCTAACCTTAGCAACCACGCGGCCTGAAACGATGTTTGGAGATGTTGCAGTGATGGTTCATCCACGGGACGAACGTTACATGGCATTAATCGGTAAGACTCTTATACTACCGCTAGTGGGACGTAAAATCCCGATAATCACTGATGATTACGTAGAGCGCGAGTTTGGAACAGGAGCAGTCAAAGTTACACCAGCTCATGATTTCAACGACTATGCGGTCGGGAAACGTCATGGATTAGCGCAGATTATTGTGCTTACACCTGATGCAAAGATGAACGACAATGCACCGGCTGCTTATCGTGGTCTTGACCGTTTCGCTGCACGGGAGCGCATCGTCGCAGATCTCAGCGCACTCGGTATGCTTGAATCGATTAGGCCACACCGATTGGTTGTACCGCGCGGTGATCGTACAGGATCGATTATCGAGCCGATGCTTACTAATCAGTGGTTTATCGCGATGAGCCAACCGGCGCCCGAAGGCACATTCTATCCAGGTCAATCAATAACGCAAATCTCACTTGACGTAGTAAGGCGTGGTCGCATCAAATTCGTTCCCGAAAACTGGACTACCACATACTACCAGTGGCTTGAGAACATCCAGGACTGGTGCATCTCGCGCCAACTGTGGTGGGGGCATCAGATTCCCGCATGGTATTCCGATGATGGTCGAGTATTCGTCGCACACAGCGAATCTGATGCGCTTGCACAGGCCCGATTACAAGCCTATAACGGCACGCTTAAGCGTGACACGGATGTGCTGGATACGTGGTTTTCTTCCGCACTTGTTCCATTCTCTTCACTTGGCTGGCCAAAATCCACACCAGAACTCGAATATTTCCTTCCGTCAGCTGTATTAGTAACAGGTTTCGACATCATCTTCTTCTGGGTTGCCAGAATGGTGATGATGACCACGCATTTCACCGATAAAGTGCCGTTTCATACTGTGTATGTTCACGGATTAGTGCGCGACGCTGAAGGACAAAAGATGTCTAAAAGTCGCGGCAATACGCTCGATCCAATTGATATTATTGATGGTATAGACTTAGAGTCGCTTGTTGCTAAGCGCATCACTGGGTTAATGAATCCGGATCAGGCGGTATTAATAGAGCAAAAGACACGCAAGATATTTCCAAATGGGATTCCTGCCTACGGTACTGATGCACTTCGATTCACAATGGCCTCGATGGCTACGCTTGGGCGTAATATAAACTTTGATCTTTCGCGTTGTGAGGGCTATCGAAACTTCTGTAACAAATTATGGAATGCTGCACGGTTTGTTCTGATAAAGTGCGAGGGACATGATTGTGGCATCGTTCCATACCAGAGCGACCCCAAGTCGCGCAGAGTGTTCAACTTTTCCCCGGCTGATCGATGGATTGTATCACTGTTGCAACAGGTTGAATCAAACGTTGAGAAAGGCTTTTCCAACTACCGATTTGATAACATTGCAAGTGCAATTTATAAGTTCGTCTGGGATGAGTATTGTGACTGGTATATTGAGTTAGCTAAGGTTCAGTTGCAGATTGGTACGCCGATTCAGCAGCGTAGCACGCGGTGCACACTACTTATAGTGCTTGAGACAATCCTGCGGCTTGCACACCCGTTGATACCATTTATTACTGAATCGTTATGGCAGAAAGTTGCGCCACTAGCAGGTCGGTATCCCGTGGGAACCGCGCCTGGCGATGCCTCTATAATGAGGCAACCTTATCCGCGCAGCATGTCCGAGAAATGCGATAAGAGGGCGGAACAGTGGATCACCGAACTAAAGACAATAGTCGATGCATGTCGTAATTTACGTAGCCAGATAAATCTAGAGCCAGCAACGCGAGCAGGGCTGATAGCTAGCGCAGATACAAGCTTGAATGCAATGCGCCTGATGGAATTCTCACCTTATGTGCAAGCGCTTGCACGGTTATCGGAAGTTCAGGTGCTCGAAGACGAAGCCGATCTTAATCAACAGGCGTTCGGTGCGCCCGTTGCAATAGTCGGCACGATTAGGCTTGTACTGAAGGTCGAAATTGATATTACCGCGGAACGCAGGAGGCTGACCCGTGAAATTAGCCGTATTATGGGTGAACTAGCTAAGTGCAACGCAAAGCTACAAAATAAGTATTTTATGAATCGTGCACCGATTGCTATCGTCTCCCAAGAGCAGAAAAGATTATCAGATTTTAGATCTATGCTAACAAAACTTTCTGAGCGTCTTAGTCAACTTTCGTCATAAGGTGCATATAATCTATACTACAGAAATGATATCTGATGGGCTGTCTATTTTCTCAATATCGGTCTAACCTAGTACAACCGGAAACAAACGGGGTAATTGAAGATGCTTAAAGTTACTAAGGCTGTTTTTCCAGTGGCGGGTCTTGGCACGAGATTCCTTCCGGCCACAAAGGCAAGCCCAAAAGAAATGCTTCCAGTAGTTGACAAGCCATTGATTCAGTATGCGGTTGAGGAGGCAATTGCCGCTGGGATAACCGAAATGATTTTCGTGACAGGCCGTAGCAAGCGCGCGATCGAGGATCATTTCGATAAATCATATGAGATAGAATCAGAACTTGAGGCACGTGGAAAGCATAAGTTACTCGAGTTAGTGCGCGGGATCAAGCCAAGCCACGTTAACTGCTGCTACGTTCGCCAGCCCGAGTCTCTCGGACTCGGGCATGCAGTATTGTGCGCGGAAAAACTCCTCGGCGAAAACCCATTCGCAGTCATTCTTGCCGACGATCTTTTATACGGTCGGCCGCCAGTGATGCAGCAAATGATCGAAGTATTTAATCACTACCATAGCTCAGTGATTGGCATCGAGGAAGTTCCGCATGAGGAAACGAAGTCATATGGTATTATCGATGGAAAAGAATGGGAGGATAACATTGTCAAGATATCAGGCATTGTTGAAAAACCAGACCCCCAAGTAGCGCTATCTAATTTTGGCGTGGTTGGGCGCTACGTACTAAAACCTCGTATCTTTAGTCACTTACGCGCACTGAGGCCAGATACAGGCGGTGAATTGCAACTAACTGATGCAATCCAGTCGCTGCTTGGAGACGAGCAAGTGCTTGCATACAAGTATCACGGGACACGCTTTGATTGCGGAAGTAAGCTTGGCTATTTAAAGGCAACGGTCGAGTTTGCACTACAGCACCCAGAGGTTTGTGAAAAGTTTTCAGAATACTTGCGTACTCGCTCTCCTATATTAGAAGGTTAATACTGTGACACGGTGCCTTAACTGGCGCCGATTTTACTTAACGCCGACGAATCAGGAATATGCACGTCTTATTATCACAAGTAGTAACTTCGAGTAATTTGTTGCTAGTCTGCCTAGAAAATGCTGCAAAATCCTGGTACGCGCTAGGATCTGTCGCCAGCACTTTTAGAATCTGACCGCTTTGCATATCTGCCAATGCTTTTTTTGTGTGCAATATCGGCAATGGGCAGGACAGCCCACGTGTATCAACTTCCTTGTGGATTTCCATTGAATCCCCACTATTTAGCTTGCACGCTATGCCTTAGCTTAAGCGCGATGAGGTTTTGTTTGGATAATCTATAAATTATAGTAAGAACAACGCTGCGCGTTTATATCACTAGCATACTGGTTTAGTAAAACTTAATTCATTATTATTGAACGATTCAAGAGGCACTATCACATCGATACAATATATATCTTCTAGTATCGAATCGAACTTACTACCTTACCTGTAGTGAATTTAGTTCTCTGAAATTACGCCAAGATTCTTCTAATAACGAAAACTAAGTATCTTAATCTATATGTTATTTCTGCAGTACGTGATAGCAATAATACTGGACATTATAGTCCAGTAGTGCAATTTTAAACTATCAGGAAGCGCGTAGAATACAAAATATTCATCCGCTCGTCACCCCTAAAAGAACATAGAGTTGTCCTCTAACGGCTATAGACCATCAAATAGCTTATAAATAGGCGTTTTCCTGAGTAACCGGTTCTGCATTACACATCTCATATAGCGTAATTCCCATCAATAGCAATCTAATCTGAGATATGAAAGTATAAAACCTTCTATAATCATACTATAGTACGATCATTAAAAGTCCAGTGAATTACTGGCAGCAGATAGTTAATCTATCGCGCTGGACTTAAATACACATTGATAATGCGCCTAAATAATTGTTGATATCTTATAGATGAGTGGAAACGTTATATTTATAGTTTTGTCTGATACATAAGATTTTATACTTAATTGTCAGTATGTAATATCAAATGATAGTACATATCATAACGCAAATTCAGATAAAATATACGGTACACTCGTACCAATCTTTTAATAAATATTAGGAGAATCGGAAGTTCTGTGGTAGCAAGACCTGCTTAGAGAATATTGAAACTTATTCTAGTGTATCTAGAAAAGCTGGTACCAATTACAATCTATTACTACTTCACCTAATAATTTTCCAGACGCAAACCGTAGGCGTTGCTATGTTATATACGAGTGTGGCCAGATTAGGTTACTTTATCTGTCTCGTTATTTGCTAGATCACTGACCATTTATGTAGTAAACTTACAATCGTGCTCGGACCCATTCTTTAACACTGAGCAGTGCCTCTGGTAGACGAGACGGATTATTACCACCTGCTTGCGCTATATCTGAATAGCCTCCTCCACTGCCCCCCACCTGCTTTGCAACGAAATTAACTAGATCGCTAGCCTTAACATTTTTACTTGCACCGGGCGTTACGCTAGCAATTAGTCTGATTTTACCGCTATCAACACTTGCTAGCACGATCACAGCACGATCAAGCTGATTTTTTAGCTTGTCAACCGTTTCACGTAGCATTTTTACATCAGCACTCTGAAGCTCAGCCGCTAATACATGCACTCCCGCTACGTTAACTGCTCGGCTCGAAAGTTCATCTCTCGAGCTTGTTGAGAGTTTCGATTTTAATTGTATTACTTCCTTTTTAAATGCCCTCATTTGGTCCCGAAGGTGCGCGATACGCGGAGCAAGCTCTATCGGTCGAACTTTTAATACTGAAGCAGCTTCTTCAAGCATCGACTCTAATCTATGCACATAGCGCACTGCATTATCACCAGTAATCGCTTCAACGCGGCGGATATGTGCCGCTACGCTGCCTTCAAACGTAATCTTGAACAAACCGATATTACCAGTATGCTGCACATGCGTCCCACCACATAACTCCCTCGAGAAACCTAGTTCAATCATACGGACCTCGTCAACATACTTTTCGCCGAACAGCGCTGTAGCTCCTAAGCTAACAGCGTTATCGAACGATAATATTTGAGCAATGCTCGGAGTATTAGCTAATACCTCAGCATTAACTAACATCTCAACACTATGGATCTCATGATTGCTGAGAGGCTTGTGGTGTAAAAAATCGAAACGAGTTTTCTCTGGATTAACTAGCGAACCCCTTTGTTGAACATGTGGACCCAGCACCTTACGCAGCGCTTTATGCATTAGATGCGTCGCTGAGTGATTGCGTGTAATACGAGCACGTCGCTCAATATCGATATAAGCACTAACAACATCGCCAACCCTTATCTCGCCCCTCTCAAGGACGCCATAGTGACCGATTACGTTAGTCCGGACCTTCAATGTATCGGACACGATAAAGTGTGTCACTGTATTAGTAATCACTCCTCGGTCTCCGACCTGTCCACCTGACTCCGCATAAAAAGGCGTCTGATCAAGAATAATAACGCTCTGGTAGCCTGCACGAAGCAATGGCACCGATATACCATTGATATATACCGCTACGACAGTAACATCACTACACAAATACTTATCATAGCCATGAAATATAGTCTGACCACCTATATAATCAAGCTCCCGAACTATCTGAAACTTAGCGGATGCCCGTGCTTGCTCGCGCTGGCGCCTCATCGATTTATCAAACGCTGCGTCGTCGACATCGATTCCCCGTTCACGGCAAATATCCGCTGTCAGATCTAGGGGAAATCCATACGTATCGTGCAGCTTGAATGCAAGCTCACCGTCGAGAACCTTCATACCGCGCTCCGTAAGATCTGACAAAATAGCTTCTAGAATTGATATCCCCTGCTCAATAGTCTCAGAGAAACGCTTCTCTTCTTGACATAGCACATCTGTTACATGACTCTGCGCCATTTTTAATTTAGGATATGCCTCCCCCATTTCATCGACTAGATCTTCAACTAGTCGATAGAAGAATGGACGCTTATACCCAAGCTTATAGCCGTGTCGGATTGCACGGCGCACGATGCGTCGTAGCACGTAACCACGCCCCTCATTACCAGGCATGACGCCATCAACAATCATAAAGCTACATGCGCGAATATGGTCCGCAATTACCTTTAAAGAGTTATGCTCGAGATCTGATGTGCGGGTTACCCGAGCTGCTGCAGCAATGAGCCGTTGAAATAGATCGATTTTGTAGTTGCTATGCACGTGTTGCAAGACCGCCGCCAGCCGCTCCAGGCCCATGCCGGTATCGATGCACTGTTGTTGCAACGGCCTAAGATTGCCTTGCGCATCTCGATTAAATTGTATAAACACGAGGTTCCAGATCTCAATAAAGCGGTCACCACTCTCGTCAGCTGATCCAGGTGGCCCACCCCATACTTGTGGTCCGTGATCATAGAAGATTTCAGAGCATGGCCCACAGGGACCAGTGTCGGCCATTTGCCAAAAATTATCTGAGGCATAGCGCGCACCTTTATTGTCACCAATACGAATAACTCGCTCAAGTGGCAGACCGATTTCGTTACTCCAGATATGAGATGCCTCATCGTCCTCGTAGTATACGGTTACACTTAACTTCTCTGGCTGTAGCTTATAGACACCTGTAAGCAGCTCCCATGCATAGTGAATCGCATCGCGCTTAAAATAGTCACCAAAAGAGAAGTTTCCGAGCATCTCAAAAAATGTATGGTGCCGGGTAGTATAGCCAACGTTCTCTAGATCATTATGCTTTCCACCAGCTCGTATGCTTGGCTGCGAGGTTACGGCCCGCGAGTATGGTCTGGTTTCGGTGCTTAAAAACACATCCTTAAATTGCACCATTCCAGAGTTTGTAAACAATAGAGTGGGATCGTTAGGGGGTACAAGACTCGAGGAATGAACGATTGTATGGCCCTTTGATTCGAAAAATCTTAGGAACTTCTCGCGGATTTTAGCAGCCTTCATAGCATACTCCGAGTAGTCGTCGCTGACGAGCTAGCGTATCGCGTAAATCCGGATATAAAAATATTCCGTTTAATAGTTTTATTATACGGGATGTGCATATACCTCTTACCCCTATATAATTTCCGCACTTGTCTGGAAACATATTTAGTTTATAAAGTCTTAATTTTTAAGCTTGCTGCTTCAAAATTATAAGATACGTCTTTGGTTAAAAGCACGAAATTAACTACGTCTCGCTGAGGCAAGTCTAGCGCGACCCTCGAAATTTCTCGATGAGTTTTGCGATGAGCCCGCTGCTAGGCCAAACGGAACAGGGATATAAGCTACTAACCTAGCAAAAAATGAATGCTTGCCGATCATTAACTATCATGCCAATGATTTTTTTGGGGCGCATAGTCTATTTAGAACACCTACGTCTATCATATTACGCGAATAGGAGTTATTAATATGGGAGCATGCACATAGCTTAAACCGGAACTTTGGTACGATCTTGACTATTGAAGGAAACCGTGCCTGAGATTGCATGATAATAAACAAGGTAGATCCCATGCTCCATCTACCGAGGATTTCTGGTATGGTAAAGCTTTACTTGATGCTAACCCTACCCCCCCATAAGCGAAGGTATATCGCTGAATATTTATGAGCTGAATACTGGCGTTAAACTTCTGTTTTTCTGTATCATATATATCACTCAGTAGGTCCACACCATTAGACGGGCTCAATCTTTTAAGAAAATTAAGAAATCTACATAGCTAAACTTTTAAAGTTTTTTGGTCTTTTATCAAAAAATAAGTAATATACTTTCTAAGTAAAGTGAATAAGATTTTTTTATCACCAGCCGGAATTATAGAGCAACAACCTATATACATTACACGGTGCAAAGAATAATTATTAATATTTAGCCCAGACGATTTTGCCGCCCTGGGCACCCACTATATGTTTTTTTAAAAGGCAACAATAACCAGAAAGTAGACAATACTGAGCGATTGATGGAAGAATTATTATTGAGAAAGTATTACTCTTTAACGCATTCGGCGTTTATGTTTCCTTAGATTATTGATTTGTATCAGTGTATGCACACAGAAACGCTTAAAATTCTAGGCGCAATATAAATAATAAGTTTTTATAACTATTAAGTTTATAGCGGCACTGTAATCTTACCTTATTGTTTTTCTGAATTATTACATCAGATAAAATACGTGTCGCACACATCGATCAGCTCAGATAGGTTCGGGTTAGGTCCCATATACGAATGAATATTGAACGCAATAACGACTTAAGATCGGGCGATAAGCATAATCTTAAGTCAGCCATCTACCCTGACACACCAATACATGCATCAGATAAATCTGTTGCTAGCACATCGAATTTTATCCGCAATATCATCGATAACGATAGGCGATCCGGTAAATGGGGGCAACGGGTTGAGACGCGCTTCCCACCGGAGCCAAACGGTTACCTACATATTGGTCACGCTAAAAGTATCTGCGCAAATTTCGGTATCGCTCGAGACTATGGTGGTGTTTGCCATTTGCGTTTTGACGACACCAATCCAGAAAAAGAGGATATGGAGTATGTCAACTCAATAATTGATGCAATTCGATGGCTTGGCTTTGATTGGAAAAGGGGGGATTGTGAGCATCTGTACTTTGCAAGCGATTACTACGATCAGCTGTTCACTTTTGCTGAACTACTCATCCAGCGTGGCAAGGTTTATGTAGATAGCCAAAACTCGGAGCAGATCCGTTCGACTCGCGGTACACTTACTATGCCGGGTATTCCATCACCATATCGTAATCGCACTTCAGAGGAAAACTTGCGACTATTCCGCGAGATGAAAGCTGGAAAATTTACTGAAGGTGCCCATGTATTGCGTGCAAAGATCGATATGGAGTCGCCGAATATTAATATGCGCGACCCGGTTATTTACCGAATCCGCTTTACTAGTCACTATCGCACCGGCGATACATGGTGTGTTTATCCGATGTACGACTACACACATTGTATCTCCGATGCGCTAGAGAACATTACGCATTCATTATGCACACTTGAGTTTGAGGATCACCGGCCACTATATAACTGGTTTCTATCCGAGTTAACCGATGCAGGTGTTTTTATCCGTCCTCTACCGCAGCAAATTGAGTTTTCTAGACTTAACCTGACGTATGTAATTACAAGCAAACGCAAGCTATTACAACTAGTTGAGGGAAAATATGTAGATGGATGGGATGATCCACGCATGCCGACGATCGCCGGGTTACGTCGACGGGGTTTTACGCCGGAGAGTATCCGTCTAATGTGCGAACGTACCGGGTTAACTAAAGTTAGTTCATGGATAGATTTCGGATTGCTCGAAGCAGCATTGCGTGAAGATCTAGACGAGAAGCATCCTAGAGCGATCGCCGTACTTGATCCACTTAAGCTTATTGTAGACAACTATCCAGAGGATAGTGAAGAAATATGCACCGCACCCGTGCATCCACACCACGCGGAGCGTGGTACTAGGACTTTCCCGTTCTCTCGGGAACTGTGGATCGAGCGCTCTGACTTCAACGAGAAACCACCAAAGGGCTATTTTCGACTGTTTCCGGGCAATCGCGTGCGGCTTCGTTATGGTTTCGTTGTTGAATGTACTGGCGTAGACAAGGATAATAATAGCAATATTATTGCCGTACATTGCAACTATTTCTCAGATAGCAAATCTGGCACCCAGGGTTCTAATAATTACAAGGTTAAAGGCAATATTCACTGGGTTAGCGCCGCGCATGCCTACTGCGCTGAAGTACGACTGTATGACAGGCTGTTTAAAGAGCCGCATCCAGATGCTAACGGTCGAGACTTTCTTGAGGCGCTCAACCCAAATGCAAAGCGTGTAGTAACCGCTTACCTAGAGCCTGGTGCACAACAGTTTCTGCCTGAAGAACGAGCTCAGTTTGAGCGACACGGTTACTTTATTGCAGACCGAGTTAACTCGGTGCCGGGGAAACCGGTGTTCAACCGGATTGTTAGCTTGCGAGATAGTTGGAGTACATCCTCATAGCAGGAGGTTATGCCCCGGGAGAGGATATGGAGTTGTTGGTTGCATATTAAGACAACTATGTGCCCTTAAGGGTGCTATTGTCGGTGCTAGCCGGCTTCTGAATCAAGTTGTCTATCATCAGCGGAAAGCCATCTATTACTAATAGCGTAGACAATTTTCTTGTCCACCTCGTTCACTCTATTAAAATTAGAGTATCACGTAGGTAGCTGCGCTGTAATTAGATTATTAGGTTTGCTAACACAGGGGATATACACTTTTGGTCAGCAGAGGTTTCAATATTCGACAAATCGGTATATCGGGTGATCATATCATGATATACAGTGAGTCATTACTATCCAGTAGATAATTACCAAGATTAGTGTAAAAGAATTTACTGTATATACAGTACTTATCGGAAATTTTGTTCGGCTGAAGATGTTCTGGATGTTCTACCGGAGCGGTAATAATAGCTTTGACGTCATCTTAGTATGACTAAGTATGGCATTATACAGCGTTTTCCTAGTAATTATCTTACTAATGTGGATATCTTATTCACCATAAATTTTATTTCTAGCTTATATCACTATAACTAGTGAGTGTTAGCAGAATGGTTATATCAGTTCTAGAATAACTTGCTTAGCGAAACTAGATAGTGCTGCCGAAGAATTCTTAAATAAGAGGGCTTCACTTTGTTAGATCATATAAAACTAGTTTTTTTCAAAAAAAGAACTTATGGGAAAGATGATGGAGCCCTCGAGTGAAGTAAAATGCAGTCGCCTCATCGAGAGGATGTCCTGGTACTAATTAATTTCTCGATGCTCTGGTACGACATACTCAAAGTCACTACTCTCCTCTGGAAAAAAGTAGGAGTACGATACTCGTATGAAATACAGTATGTACACTAATTTATTAAGTGCTTTACTATAAAAAATCGGTGCATTCGATCTATCAACTCATTTTCAATATCAAGACGCTCGACTCGTTTTTATATTAAACTGATATCTAACCTGGAATCTAATAAGCAAATTCCTCTGGGGCTAATGAAGTAGCTACTTAATGTATATAGGTATTTAATAGGGCCATAAGTCGAAGTTGCATTTATATTACTGCAGACCGCATAAATATCTATCTGAATACACGAACAGGGCAGCTCTCGAGTTGCCCAAAAGTTTGCTATCTCTCTAGCTGTAACCCTATTAAGAGATTATCTAAGCTCCTCAAATCGCAGGGTAACTTTTACAATGCTATTGATAGCAAGATAAACGTACTCTACGTACTCCTCAATGAATTTGGAGTACGTAGATCTTAGAGTAGTCCCGTACGCTGTTCAGATTTATATCCCCATATAACTGGAGGCTATAGTACATAGCACGTAGGCTGCCGCAGAAAAGCCAAAGCTTCCGGTTACGCAGACGCTGGATCCGAAGCCTGCGCAGTTGAGCCCACCTGACGCTAGGCTAGCCAAATCACCAGTTTCTGCTCGTGGATAAATTAACGGCTCATCAGAATAGACTGCCCGAATGTTAAATTTTTCTTTCGGCTGTCGTGAAAATCCGTAATGTTTTCTCAACTGCGCTCGCACCTTGCGTAATAGAGGATCTTGAATTGTATGAGCTAAATCATCAATACAAATACGCGCTGGATCAATCTTACCGCCAGCGCTACCTACTGTTACTAGCGGCACTCGGTTCCGCATACACCATGCGATCAGTGCTGTCTTAGCCCGTGTGCTGTCAATAGCATCGACAATGAAGTCGCATTCAACATCCAGCAAAGTATCTAGATTATCTGCCTCGATAAAGTCATCGATTTGCGTAATTATACACCGCGGATGGATTGCCTCGATCCGCTCGGTCATTGCATAGACCTTTGATTTTCCATAATTAGCATTCAGTGCTTGAATTTGGCGATTTGTATTACTTTCCGAAACATGATCCATGTCAATCAGTGTTATGTGACCGATTGCATGGCGTGCTAGTGCTTCAGCCACCCACGAGCCAACTCCTCCGATACCTACAATTATAATATGAGAGCGCTCGAACTTCTGAAGGGAGACTGCACCATATAATCGCGATATGCCGCTAAATCGGCGTAGATAGTTTTCAGTTTTGAATTTCACGGTTTCTGGGGATGGGTCAGATATTTCATAACTTAACTCATATGCTATAAATAGCACAGAATAAATATGGTATAACTTTTGGAGGAAAAAGAGATACTGACAGGTGCAATGCGATATAGAGTAAACATATACTCTACTATGTATCCCATAGCAGCCGACTTATCGATCAGGTGGGCTACTATCATCGTTTGTCGATATAATATAATTATAGTAGGCATTTATATAAAATGATCTCCCTCTTTGATATACGAAAAAACTATATGCTTGGCACATTATCAGAAGCCGATATCCATGCTGATCCGATTAAGCAGTTTGAGATCTGGTTTGAACAAGCCATCTGTGCCAAACTTCCCGAACCGAATACAATGACACTATCTACCGTTGATGAGCGTGCTCGTCCAAATGCACGTACCGTTCTAATTAAGGGAGTCGATGTACAAGGTTTTACGTTTTTTACTAATTATCAGAGTCAGAAAGGTCTCGAACTAGCATGCAACCCTCACGCTACTCTGCTTTTTTATTGGATCGCACTAGAAAGACAAGTCCGCATCAAGGGAAAAGTAAGTAAAATTATCGACAAAGAAAGCGATACTTATTTTACATCTCGCCCTCTTAGTTCCCGAATTGGAGCGTGGGCTTCTAGGCAAAGCTCGGTTTTACACAATCGAGAGACGCTAGAGGCGCGTGTAGCATACTTCACGGCAAGGTTTGGAAATAACCCACCTCGACCCCCACACTGGGGCGGCTACCGGCTAGTCCCAGACGAAGTCGAGTTTTGGCAAGGACGACCCTCACGGCTACACGATCGAATTCAGTACCTACGCAATCTAGACAATACATGGAAGACTATGCGCTTATCTCCATGAATCCATCGACTATGTTCTATTGATCTATGAATCTAGATCTTGCTAGGTTAGCTCATCGAGCTATGAATTTTGTATTAAATAATTATTTATTTTGACTTTTTATTAGAAATATTTTACATATAGAAAAATATAGTCATTCATACGCATATTCTAAAAATAGAAAAAATAAAACATAGTAAAAATAAATGAAATATTCTTCCCGGGAAGATATCATCAATCATGATCCGCTTGTAAACAAGCTATGTTAACAACCTTAGTAATGCACAGCAGTTGCGATTTAGATAAAATCTAGGCAGTGTGTAACCTACAAAGTCTTGTCTCACACTATAGCAGTCTAATTGACTGTATCACATCAATTTGATAATCTACCGCTTGCAGCTCTAGCAGCTGACCTCATAGTTCTTAACTCTTGAGAGGTATTAGATCCTACTTATATTAATCAGCAGTACGAATGTGTTAATCGCGCTATGGAATCTGGCTTAGTATTTAGCTCTTTCACTACGCTACTAGTACACTTAACTAAGTTGTACGCCACACTCACCTCGTGCAACTCCAGCAATAGCATGAGCATAAATGCTTGCTTTATCTAACTGCTGTGCTTCAACCATTACTCGTAGCACCGGTTCAGTACCAGAAGCACGGATTAGCACTCGTCCAGACTGGCCTAGTGCTTTCTCAACCTGAGCAACAGCCTTACGAATCGCGAAGTTATTTCGCCAGTCAGTACCAGGTAACATTTGTACGTTGACTAACGTTTGTGGAAATAAAGTTAGCCCGCTAAGCAATTGAGCTAGCATCTGGCCACTACGCTTAATTGCTGCAAGGACCAGTAGCGCGGATACAATTCCGTCACCAGTCGTATGGCGGTCTAGAGATAGGATATGTCCCGAGCCTTCGGCACCAAGCTGCCAACCTCGTTCAAGTAGCTGCTCTAAGATATAACGATCACCTACAGCAGCACGTACGAATTTAATGCCAAGTCGCTGCAATGCGATTTCTACGGCTAAATTCGTCATTAGAGTGCCAACTGCTCCTGGCACTGATCCATGCGTGACTATACGGTCCTTCAAGAGTATATATAAGAGCTCATCGCCGTTATATAGACGGCCGGTCGCATCGACAACCTTTAATCGGTCTGCGTCGCCGTCTAGCGCGATACCTAAATCTGCATGATTAGCACGTACCGTAGCAACTAGCATATTAGGTTCAGCCGAATCACCCTCGTCATTAATATTAAAACCATTCGGAGAAATACCGAGCGATACGACCTCAGCTCCAAGCTCATGAAATACATGCGGCGCGATTTGATATGCCGCACCGTTCGCACAATCAACGACAAGTTTTAGTCCGTGCAAGTTAAATTCGGCCGGAAATGTACCCTTACAAAACTCAATATATCGTCCTGCTGCATCATTAAGTCGATATGCTTTTCCAAGCTTCTCGGAGGGTACACAAGCCATCGGTTGTGCGATCTGGTTTTCAATTGCATATTCAATCTCATCTGGAAGTTTATTACCGTGGCTCGAAAAAAACTTAATACCGTTATCATAATAAGGGTTATGTGATGCGCTGATCACAACGCCAGCAGCTAGACGTAGCGTTCGTGTTAGGTAGGCAATTCCCGGTGTAGGTATTGGTCCAGCTAGCATTACATCGATACCGGCTGCAAAAAAACCAGCTTCTAAAGCTGCCTCGAGCATATAACCTGAAACCCGTGTGTCCTTTCCGATTAATACGGTTAGTCGCTCACTACACATAGTATTTACTCCGGATAATACCTTGCCCACTGAATATCCAAGACGAAGCATAAAATCTGGAGTAATAGGTTGTTCGCCTACCTTACCGCGGATACCATCCGTACCGAAATAACGACGAATCATATCAGACGCCTCTTTCTCATACTACACAACACTATCATAGATATGCCTAGCATCGATTACAATTTATTATTGCTCATCACATGCATAGATTGAGCGTGGTACCATGGACGTCCATTTATCGCTTGCCAAACCTTTAATGCATCCACTGTTGGCGCAACATCGTGTACACGTACAATCGCTGCCCCTCTATCGATTGCAGCTAGCATACCAGCAAGACTACCAGCTATTCGCTGCTTCGGTACTCTACGACCTGTAGCTGCGCCGATCATTGACTTACGTGATAGCCCCACGAGAGTCGGCACACCAGTAGGTATAGCACGCGGCAACTCACGCAGTAGCGTAAAGTTGTGCTGAGCCGTCTTGCCAAAACCAAATCCTGGATCAACACAGAGCCGGTTCGAAGCGATTCCGGCTTGCTCTAGTGAACAAATGCGCTCGTTGAGAAAGTCGCGGACATTTGCACTAATGTCGTGGTACTGCGGTTTATGTTGCATTGTACTGGGTGCGCCTTGCATGTGTACCACACATAGCCCACAAAAAGTGTCTCGCACTGCATCAAGCGCGCCTGGCTGACGAAGTCCCCGGATATCATTAATAAAGTCTACGCCGACATTAAGTGCAGCACGCATTACCTGAGGCTTGTACGTATCAATTGATATTGGCACACCCGCATTAAGTAACTTTTCAATCAGAAATAGTACACGTTCTAATTCCTTGTCAAGCGTAACTAACGGTGCGCCAGGCCGCGTTGATTCACCACCGATGTCAATTATGTCCGCCCCTTCGTCAATCATCTGATGAGCTCGTGCATATGCAGTGTTATAATTGACGAAACACCCACCATCAGAGAACGAATCTGGCGTCACATTCAAAATACCCATTATTAGAGGCCGTGCCAGTTTCAGCTTGAAGCGACCACATTGTAATATCGCGCCGTTAGCTGAACTAATCTTTTTAAAGGTATTAGACATTAAAAAACATGTCTCCATAAAAAAATGACAAAAGGCTGGTGATTAATTCACCAGCCTTTTTAAAAACCGATTGGTTACGCGGGAGTTACTGAGCCCGTCTCAGGCTTTACCTCAATGCATCCATCCGTATCGCTGCTTGTAATTCCACCGGACGGTGGAGGTAAATTATTTGGCGGAAGAGGGTCATTTCCAGACATAATATTGTTGATCTGGTCGGCGTCAATTGTTTCCCATTCACGTAGTGCTTTAACCATTCTCTCAACTTTCTCTCGGTTCTCCCCGAGAAGTCTACAAGCTAGCGTATATTGCTCATCAAGAATTCGGCGAATCTCTGTGTCGACTTTCTGTTGCGTTGCCTCGGAAACTGAGCGTGCTGAGATTCTACCAAACATGCCATCCTGCTCAGTATCAATATAAACCATTGTCCCCAGAACATCGGACATGCCGTAGCGTGTTACCATATCACGAGCCATCTTGGTTGCTCGCTCAAAGTCATTCGACGCACCAGTAGACATCGAATTTAAGAAAACTTGTTCGGCGGCCCTTCCGCCGAACAAGATCGTAATCTCTTCGAGCATCTTATTACGATATAGATTAATGCGATCATGCTCAGGCAACTGCCATGTGACTCCCAGAGCCCAGCCGCGTGGCATAATCGTCACCTTGTGCACTGGATCGGCATTCGGTAGAAGTTTTGCTATGACCGCATGGCCCGACTCATGATACGCAATATTTCGACGCTCTTCTTCACGCATCACAGCTGACTTTCGCTCTGGACCCATGAAGATCTTATCTTTAGCATCCTCAAAATCCTGCATTTCAACGCTACGCTTGCTCCGACGTGCAGCAAATAGGGCCGCCTCATTCACTAGGTTCGCAAGGTCTGCGCCAGAAAAACCTGGCGTGCCGCGTGCTACTACTGAAGCATCAACATCGTTTGAAATAGGTACTTTGCGCAGATGGACTTTCAGAATCTGTTCTCGTCCACGAATATCCGGTAAACCAACGTAGACCTGACGATCGAAACGTCCAGGCCGCAGTAGTGCTTTATCGAGCACATCGGAACGATTTGTCGCGGCAATTACAATTACACCAGAATTAGCCTCGAAGCCATCCATTTCGACTAACATCTGATTTAGCGTTTGTTCGCGTTCATCATTTCCACCGCCCATACCCGCACCGCGATGACGCCCAACTGCGTCGATTTCATCGATAAATATAATGCATGGCGCGTGCTTCTTAGCCCGTTCAAACATGTCTCGCACACGTGCGGCACCAACACCGACGAACATTTCAACAAAATCCGAGCCCGAAATACTAAAGAATGGTACTTTAGCCTCACCTGCAATCGCACGTGCTAGCAGTGTTTTTCCGGTTCCAGGTGGCCCAATAAGTAACACGCCGCATGGAATACGACCCCCCAGCTTCTGGAATTTTAATGGATCGCTTAGAAAGTCGACTAGTTCATATACTTCATCTTTTGCCTCATCACATCCTGCGACGTCAGTAAAATTCACAGCATTGTTATTTTCATCAATTAATCGCGCACGCGACTTGCCGAACGAAAATGCCCCACCCTTACCGCCGCTCTGCATCTGTCGCATCACGTAAAACCAGAATCCAATTATTAAGATCGTCGGACCAAGGTAGTACAACGCGGATACTAATACGCTTGGCTCACCATCGGCTTTTCCGCTAACCTGCACACCATACTTCATTAAATCACCGACCATCCAAATGTCACCAGGCGACACAATCTGGTATTGTTGACCCTGAGTAAGAGTAATATCGAGGTTTCGGCCCTGAACAATGACGCTCTTAATTTTACCGTTCTTCGCGTCATTCATGAACTGTGAATACGTGACGCCGTCCTCGACATGAGTCTTGTCAAGCTGCCTGAAAATCGTAAATAGCACGAGTGCGATGACTAGCCAAACCGCTGCCTTGGAAAACATTTTGTTGTTCAACGCACGACTCCTTTACTCATATAGGACGGCATCCGACTTATAGCCTAAATTTTATAACTTTAGGTATTCTAATCTAGCCCATCCTCTCTAGCCGTAGCAATTGACTCTCAACTAGATAGCAAAAAACCTAAAGCGTTTCGGCATTGCGCTGTGCAATGCCGAAACAGCACACTATCTAAGATTGATATCATTATATTCATGCTCGCGAATTCTTCAGTCCTCGACCAAGAATAAATATTTCTGAAGATTTGTCGCGAGAAGCTTTCGGTTTACGCGATACCACACTTCTGAAGTGATGCTTAAATCGCTCGACGATCTGACTGTATCTACTGCCATGAAAACACTTAACTAATAGTGCCCCGTTTAGTATTAAGTAATCTTGTGCAAACTCAATCGCCAAATCGCATACGTGCTCAATCTGCGCCGCATCTGCTACCTGGATACCCGACAGGTTGGGGGCTATGTCCGAAATTACAAGATCTATTGTGCGGCCATTAATAGCCCTTACTAGCTGCGTTAGTGCTACATCGTTTCGAAAGTCTCCCTGAATAAATTTCACGTTGGAGATAGGCTCCATTGGCAATATATCTAATGCAATAATCGTTCCATTTATTCCGCTATCAGCACGGCAATAGCTAGATACCAACCTATTCCGCGCATATTGACTCCAACTTCCAGGTGCAGAGCCTAGATCGACAATTACCTGTCCAGGTTGAATTAGATGATCTTGTTCATCGATTTCTTTAAGTTTATACACGGATCGTGCTCGATATCCTTCAATATGCGCGCGCTTGACATACGGATCATTAATATGATTATGCAACCATGATTGATTAAATTTAGGCATAAAAATTCAAATTTAGTTCGAGTAACAGCTTTTGGGCGGATAATAAGCTCTTTAGCTCCCGCTTGTCACACTCAATCTATATGCCTGCTCTTACCCTCTCATCCTCTGAACGTACTGTTCTACGCTCGCAAGTTCATGCGCTAAAGCCAACTGTCCTAATAGGCTCAAGCGGCTTAACAGATGCAGTAATCAATGAGATTAATATACAGTTAAAAGCGCAGGAGCTAATTATAATCCGAGTACTCAGTGGTAATCCCTTAGCTTTCTGCAACAAAATCTGTGATCGTCTATCAGCGGCATCTATTCAGCATATCGGCAAGCTACTTGCTATCTGGAAGCCGCAATGTGCTGATAATACCCTCTCTACTACGAGCCGTAATACAACGAGAATTTATGCCGCACCGCGTGTTGTTAAAATTGTAAAACTATCTAGCGCAACACGGCGCCCAAAACCATATTGGATCAAAGTGCTTAGTAATGAACGCCTTACCTCCGATGGTAATGTCAAAAAAGCGAAAAGGCGACAGATCAGTCTGAAGCGCCAGTATCAATTCAAAAAGTAGGCGGAATTTATCTGATAACGAAGTTAGCTATCCTAAACGCAATAATCTATGGCATGCTGACCATACAAAGGATAGCTAATCGAATAAACATTTTAGCAAATTCAAATATCAGAACACCAGTGACCAACGCTAATCATATCGGTGCATGGAAATAGCAGGACATTAACCTTACCTGCTCTCACAAGATCGAGAGATGCGAATAAGGGCAGCACGCTAAGTAGCGCGATACTAATAAAGATAACCAATAGCATTGTGAAAAGACAAAACACATGCTGTGTAATCATCGCCTGAGTTCCGCAGAATTAAGAGGGGGATAATACCTACTCCCCTACTCATAATGCACTGCGATTATCTCGTACTCTCGCACGCCACTGGGTGCCTGCACTTCCGCTACATCCCCCTTTAATTTACCAATTAACGCGCGAGCAATCGGTGAACTTACCGAGATTAGGCCATGTTCAAGATTTGCCTCGTCATCCCCAACGATTTGGTAGGTAACCTTCTCCCTCGAATCAAGATCTTCGAGATCAATGATAGCGCCGAATACAACTCGCCCATCTTTATCAACTGACTTTGGATCGATAATCTGCGCAGTCGATAATTTTGATTCAAGTTCAGCAATGCGCCCCTCAATAAATGCTTGCTTTTCTTTTGCGGCATCGTACTCGGCATTTTCCGATAAATCACCTTGTGCACGAGCCTCTGAGATGGCTTGAATTATCGCTGGACGCTCGACCGACTTTAATCGTTGCAATTCATCACGCAGTTGGTCAGCACCGCGCTTTGTCAGTGGAATAGTGCTCATAAACAACTCAGAATTAAAAAATTACCGCGGTTGACCGTATCCCATATTTAGGATACCGCCCAACCGCGGCTTATGGGGCTACTTTAAGTACCACCAACAGGCATAAACTTTTACTACATTTATTCCAACTGAGGTAATTAGTTTAGGCGAGCATGGAGCCCTTGTAAATCATAGACCTTAAGGTTTTTTAAGTATCGCAAGCCTTCAACTGCAGCACGAGCGCTTGACATCGTCGTGTAATAAGTAACTTTATTTGCTAGTGCGCTCATACGAATTGAGCGAGAATCAGCGATCGCTGCCCGGGTTTCGTCAACAGTTGTAAAGACGAGGGCAATCTCGCCGTTCTTAATCATATCAACGATATGCGGTCGACCGTCCTTAACTTTATTGACAACTTTGACTGGCACGCCTGCAGATGTAATAGCCGCCGCTGTTCCTTTTGTCGCGACTAAGGGGTATCCAAGTTCATGAAGCATGCGTGCTACCTCAATAGCCTTAGGCTTATCTGCCTCCATGACAGTTAGTAGTACAGTGCCCGAAGCAGGCAGCCGCGAGCCTGCTGCTAATTGAGATTTAAATAATGCTTCGCCGAACGTATATCCAATACCCATTACTTCACCGGTAGAACGCATTTCTGGCCCTAGCACTGGATCAACAGCCGGGAATTTAGCAAACGGAAGCACCGCCTCTTTTACGCTAAAGTAGGGCGGCTTAATTTCACGTGTTACACCCTGCATAGCTAGCGTTTGTCCGACCATTGCACGCGCAGCAATTTTAGCTAGTTGTAGCCCGGTTGCCTTCGATACATACGGCACTGTACGGGAGGCGCGCGGATTTACCTCCAGTATATAGATGACGTCGGATAATGTGCCGCCAGTTTGCGGCACCTGCTGGATTGCGAACTGTACATTCATTAGCCCAATTACGTTCAGCGCACGTGCCATTGCTGCAGTTTGCAATTTAAGTTCGCTTACAGTTGAATCTGATAGAGAATAAGATGGAAGCGAACAAGCGGAATCACCGGAATGTACGCCAGCCTGCTCAATATGCTCCATAACACCGCCGATAAAGACGGAATTTCCGTCACAAATACAATCTACATCACATTCGATAGCATCATTAAGGAATCGATCAAGCAATACTGGTGAATCATTGGATACTTTAACCGCTTCGCGCATGTAACGTTCTAAATCACGGGGCTCATGTACAATCTCCATTGCTCGGCCACCTAAAACGTAAGAAGGACGCACAACAAGAGGATAACCAATCTCGTTAGCTAGCCGAAGTGCTTCGTCTTCAGTACGCGCAGTTCGGTTCGGCGGCTGACGCAGATCGAGTAACTGTAATAGCTTCTTGAAGCGTTCACGGTCCTCAGCTGCATCTATCATATCTGGCGATGTGCCAATAATCGGAACACCATTGGCCTCCAAATCTAGCGCGAGCTTTAAAGGTGTCTGTCCACCATATTGGACAATTACGCCGAGCGGCTTTTCTTTGTCGACAATCTCAAGCACATCTTCTAGCGTTAGCGGCTCAAAATAGAGTCGATCCGACGTATCATAATCCGTTGATACGGTTTCTGGATTACAGTTGACCATGATTGTTTCGTAGCCATCCTCACGCATTGCTAGCGCAGCATGCACGCAGCAATAATCGAATTCTATGCCCTGACCGATTCGATTCGGGCCGCCGCCTAATACCATAATTTTTTTATTTATTGTTGGCTGAGCCTCACATTCCTGTTCATACGTAGAGTACATGTATGCGGTTTTTGTTGAAAACTCTGCTGCGCAGGTATCTACACGTTTATATACTGGACGCACATCTAACTGAATACGTCGAGCACGTACCTCAGCTGGTTTTGAACCTAAGATCTTAGCTAGACGCGGATCTGAGAAGCCACTTTGCTTTAAGTACAAAAGCTCATCGCGAGATAGGCTATCTAGCGAGCGTGTAGTGAGTTTTTTTTCTTTTAGGACGATTTGCTCGATTTGGGCGAGGAACCAAGAATCAATTCCTGTTTCCTCGAAGATCTCATGGCGTGATAAACCTACGCGAAATGCATCACCAACATACCATATCCGGTCTGGACCTGGCGTACTAATTTGCTCGATTATCTCGTCTCGGTTTGTGGACTTTTCATCTAGCCCATCCACGCCTACTTCCAGCCCGCGCAGCGCTTTCTGGAACGATTCCTGGAACGTGCGTCCAATTGCCATGACCTCGCCAACAGATTTCATTTGAGTGGTTAAGTGCGGATCGGCCTCGCGGAATTTTTCAAAGGCAAAGCGCGGTACCTTGGTTACTACGTAGTCAATCGTCGGCTCGAACGATGCTGGAGTTTGGCCGCTGGTGATTTCATTTTTTAATTCATCTAGTGTATAGCCAATCGCAAGCTTGGCCGCTACTTTCGCGATTGGAAAACCCGTTGCTTTTGATGCAAGCGCAGAAGATCGCGATACGCGTGGATTCATCTCAATCACGATCATGCGACCATCGAGAGGATTAATCGCAAATTGCACGTTAGATCCACCAGTATCGACCCCAATCTCACGCAGTACAGCAAGCGATGCGTTTCGCATCAACTGGTATTCTTTATCGGTTAGCGTTTGTGCGGGCGCAACAGTGATCGAATCGCCGGTGTGGATTCCCATCGGATCAAGATTTTCGATCGAGCAGACGATAATACAGTTATCGTGGCAGTCACGAACGACCTCCATTTCAAACTCTTTCCAACCTAGCAAAGATTCCTCAATCAGTAGCTCACGCGTGGGCGATAGATCTAAGCCACGTTTACAGATCTCCTCGAACTCGATGCGGTTATATGCAATCCCCCCCCCCGAGCCACCAAGTGTAAACGACGGCCGAATCACGACTGGAAAGTCTCTATCTCCAGTTGCTTGAGTAATCTCGGTCCGGACCTTTAGCGCTTCTTCCCACGAGTGCGCAATTCCTGACCTAGCGGAGCTTAACCCGATCGAATTCATTGCTTGTTTGAACTTCTGCCGATCTTCGGCTTTATCGATTGCTGTATACGACGCGCCAATTAACTCAACACCGTATTTATCTAGCACACCGTGTCGATGTAAATCTAGGGCACAGTTCAGCGCAGTCTGCCCCCCCATTGTTGGCAAGACTGCATCGGGATGCTCTTTGGCAATAATCGCCTCAACAACTTCCCAGGTGATTGGTTCAATATACGTGACGTCAGCCATATCCGGGTCAGTCATAATAGTTGCCGGATTACTGTTAACTAGGATTACTTTGCAGCCTTCCTCACGCAGAGCTTTGCATGCCTGTACGCCGGAATAGTCAAATTCGCATGCCTGGCCAATAATAATCGGCCCAGCGCCGATGATCAGAATACTATTGATATTTATCCGCTTAGGCATAACGATACTCATTAGTATGTAAGTATGCGCGTGTATCGCGCTGATATTTGTCTTTTCGATAGTGCTTGGATACGCTGGGATGCATCACGTATTTCAGCGTAGATGCGTAATGCACTCGGCGCTCGCGGAATAACTACGATTAGCCTTTCTCGCCTCCATCAGATTGATAAAGCGGTCGAACAGGTAGCTGATGTCGTGCGGACCGGGCGACGATTCGGGATGCCCCTGAAAACAGAACATAGGCTTATGTTTCAGTGCAAACCCCTGAAGAGTTCCATCGAACAGTGAAATATGCGTAACCTTTGCGTTGGCTGGTAGCGTTGACGCATCAACTACAAAGCCATGATTCTGCGAGGTGATTACGACCCTACCATTTTCTAGATCCTTAACAGGGTGATTAGCACCATGGTGCCCAATCTTCATCTTCAACGTTTTCGCACCAACAGCCAATGCCATAATTTGGTGACCAAGGCAGATTCCGAACATCGGCATACCAAGCTCAATCAATTCGCGCGCTGTAGTAACCGCATAATCACACGCTTGCGGATCACCAGGTCCATTAGATAGAAATACACCATCCGGATTTAGTGCTAGAGCATCAGCAGCACTTGATTGCGCGGGTAGAACGGTAACCTGGCATCCCCGCTCTGCAAGCATGCGTAGAATATTACGTTTGATGCCGTAGTCAAACGCGATCACTCGATGCTGAGACGTTTTTTGGGACCGATAACCTATTCTAGGATGCCATTCAGATTCGGTCCATTCATAGCTAGTGTTCGTTGATACGACTTTTGCTAGATCTATTCCAGCTAAGCCTTCAAACGAGCGTGCGAAGTTAACTGCGCGCTGTTCATCGGTTCCAACAAGGATACATCCGTTTTGTGTACCACACTCGCGCAGGATGCGCGTTAATCGGCGAGTATCTAAACCGGCGATCGCAACTATACCCTCACCAGAAAGATAGTCAGACAATGTGCATTGAGAGCGAAAATTCGATGTTAGCACCGGTAGGTCACGAATCACTAGACCGGCCGCGTGGATACGATCTGACTCAATATCTTCACCGTTCACACCAACATTACCAATGTGTGGGTATGTCATCGTGATAATCTGGCGAGCGTAGCTTGGATCAGTAATAATTTCCTGGTAACCAGTGATCGCAGTATTAAATACTATTTCACCAATCGTGTTGCCGATGGCACCGATCGAGTAGCCGCGTAAAATAGTGCCATCGGCAAGAGCGAGCAGAGCTGGAGTAAAAGACGGCAACACGGAGGACTCCCTTCCAGAGATACCCTGCGCCGACCTGTTGTCTTTATCCGAACGGCAGGTGTGCAATCTTGGTCCGTTTGACTCACATATGACGTACGCGCATAAAGCGCCTATTGCTGTAGGCAATAGTTCAAATAGAATCGGGTTTGCGGCGACCTGCCAGTTTTTAGAAGGTAGGCACTAGGGTGTTAGTTGATGCACTAATATCTCAGCATTATAGCGCGAAATCGCGAGCACCTCAAATGCATATATTGAGCAAGGAAAATGTAAGCACTCTCCACTAGAGCAAGAAATTTTAAGGAATTATCGCAGTACGATCCTAGTAATTCTAATGTTTCCTATTGAAATTCGTATGCATCTCTAATCTTGTAAGCTCATACTAACTTCCGATATAGCGGAATTATTGGTGTAAGCAAGTATATCTTAATTAATTACTCATTTTTCTACAAGCATACGACAGCTCTATCTAAGGGTGTCTTGATGCACTCGTCCTGTCTGATGCACTCGTCCTGTCTGATGCACTCGTCCTGTCTGATGCACTCGTCCTGTCTGATGCACTCGTCCTGTCTGATGCACTCGTCCTGTCTGATGCACTCGTCCTGTCTGATGCACTTGTCCTGTCTGATGCACTTGTCCTGTCTGATGCACTTGTCCTGTCTGATGCACTTGTCCTGTCTGATGCACTTGTCCTGTCTGACTATAGCGCGCATTGTAGAACGAAACAACACGCCTGTTCTTTGCGCTTGCTGCAATCTTCTCTATATGGCTAGTATGGAACACTAGCATCTCTTTAGTAGTTGTATGCCGGACTGGGATGTGTAACATCAACCGCTGACCTGCCATTACTGTGTCTCGCCGCGTATGGTTCCACGCTTTAACTTGAGCGACTGTTACACTATAGCGCATCGCGACAGATGCGATTGACTGCCTGCGACGAATGCGGATCAACATCTTTCGAGTATCCGGCACATCTGGTTCTATTGTGAGTACCGCATTTTCCGCAACGTCGGCGCTGATATCCTCATCATCGCTATTATCTTTTGGCACTAGCAATGTAGAGCCAGGCTTTAGCCGCATACCGGCCGGAATTCTATTGACCGTCATGAGCATGCTCGAGTCGACGCCAATTTTTTTGGCTAGTACTGCTGGTGTTGCGCGCTCAGTTACCTTGTATGTTGTCCAGGATGAGAGGTTTCCGTCGTAATCTTTCAGGTTGCGCTCGAACAGATTCGCGTTTTCAAACGGAAGCAAGATCTGTGGTTGCGATGCTCGGAGAATTACTGGTTGCTTAAATCCCGGATTTAGCGAGTAAAACTCTTCTTGAGAAAGAACTGCAAGCTTAGATGCCACCTTGATATCAAGGTCGCGCGCTGTGGTTACCATAACGAAGTATGGGTGATTTGGGATATCTGGTAACGATAATCTATATTTCCGTGAGTTCATCACAATGTTTTTTACCGCCTGTAGCTTGGGCACATAGTTTCGCGTCTCGAGTGGCATAGACAAACTTTGATAGTCGGTTCGTAGCCCGCGCGCTAAATTGCGTGCAATCGCGCGTTTTACACTGCCCTCGCCCCAGTTGTATGCAGCCAGCGCTAAATACCAGTTGCCGAACATATCATATAGCTTCGCTAAATAATCAAGCGCTGCACTAGTAGAGGCTATGACGTTGCGTCGTTCATCTTGAAACATGTTTTGCTTAAGCTTAAAATTTCGACCTGTTCCAGGCACAAACTGCCACATGCCAGCGGCTTTCGCAACTGATAGTGCATGCGGGTTAAATGCAGACTCGACGAACGGCAACAATGCTAATTCCGTTGGCATATGCCGCTGCTCAAGCTCCTCAACGATGTGATATAAGTACTTCTTTGAGCGTTCAGTCATGCGCTCAACGTATACGGGACGCTGCACATACCAATTCGTCTGCATATCGACCAGATTACTTTTTAAATTCGGAATTCGGAATCCGGCACGAATCCGGCCCCACAAATCGTCGGAGCCCTGTAAGGCTTGCACGCTGCCATGATCAATATCGATGGTGTGCTTAGAAGAAGATAGCTCAGCGTGATTCTGAATAGGATTATCTTCGAGGAGTTGCGAGCTCTGCAATATGAAAGGCTCGATGGAAGCCGATTGCAAAGTTTTCACCATATTTCTGCTATTGCTGCTCGAGCATGCGGCGAGCAGCAATATCAACAGCGCGCTGAGTACCAATCGCATTGAACGTCTCGAATTCCAAGGGGGGGCGCCGGAAAATGCGACCCAATAGTATGCAGAACTCCTACATTACGTCAACCTAAAAAATCCCAAAAATCTAGGTTCTGAGGTCTCTTGAGGGGCGTTTAGATGATTTAGCTTACTAGAAGTAATCTAGTATTGATTATCGAATCTAGAAATTTATTGTCATGTTATAGCTCGTGATAGCATTTTCATCTACTAGGGTATGCGTATCAGCGGAAAACGTTTTTCCATTCACGCAACGCAGTAAAAGTCTCGAGCCGTCCGATCGTGTATACATGCCGCTTATTAGCTAGCCCTTGACGAATTGAGGATAGATGGACGCGTAGAAATACATTAACTTTCTTTTCATGACCTATTGTAGTTGGCAGGGTCGATACCCCGGCAGCACGCAGCTCCTGAGCCTGATTATGCCAGATTAGTAAGTCTTCGTTATCTGGTTCTACCTTAAGCGCGAATGCAATATTAGACAGCGTATATTCATGTGCACAATGCACTTCCGTAGTATCAGGTAGAGTCATTAGTGCGTCTAGAGACGCCAGCATCTGTTTCGGGGTACCCTCAAATAGACGCCCACAGCCGCTAGAAAACAGCGTGTCACCACACAGTAGGTGTGGAACTGAATCTAAGCTAATATCCGAGAAATAGGCAATATGTCCGAGCGTATGACCGGGCACATTAATTACGGATAATACTAAGCCGAGTGGCTCAATCCAGACTTTATCCTTATCCATAAGTGGCTTCGTAATTGCCTGGATAGCCTCACTTCGTGGACCATATACTGGGACCGGGTTGTCTGTGCCACACATCCAAATCAATAGATCAACTCCATCAACATGGTCAGCATGGTGATGAGTGAGTAAAATAGCGATTAGTTGTAGGCTATGTCGTTGAAGGAAGTGGATAATCGATACGGCATCGCCCGGATCAATCACCACAGCATCACATCCATTTGTGATAACCCAGATATAATTATCTTTGAGCGCCGGAACCGGGATGTATTGCAACTTATGACCAGTATTATATGCCAACTTAGCTTTTAACGGTATGTTCATCGCGCAGGACCTATGGAAACAATGTTAAACCGACCAATTATAGACTGGCCAACCTGGGCTGAGTCAGCACCAGGGCAATATATGCTCGCCTGGGAACAAGACCAACTTGATAGCTTAGTCTCTAATATGTTCGGCTATTACGCGCTTCAGTTGGGCTTGCCAAAACTTGATGCGTTACGGGAAAATCGAATGCCATGTCGTGGTCTAGCATTAGATAAAGCTAGCGCTGCAAGTGAGCCATATCAATTACAGGGTCTAAGCAGTAGTAATGCTTCTAATGTTTGCGGTTACGATGCATCACTAACACGAGAAATACTTTGGTGCAATTTCCTAGATTTACCATTCGGATCTCGGAGCGTGGACTTACTAATTCTACCTCACACGCTTGAATTTACGCATGATCCGCATCGGCTGTTACGAGAAGCTGAACGGGTTCTCATGCCAGAGGGCCGGCTCGTGATTATCGGCTTCAATTCTCTGAGCTTGTGGGGCATACGACAGTGGATTAGCCGCCGAAGCGGCTATGTGTTTGTACCAGCAGTAAACGATCTAATTGCATTTAAAAGAATGAAAGATTGGATCAAGTTGCTTTGCTTGGAATTAGACCAAGGACGTTTTGGATGCTATCGTCCAGCGCTAAACACTGCAAAATGGCTCTCTAGGTATGCGTTTATAGAGGCAGTCGGCGATCGTTGGTGGCCAATTTTTGGTGCTATATACATAATTACTGCAATTAAGCGAATGCATGGCATACGACTAATAGGGCCGTCCAAAGCGAAAAAACAGATGCTCGCGACAACACTAAAGCCAATTGCAGCGACAAACGCTTTTTAACAATGTCAACATAGGCTATAGCGTGAGTTTTATTTGATTAACAAATGTATGGAATGCAACAATATTCTTATTGAGATTTATACGGACGGCGCATGCAAGGGAAATCCAGGTCGAGGTGGCTGGGGCGCGCTTCTGCGCTTTGGTAAGCAAGAAAGGGAACTATTTGGCGGGGAGCTCTCGACGACTAATAACAGAATGGAGCTGATGGCTGTAATCGCCGCGCTTGAGGTGATAAAACGGCCATGCAAGGCGATTATTTATACCGATTCTCGGTATGTTCAAAGGGGAATTAGTGAATGGATTCACAGATGGAAGAAAAAGAACTGGATGACTACTGCAAAGACTCCTGTTAAAAATGCAGATTTATGGCATCGGCTTGATGCGCTAGGCTTACTACACGATATTAAATGGCGGTGGATCCGTGGCCATGCTGGCCATCCAGAAAATGAACGGGCTGATGCGCTAGCTAATCGAGGCGTAACATTACTAGAGCAAGAAATAGATGTGTGCGGTCTCGAGCTGTGCGCTAACTTCTTATAAATTTTTATATCATGCGTTTTCTTGTTCTCGATACAGAAACTACTGGTCTGAATGCTAAAAGCGGAGACCGGATTATTGAAATTGGCTGCGTAGAAATAGTAAACCGACAACTGACCGGCAATAATCTGCACTTTTATATCAATCCAGAACGTGACAGTAATCCTGGTGCCTTAGCGGTGCACGGATTAACTACTGAATTTCTAAGCGATAAGCCAAAGTTCGTAGATATTTCTAATGTGCTGCTTAATTTCGTGAAGAATACAAGCATTATTATCCATAATGCACCTTTCGATATTGGCTTTCTCGACGCAGAATTTGCAATGCTAGAGCTACGACCATTTCGCAATTATTGCGGCAATGTAATTGATACACTTATCCGGGCCAAGGCGATGTTTCCTGGTAAGCGAAACTCGTTAGATGCGCTATGCGAACGATTAGGCATCAGTAACACACATCGAGCACAGCATGGTGCGCTACTTGATGCAGAATTGCTAGCTTCCGTCTATCTTGCGATGACACGAGGGCAAGAAAATCTAGTCATTAATGTGCTAGCCGACATGCCAGATTTTGGATCAGTAGCCCGAGATGGCGTGTCGCTCGATCAGTTTGATCTACCTGTGATTAGTGCTAGAAATGACGAGCTTATTGCTCACGCGAGCATACTTGATGAACTTAACAAAACAGGTAAAGAGCCGTGTGTGTGGCGGGAGTCTGCACACAGCTTGTAAATGAAAAACCCTGAGCTTATCCTTATGGAATATCAATAGGTTGTCATAGGGATATGACAACCTATTGATATTCCCGCAATCTATCGATTACTATGACTTACGTGCGTCATTATTGATAACCGTAGCCCGGTCTGCTGAAGAATGCTTTACTAGGCATTCAAATTCTATTAGCATTTTGCATACTTAAGGGTAGTTAGCTCAGAGGTAGAGCACTGCCTTCACACGGCAGGGGTCACTGGTTCGATACCAGTACTACCTACCAATTTTCTCACAAAAGCTAGTTAGATATATACTAACTCTTCGTGTGGAGGGTATTTTCTGATGGGTGATTTGTGGAAAAACACTAAAGCAATCATAAGCTATAGTAACAACATAAGTAACTATTTACAGAGGTGCAGTATTCCTCATGTTTATAGACGTGCTTTATAAACTAACTTTTACAAGTTAGTGATGAACAACTAACTTAATGTTAGCAAGTAAACTTACGCTCTTCGTTTTCTTGCTGGGTATGAGTATGTTTTTAATTTCTGCTATCCGAATGGAATTTGTGCACTATTTAGTAGATTTCTAAGCCTCGGCGCATTATCTATTACACATACATGCTTCTGGACCAAATAAGCTTCCAAAAGAATAGCGAGCATTAGCACTTCTCTATATCTTGTCTCCAGACTGCCGAAAGAAGATATTTTCGAAATATCGCATGGTGCTAATAAATTCTAGAAAACATCAAAATATATGTATCGCAGCTAGCGATCACCTTATATCGCTAGCTGCGATATGAGAGCAGAAGGGTGCTAAACAATGTTTTTTGGTCTTTTACTACAGAGGTATGCAAGAAGAAACTTATAAAACCGCGAGATTACTTATGAGACGTCTGGCGCTTAATGAGTAGTTAGTTGTTATCGTAATCTAATATCATTCAAACTTATAATCCACCCCAAATACAGCGACTTTTTTCTCGATCGGTTGCTATACCACAGCAATGGGTGCAACTATTACATATTAATAAGGTTTCGATTAGAAGATAAGCCCTTGGCCGCACTCGCCTGATAGCCTGCTAAGGCATGAAATCTCTAATAAGATAATGAGATGAATATAGTAAAACTGCGCATAGTCCAGCATAAGTAGTACTATTCAGTACAAGTAGTATTATGATGATAGAAAAGTGATAGCCGATTTTTTCTCTTGCAGAATGCAATTTGCATGATATCTATTTTTAGTAGAATTTTTTCTTACACTATTATCATTTTTTCTTCTACTGAAGATATAATCTTCCGGTGAAAATACAATTCACTACATATCTCTCGGATTTAGATATAACAAGCCAAACACAATATATCCGATATTCTATAAGCTGTTAATAACACTTACTTCATATAGTAAAGTTACTATAATAATACTATTATAGTATTAATGCCAACTTTAGTTAGCATTACTCAAATAGCTGTTTACTTACTCAGAATCAATGCCCCTTTAATTAAAATCGTCATCGTGCGTATAATCTGTAGTTAAATGTAGATTTGTTCAGTCTATTCAGATATTCTGAAGAACGCTTTTCTCTTTGAGAATTACTGCTTTATTGTTGTGTACTTCTGGGGTTAGTGGTTAGTTAACTTCGCCAAAATGGTACGTAAGAAATTGATTTGTTTCGGGAGCCATGAAATTTCTGCTGGTTTCACTTTAGCGAATGTAATTTTAATATTAGGTTGAGAGGCACCATTTTACGTCTACGCAAACTTAGCGCCCTAGATTTAAAGCGAGGCAATTTATTGATTCTAATGCTAGAGTGCAGTGAATGAGTCTAAGAAGATACTCAGCAATTTTATTGCTACCCTCAGTTTAATTATCGAGAAAAGCGATTTGTTTACCCGAATATAATTCTTATTACTGAAATGTATTGTTTGTCTAAAAACGATCTCTAGAGCTACTGACTTAGCTATACCAAAAACGGCATTTTTTAACCCGTGAGAATTTCTGATCTTGCCTGAGAATAAACCGCATGTTCTAGAATAGATAATTAGCACACATCTATTGGAATCTCCGTATTATTTGCTTAATATCAAGTTTTTTTAAAAACTTTTAATATGCTTGAAACTAACTATAAATAAAGAAGTATGTTAGAAACAACTAAATGGATTTAGCAGGATTATACTAATCTAGTATTAATTTTTTGAAATTTCATTCATAAAAATTTAACTATCTAAAAATTCCTTATTTCTATTTTAGAGTATGACTAATTAATGAATCATTAATAGTACCAATACTGCGTAATCAAAATATTAAAGTACGATTTATATCGTTTTGTAATGCGACATACATTATTAATTGTTTTTTATTTAGCTTTATTAACATAAAAGTGCTAAAATTTATTACTATTAATAAGTATATAATATATTTACTTATTAATAGTAGTGTATAGAGAGGAGTGTTATAAAAATTAGACTGCTACACTTCTTTAGGCGACATCTAGTATGCTAATGTATGATAACTTTTATGTTAAAGGTAGATATAGTACTTTGTTTATATTAGTACACACTATAAAAATATATCGTATATCAATATTATATAAATAATTTATATTACTTTAATCCTCGATATATCAAGTTCTATAAATACCAACTTAGTCGGCAGTAACTTTTTGCGTTACTGCTTGGTGGCTAGTGTGCAGCAGTTTCTCATATACATGAACATAATTTTGTGCCATCACCTTCGATGTAAAACGGGATTCAAACGCTGCCCGCACACTAGCTCGTGATAGCGTGTGTAACTGGTTCACTGCTATAACAGCGCTTAATTCGTCTTCGACAACAAAACCCGATACGCCATTTTCAATTACTTCCGGCACTGACCCTCGCTTAAACGCTATTACTGGTGTGCCACAGGCCATTGCCTCGATCATCACCAAACCAAACGGCTCTGGCCAGTCGATTGGAAACAGCAACGCATGTGCACCAGATAAAAACTTAGACTTTTCAGCCTCAGAGATCTCACCGACGTACTCAACATGTGGTAGTGATATAAGTGGCTTAATCTGTTCTTCGTAATATGTACGATCAGCTTTGTCAAGCTTCGCAACAATTTTAATTTTCATGGCGCACTGTTGTGCAATTCGAATCGCAGTATCTAAGCGCTTTTCCGGCGAAATACGCCCTAAAAAAGCTAGATAGCTTGGCTTAATATCAGCGTGCGGCATTAGTAGATCAATAGGAAGACCATGATGAACAGTTGAGAGCCAATTAGCCTGTGGTAGCGGGTTACGCTGGTTCTCGGATATTGATACGACCCTTACATCTTTAAACATATTAAAAATCGGCTGTAGCTCTGGCAAGTCAAGCCGGCCGTGTAATGTTGTCAAATGTGGTACCGATTGGCGCGAAAATAATTGGAACGGATAGTATTCAATATGAAAATGTAGTACATCAAACTCTTCAGATCGTCGCCATACTTTCTCGAGTAATAGCATGTGTGGCGCCATCGTGTCCTGAATCAATGGATCTAGTCGCAAAGCCTGGGGCCATACCGCATCGAGCTTAGCCGATGTTTTCGAATCTCCGCTAGCAAATAAAGTCACATTATGTCCGAGTTCGACCAGCGCTTCGGTTAAATAGGACACAACACGCTCAGTCCCACCATATAGTTTTGGTGGGACTGCCTCGTGCAACGGCGCAATTTGAGCGATTCGCATATCGGTAAACTCCTAAAAAGTCAATCGAAGTGACTGCTTCAGTTTAATATAGGTTCAGAGCCCCCAATTTGCAATTCTAGACGCTTGCTTGTGCTATTGGCACTAGCAAAGCGTCCGATATTTTTGCAACAGCTCGGCGCAGATTACCCTTAGATTAATTAGTCTTCAGCGCTCCATAGCATAGCTTATGCATAGTGCGTAAGCTATAATCTTTCAAGATACTAAGCCACCTACTATTGGAATAAATGACTTAAGAAGATGGCAGATTTGTGATAATCGAGAGCTATATAGTGAGACTTCTAGCTAGACTTCCAAAGTTTTTACGAAATTTTTATGCACCCAGCAAACCTTGCTCTATAAAGCTGTTTTAAATTATTTTCAGGGCTAACAAAGTGAACCGAATAGTCGAGCTGCGTGACTTCCATCATTTATTGCAAGCCGATTTTCATCGTATCTTAAAATACTTTATTAAAAGTATGGATAAGATCACAATAACTTTCATGGTTAACTATACTGATACTCAGTCAGTACATTAATGGAATTACTATAGTATTTGTATAGCTTCAATTCAGAAAATTCCGCCTTTCTCGCTACAGTCTTTTACTATGCTACGGTATCGACCGATACTGCTGATGTAAAATTTTTGTGATTATGCGGTTTTGGGAGGCGCGAGCCGGAGTCGAACCGGCCTAAACGGCTTTGCAGGCCGCAGCATAACCGCTTTGCTATCGCGCCATAATGTTTGGAGCGGGAGACGAGTCTCGAACTCGCGACCTCAACCTTGGCAAGGTTGCGCTCTACCAACTGAGCTACTCCCGCACAATTTGTACCTTTATTTATACTTCTACACTTTCAGTGTAGAAGCGACCATTATACTAAGAGTATAATGGGGTGTCAAAAACTATAGTCGATGTAAATATATGTAAAATTGGAAAAATTTCGGTTGCATTCTAATTTATGATGCTCGATCTCGAATCTGGGACCAGGCTAGCTTCATATAATAAAGCATCGACCAGATTGTCAAAAGCGCCGCCAAGTAAAGAAGCGACGCTCCTAAAACGCGTGTATTAACTGAAAACCACCCTAATATTCTAATCGGCGAGTAGTACAGTAATAATGGGATCGCAATCATCTGGCATGCAGTCTTAAATTTTCCTAACGAGTTAACGGCTACTCTCTCAGATGCACCAATATTCGCCATCCATTCACGCAGTGCAGAAATCGCGATTTCACGCCCCACAATCACTAGAGCAATAGCTGCGTCAAGGCGAATCAACTGTACTAAAACTAATAGTGCAGCAGTCACCATTAATTTATCTGCAACGGGATCAAGAAACGCTCCGAATACGGAGGTTTGATTCAACTTGCGTGCTAGAAACCCATCAAACCAGTCAGTCAGCGCCGCTAAAGTGAAGATGGCTGCAGCTACTTTATTTTTATTCTGTAGGGTCAATATTATGCCAGGCAGATAGTATACACCAATGATTAACGGGATGAGCACGATCCGTAACCATGTTAAAAAAATCGGTAAATTGAAAGGCATCAAAGCAAGCTGGCGATAAAAAGTGACGCACAATTGCCATTGTGCCGCGTGATCAGACTCTCCATAAAGAGTACGCTCTATTAGATACTCTTGGTGCAGTTGATGATAGATTTTCTTAGCAAGTGTACACGATATGCTATTGCTAGTTCATTTTTCAGAACTAGCAATAGCATATCCTACGTACAGCCTCCCCTAAAGCGCGTAAGTAACGCGTTGGCCGGATTGTCAGTAACGCGTATTTAGAGTACTGAGAGCGGGCCGCAATATAGTAAGATATAATGTCTCATCGTAGATCTGCGTAACTCGCATCAATCAGCATTCTCTTTACCTAAATTGAGCGACGGCCGATGGTCTGTGAAGATTGTGGTCTCAAGATAAACCTTAAGGCTTTTCTTTTCGTGACCCTAACTCAAACCATCATATCTCATGTCAGTTTCGAGAAAACCTGATGGGCAGTCTTAACCCGCCGCCCCCTATCGCTATTAATCAAGACAATATGCAGTAGAGTGACGAGATTCGAATATGCTTATGCTACAGGGCGAACGCGCCATGGGCGAACACAGAAGCGACGGCTGTTTAGCTCTTTAGGCACAAACAATAAACAACAATGCGCTATTCAGCGCTATAAGAAAATCTTATAGCGCTGAATGAAACCTACGCGCCACAGGCAGTACCACCGTGTAATATGCGTGATATTATGGTATCTGAATTTAGTATTCTAAATTCAGATACCATAATAAACAACACATAAGACCCTGGTATCTTACTTATCACATACGAAATATCAAAATTTCGATATGCAATGCAAATAGTCTTGCGGCTTAGTCGAGAGAACATATCCATAAAACATGGGCGAAAGTGCGCGTACGTATACTTCCGGGATTCTTATTTGGAAGGCATCTGAACAGAGAAAGTTATGCATTTTTCTTCATTATCAATAACTATGTCTGTTTCTGGCTTTATGGCTGATGAATAAGTGAAACCTTGTACTAGCACTGCTGCACTAGAACTTTTAGTAGATTACTTGTGTACTTGTAAACCGGTGTATTGCTGACGATGACCACTGTGAGAACTAAATAACCGAGATAACGATGTGCGATGAATGCTTAGAGCATCTTGGATGCAGTAGACTTCTATTCTTTTTCCCGTGCCACGGTTCTCTACCAGAACATCATCTGCTGCATTACTAAGGATCAGAGTTTAAATGCTGTTACTCTAAATCTATCCCTAGCTCCAAAGAAATTTCTGGTTTTAGCAATGCAGCCATAGCAATCTCCTAGGATTTTAAGGCCTCTTCAACGATAATTTCATCTTGCGTAGACGATGCGATCTCTATGTATGGATGGATAGAATCTTTACTAAATTAACTCTACCACCCCTCATCATAGCCAAGTTAACGCATACGCGTACCTTACCTAAGAAACTACCCTGGGATATCAATATCAGCTACTGATGCGCTCTTCTCTAATCTCGATCGATTCCTAGTACAGCACATTGAACAGTGAACTAATCTGACCGCATACCGTAGCTTGATTACGTACCATAACCGCTAGTGAAAATTTTAGTTTAGCCGCATCACTATATATATTTTTATTCTGCTTTTTATCACTTCAAACTGACGACCCCCCCGCAGAAAGCTCACCTCATTCTGTACATTGCTCGTATAGTCTCGCCGATATAAGGTGTAATGTATAAGATAATCTAGTGCAGCAGATAACCGAATACAATTGCTAAACACCGATTTTTTGAAAGTACATACTGAAATACGCGTTGCAAGATACGCATACTTCTCTACACTCCTGGAACGCTCGGAAATGAGCTAAAGTCTGGCTGCTCTTATCGACTGCGCTAAGTAGCATGCAGCATTAAAAGCAATGTTCGGTATACTGAACATGTACACGATTTATCATTGTAAATAAGATATTTGTAACTCGGTCTCAATGCTTATTAAGATTATTCTTAGTAGAATTGTTGCTACTTTATAGCAGGTCATCGCGAGATCAATAAGAATAATGCAGGACCATCGTAAGATGTGTAAGGTAACTGGGGTCTTTATAAAAGCATGATATGCACTAAGTTATGTAACTTACTCAGGTACAATGCAGACCGTATGCATGATAACATTGATATATATCGATCAGATGCTATAACACTTTTAAGGTCAAAACCTGTATTGAGCTTTAGATTACACTGATAATCAACTGCTCAATTATTAATATTAGTCTTATACGACGCATAAGACCCGCGCCTGAGAATATGAAGATAAGAGTCTCATTCGAAGTCTGATCATTTGTTAAAAATTCCGCATGTTGTATGCGTTCTATATCCTCCTACTCAGATCTATATGTTAGCGAGCGAGTTCCCCTCGTATGCCATATTTTTTGTTCTGTTATCGATAATTTCGGCGATGCCGGTGTCTGCTGGAGGCTTGCTCGGCAGTTAGCGAATGAATATAGCTGGAAAGTACATCTATTTATTGATAAATTATCTACACTTGCATACCTGGTGCCAGAGCTGGATACTAGGCGCGAGCAACAAGTGCTAGCTGGTGTCGATATTGAACACTGGCATGATCTTAAGTTTACTAAGTCGATTGCAGCGGCACTAAATATCTCCGATGTTGTAATTGAGGCATTTTCTTGCCACTTACCACCATTATACCTTGCTGCGATGGCGCAGCGCCCATCGCAGGTAGTTTGGATTAGCCTTGAATACTTATCGTCCGAAGACTGGGTGGTAGACTTTCATTTACGCACGGCGCCTCATCCCTACTATACACTGACCAAAACGTTTTTTTTTCCCGGCTTTGATAAGCATACTGGAGGAGTACTTTGCGAGCAAGACTTAGACGTACAACGTCGCAATTTTATCACATCGGTGGCCGAAAGGGAGTGCTGGTGGACGACTCTCGGGATACCGCAGCCTGATCCAACTACCATAATCGTATCTTTGTTTTGCTACAAGAATTTAGGTCTTGACTCGCTGCTCGAGCAATGGCGCGATGGAGTAGATCCGTTAATGCTACTTGTTCCGGAGGGTCAGATCTCCAAGTCTATCGCTCGGTTCTTTACCCATCTAATGGGATCCAGGAAATTTGTAGCGGGCATGCATGCAAACACATGTGCACTAAGCATCTATATTCTGCCGTTTACTAGTCAGCTTAGTTACGATAAATTGTTATGGAGCACTGATGTTAACTTTGTACGTGGAGAGGATTCATTTGTGCGCGCGCAGTGGGCACGCAAGCCATTCGTCTGGCACGTATATCCACAGGAGAATTATGCACACCTACCAAAGTTAGACGCAGTCCTTGCGCGTATTGGTTTGACACTAGAATCGTACCCCCGTGACGCATTAATACGCTTCTGGCAGGCATGGAATGGCAACACAACGTACGGCCCCCTAGATTGGAAAGATTTTATTCAGTATCGAGAGGCTTTTGAGTCACGCGCACACACATGGGCAGATGAGTTATCTTCCATAGGTGATCTAGCTAAACATCTGTCTATATTCGTCCAAAATACACTAAAATAGTAAGTTTTAAGATTGACACTAAACCATTCAATGTTGAGCATACTGTTAGCCCTTCATTATACCTATTTATCTAACAGGATAGTCTTATGAAGACTGCTCAAGAACTGCGTACTGGAAACATTATATTGATTAGAAATAATCCCATGATCGTGCAAAAAACTGAGTATAATAAATCAGGACGCAATACTGCAGTCGTCAAGCTAAAGCTAAAAAACCTACTGACTGGCGCTGGAAGTGAATCTGTATATAAAGCTGATGATAAGTTTGATATCGTCATGCTTGACCGAAAAGAAGTCACCTATTCGTATTTTGCTAATCCGATGTATGTATTTATAGATACTGACTATAATCAGTACGAAGTTGGAAGCGAAATAATGGGTAGTGCGTTATTTTATCTCAGAGACGGCATGGCCTGCGAAATTGTATTTTACAATGACAGGGTAATCTCAGTAGAGATTCCAACTACGCTTGTACGCGAAATTGTCTATACAGAACCTGCGGTTAAAGGCGATACCTCCTCCGGAAAGATATTTAAAAGCGCTAAATTATCCACTGGATTTGAACTACAGGTGCCACTATTTTGCAATATCGGTGATCAGATCGAGATCGATACTCGTACACATGAGTACCGAAGTCGCGCATAGTAGCACGTAGTTCGCCTTAATTCTACTCGGATACAGGTATGCTAACTAAGTATTAAAATCTACCTAACTTTGTTTTAAAAAACAAGTGAATGATAATAATGCGGAAAATTAACGGATAGTACTCTATTTCATCCCCTGACTTAGCAGTCAGGGGATGAAATAGAGTACTATGTTATATCAGATGTCGTAACCTCTTACGGTCAACCAAGAATACTAAAATAGCAGATATCTAATTGCTATAGATTTTATCGACATTACTACTAAATTATACTTGAATAGTATTCAGTAACATATGCATGTTGTTTCTAATGTAGTTTAGATTTATACGCTAGTACCAAGAGAAACGTGCAGCATTCTTTCCTACCATAGTGCAATGAGCTATTGCGCTATATAATAGTCTTTAGTATATCAACGCGATTAATATCTGTTGGTTTCGTCATTTACTGACAAAAATTTTTCTTACTATCAGTAAATCTTTGATCCATCTGAAATGCTACTCTTTCTTGGGAAGCTAACAACCAATAAAAATCCCTTCGGAAAACAAGCGATACTTCCAAAGATTTTCTATCTAAGTTAGACTACAGAAACTACTGTACCGTCGATAGACACAAAATACTGTGAGTATACATGGTGTATATACGGCTAGAAAATACTAGTAACTACTCAGTAGTAACTAGTATTGGTTTTCTATTAACTAGTATAAGATTATTTATAATTGTGCGTCAGATAAGCGGCGTATATAATATAAACGAAAACCTTTGAGTCGTTTTGAATTGGCCTAGTTTATTTTACTAGCGTATAATCTCTGATGTCTCTTACACTAGTCAATTACATGCAGTGTATATATGCATTGCCGTAAAGAAAAATCTGAGTCAATCTACAGCGGTTACTTAACTATTTACTCTAGGCTATCTATTAGCTTTCGCGCTTGGCAATAGCCGGAATGGCGCGATAAATCGCGCCATTTTAGTGAATTACCCTTTGGGGTTATCCGATTAATGATACCCTGAGATAGGGTATCGATGATATGCATACGCAGGAAATGCAGCACATCGTCGATTTCTTCCGGACAATTGCAAACGAGAACCATCCCGCATCCCGCATCGATCGCTGCATGCGCAGCCTCGGCGATAGTTCCAGCTTGACGAGCTGCCTCCATCGACAAATCATCGCTGAATATCACACCATTAAATCCAAGCCTACTACGCAGGATCTGCTTCAGCCAAATAAACGAAAAACCGACCGGTCGAGAATCGACAGCTGGATAAATAATGTGCGCCGGCATCACTGCGTCGAGCGATAAGCCAGGCCATTGATATGGCTGCGCATCATAAGAGAGAATCTCATCGAGAGTACGGGTATCAATAGGTACCTCAACATGTGAATCTGATTTTACGTATCCGTGCCCCGGAAAATGCTTACCACAAGCCGCCATTCCGGCTAACGTCAAACCATGCACGACACTTTTTGCTAAGCACGAAACAACTCTCGGATTAGAATGAAAAGCACGGTTTCCAATTACCTTGGAGCATCCATAATCTAAATCAAGTACTGGCGCAAAGCTCAAGTCGATACCACTCGCACGTAACTCTACTGCCATTACATAACCAATGGCTGTAGCTATTCGCATTGCTGCGATCGCATCGTTGTTCCATGACGTTCCTAGGGAACGCATCGGCGGCAATGACGTAAACCCATCGCCCCGAAAACGCTGTACGCGCCCACCTTCGTGGTCCACCGCAATAATTACATCTTTGCGTACATCGCGAATGGCACTAGTAAGATCAAGAAGCTGCGCACGGCTAGTATAATTGCGCGCAAACAAAACCACTCCGCCGGTTAAGGGATCACTGATTCGACGGATATCGTCACAATTTAATGAAGTCCCGGCAATATCTAGCATCACCGGAGCATATTTATACTTATGATTATTCAACTTAAGTTTTTGGAATTAATTATATGCAGATCTGTCACGATATTACGGTACATCTATTAATACATTGATTGATAGATCACAAAATATGCTATAAAAATTATATTTGTTGCCGACAGATGTTCCTAGATTGGGTGTGTAATCTCTTATCTGCCGTCTAGGTTGCTGAGCGTGATGGTCCACTAGCTTTTCTTTATACTATATATGAGCTCTTGCAAAAGAGTTATAGTATGTTACAGCTACACACGCGCTTCAATGATCAGCGCCTTCATTTTACGCACAGCTATCTCCCATCCCACAAAAATTGCATGTGCAACAATAGCATGACCGATATTTAGCTCAGTAATACCATGAATGGCGGCAATAGTCTGTACATTATTGTAGTGTAGACCATGGCCTGCATTAACTTTTAGGCCCAAAGACCGCCCTAGATCAACGCCTATAGCAATCCGCTCGAATTCTTTCTGTCGAGCATTATCAGCCGCATTAGCATAGCGTCCAGTATGGAGCTCAATTACCAACGCACCGCTTTCGTAGGCTGCTTGAATCTGTTCTAAATCGGCATCGATAAATAGTGATACTTGCGTACCTACATCTGCTAGTTGCCGGCGTGCCGACTTGATAATATCAAAATGTGTAACTACGTCTAATCCGCTTTCAGTAGTCAACTCGTCTCGCTTTTCTGGTACTAAGCAAACATTATATGGTCGTACATCACAAGCAATATCAAGCATTTCTCTCGTTAATACACACTCCAAATTCATTCTAGTCTTAAGTAAGGGTCGCAGAGCGTACACATCAGCATCAACAATATGTCGGCGGTCCTCACGCAAATGCAGTGTGATTGCATCTGCGCCAGCAGCCTCAGCTTGGAGCGCTGCATGCAATAAGTTAGGATACAAGGTTCCACGAACGTTACGTAATGTAGCGATATGATCGATGTTAACACCCAGTTCAATTGGGGATTGTAGCAATGGAGAAACGTTCATAAATTTTGAAGGTCGATTAAGACATGGCGCGTAGCAAGCGGCGTATTCCCAAGATACGTATTTAACAAAAAACGCATTAAGACTTTACTTTGCGCAATAGTTTGCGCACGAGAATAATCATCGCGCTCCATGTCGAGCAGCGTTTGTCCGGCAATGACTGGACTTCGAAATGTATCCTTCTGGGACTCTAGCATGTCTACATCGTATAAACCGCGCTCCGGATCAAACACATATGATCGACCAGTTACAACACTTTGCCTTGTCACGGTCCGATCAAGTGACGAGGCAAAGCCGGTCTCACGCAGCAAGAGAAGCTCAAACGAGCGCAATACTTGCACAGCTGGTTCTTGATCGGCAAGCCGTGTCAACGTTAACAAGTAATGATCAAATAACACAGTATACGGATCTTCCTGTGCACAAAATCTAACAAGCAACTCATTGACATAAAAGCCATATAGTAATGCGTCGCCAGCAAGCGGTCGCATACCGCCAATCCATTCGGCTTTAGTGAGAGTACGCATTTCCGACTTTCCGGCCCATGACAACCCAAGTGGCTGGAATGTTTGCAGCACGCCGCGCAACGCTGAATATGGTCTTTTAGCTCCTTTCGCAAGAAGTGCAAGACGACCGTGTGAGCGGGTAAACGCATCGATAATAAGACTCGTTTCTCGATAAGGGTGGGTGTGTAACACGAAGCCTAACTGATCAGCCATACGATAATCTGAATGCGATGAAGCAGTGCGGCAAATGGGGGGCAGAACAGTACAGCTTACTGGGGACTGTTGTGTAAGATCATTTGATATCGACATTGGAACGATATCATCCGCTTCGCTAGCATGAGGTTGGACTTTATCTGGATGACTCATCTAGGCTGTATTCGTACTCATAGGCGTATAATTTTACATCCGTATCTGCTCGGCTATTCTTAATTTTGACGAATGTTTCTAGATAAACTGGGGCATCGAAGAGCCTTGTCATATTAATTCGTGCCTCAGTATTAATCTGCTTAAGTTTTGCACCTTTTTGTCCAATAATCATTGCCTTATGGTTATAATGGTCAACAAGAATCGTTGCGAAAACCCGACGCAGGCGGCCTTTTTGTTCGAACTTCTCGATCTGTACAGTACTTGTGTACGGCAATTCATCTCCAGTCCAGCGGAATATTTTTTCCCGCAGGATCTCTTCTGCTAAGAATCGCTCACTGTGGTTAGTTAGCTTATTCTTATCATAGATAGGCTGACTGAATGGAAGGAATAACCTTAGTATTCTCAATAGACGTGTGATATCAGCGGGCCGTTTAGCACTCATCGGTACGACGTCTGAGAAAATGTACAATGGCTCTATTCTTTTTAAGAATGCAAACAGCGCATCTTTATCCGAAAGCTTATCAAGCTTATTTACGACTAATATCGATTTTGCTGTCTTTGGAATGAGCTCCTTGACGTGTCGATCGTTCAAATCATAATAACCCGCCTCGATCACAAACAATATAATGTCTACCAAAATCAGTGTTGATGTAATTGTACGGTTCAGTGCTAATCTATATTTAGTTTGGAAGCCAGGGGTGTCATAAAAGATAAATTGCGCGCCCTCTATCGTCCGAATGCCGGTAATACGGCACTGCGTAGTTTGTGCTTTGCGTGAGGTAATACTAACTTTTTGACCAACCAGGGAATTCATCAGCGTTGACTTGCCAACATTTGGGCGCCCAACAATTGCTATTGTGCCGCAACGGAAATCAATTGGTTCAAGATTCAAATTCATAGCAAGCGGACGCGCAGGAAATACCTGCTAACATGCGCACACAATACGTGCCCATGGCTGTCAAGTTTAGGGTTAAAGTAAAGCCGAAGTAGATCATGCTACGACAAGAACTAAATTACCAAAGTCAAATACTAAAATCTGCCAGGTGCGGCAAATGAGGTTCTATATCAGGTATCTCATGAAGCACCTGAGGCAGCTCGGTAGATATATCAAGCGCAGTAGTCGTAGTAATGGCTGGAGCTACCTTCGTCAATAAGACATCAGATGCTCTGACCACAGTGAGACCTTTATTATTAGTCATAATCGAGACAGCGTCCTGGTTCACTACGCTACTCTCGAACTTATGGTCATAACTTGATGGCCGCATTGCTTGCATTACTTGTCCTGATAGCTTTTCTAGACGCTTAGCTTTACGGCCCAACACGCTAGTAACATTTAGTGTTCTCTTCATCCCAGAGCTGCGCAGCTGTGCGCTTTTAGGCTCTAGATAAGCAAGGGGTTCTGTTTCCTGAAGACGTTTTAGCTTGCTGAGCAGGTGTGGCGCTATCGTTATCATTTTTTCGAGTGCCTTACTTGCAGCAGTCTGCTCAGCAGTGCGTCGACTAACACCAGTACCGAAAACCCTAATGTCGAGCTTAGGAACCGCACACTCAACCTCAAATTGTTGTTTATGAGCAGCACCCGCAATCGCGATTATTGCATAGCGCGGTAAAGCAATCTTATGGCTCTGAAGATACTCCTGCAATAGTGTTTTAGCATCTTTACCTAAGATACATGGATTAATTTTGTCTAAAATGGGGGCATATAATCGCTTAATTACGGCTTGAACTTGGTAAAATCCTCCATCTAAAAAAATCGCGCCTAGTAGTGCCTCAAACGTGTCGGCTAAAATTGATGGCCGTCGGAATCCGCCGCTACGAAACTCTCCCTCACCAAGCCGTAATACCTCCGAAATATTGAGCGTCTGAGCAATCTCGTATAGGGAGTGTTCCTTAACTAAGTGTGCCCGAACTCGAGACAAATCGCCCTCGTCAAGCTTGTTAAAACGTTGAAATAAAAGGGCGGCTACTACGCAGTTGAGAATCGAATCTCCGAGGAATTCAAGTCGTTCATTATGCGTAGCACTATAGCTTCGGTGGGTTATAGCCTGCCGCAACAATTCCGCATTACGGAATTCATAGTGCAGTCGGCTTTCCAGCGGTGACAAAGACATAGGTGGAAGTATAATGCAGTCCACTGCTTAAGTGGAGCAACTCTCGCGCTTTATTCGAAGAAGCCAATGCGCTTTAAACTTGAAAAGTTAAGCCAAATAAAAAATGCACGACCGATAAGATTACGATCTGGTACAAAACCCCAGTAACGACTATCTTCACTATTATCACGATTATCGCCCATTACAAAATAGTGGCCTGGTGGCACCTGACAAATCATGCCGTGGCTGTTATAAAGACAATTATTGCGATAAGGATAATCGTTTGTTTCAATTAAGAAAGGCGGTATAGTTGGATCATTTAGTAACGCATGACGCCTACCACCGAGCGTCTCGATATACTGCTTAACGTACTTAGCAGGTTGCCCAGATAGCACCGAACTATTATCTAGATAATCTGAGAACGGCGTTTCTACTACTATTTTACCATTGATTTTTAGCTGCTTATCTTGATATGAAATTATATCTCCAGGCAACCCAACAACGCGCTTGATATACGCGATTGACTCTTTTTTGGGATATCGAAATACGATAACATCGCCGCGTTGTGGATTTTGACCGGCGGTAATCTTCTTGTTGATAATCGGTAATCGAATCCCGTAGTTATATTTATTAACTAAAATAAAGTCACCGACAAGCAGCGTAGGTAACATCGAACCGGACGGAATTTTAAACGGTTCGACAACAAATGAACGAAGTAAGAATACTACTAATAGTATTGGAAAGAAACTTGCCGAATACTCAAGCCACCATGGTTGGCATAGTTTTTCTTCGCGAAGCCTTGCTCGAGCGCGAATAGCATCTTCGCTGAGAAAATGCTTGTCTATCCGACCATGTTCTTGAGTGTATCTGTGCACCACAGCGCTTGCGGCTCGATGACGACGAGGTAGAAAAATAAGTTTGTCTGCCACCCATACAATGCCAGTTAATACGACTAAGATAAAGAAGATAAGCGTAAAATTCATGAAGGATCTATTTTGGGTTATTTGTCTTCGACTTTAAGAATAGCTAGAAATGCCTCCTGAGGAATCTCGACACTACCAACTCTCTTCATTCTTTTTTTGCCTTCCTTTTGCTTTTCAAGCAGTTTCTTTTTTCGAGTAATATCGCCACCATAGCACTTTGCTAATACGTTCTTACGTAATGCCTTAATATTTTCTCGCGCAATAATATTCGAACCGACAACTGCCTGTATTGCTACATCATACATCTGCCTTGGAATGATCTCGCACATCTTTGAAGTTACCTGACGACCCCAAGACAGTGATTGTGATCGATGCACAATCACTGATAACGCATCAACAGTGTCACCGTTGATTAGCATATCAATCTTAAGCATATCTGATACCCGATATTCCTTAAACTCATAGTCCATAGATGCATAACCGCGAGATATAGATTTAAGGCGATCGAAAAAATCCAGAACAATTTCAGCCATCGGTATTTCATATGTGAGCTGTACTTGGCGACTGTGATATATCATGTTAATCTGATTGCCACGTTTGCTTGTACATAGATTAATCACAGCACCGATATACTCCTGGGGAGTATATAAGTTTACAGTTACTATTGGCTCACGAATCTCGATGATCCCAGATGGTTTCGGCATCTTCGCTGGGTTTTCAACCATAATGATTGAGCCATCTTTAATCAGTACTTGATAAATGACAGTTGGCGCAGTTGTAATCAGATCTATATTAAATTCGCGCTCGAGTCGCTCTTGCACGATCTCCATGTGTAGCAAACCTAGGAAGCCACAGCGAAAGCCGAAGCCTAGCGCTTGAGATACCTCAGGTTCATATTGCAGCGATGCATCGTTCAGCTTAAGTTTCTCCAGCGACTCGCGCATCGTATTGTACTGGTTAGATTTGACAGGATATAGTCCAGCGAACACCTTTGGTTTGACCTCTTTGAATCCGGACAGGGGCTTAGCTGCTGGCTTTGTCGAATGAGTAATTGTGTCGCCGACTTTCGCGGCTGTTAATTCCTTAATGCCAGAGATTACGAATCCTACCTCACCCGCAGATAAAATGCTTCGGTTTTGTGACTTAGGCGTAAATACGCCTACACGCTCGACCGGATACTGCGCGCCAGTTGCCATCATCCGGATTTTATCCTTCGGGCGTAACGCGCCATTCATAATTCGCACTAGCATTACAATACCTACGTAATTGTCGAACCACGAGTCAATTATTAGCGCTTGTAGCCTCGCTTGTGCATCGCCTCGGGGAGGTGGTACTTTGGCGATGAGTACCTCAAGCACGTCTTGTACACCTCTGCCAGTTTTTGCGCTGCATTGAACTGCATCTGTAGCAGAAATACCAATTACATCCTCAATTTCAGAAATCGCGTTATGCGCACTCGCTGCGGCTAGATCTATTTTATTAAGCACAGGCACAACTTCAAGACCTAACTCGATAGCGGTATAGCAGTTTGCAACGGTTTGAGCTTCAACTCCTTGGCTGGCATCAACGACGAGCAGCGCACCCTCGCAGGCGGACAGCGAACGACTTACCTCATAGGAAAAGTCAACATGGCCTGGAGTATCAATTAGATTTAGGTTATAAATGCGACCATCACGCGATAGATAGGTCAATGCAGCAGTCTGTGCCTTAATCGTAATACCACGTTCCCGCTCTAGGTCCATCGAGTCAAGTACTTGCGCTTCTATTTCACGGGCCGCCAAGCCGCCGCATAATTGGATAATTCTATCAGCGAGCGTCGACTTACCGTGATCGATATGCGCAATGATTGAAAAATTACGAGTATTACCCATTCAATGCCCATTAAGCAAAAAGGGTAGACGCAAATAAGAGCGGATTACATATTTCGGTAAAATTAAGGATTGTACATATTTGCACATTTTATCGAAATTGCATCTGATTAAGCCTGGATAAGCACACTATTGCCTAATAAATCAGCTATCATCTGCGTGATGTAACTGCCTCGATATCCCCCCTAATAGCAATACAGATATCCCATATCTTATTGCGACTGTAGTAATAGATCCCCTAATATGTTTAGGCAAGATCGATAGCGCGCTTACCAGTCTTGATTTATCATTACACTATTCTCGTGACTTCTGTACTGGTGCAGCCCTCGGCTTAACTGGAATAAACTGCGTGTTATCGCCACGGCGCACTAGTAAAGCAATATTTTTTTGAGGGTTGAGTTTCTGCATGAGCAGCGCAAATTGTTTAGTATTCGCAACGTCAGTATCGCCGATTCGCAGGATAATATCACCCCGCTTTAATCCGGTGTGAACTCCTGGTCCGTATACGTCATCAATTTGAACACCCCCCGTCAAATGCATCGATTTGAGTTGTTCTGGCGATAGATCGCTGATAGCTAGCCCAAGTTGGTTAAATTCGTGATCGTGCGATGGAGCATGCCGACTAGTTTTTGCCTTCATCGTTATGTCCGGCTGCATCTCAGATATAACAACTAAAAAATCTTTTATTTTTCCTTTACGCCAAATAGTTAGCGTCGCCCGAATACCGGGCTTAGTTTCACCAATCATCCTCGGCAGGTCTGTCGCTGTATTTACATTGCGCCCATTAAACTTCAGGATAATGTCTCCTGGTTGTACGCCGGCTTTATCGGCTGAGCCATTTATCTCGACGCTGGATACTAGCGCACCCTTAGTCTTAGCTAGACCTAGAGATTCTGATACTTCTTTAGTGACCTCACTAATTGATACTGCGATACGACCTCGTACGACACGCCCATTAATCTTCAACTGATCTGAAACGCGAATTGCCTCATCGATCGGAATAGCAAAAGAGATTCCCATATAACCGCCGGTACGGCTATAGATTTGCGAGTTGATGCCAATTACTTCGCCCTTCATATTAATTAATGGCCCACCCGAATTTCCTGGATTAACTGCAACATCAGTTTGAATAAATGGTAAATAATCTCCGGTATCACGCCCCTTCGCACTAACAATGCCAGCGGTAACCGTATTCTCTAGTCCAAATGGGGAGCCGATTGCTACAACCCATTCTCCAACTCGGACTTTATTCGAATCGCTAATTATTACCGTCGGCAGATTTTCCGCATCAATCTTCACAAGCGCGACGTCGGTACGCTCATCTACGCCGATTAACTTTGCTTTGAATTCACGTTTATCAGTTAAAGTTACATAAATAGTATCCGCATCGTGTACCACGTGCGCATTAGTCATCACATAGCCATTAGATGACAAAATAAAACCCGATCCTACGCCACTGCTTTGCTCGGAATCTGCTGGATCTTCTAAACCCCCATCTCCTCCGTGAGAAGAGTCTGGTTTGCCTGGCTGTTGTGGTAACGGAATTCCAAAGAATCGTCTGAAAAATTCAGACATCTCGCCTTCCTCTAGACCCAAAGGTGGGCTTGTCAAACTCCGCTGTTGCGCATGCGTAGCGGTACGAATATTGATAACTGCTGGACCTACTTTATCAACTAGGTCAGTAAAATCTGGCAGGTTAGAGGCAGGTGGTGCACCAGCTGCGCACAGGTACACTAACGGAATACAGATGGTTATAAAAACCGCGAGCAGGAATCTGCGCACCGGATAAATACTCATATTGTCAACAAAAAGAAAAAACCGTGCAAGACCTCGATCGAGGAGTCTTCTATTCTATAGAAGAAATGAACTATAAAAGCATAATCATCGACACTCCGCCGTACATGGAATCTAATAATTACTATTGCGCCTGACTGGGATATGTGTAGCCAAACTTGCACTAGAGGCTTTTTCTCAGGAATTTTGTTTACATATGGCTCGACAAAAATTGAGATCACATAAATTTTATCAGAAAACACTGCCAAACTATTGACAGTAGTCAACGCTGATAGATCAGATAAATTATCAGCCAACGAAGTCTCTACACACTGAGAAATTTTGGAATATAATTCCACGATTTATTATCTTACCATCTCTATATTGGTACGTTCTATAGGTATTCATGGATTCATAAGATTCTGCTTACCATTACACCAACTGAGCCCCCCCTATAACAAGCAATTTTCTAAGTACTTACTATCCTCATCTAATAACTGCTTGCGAAATAGTACATTAGTTTTCTTACTATTTATATAACCTACTACCTATAAAATACTTAATTTTCTTCATGCTTGCATATTTGCATATGCATATCTTTAGAAGCAAGCAATATAGACTTGGTCGAGTACATAATTATCACTATTTCTACAAAATATGCGATAAATTTACCGCACAATCACCTTTAGATAAAAATTACTCGTGGATCTATGGTCACACCGCTTGATATGAATATAATTTCAGCTAATTAGCTGTCTCGTATTGATTAGAAAATGTATTATCAATCAGATAATTTCAACGTAGAAACCATAGTCTCGCAAAGCAAAATCGTATAGCTAAATTCGGCAGCAGCGCAACAGTATGTTTTCTCCGCTAAATATTGATTAATCCATATTATATATAAACATGCCCATATCTTCCCGAACGCTGTTACTCGCTGGAGTTGGACCTAATCATATCCCCACATGACCTAAGTCATGTGGTTAGCAAGTTTTCATTTCCAAAGCTTTTTATTTTAAAAACTAGAAATACAGCGCTGTCATGCTAATCTTCACCGCATATTGCTTCGCTAACATAATCATCTAATGGTGATTTATGCAGAAAACACCGATCAGATAAAAAATCTATTTTGTAGCATATAGCATTGACAGGAAACCTGTAAACCTAGGCGATGTGTGTTTACTATTGTATATCTATCATCTTTCTACGATTTCCTATATCTAGGAATACGATCGAAAATTTCCCTGTTACTTTCGGGCTAATTTAGCTACTATGGTATATATTTTATAATTTTCTCTAGTTTAACCGTCAACCTTGTAGGTTCTGTTTGTTCCTTTCTACCCTACCATCGTTTTCCTATTGGTGGATCTAGTAACGGTCTCAACCTTTTTGCAATAGATTCGCGAGCCCGGAAAATCCGAGATCGAACAGTACCGATTGGGCACTTTATCATCTTAGCAATTTCCTCATAGCTTAATCCCTCGATCTCTCGCAGAATAATCGCTATTCGCAATTCTCTAGATAACACCGCTATAGCAGTGTTGACTGTTTGAGCGATCTGCTTACTCATTAACACTGATTCGGGAGTATTGATATCTTTTAGAGAGGCAGTGTCAGAGAAAGTTGCAGCCCCATCTATATCCACTGTAGTAGATGTTGGCACACGTCGCCCCTGCGTTGAAAGATAGTTCTTTGCGGTGTTGACGGCGATTCTATGCAGCCACGCATAGAATGCAGACTCGCCTCGAAATTGTGGAAGTGCTCGATATGCTCTAATAAACGCATCCTGCACAACGTCTTCAACTTCAGCTGGATCTCGTACGAGACGAGAAATCAGCCTAATGATCTTACGGTGGTGTTTAGCAACCAAGAGGTTAAACGAAGCTTTGTCACCCTGTTGTATGCGCTCGACTAATGCTTGATCGATTTCTTTTTCGCTCACCTGAAAAATCCGTTGTTGTATAGATTTCGACTGCAAAGATTCTATTGAGGTATATTTTTAGTTAAGCAAGCCTAGAAATAAAAATCCTGCGAGGATACCAGCGATAAATAGCCCATCGGATAGCACTAACACTAATATGATAGTGCTATCCGATGGGCTATTTCAATTGCGTTCTGCTACCTATGCATTAGAATGCATGAAGCACAACTTTAAGAAGACATAAATACCTAAGGATGCAGTGTACTGTTATTGGTATGCATTTTTAGTAATGCCTAGCGCTGCTAAGCATTACTAAAACATAAATAACTTATGCTCTTAGAGCGATAGTATTAATGTAATTTCCAGTGCAGCAGTGCTATCTGTTATTAAACACGCTTAAATACTAATGTCCCATTCGTTCCACCGAAGCCAAACGAGTTCTTTAAGGCGACATTAATCTGCATATCTCTCGCATTATTTGCACAATAATCCAGGTCACACTCCGGATCTTGATTAAAAATATTGATTGTCGGCGGCGATATCTGGTAATGAATAGCTAACACAGTAAATACTGATTCCAATCCACCCGCACCACCTAGCAAGTGGCCGGTCATCGATTTTGTCGAATTTACGACCATGTGCTTTACGTGGTCACCGAAGGCGCGCTTAATGCCGATGGTCTCTGCTAGATCACCCAATAGCGTTGATGTGCCATGTGCATTTAGATAGTGGACTTCATCTAAATTTACTCGAGCGTTCTTTAACGCCGCTAGCATACAACGACGCGCTCCGTCGCCATCCTCGAGCGGCGATGTTATATGGTAAGCGTCAGCACTCATGCCATATCCAGCGACTTCGGCATAAATATTCGCGCCTCGCGCCTTTGCACGCTCGTATTCCTCAAGCACCATAACGCCAGCACCCTCACCTAATGCGAAGCCGTCACGATCTTTATCCCACGGACGACTAGCAGTAGACGGATCATCATTGCGACGCGATAGCGCGCGAGCTGCAGCAAATCCACCGATGCCTAGCGGAGACACAGCCGCTTCGGCACCACCGGCTAGCATCACGTCGGCATCACCGTATTCAATCAGCCTCGCTGCCTCGCCGATACAATGTAGTCCCGTCGTACATGCGGTTACCATCGCCAAGTTTGGACCCTTCAGGCCGTAACGTATTGATAAATGACCTGAAATCATATTAATGATCGAGGCTGGAACAAAAAAGGGGGAAATCCTCCGTGGTCCGCGACTAAGCATTTCAGTTTGCGTCACTTCGATCATTGGCAGACCGCCAATACCTGAGCCAATAACAACACCTATACGTTCTAAATCCTCACTTTCGGTGTCGATGCCAGCGTCTGTCATAGCCTGAACACCAGCTGCAAAACCGTAGTGGATGAACGCATCCATATGGCGGGTTTCTTTGGCCACCATATAATCCTCAATATTAAAGTTCTTAACTTCACCAGCAAAACGCGTTGAAAAATTCGACGCGTCAAACTTCGTAATATTAGCAATCCCCGATTTACCAGCGACCAAGATCGCCCAACCGTCGGCAACGTTATTACCAACGGGCGAAATTAGTCCTAGGCCGGTAACTACTACACGACGACCGCTCAAGATATTTCCTTTGATAGAGAACTAAAATTAAAAGCCACAGAAGCTACACGGAACTCCGTAAGCCCTGTGGCTGTGATCCACGAAACTCTAAAATATAAATTCTCAAACTTTAACGTGAATCCTTGCGTAGTCGATTGCCTGCTGGACTGTCGTAATATTTTCGGCCTCCTCATCCGGAATCTCAATACTGAACTCATCTTCTAGAGCCATTACAAGTTCAACAGTATCGAGCGAATCAGCGCCTAAATCGTTGATAAAAGAGGCCTCGTTCTTGATTTCCGCCTCAGCTACACCGAGCTGCTCTGCGACGATTTTCTTAACACGCTGTTCCATACTGTCCATGCATCCCTCCAGGGAAAATGAGTTCAAAAATGCAAGTGCGCGCATTTTATCAGGTTTATCCGGCATCAAAATGAGGCGCAATTGCACCCTCACAATGCTTACAGCATTGTGGTGAGCATTGTAAGTACCTGTTAGCACATATACATGCCACCATTGACGTGTAAGGTCGTGCCCGTAATATATCCAGCCTGTGCCGAAGCGAGAAATACAACTGCGTTAGCGACGTCTTCAGGCGTACCTAGTCGGCCTAATGGAATCTGAGTGTGGAGTGTTGCTCGCTGGACTTCTGGCATCATACGGGTCATATCTGTATCAATAAAACCCGGTGCCACACAGTTTACAGTAATGTTGCGGCTACCAATCTCGCGTGCTAACGCTCGCGTCATTCCAGCTACTCCCGCCTTGGCTGCTGCGTAATTAACTTGACCTGAATTACCGGTTGAACCAACAACCGATGTAATGCTAATAATGCGCCCGACACGCGCCTTAATCATTGGTCGTAACACGGCGCGCGACAGGCAAAATGTGGCCTTAAGGTTAGTATTAATTACCGCATCCCACTCGTTGTCTTGCATTCGTATGGCAAGCTGATCCTGCGTAATACCAGCATTATTTACAAGGATGTTCAATGTCCCGAACTCTTTAACTACTGAGTCAACTAACGCATCGACTGCGCTGCTATCATCAACGTTTAGTACTACACAACGACCAACAATATCATCAGCGCGCAGCATGTTATTCATTAAAGATGAGCTACTATTAGACCTAGTAGTACCAATTATCGTCGCACCAGCACGACCAAGCATTAGAGCAATTGAGCGGCCGATGCCACGCGACACACCAGTAACCAATGCAATTTGTTTATCGAGCAATTTCCCCATTTCGTCTTATCTCCGAATTAATGATAAATTCTGCGGGCGATAGGAATTCAATACCTCAATAGTTCCAGCGTCTCATTAATGGACGCTGGATCAGCGATTGCGCTACTCACCAGGTTAGAATCAATACATCGCGTCATCCCGGATAGTACTTTTCCGGGGCCGCACTCGATCACATGCGTAATCTTCTGTGCAGCGATCAAGCGCACACATTCCACCCATCGTACAGGCGAAGCCGCCTGGCGTACGAGCGCATCTTTTATTCCAATCGGATCTGAGACTATTGCTACATCAACATTATTAATCAGTGGAATCTGCGGCACGCGTACGATGACATTAGCTAGATATTCTCGCAAATGCTCAGACGCTGGTTTGAGTAGAGACGAATGAAAGGGTGCCGATACCGGTAGTAATACCGCGCGCTTCGCGCCTTTAGCTTTAGCAATTTTACATGCCTTTTCTACGGCTATCATATGGCCTGCAATAACGATCTGTGTTGGTGCGTTGAAATTAACCGCCTCGACGATGCCAACAGATCCTGCGTCAGCGCAAGCCTCGAGCACGGTGTTATTATTCAGTCCTAGGATTACCGCCATTCCCCCAGCCTGCTTTTGCACGGCCTGCTGCATCGCCTCTGCACGAAAACGTACTAGCAACACTGCATCGCGAAATGTAATCGCATCCGCAGCAACTAGCGCTGTATATTCGCCTAGGCTATGGCCAGCAACAACTACTGGTACCTCGCCTCCGGCCTGCCTCCACACGCGGTAAATCGCATATGCCGCAGAAAGCATTACCGGCTGCGTATAGATAGTTAAGTTCAGTTGATCGGCCGATCCATGTGCAATCAAATGCCTAACATCCTGGCATAATATATCAGATGCTTCCTCAAGCGTCTCTTTCACGACAGGATGATCGCCGAATACGTCAAGCATACCGACTGATTGCGAACCTTGTCCGGGAAAAATGAACGCGAACTTCATATCGGTCTCGAAAAAAGTAGAAACAGCATGTGGTGAAAGGGTGAAAGGGCGCAATAAGCACTTTTATGCCATAACAAGTTTACATGCAAATAATTACTGCGCCCCAGGTAAATCCCCCACCAACGCCTTCGATTAACACTCGGTCGCCAGATTTGACGCGTCCATCACGGACCGCCACATCCAGTGCTAGCGGAATTGATGCAGCCGAAGTATTTCCATGTTCACCAAGCGTTACAATCATACGCTCTACTGGTAACCCAAGCTTTCGGCATGTGCCGTACATAATCCGGATATTAGCCTGATGCGGAATTAGCCAATCGATTTGGTCCGCAGACATATTGGCTTTAGTCAGCGCTTCTCGTGCCACCTTCTCAAGTACGTTTACTGCAAGTTTAAATACTGCGGGCCCATCCATATGCAGCAGCGCACTACCTTGAATAACGCCACCATTAACATGGCCCGGCGCACACAAGATGTGCGCATAGCTGCCGTCAGCGTGGAGCGCGCTAGCTAACATCCCCGGACGATCTGATTCGGTAAGCACGACAGCACCAGCACCATCGCCGAATAGTACGCAAGTAGTCCGATCTCTAAAATCAAGTAGCCGAGAAAAAGTTTCAGCACCAATCACTAGAGCATTACGATACGTGCCGCCGCGGATTAACCCATCAGCTACCGCTAGCGCATACGCAAACCCTGAGCAAACCGCTTGCACGTCGAATGCTGCACTGCCATTACGTATACCAAGCTTATCCTGAACCAGGCAAGCTGTGCTCGGGAATATGAAATCGGGCGTTGATGTAGCGACAATAATTAGTTCGATCGCCTGAAAGTCAATACTAGCCGCTACTATCGCGCGCTGTGCAGCTATCAATGCAAGGTCACTGGTGGTCTGATCAGGCGCAGCAAAATAACGAGAATGAATCCCAGTCCGCGCTACAATCCATTCATCGCTTGTCTCAATTCCATTCTGCGCAAGCCGTTTAGCTAGCATCTGATTAGTGACATAAATCCGCGGAAGATAGCTACCAGTACCAAGAACACGCGAGTAAGAATAAGCCATTATACATTCGAGGATAACTTGACCAACGTCTGAGTGCCGATTTTTCGGGGCTGCTAGTAGTCGCATTCAAAAGCATTTGTGTATCAGATATATGAGATTCACCAAAAGCGCTGTTAGCAGTACGAGCAAGGAGAGCGGTATTTTCCTTAGATTTTATTTAGACGCTGCAGAGCACCGTTTTTGATAGCATCATATCCGCGTTTGATAGCCCACTCAAACGCGTGCGCATCTGCTGCACCGTGACTTTTAATCACCAAGCCGCGCAATCCAAGCAGCGCAGCGCCATTGTACTGACGCACATCAACCCTCTTTTTAAAACGGGATAACACTGGTAGTGCAAGCAGTGCTATAAGCTTCGTAGCCCATGAGCGACTAAACTCTTCACGAATAATATCGGCAAACATCTTCGCGAGTCCTTCGGATGTTTTTAATGCAACATTACCGACAAAACCATCGCAAACAATCACGTCGATCATACCTTTGTAAATATCGCTTCCTTCGACATTTCCGTGAAAATTGAGTGCGCTTGCGCGCAGCAGTTCGCCAGCACGCTTGATAATATCGTTTCCCTTAATTACTTCTTCGCCAATGTTTAGTAACCCAATCGATGGGCGGTCCTTGCCATCAATCGCAGACACAAGTGCATGGCCCATTTCAGCGAATTGCAACAAGTTATGAGGACCGCAGTCAACATTCGCGCCTAAGTCTAACATCGTGGTATATCCCTTCTGGTTCGGCAGGGCGCAAGCAATTGCGGGTCGATCGATTCCAGCTAATGTTTTAAGAACGTACCGCGACACCGCCATCAAAGCGCCCGTGTTACCTGCTGAAATGCATGCTTGCGCACGACCCTCCTTCACTAAATTCAGGGCGACACGCATTGACGAATCCCTTTTCTTGCGTAGAGCGACTTCGACGGAGTCATCCATTGCAATGACCCCACTCGCGCCGATGATAGATAGTGTGAGCATGTCAAATGTCTTATATCGATTGAGCTGCGTTCGGATTAAATCCGGCAAGCCTACCAACACAAGTTGCACATCTGGATGTGCCCGAACGAAACTAACTGCGGCAGGAACTGTAACGGTTGGACCGTAGTCACCTCCCATGCAGTCGATTGCGATCTTTATTGTAGTCATGGGATGCTGGAAATCTTAGACATAAAAAAGCGGCATATTAATGCCGCTTTTTTATTTAACGAATAAGGTAATCTACTTGTAAGAGAAAGGTAAATCGGGCGACTATTGCTGCTAAATAGTTAATCGCTTTTAGGCTTAACGACCTTTTTTCCGCGATAGTAACCATTCGGACTAATATGGTGACGCAGATGAATTTCACCAGTGCTCGGCTCAATCGCTAGTGGCAATACATCCAGAAAATCGTGTGAACGGTGCATACCGCGCTTTGATGGGGATTTTTTATTTTGCTGAACTGCCATGGTAGCTCCAAAATTTCGATCATTTTAACATAACCCACTACTTCACCGGCCTAAATATATATTGTAATATATTACCCAGATCAAACTGACTGCTGCAGAAAGTTTACTCATACTAAGGCGTTAGCACAGACTTTCACTTGTGCCCATAGGTATTTCGAGCGTGGCAAATAGATATACTCGTTGTAGTTTGTTTCTCTGTAACAATATGTAGGTTCGACAATAGTGGATCCTGTGTATCTAAATCGAACTATATGCCCTAACTGGCCATAAAAAGATTTTTTATTTATTTTTTTGTTAATTCTAGAAAATCGAATTAATGAAGTATGCATCATAAACGTAAGGAGTTAACTCATCTGCCAGTAATTGGCTGCTAACTAAGTCAATTTACGCATTCCAAACTCTATCACTTATTGAAACTATTACTAGATCTATTTATGATGATGAACGCTATCTCATAATCTATTAAACCCCCCCCGCTTATCTCATACGTTGCCACTTAAACCTCTCACTCTAATAAACAAAGCTAGATACAACAAGCTACTGTAGTTTGGCGTTTATGGTCTCATAGATACAAAATCATTATCGTTTTATTGCCTTTACGTACTAGGTGCTTAGCTGGCATCTGGTGTATGAGCCAGGTGCTATCCGCAGTTAAATCGTGTATTTCAGACTGATTTCGCCAACATGCATTCTATAATCACGCCGAGCTCCACTCGGCAGCTTATTCTCGCCTCTAGCTCACCATATCGGCGTGCATTGCTTAATCGGTTGCGCATAACTTTCGACGTTGAGGCACCATCTATTGATGAAACTGCATTTCCTCATGAGAAGCCGTCTGATACCGCCCTACGACTAGCCGAATCAAAGGCTCGCACCGTAGCTGTAAGCCGGCGCAATGCGTTAGTGATCGGCTCGGATCAGGTTGCAACGCTTGCTGGACGGAAAATTAACAAGCCAGAAGACCATATAAGCGCCCTAGAGCAGCTTCGTATGATGCGAGGTCGTAATGTTCACTTTCATACCGCGGTGTGCCTTTATGATCCACACAACGATATACAGCGTTGTGTGGATGTTATCACGCGGGTACGATTTCGGAACTTGTCCGATATTGAATTAGATGCTTATTTGAAGATAGAGCGGCCCTATAACGTAGCCGGTAGCACTAAATCCGAAGGACTTGGTATTGCCTTGCTGGAAGAGGTTGACAGTAGCGACCCTACTGCTTTAGTAGGCCTGCCGTTAATCGCATTAACCAATATGCTACGCGAGGCTGGCGTAGCATTATTTAATACCACCGACCCCTCTACTAAAGGGCTAGACATATGAGCTACTTTCTTTGATTAGGACCTACAAATACATTATTGCTGCTACAGCACTAGCATCTTTCCAAAACTATAGATTGCTTACATCGCACACATTACCATATGTCGTCAAAGTGCGAAAATTACATAAAGTTTTCTACAAATAAGTTTATTTCAATACGGACTAGACATTAATATCCGACGAATTGAATGTCAATGCAAAGCGAGTGTCAAGATCTACTAATAGTTAAAGATAGCCTTGTTCTGCTAGCGCTGCCGGATGAAAATAGCGTCTTGTGCAGAGGGTGTTGTGTGTATCATTAATCACCAAATAGCTGAACACTTTCAATTACATATAAAAGTAATGACTTTCATCACCTGTATATTAAAAATATCTGGTTTCTTGATTCTTGAGAGCTATTGATCGGCATAGCTAGAGTACCAGTGAATCTATATTATGATTTTAGTACTCTTACTATCATCTGGAAATTACCTGAAATACACTTAGTTTTTTCTACTATCTTAGCTTAGTATAGTTTTATTTCATTTTATAAATAAACTACGCATACCATGATTTTATCACTCTCTCGCCATCATAGATCAAGGCATATTTCGCAAAACGTCACATATTCTCGATACCATTATTGGGCTTGGAAATCAACATTAGTAGTGCCCGCTTACTAGACTAAGGCCAATCGATAATACTAGCTTGAGCCTTATCGGGTACAACCCCATCGGATCTTATTGGAAATGGAAATAGCTACACTGCGTACTAATAGCGAATTTTTTGAAAAAAATCGTATTGTGCTCAATGTATAGATCTTATACTCCTACATTATTAGAGAATTTTCTCTCAACTGACTATACTGGACCTATATGCATCGCTTAGATCGTGCAGTTATGCGGATTATAGTGACAAAATGATTTTGTCACTATAATCCGCATACACTCCCTAATGCATTAGTGCTCGTGCAACCAATGCGCTAGCGATTCGACATCTCTAGCGCAAAAGTTAGGCTTTAGCTTTCCCAATTTCTCGGCTGGATGAGCGCCATAAGATACTGCCACAGCAGCAATTCCAGCGTTAGACGCCATCTGTAAATCGTGTGTTGTATCACCAATCATCAAAGTACGCGCAGCATCTTGCCCCAATTCTTGCATCAACGAATGCAGCATTGCTGGATGCGGCTTTGAGAAAGACTCATCCGCGCAGCGAGTTGCATCGAACATCGTCATCAATTGTACTAAGTTTAATGCGCGGTTCAACCCACCCCGTGATTTACCGGTCGCTATTGCTAGTAAATAATCCGCAGCGCATAATTCATTTAACATCTCTCGAACACCGGGGAATAATTTAATGTGAAGATCACCGCTCAGATAATGAACCCGGTAGCGTTCAGCAAGAAGAAAATATTGGCTTGGATCGAGTGCGGGTACAGCGATCTGTAGCGCATCATGTAATTCCAGTCCAATAATATAGCTCGCTGATGCTGAGTCAGGTACCGGAAAGCCCAGGTCTTGACATGCTCGCTGGATACTGCGAATAATGTGTGGGGTTGAATCTATAAGCGTTCCATCCCAATCGAATACGATTAAATTAAACTGTTTTCGTGTCATTTACACTTAACATATCCGTTAATTGTTGCAGAAAGATAGCGCATTCCTCTGGCAATGGCGCCTCGAAGGTTAGAGGCGCGCCATGAGCTGGGTGCTTAATGTTTAGATGCCACGCATGAAGGAACATGCGACTTAATCCTGGCTTAGCACCGGGACGAGCGTGCAATTTGTTTAACAAAAAATTTCCATACTTATCGTCACCAACAATTGGTAAGCGCAAATGCGCAAGATGCACGCGAATCTGGTGTGTTCTACCAGTCTGAAGCTTCACCTCTAATAGTAAATAATTACCCAAACGCTGTCGCAGGTTGAGGATTGTATGCGAGGCTAATCCATCAAGCTGCACGCGAACGCGCCGTTTACCATCAGCACCCAAGTACTTGTACAAAGGTGCTTTTACCGAATGGCGTACACCCCACTCTGCTGGCCATGCGCCATATGCGCACACCAGGTATCGCTTATCTATCCGGCCCGTACGCATCTGATCGTGTAGGCCAATAAGCGCAGCACGTTTCTTGGCTAGCAACAGTACACCAGATGTTCCTCGATCAAGCCGGTGAACTAGTTCAAGCATGCTTGCATGAGGGCGTGCTGCTCGCATTTGCTCGATCACACCAAAATTCACTCCGCTGCCGCCATGTACTGCGATATCTGTTGGCTTATTTAATGCAATCAGGTAGTCATCCTCATATAGTACCGGGAACGTCGCAGCTGGCGCGCTTGCTGCGACGCTAGATAGCTGTTTCCATATTGGAGGAACACGTACGATATCACCAAACTTCAGCCGGTATGAGGCGTCTATTCTGCCTGTATTAACTCGCACTTCGCCGCTTCGCAGAATCCGATAAATGTGACTTTTAGGAATTTTTTTGTATATGCGTAGAAGGAAATTGTCAATTCTTTGGCCAGATGACGTGTCATCCACATTTATCCGCAAAACACGATAATCCGGAACAGCATCTCTTGAAATTTTGCCTAACTCATTCATTCTGAATATACTTTATAAGATAAGCTATGCGTTTATAGCGGCGCTCCTGATAGGAGACGGGCTATTCAATGTAAGAAACCCGTTGTTATGCTATCTCGCATACCAGGCTAGCTGCTTGCCTGGAATATAAGGGCAGCAAGTTGCACGCATATCGTTACGCGGCGCAGGGATATCGCCCACAGGTGAATTCGGCATCGTCAACGATAATTCGGTAACGGAAATTTTGGTTATAAAGAGTTTTGCATCTAACTCACAGCACTTTACATTGACCAATATAGCACGTGTAAGCTGTGTGGATTGTGATTAGCATGCGAAAAGCAGTCAGATCGAGCGGAGGTATACGCGAATAAGAAAAACACCCGGATTACGGAATTAGTTGTCCGTAATCCGAAGCTCTCCTTCGCGTGCATTTGTGTTATAGCTACCGATTAGGTAGAGGTGACTCATACGGTTTAATGCTGAGCTTACGGTTTGATGCCGGGCTTTAAGCATTTAATTACGTGATGTGCCTTGCATTGCCTACCGGGATTACCTACCGGGTTTTTCTATGCTGTGCTTTTAATTTATTCGCAGAAGATACCCGCGGTACGCTACTCTTTCGTTTACTCGTGTGCCAGCCAAGGAAATTCTTACCAGACAAAGTTTCCTGGTCGAGCGTGTTTTTTGACAAAAGGCGGCGCACCACTGCTTATCCGGTTTTAATCTAGACCGTAGTAGGACGCTGGGCCGCACTGGAGCTGTTAATGAAACGTATGTTGTTCAACGCAACGCAGCAGGAAGAGTTGCGCGTGGCGATTGTCGATGGTCAGAGACTAATCGATATCGATATCGAAACCGCTGGGCGCGAACAGCGTAAAGGCAATATCTATAAAGGAGTGATTGCGCGAATTGAGCCGTCGCTTGAGGCAAGTTTCGTTAACTATGGCGAAGATCGCCATGGTTTTTTGCCATTTAAAGAGGTGAACCGGCAGTATTTCAAGAATGATGTCGATATGCATCCCGTAAGAATCCAAGACGTGCTGCATGAAGGTCAGGAACTCATTGTCCAGGTTGAAAAAGAAGAGAGGGGAAATAAAGGCGCCGCACTAACCACGTTTATCTCATTGGCCGGGCGCTATTTAGTACTAATGCCCAACAATCCGCGTGGCGGTGGCGTATCGCGCCGTATCGAAGGCGACGACCGGAAAGAATTGCGAGAAACGATGTCGCAGCTTAAGTTTCCGGAGGGCATGAGTATGATCGCTCGCACTGCGGGAATTGGTCGTTCCGCCGAAGAGATGCAATGGGACTTAAATTACTTATTGCAACTCTGGCGTGCTATTGAAACAACCGCAAGCGGCGCATGTGCGCCGCTGCTTATCTATCTTGAATCAAGCCTAGTAATCCGCGCAATTCGAGATTGTTTCCAACCGGATATTGGTGAGATCCTAATTGATACACAGGATATCCACGATCAGGCGCGCGCGTTTATGGAAGTGGTAATGCCAGACAATCTTGGTAAGGTAAAACGCTACCATGATGATGTGCCGTTATTCTCAAGATTCCAAATTGAGCACCAGATCGAGACAGCATATTCTCGCATTTTACCGTTGCTATCGGGCGGTGCCATTGTGATCGACCATACAGAAGCGTTAGTAGCTATCGATGTAAACTCCGCCCGATCTACTAGGGGCGCCGATATCGAAGAAACAGCTTTGCGCACAAACCTGGAGGCGAGCGATGAAGTGGCGCGTCAGTTGCGGTTACGTGACCTAGGAGGGCTGATTGTGATCGACTTTATCGACATGGAATCGGCTAAAAGCCAGCGTGAAGTCGAACAGCGGTTTAAGGATTCGCTCAAGCATGATCGTGCCCGAGTTCAAATGGGTAAGATCTCGCGTTTTGGGCTTATGGAGCTGTCGCGCCAGCGGTTACGTCCAGCTCTGTCTGAGAGCAGCCACGTAACCTGCCAGCGTTGTAACGGCACCGGCCATATCCGCGATACTGAATCGTCGGCTCTACAAGTATTAAGACTTATTCAAGAAGAGGCAATGAAGGAAAATACCGCGGCAATCTACTGTCAAGTGCCAGTCGAGGTGATGTCTTTCTTATTGAATGAAAAACGCCAGGAAATTAATAGGATTGAATCACGTTTCAAGGTTAACGTGTCGCTAATTCCAAATAAACATCTCAAAACACCACATTATAAGCTTGAGCGGCTACGTTATCACGACGCTCGACTTGATGAACCCCGTGCGTCCTGGCGTATAGCCGAAGAGGCAGCGCGAGAGTTGGAGTTAGAAATTGATTGCAGTAAGCGTGACAATGACGCAAAGCCGAAGCAGGAGGCCGCCGTCAAAGGAATTACCCCTGAAATGCGCGCACCCAGCACCGGACCGAGCTTGACATCAAAGTCGTCATCGTACACACCGATCGCACTGTCAGCTATAGCAAGTAGGGGGCTTATTGGGTGGTTTAGACGCATTTTTAGCGTAGAGTCCCTCACTAGGACTACCAAGGCTATAGACCAAGGTATTCCAATGCAGCCTATCGGAGAGCGAGTTAGTAACATAACCAATCAAAACGCAGAATGTAACGCACTATATCGACAGAAACATCAGTCTGATAATCGTGCGTCGATACCTCATGTTGCTGCTCAATCGAGTCGTGAGTCCCGTCGTGATGAGCAAGGTATACAAGCCGGACGTATACCTAGCAACGAGCAAAATATGTGCGATACCCGAGTTTCACACCAGGAGCAGCAATCTAAAACCCGTATAAAGGCAAAACAACCAATTCGTATTGAACGGATAGTGAAATCCGATCGTACAGAGGGCACTGAATGGGCCAGTGGTAGTGAGTATAGTAATAAATATACTGACCAGAACGGACGTAGTGAACAAGATACGCATAAGCGGTTAGATCAACTGCCGATTGAGTTATTGCGCGATAAGGAGGGAGTCGCACAATCCCAGAAAGAGACAATTGGATTAACAAGTTCTAGCCTGATACCAGAAACTGATTGCGTGCGAGACGGCGAAGAACGCCGACGCCGTCGGCGTGGACGGCGAGGTGGGAGACGCGAACATAGCGAGGGAGGGGTTAATATGATTGATGCCCAAGAGGTAATTGTAGAAAAAGAAAAAATGAGTTGCGCCGCATTGAACGCTATAGCCCATACTAAATCAGTAGATCAACCAGCATCGACTCACAGATACACTCCAGAGCTAGAGTCAGTAGTCGAACATGCTCCGGATAGATCCACCAAATCGATGGAAGCTAATCAATCTAGTGAATACTACTCAAGGTTACACATATCCGTATCTGCTACCAAGAAACTAGAAATGATTACAACACAACCACTAGTTGTTAAACCGGAATGTGATGATCCGTACCCGGATCATCACATCACTAGTGAAGCTTCACAGACACAAGAACCCTTTCTTCGACCATCGTCGGCATCAACGGTAGTCATCACTGCTACTAAATCAGATCCGACTAAATTGGAATCAGTGGAATGCGATAAGTCGGTGTTGCTACGAAGTGATAAACCAGCGCTAGTAATCTCGAAAATCGAAGATGAGTCGACTCGCGTTTGTGCCCCCGTTATATCGGATCAGATCCCATCTACGCAATCAGATAACATAGTGTATAGATGCGGTGAGGCGGGCTATGGGAAAACTATTATCGGCAATGAAGCGGTAGGCGTGTTGTCAATTGACACTCTGACTCCGATTCTGGAATCTGCTGGACTGGTGTGGGTTCATACAGATCCAGACAAGCTGCGATCGATACAGAAAGCCTCGGAATCAGCTCAAAAGATATCGAGCAGTGATCGTAAACATAACCCATTATCCATGCCACCGATAGAATTAATGCAACAAGTTGAGACCCGACGCAGGCTATAGCAGATAACCCTTGCCCCGGCGAGGGCTCTTAGCCCATTATCTAGCAAGCGCACTTTTCACTCTACTAGTGAATTGATTCGGATTATCCCTAAATGAGCTGATTGCGGGGCAAATGTGTTCTTAAGCAGCTCGATATGTGCTATGGTAAACTACGTTTATTAGTTATAAAACCCCAATTTTTACTGCATTTATAGCATATGGTAAAGAATTTTAAACTATAACTAGATTTTTTCTGTCACAGAATACACGGCTGCCCCTCCTAAACATGCTCGCATACAGTCATGCCGCAGTATAGACAACCATCGATGATGGTGCAGACCAAATAAGAAATAGTAGAGAGCTTATCGCGCTTGCGAGCTTGAGGTGCCAACTGCATGTGTTATACATTCCCCTGAATGATTTTCTTGTCTCTCTCTAAAAAGCCATGATTTTAAATGGGCACCACTAGATTTTCGACTTCTGACGAATTGCATTCGATAGGAGCATAACAGTAGTTTGCTATAAGAGGTACTTTGCTCTGCCCGAACATAGATAGTATTGATCTTAAGCGTAGTTCTCATCTGACTAGCGCACGCGAGCAGGTCAATACTGTAAACGCAGTAGTATATAGACTATCTATAACGTAGACTCTACACGTGTGCAGTAATAGACTCAGCTGAGTAGAGCTGCATCCTACGGCGATTCGACTAGACTGACTCTTAAGATTCAGTCTTACCTAAAATAGGTATATAAAGATACTGAATACTGTATTGTGCTCTACCTTCAAGACAATTGAGATTGTACTTGAATAATTTTCTGCAAAAACTTGATTATCACCCTAGCTTATGTCGCTCATCAGGGCTGGCTAGTATTACCTGAAAATTGCACGCACTTCCTACGAAAGTAACGGGTATTCTATGTGCGATAAGTAATGCTGATTATTGTAGTATTTGAGAGATCATTAACCCTAGGTCGATTACCTCGAAAGAACGTAGTCTATTTGTGTTGTAACGAACTAATCGTTAAGTTATTAACGAGATAATTCTATTTAAATCTCTGTTTTGCGTATTCATTATTATTTTACGTAATTTTAAGATACGCGTCAGCACGACTATTCTCGGGAAGAATGGACACTACTTCAATATAAAACAGGCCTTATATTTTTACTCCGACATTAGTATCCTAGATACTAATGTACCCGCATTGAATATGAACCAGTAAGACGTATACTAGCTCATAGTACTTTGAGGTACTAGCTGGAGACGTTATTATTGAGAAGCTACACATCTATTTCGGGTGAGCAGTGAAAATACGGAATCATAGTAGACTGCTGCACGTATCTAGAAACGAAGCGCTACTAAGTAGCGCTCATATGTGTTTCCGGAGAAGGAGAGAAAACCCATCCCCCACCCAAAACTGTATTGGGGGGGGTTATGCAGTATTAATATCCGTGTATTAGACCTCTACTGGGCTTGTGGGGCCTTCATACTGAATCATCGATACCGCTCTGTAGCATTTTGGGCGTTTTCTCGTCATCCTCCAGCAGTTCTGCAACTTTCTCTCCAGGTAGAGCTTCTACATCACGCAGTTTTCTATTCATCTGCCGTGTCCGAGTTTCGGCTAATTCGATTGATTTAGCAACGGTTGCAAGCTGATTCTTTGTTTTTGTTAAAACGTCTCCGAATTTTCCAAACTCCGTTTTTACTGCACCAAGCACTTGCCATACCTCGCTAGAGCGTTTTTCAATCGCCAGTGTACGGAAACCCATCTGCAAACTGTTGAGTAGTGCAGCTAGCGTAGTGGGTCCAGCAATCATGACTCGGTAATCGCGCTGCAGCGTATCAGTTAGCCCAGGTCTGCGTAAGATTTCCGCATAGAGTCCCTCTGTTGGTAGAAATAGCAGGGCGAAGTCAGTCGTATACGGCGGCGATACATATTTATCTGTAATTGCTTTAGCCTCTAGCTTAACGCGGGTTTCTAGTGCTCGAAAAGCGTCTTCTAGACCAATAGAGTCGGCTCTATCCTGTGCTTCGATTAATCGCTCGTAGTCTTCGCGAGGGAATTTTGCATCGATTGGCAACCATACTGGTTGAGCATTATATTTCTCGCTTTCGTTCCGGCCTGGTAGCCTAATCGCGAATTCGACTCGCTCGTTGCTATGCGGCACCGTAGCCACATTTTTTGCATATTGATCAATCGTGAGCATCTGCTCAAGTAAAGCCTGAAGCTGAACCTCGCCCCAGTTACCACGTGTCTTAACGTTCGTTAACACCTTCTTCAGGTCACCAACTCCTGCAGCAAGGGTCTGCATTTCGCCTAAACCACGATGCACTTGTTCAAGTCGGTCCGATACCATCCTAAAAGACTCACCTAGGCGCTGCTCAAGCGTGGCGTGAAGCTTTTCATCAACAACGCGCCGCATTTCATCAAGCTTAGTTGAATTATTAGCCTCAATATCTTTGAGCTTTTTCTCAAGAGTTGCTCGCACCTCTGAAAGACGCCGCTCATTGCTCTCCGACAACACGGCTAATTGCTGGTTTAATGTATCGCTAAATCTCTTTAATGCAATAGCTTGCTCCTCGCGCGCATATTGCGCCTGCTGTTGCCCAGATAGACGAAAGGCATCAAGTTGCTGTGCATTGCTCTGCGTAAGTTTACTTAATTGCTGCGCGAAGCTATCAATCTGATTATTTTGCACCGTAGCGATACTTATAAGCTGTGCCGATAGCACTTGTTGTAATTGAGTAACACCGGCGCCTGCATCGGCTCTGGATACGCTAGAGCTTTCGAGCAACTGCGAGCGCAATTCACGCTCTAACTTTGCCTGGGCGTGTACGAAGATATCGCCTAGTTCACGTAGGCGCTCCACGATCACCTGGAGCATTGCCTTGGTTGTCTTACTAAAATTACGTTTTCGTATCATGGACGCGAAAATAAATAGCGTAACAGCTAATACAACTACTGTAGCTAGGATAATCTTTAACATATACAGGGGTAATTGGTATCAGCGGGCTGTGTGCGTGAAAAGATAATTATTGCGATTTATATCAATATCTGGTTTGGTAACAAACTGGCAAATCAGCTTAGATAGTGCATACTATACTAGTATAGTATGCTTCTCGCTGCGAGTTTTGCCTTGACTTAGAGAGCTGCCCACCTAGTAAAAGGGTAATTAATATAAAACATATTAAACTGTATTCTATTAATTATAGATCAGCTTCAAACTATTAATATCCATTTAATATGCAGAATACAGCAGTAAGATAAAGTCTAATATCAAAATACAAAAACTATCTCATATTTTGCATCAGTGATATTAATGAGGAATTTATTCAATATGGATATACGTAAGATATATAAGCTGTACGTATCCGCTTAAAGCTACTAATCAACTGGCCTATTACAGTATATAATTGAAGTTATAGTATATATTGCAGATAAGTGCTATAAATAGAATCATCCGCGAGGGGTGCACATGGCACTAGATTTCTGGGCATCACAGAGCAAGCGGGATTCTGATACCAAACGGGTAGCGCGTTTTCCATACCACTCGCATTATGCTTGCTTAGCTCTATCTGGCTGCGAGTCAATCTCGAACACCTGCTGTAAGTACGCGATATACGCAGGATTGTTACACATATTTTTGCCGGGAGAATCGGAAAATTTTGCAACTGGCTGGCCATTGCATCGGACTATTTTCATCACGATCTGCAGTGGTATATAGCCTAGATCGTTAGTTAGATTAGTACCTACACCAAATGCTAGCTGGCATCGCCCTCGAAAACGCTCGTACAACTGTAGCACTTTTGGGATATCGAGTGCATCGGAAAAGACTAGAATCTTAGTATGGGGATCACATCGGTTTATCTCATAGTGTTCTAATAACCTCTCACCCCACTTAAAGGGATCGCCTGAATCGTGCCGCGCACCATCAAATAGCTTACAAAAGTACATATCGAAGTCGCGCAGAAATGCTGTCATACCATAGACATCGGACAGCGCAATACCTAGATCACCCCGATATTCTTTAGACCATACCTCAAAACCAAAGATCTGCGAATCTCGTAGTCTAGTCCCTAGCGCCTGACAAGCCTGCAGATACTCGTGCGCCATTGTACCAAGCGGTGTCAACCCATATTTCATCGCGTAGTATACATTGCTCGTGCCAGAAAATTGTTTACCAAGCTGTCTCATTAGTGCTAAGACAACCTCCTCGTGCCACTGCTTGGAAAAACGGCGTCGTGTACCGTAGTCAGCAATCTTACAATCGGCATAGTTAGGCTTAGCGCCTAACATCGACATTTTGTCTATCAGCCGCGCGCGCCCCTCGTTGTATGCTGGCGCGCGCTGCGTATTGCGGAAATAGACCTCATTGACAATCGCTAGCACTGGAATCTCAAATAAGATTGTATGTAGCCATGGCCCATGAACAACGATCTCGATCGTGCCGTCAGTCTGAGTTGAAGGCCGAATACAAATATATTTCTCTTGAAGCTCGAATAGCGAAAGGAAATCGACAAAATCGCTCTTGATAAAGCGCAACTGACGCAAATAATAAAGCTCGTCATCGGAAAAGCGCAACCGGCATAATAACCCTATTTGCTCCTTAATCTCGTCTATGTATGGCACTAAATTAATATCTCGAGTGCGACAATGAAACCGGTACTCAACGCTAGCAGCAGGAAAATGATGCAGCACAACCTGCATCATCGTAAATTTATAGAGATCAGTATCGAGTAAAGAAGTGATAATCATCATCGCCTAGATAAGACAAACAGTAAAATTGAATGTGTTACATATAAAACATTGTTAAAGTGTATAACAGCATCTCATCATCAGCGAAACTAGGAAGCAGTAAGCTAGAAAAGTAATTATGTAGTTCTATCGCTTTATTATTTGCCGATATGGCTATCTATATATAGATGCAGGAGCTTTCATGACTCACGTTGTAACCGAAAACTGCATTAAGTGCCGCTATACTGATTGCGTTGATGTATGCCCAGTTGACTGTTTTCGCGAAGGTCCGAACTTCCTTGCGATCGACCCTGATGAATGTATTGATTGCGCCGTTTGTGTAGCGGAGTGTCCAGTTAATGCAATCTATTCGGAAGAAGATATACCCGCAGATCAACAGCAATTTATTCAATTGAACGCGGAACTAGCAAAGAATTGGCCCAGCATCACGCGAACTAAACCTGCTTTACCAGACGCAGAAGTATGGCAAGACGTGCAAGATAAGCTAAAGCTGCTTGAGCGATAAGCCAGATGTATGTATAAGGTCTACATTGATGATTATCAATGTAGACCTTTAATATCTATCTATTGACAAAAAGATAGGACACAAACAGAATACTGTTCTGATCTTTTTCCCCGATAGCTCAGTTGGTAGAGCAACGGACTGTTAATCCGTGTGTCCCTGGTTCGAGCCCAGGTCGGGGAGCCAAAATTCTAAAAATTAGATGCCTATATAAGATAGTGTCTGTGTATTATGTCAATAATATAAAAATTATGTGTGCCTACACGCAGTGTTTTACGTAAATACGGCATTTAATGTTAGAAACTAACTGTGCTGTTTACTCTTATACTAAAATTTTTTACTGCTCTACTCTACGTAGATTGCAACAAATCGACTATTTACTAAACGTTTTTGCAGTTTCAAACGCCCAAAAAATAGCAATTTGAGTAGCTCCGCTACCCACATGGTTAGTATTGACGCTACTTGTTATGTACTAGTTAAGTATTAAGATATGTATGCCAATTAACCCCGTAGTTTACAGGTAAACCACTGTTCTGAAACTACCTAGGCTATGTATGAGCATACCATGAGACTTATTTAAACGTTACTAACTCTGCGATGAGTTTGTGAGAATCTAGCTAATACATAGTAAAAATCAGATCATTTGCATACCAATTTGTATAAATTCCTAATTATCATATTGGAAGATATAATACAAAAGATATTTTCAAAAAATCTAAACCAAAACGTTAATTATATACGGCAGGTTGTCGCTCTTTAGCTTTAAAGCACCGTGGATTAGCATCTGCTCAGAAACTTTGACAAAGTAATTACAACCGATAATTAAGATTATATATGTTATGCGTATAGTTTACTAAAGCCTCAATGTAGCAAGATTAGCTTCAACGCGCATCGCGTGATGCGGAGAAATTAATCCTGCATTTTTAGGTGCCGCTTCAAAAAAATAATTTGGATAATGCGATGAAATACCCACTATGCGCGGATAAGATGAATTTATCTTATTAAAAATGGATGACATATCATCGCTAGCCTATCGAAGGCTTATATAGCAATATTTGCACTAAAGCATTTGAATTTCACTTTTAAACAAGTGAGCGTATTGACCAGACCTAGCATCAACATATCATTAGTCCTTAGATTTAACACTTGCTTGCTCCGTCTACGCAAAACAAGTATGTTCTTAATTCTAGTCACTTCAAGTAAGTGTCGTAACACTTACTGTTATCAACGTAGAGTTGAACTTAATACAACAGACTGATTAAATGGTGGGCATTAGTGTCCCTCGAGATTATTTACAGAAAAGTCGGGCAGAATAGATAAACTGTTTTAAAAAGACCATCTATAAAAGCTCCGGAGACAGTCTCCGAATAGACTTGCACGTCTCTGATTCTTATGGTTACAAGATCACCGATGAATTCTAGAGACTAGCTATCACTTGTAAGAAACGATTACTCAGTAACGGTATACCTGAGATACATGAAACTAGGTTTTTCCTCGGATACCGTATGTTAAAACCCTTTCTTTTGATATAACGATCCTTATAATGAGGCCCGCTAAGGGTAGAAGAGCTTACTTAGCCCGTTGGTTATAATCGCTATTAGTTGAAAACAGATACGAACTATTGCTCACGCCACAGTTCTGCTCTGCAAAGAATGTCGCAGTAGATTTTACAATACCACTGTGCGCAAAAGTAAGCTAGCTTACCTATTTCAGAAAATATCAGATAATATGTACGTAGTTTGCGTTAGGAAAATATAACGATCATTATCGTACAAAATTCTTGTAGGCAATCAACAGATACTACATCGATTATAGTTTTCAGTGGGTGATGCTGTGAGTAATAGTATGTTTAAGCATACTATGCTGTGACTTAATTTGTCATGAGCGGAGCTTATTGTGGGTTAAAAATTTTTATCTTGCTTAAAGCTATTACAAGCATGATACCAACATTGAGTGTATATAGATCTATGTGAGGACAAATAGCCTATAGCTAACATTCAGACTACTGATATAACACACAATTAAGAATTCTACAGAAATCTATATAAATATTTATTTTGTGCTGGTAATAGCTAAATAAGCATACGATACTAATAAAAATTATATGTAAAATAGCCTATTCGATTTTATAGCTATATTTAGCCAGGTAAACAACTCAGCGCTAGTTCATGGATGTACTGTATCTGTCTATTCTTCGGGAGCTACTTGAACACGGCGCAATTAAGAATGATCGCACCGGAACAGGCACGCGCTCACTGTTTGGTGTGTCATATCGACATGACTTATCTACTGGTTTTCCACTACTGACCACTAAGAAACTACATGTGCGATCGATCCTTTACGAATTGTTATGGTTCCTGAAAGGCGATACGAATATTCGTTACTTAAATGAGAATGGAGTGACAATCTGGGACGAATGGGCTGCGCCTGACGGAGAACTCGGACCTATCTATGGATCGCAGTGGCGTTTCTGGCGTAATACTGATGGCACTCAGACCGATCAAGTACAGGCACTGCTTAACTCGCTGCGCACGAATCCGGATAGCCGCCGTCATATTATGAGCGCATGGAATGTATCATGCCTACCAGATGAGTCGAAATCTCCCGCACAAAATGCTCTAGACGGTCGCATGTCACTGCCACCATGCCATATTCTATATCAGTTCTATATTGCTCATAATAAGCTGAGCTGTATGCTCACTCAGCGCTCTGGCGACTGGTTCCTGGGTATTCCATATAACTGTGCATCACTGGCATTTCTCACTCATATGATTGCGCAGCAACTCGGCTTGAAGCCTGGCGAAATAATCCATTCAATCGGCGATACTCATCTATATCTTAATCATACCAACCAAGCCCGGCTGCAACTCACCCGTACGCCACGGCCGCTACCAAAGCTTATTCTTAAGCGACACCCAGAAACTCTGTTTAATTACAATTTTGAAGACTTTGAGATTACTGGCTATGACCCACATCCATCCATTGCTGCACCGATTTCCGTATAGCTAGAGCATCTTCCTAAAGTATCAGCCGTATTAACAGCTATTACTATTTTATATTTACTATCGATAACCGATACTAGGCTCTTGCCTATATAAAGTAAAGATGACTAATTCTTAGATTGTTTTATGGTAAAATAATGACGACTCTTTTCTTAATTGTCGCCCACGCACGTAACGGCGTAATCGGGTGCAATAATAAACTTCCATGGAATCTGCCTGAGGATCTTGTCCATTTTAAGCGTAAAACGATGGGTATACCGCTTATTATGGGACGTAAGACTCATGAATCTATTCGACGCGCACTGCCGGGCCGGCCGAATATTGTCGTGACTCACAATTCTAGTCGGCGTTTTAATAGTTGTAAAACAGTTGAAAGCCTGGAGGCAGCAATTGCGTTTTGCGAAACAATATGCGCGCCGTTTGCATACTTGATAGGTGGTGCTCAGTTATATCAAGAGGGCATGCGATATGCCGAGCGATTAATTATTACCGAGATTGATTACATATTTGAAGGCGATGTAATGTTTCCTGCGCTATCGCGAGAGCAATGGCGCGAGGTATCGCGCGAAACTTATCGCGCGCGCTCACCGAATGACTTTACTTACGCATTTGCTGAATATGAAAGGATCTAAAATCTGCCTAAGAACTCACTGGCCAGCGATGGTCATATGCTCGATTAGTACTGATCCAGTTTCTTTCGTCCCGCGTACGATCCTATCGTTGCCGATCGCAACGATTTGTGAAAACATTTGTTGCAGCGTACTCGAAACCGTAATCTCTTCAACTGGATACTGGATTTGGCCATTTTCTACCCAAAATCCTGATGCGCCGCGCGAGTAATCGCCCGTTACAAAGTTCACACCTTGCCCCATAAGCTCAGTTAACAGCAAACCCGTTCCAAGCTTTTGTAACATTGCTTGGAAGTCATCATCTTCCCCCGTAATCGTACTAGTCAGTAGTAGATTATGTGGGCCACCAGCATTACCTGTAGTTTTTAAGCCTAGCTTTCTAGCGGAATATGTCGATAAAAAATACCCTTGTACGACGCCATCACGTACGACTTCACGCCTAGCAGTGCGTACACCCTCCCTATCAAATGGGACGCTGCCAAGCCCTCGAGGTATATACGGATCCTCATGGATCTGCACATGCGGCGCAAATATAGATTTACCGTACGAATCAGTTAAGAAGCTCATCTTACGGTACAATGCCCCACCGCTGGTTGCCTGTACGAAAGCGTCAAGTATACTAACAGCAAGAGGTGCCTCAAATAATACTGGACACCTACGGGTATTAAGCCGGCGGGAGCCAAGACGCGCTAGTGCACGCTTAGCAGCATAGCGACCTATAGCTTCAGGCATGTCTAGCTCGGCTGCACAGCGGCGCATCATATACCAGTCATCACGTTGCATCTGCTGGCCACTGCCAGCAATCGGTGCGCAGGAGATACCATGACGTGAGTACGGGTAACCCGCGATGAAACTATGCGAGGTAGCCATAACAAACTGTGAATGCTGTACTGAGACGTTAGCACCTTCAGTGTTACAGATCCGTGGGTCTGTGTCAAAAGCCGCCTGTTCCGCACGACGTGCGATCTCTACGGCATCCTCAGTACAGAGATCCCAAGGATGAAACAAATCTAAATCCATTGGATGCATTTCAAGTAACTCTGCTTCAGCAAGTCCGGAGCAATTATCCTCTGCCGTGAACCGCGCAATGTTATATGCGGCAGCTACTGTATCACGCAGTGCTGCTGGCGAGAAATCAGAGGTGCTTGCATTACCGAGTTTTTTGCCTATTAATAGAGATACACCTATCATTTTATCGCGGTTTTGCTCAATCGTTTCAACCTCGCCTCGCCGCACTAATACTGATAAGCCATCGCCCTCCGAGATCTCAGTTGCTGCATTAGTTGCCCCAAGAGTCTTGGCATATCGCAAAATATCCGATGCAATATTTTTTAGTTCCACCTGAGTGTGTAGGAATACGTGCCGCTGTACTGCCATATCAGTTTAATCCTTGTTTAACGATACAATCATAACAAGCTGACTGCCTAATCGCGAAAACGACTTGCCAAAATATAAGTATTACACGCAAGGTAAAACCAGGCAGTAATACTGCTGAAACCGTTATATTCTAAAGCATCCGAGGTAGTACATAGGGCGAAATTAAAAAACTTCATAACAACTATTCCAGCGCTAAACACTTATGAGCACACTACGCAAAGATATGCTGTTTAATCATCTATACCCGAAAAGGAATTATATGATGCAGTAAACAAAGCACACAACATTATAGTGTCTATAAAAGCAAGTGCTAAAAGTTGAAATTATATAAGGAGCGGTTTATTGACAACTTATAGAATACTAACGTTAGCAGCTCTTGCGAACCATGTTTAATTTTAAAAAAACTATCGGGTACATATTCCCATATATGTAGTTCTGACTAGTTTTTTTGCACGCCCAAGGCACCCCGCACCTAGCGCTGTAGAGGTGTTAGGCATGCATGCGTAGGAAATGTTTCCGATAGTACCTTAACTCATCAAGTGATTCATAAATGTCATCTAAAGCGCTATGCAATACGCGCTTCTGTAATCCCTGATAGATCTCTGGCCTCCATCGACGGCACAATTCTTTTAGTGTGCTTACATCTAAATTACGATAGTGAAAAAATGCTTCTAGCTCTGGCATCCAGCACGCCATAAAACGACGGTCCTGGCAAATCGAATTTCCACACATCGCCGACTTTCCAGCTGGAACATATTGTGATAAGAACTCGATAAATAAGGAAGCTGCATCAGCTTCGGTAATCGACGAGATACGAACCCGCTCAATTAAGCCCGAGTAACCATGTGTTCTTTTGTTCCATAAATTCATTGCATCTAACGTTAAATCTGATTGATAGATCGATAGTACTGGACCCTCAACAAGTACTGATAAGTTCGCATTGGTGACTACCATAGCAATCTCAAGAATCCGATCAGTGTTCGGAATTAATCCAGTCATTTCCATATCCAACCAGATTAGATTACATTCACTCTTAGGTAGAGTGAGGTGGCTATCTAGTTTCTTAAAATTGGAGCTCATATAAACTATTTAAATAAATTCTGTGCTATTTTGCTTGAAGCACTAAGTCAAAATATTTATGTCGAAAGCATAGCTATAACAAATACACCGTTCTTATAAATAAATGTTGAGAACGGTGTATGTTGGCGCAATTCTCATAATTAATATAGCATGTGGCTAAATACAAAGTATTTCTAGTGAGCGGTATATGAATGAGTCTAATATTTTTAATATCTACGCTCTCTGCTATTATAGTATGAGTTCATTTTCAGATGGACTGCGCATAGTGTTATAATATAAATATATTGTTAATTATTAAAAATAATGTAATCCTGCAGAGCTAATATTTATTAGCCTATAGCTAAGAAATATTAGTTTGTACTACTTTAAAAATAATTTCGTCCAATATTCTGGATTAAGTGTTCCTTGTTTGAGCGGCGCACAGCATTAGCGAGTCACCTATCTATATCGAAATATAACCCAACTGCAGTTATAACATGAGGAACTGCTATGTAATGTATTCAGTTATTCATGCGCCCATACAAGACTTGATATTTTACAGCCCGTATTATGATTTTCTGACATACTCCTTCGTCGGCTTGATGCTAGCTAGTTGAGTTGATTTGATAGCGACTCTGTGATTTTAAAGCGGTAGTGCTGCAATAGCATTAGTTTTTATTGTGATTTGTATTACCCAGCTTGCGCTCCCAGGATCCAAGGCTTTACCCAGGTTTAGATCTTATATCGATAATAACTAATTCAAACGATATGCCGGTATTGATCTTGTTTTTCTTCATACTAATCTTCTTATTGTTTACAATGTCCATCAATAGTTTATTGTTATGCGGATATGAGTTCGAAGTACAAACTTTCTCTGTAATGCAGAGATTCTCATGGAATTTAATTCCAGTTAAGTTTGATTAAAATCATGCATAGGTATTAATATATAATCGCATTTACTTTGCATATTATTACCCATTCCGTAGTAGGACATATCAAGAAGCCGTTGCACACAAGCAAATATGAGCAGTCGCACAGATCTAGCAATAGAATTCGGTAATAATTCTTCCCCAGGAAACCTAAAAAAAGGCCGAGTTCTTACTGCGCATGGCCGGCATTATATGGTTCAACCTGATGAGAGTAATTCGCTGCTGCAGTGCTTTGCGCGCGGGAAAAAGAGCCAAATCATCGTTGGTGACCGCGTCAGCTTTAAGTCAATATCTACGAATCAGGGGATCATTGTTGCAACCGATAAACGATGCAATGTATTCTTTCGATCTGACCAGTTTAAAATGAAATGCTTTGCAGCTAATTTTGATCAGCTGCTCATCGTACTAGCTACTACACCATATTTCAGCGAGGACTTGCTTAGCCGAGCACTAGTAGCCGCCGAAGCCCACCAACTTAAGTCAGTGATACTGCTTAACAAGACCGATTTACTCGTCTCGCTATCGCTTGCTCGAGAACGTGTAGCATCTTATATAGCACTTGGCTATTGGGTCGTGGAAGTATCTGCAGCGGCTGAAGCTGATGCCGCGCGAGCGCGGCTCGAGCCGCTTCTCGAGCGGCGTTCTACCCTTCTACTAGGCCAATCCGGTATGGGAAAGTCAACTCTAATAAATCTGCTGGTGCCGGATGCGAATGCCACAACGATAGACATTTCATCTGCCCTGAACAGCGGTCGCCACACCACCACTTTTACCCGTTGGTATGAATTAGCAAATGGCGGAGCACTAATTGACTCGCCAGGTTTCCAAGAGTTTGGATTATATCATTTGACAGAAGGTCAACTCGAGCGTGCATTTCCTGAATTCCGCTCTCTACTTGGAGATTGTGGTTTCTACAATTGCCATCATTTACGTGAGCCACGTTGTGCGATACTACGGGCAGTATCGCAAGGAAGAATTGCGCCAGCGCGGCATGCATTGTATGCACAACTTCTGCTCGAAACAAATCAACCCAATGCACGTCGATCCCGTTGATTAATATATATGATGTGCGATTTTCTTAATAAATTTTGCCCGTCATAGTAATAATACTATTCACTCGATTGCAAGATATGCGATTGAGAATTTACATTCGTAGGTTATATCACACCCCTTGATCTAGGTAATAGTTGAGTATATCGAGTTTAATTAATTTGATACAACAGGTAGTAGATCGTCGACGCTGCTTCACTTTATCACACAATGATGGAAAGCTATGAAGGAAAATTACTCTAATTCTGTCGAGAGTTTTTCAAATGTTCGTCAAGTACTATTAAGATAAAATTTCGCTGTCATAGTACTAAAATGTTTGGGTTAGTATCGACTATACTAGAAAAGGTATACAGCAGGTTCTGTAAATAAGTTTGATTTAAATACTAAAAGGTACTGCATTATAATAGTATGCAGTCTCAGCTCCGTAAGCTGGAATCTATAAATAAACAATGTTTATTGCTGTTTCACCAGAAATGCTATTCGTACTATACATACTAATATAGCTTAGAAGTACTTTCTAGTACTTCTAAGTGAGAATGATATAGTCTTAAAACTATAAGTTTTAGATGCATCCATACAAAAAGTAGTATTTCTATATAAAAATATTTCTTAACAAGAAGAGCATGTATATAAAACTCTCTGATACTTATAGCTGTTAATTTTTATCTAAACTAAAACAGCAACAGTAATAGTATAAAATTACCAATTAGCGGCGGGTAAGAGATTAATCGAAATGTAATAAAAGCACCTCTATGAGGTGCTTTTATTACATTTATATTTACCTAGTAGGTATTGTATGCTCTTTATACAAAAGCTTTTCTTTAATGCGAGCGGATTTGCCTGAACGCTCACGTAAATAATATAACTTTGCACGGCGCACAGCGCCATGGCGCTTTACGCTAATACTAGCAATCAATGGTGAATACATTTGAAATGTCCTCTCAACGCCTTCGCCTGATGAAATCTTACGGACAATAAACGAAGAATTCAGTCCACGATTTCGCTTTGCAATTACTATGCCCTCATATGCTTGTACACGCTTTCGATTGCCTTCGACTACGCTTACATTAACTATGATCGTATCACCCGGCGTAAAGGCTGGGATGCTTTTTCCTGCAAGCACACGCTCAATTTCTTCCTGCTCAAGTTTTGCAATCAGATTCATGATTGGCTCCTATAACCATCTTGCCGCTGTTTTCCTTACCTCGCGATCGAGGTCTCGGTAGAGGATGGATTAACTTTTAGCGGCCGAACTTGGCCGCCACCTTTCTCTTATACCGACCATCAGCATTTCGATACCATGAGAGTTGCAAGCCATACTTCATCGGTATGACTTAACATTTTGTTGCGCCGAGCACGCTGAATAAGGTCGGGACGCTTGACTAATGTATTGCGCAGCGCCTCACGCCGGCGCCAACATGCAATCTGTGCATGATGCCCAGTAAGTAGAACGTCGGGTATCCGCGCGCCACGATACTTACAAGGACGCGTGTAATGGGGGCAGTCAAGTAGCCCATTGACAAAACTGTCCTGGGCAGCTGACTTTGGATCGTTTAATGCGCCGGGCAATTGCCGAATTATCGCGTCTATTAAGGCCATTGCGGGCAACTCACCGCCAGATAATACGAAGTCACCAAGACTTACTTCATCATCTACCTCTTGATCAATTAATCGCTGGTCGATTGCCTCATAGCGGCCGCATAGCACGATTAAAGAAGGCAGCGCTGCATATTCCATCACTTTTGCATGATCTAATGGGCGACCTTGCGGTGACATTAAGACAACCCGCGAACAATCTGAGGTTGATTTGACCGCATCGCTTTGAGCCTCCCGAGCAGCGGCTATTGCATGAGCGAGTGGCTGGGCCAGCATTACCATACCCGGACCGCCCCCATATGGACGACCATCAATTGTCTGGTGATTATCCGTCGTAAAGTCGCGGAGATTCCATGTATGTAATGTGTAATTACGTTGCTTAGCAGCTCTGCCGGTGATACCCCAATTTGTCAAAGCACGGAACATCTCAGGGAATAGCGTAATAACATCGAATTGCATTCCACGCTGCATTAATAGTCGACTCCCCAGTCAACCATAACGTAACGGGTCAGCAGATCGATTTTTTTTACGTAAGTATCAACAAATGGAATTAGCCGCTCTGCCTTCGTGATGAGCCCATTGCGCTCTACCTTGTCATATTCTACACATAGGATTGTATGTGCACCATTATCAAGCAGGTTCACGACATGACCAAGCACGTTACTAGACATAGTAAGTACTACTAAACCAATCAAATCAACCCAATAGTATTCGTCACTCCCCAGCACTGGAAAATCTGAACGACGCACATACACTGTTGAGCCGCACACCGCAAGTGCCTGATCTCGATTTGAATATCCAGCGAGTTGTGCCACTGTAATGGTGCCATGTTTCTTGCTTGATAAAACTCGCTCGACACTATAGTTACCCCCCTTAAAAAGCCACCATGATTTAGTACTTAGTAGTGCACCACCACTAAGACCAACGCAGGCATATGGCATAATCTTTAACCAGCCTTTAACGCCGTAAGCATTAATGATCGCGCCAACTTCGATTACATCTTCTGGAAATAACTCCCCTTTATTAGGACTAGATTTAGACCAGGCCATACGCTCTCTTTTCATCAAATTGCGCACAGAATAGCTAAACAGATACAAGTCTGCTTAATAGTACGTGGACTGAGATTTATCTGCACCTTGATTATTTTACAGATTGCATACCGCGGTCTAGTAGATATAGAAATTTTATACGCGGAAAATCTGGATAGATTGCATTTAAAATGCTAAGCCTAAAGTTTTATAACTTGTGCTTTCTTAACTAATCGGGCTACGGTCATTGACAGCTGTGCGCCAACACCTTGCCAATATATCAAGCGATCTTGTGCAATATGCAAGGTTTTTCCTTGTAGTGGAAGTGGATTATAAAAACCAATGCGCTCAATAAAGCGACCATCGCGACGATTACGAGAGTCAGTTGCAACGATATTATAAAATGGGCGCTTTTTCGAGCCGCCACGAGCAAAGCGGATAATGACCATGATATGTTTTACCTAATGACACGTAGGAAGACCTAAATTTTGAATTTAGAGAAAAGTGATTATACTTGAAAGAGCAACGGAATACTTGGACTTACGTGGATTGCCCAGCGCCGCGCATCTATTAAGTAAAATCTAGATTCTGGTAGGACCGTGTTGCCGGGTAATATCATAGTCAATGTTTAGCAGTATTATAGTAACCTACTGCTATAAAAGCACAGCTTAACTTAGGGAGATTTTTACTTAAACTTAGTACTCTATATATAATAGAACTTAAGCTTATATCTTTAGTCCATGGATTAATGCGAGTTGTTTTATTGTTTTTAAAACAATTCAGGGCTAAGTACTATATATAATAAGCGTGTTAAAGCAGCCTCTAGGGAAACTACGGACTGAGTAGTAAGGCCTCATAATTCTTAATAGTCGAGCACCTCGCTAGTAAGTGCTTTAAAAAAAGCTAATCTCCTAAAGATTTCGTATTCTGTAATACTATGTAAACTACCGCCTTTATGCTCTAGTACGAGCTAGATAAGAAACGGGTATTTTCGTTGAACTCACATAGTTCAGCTCATGATGAATACACTTAGTCATAGCAATCGGCAATTATCCTACTGCACTTTCATGGGGTCTTAATAGTGTGAATTATTAGCCGCGCTGGATTTAGAAAAATTCTTTATTGTCATGCGATCATAAATCTGTAGTAGACTTAGCATATTAGGATTCATCTTCTATCTTCTTGAAAAGAAGATGTGTAATTCTCTTTATATCCTTATACTCTGAGAGTACTTGAGTCTAATAATTAATAGTATTAAAATAAATCTCAGATAAATCAAAGCATTGTATGTCTTATCCGTTTTTTTGGAGTAGCGTAATCCACTTTAAATACTATCACCATCTAATCTAGCTAGGCATACTACAAGATCATTTTAGTGGAGAGTACGTTAGGTGGTGTACCCATAAGAAAGCTAATGTCACTGGGTTTGTCATACTACCTACGCTGTATACGATGCCTCACATATATAGTCATAAAATATTATGGCTAGGATACATGGGGTACAAATACCAAACTGCAATAATATTCAGCGGCGAATCGATTCAACTTGTCCGAGAACTGATATTAGTATATATGCCAGCTAGCCTTATTAAGTCAAGTTTTGACCCTATTTAAAGTTATTCAGTCACGATGCCAATCCACACATTCCAAATGTGTGTCAATAATCCATATTAAGCCACCTCAACATAGTTCATCAAGATTTTAGAGCAGCTTTTTCTCCTAAAATCTAGCACACCGATTACTAATCAGATAATTAGTTTTTATCTTCCCTAACACCGCTCGGTCAGGCTACGTTTAGCTAAATAAATCACACAGATCATAAGCATAGCTGGGCTAGATTATCTTTATTAATAGCGCTCCATAATCTAGGCCATGAATCTCTCTTAGATTGCTTTTTCCGAGGGGGGGGCAAGTAGTGTGCAAGTAGCAACCACATACTTACCACTTAACACAATTAAGGCGTAATTTGGATATATAGTTATATCCATACAATATAAAACCATGAGATAGTATATTTTTTTTACTATTACAAGTGTTATTTTTTTTGGTAAACGTGCAGTGCGTTAACTAGTTCCGGGATAAGCATAAATAAATCGCCCACAAGACCATAGTCGGCAACGTCAAAAATTGGTGCCTCTGGATCTTTGTTGATTGCTACGATAACCTTGCTATCTTTCATTCCAGCTACATGCTGGATCGCACCGGAAATCCCGATAGCGATGTACAATTGTGGCGCAACAATCTTTCCACTTTGTCCAATCTGATAGTCATTGGGCGCGTATCCTTCTTCGACTGCTGCTCGTGAAGCGCCCAGCGCAGCTCCTAGCTTGTCGGCTAGTGGCCCTAGCATATGCGCATAATTCTTTTTGCTGCCCAGCCCTCGTCCGCCCGATACAATTACCCGTGCGCTGGTTAATTCAGGACGATTTAACTTTCTTAGGTTACGGCTTACGAAGCTTACACTAGGTACTGCTGCCGCAGCTTTAATCACTTGTATAGGCGTGCTACCGCCATCGGCAGAAACCGGATTAAATGCCGTGCCTCGTATAGTAATAACCTTAATCGAATCTACTGATTGCACAGTTGCGATAGCATTTCCGGCATAAATCGGTCGCTCGAAAATATCTGTTCTTATTATTGCCGTAATATCACTTATTTGCGCGACGTCTAACTTAGCGGCAAGACGAGGTGCTATATTCTTTCCGTATGTAGTTGCAGGCAGCACGATATGTGTATACTGACGCGCAATCGAGAGCACTGTTGCCTCGATATTCTCCGCCAATCCTTCACACAACTGCGGAGCATCAGCTAGAAGTGTCTTCGCTACCCCAGCTATGTTAGCTACGGTAGCGGCCACAGCTCCTGCCCTATACCCAGCCACTAGTACGTGGACTTCGCCGCCCAATTTCTGGGCGGCCGCTACTGTGTTTAATGTTATGGCCTTGAGAGCTATGTTGTCGTGTTCTGCAATAACTAGTATTGTCACATCTACCTCTTTGCGCATTGAGCATTAGAGTACTTTTGCTTCACTCCTAAGCTTTTCGACCAGTGTAGAGATATCTGGTATTTTTATACCCATACTGCGCTTATGTGGCTCGGCCACTTTTAGTGTTTTAAGACGCGGCTCTACTTTTACCCCTAAGGTTTGCGGTGTTACGCGCTCTAGTGGTTTTTTCTTTGCCTTTATAATGTTGGGCAATGTTATATAACGTGGTTCATTAAGTCGAAGATCGGTGGTTACCACCGCCGGCAGCTTTAATAAGAGCGTCTCCGTTCCGTCGTCTACTTCACGGGTCACCGTAGCAAAACCAGCCTCAACTGTTACCTTCGAAGCAAACGTAGCCTGTGACCATCCAGCTAGCGCAGCTAGCATTTGCCCAGTCTGATTTGAATCATCATCAATTGCTTGTTTTCCAAGGATCACGAGCTGAGGTCGCTCCCGTGTGATAAGCACGTTAAGCAATTTGGCAACCGCCAAAGGCTGCAGCTCCTCCTGGGTTTCGATGAGGATTGCTCGATCTGCACCGATCGCTAGCGCAGTACGTAACGTCTCTTGACATGCGAGCACCCCAGCAGATACAACGACTATTTCCCTAGTCATACCTGATTCTTTTAATCGTACCGCTTCTTCTACGGCAATTTCGTCGAACGGGTTCATCGACATCTTCACGTTTTTTATATCCACGCCCGTGCCGTCCGACTTCACGCGGACTTGAACATTATGGTCAACTACTCTCTTGACAGATACAAGAACTTTCATTTCTACGCTATAAAGATGAAAACGCGGAAGCGTATCAAGGTCACTATAATAACCAACAATTTTTTTAAAGAAGAAAAAGCTAGGGAATAGCCTGTTAGAGCTGCTAGCTTGGCCCAGATTATATAGTTTTAATATGCGCTCATATAGATTTACTGCAAAAAATTGCAGAAATCGTATGAATCCATCCCTGCAGTGCATAGATGTAGTCGCTGCTGCAAGATTAATAAAAGAAGTTTTACTAAAAAATAATCTAACGCTATTAATCTACTAAAAATGCCGTTCCTTTGCTCAGTAATTCGCCTTGACCAGATCTCTAAGCTATAATTTGTTGTGATAAAATGGTTGTGTATTCGGAACATGTATATACAAAATATAGGCATCTTCATCGACAATATTATCTTCTTCAGCTGCAAACTATGCTTTTAAGTAGATTTAGACTATCTATAATTTATGGAATTTTATCTCTCTAGTCTTGATGATGTCTGGTTTCGTAATCGTTTTTAACGATAGCGGCACCGAGGTATTCTTGTCTAGTTTATTCTGCGACGCAAATTTTCTTAAATTAGTAAATACACCCTAAATCATTTAATCTCTTGTTCGAGTAAAAGCTATATCGTTACTAGAACAGTATTTTCTAATTTATCGCTTCGATTCTTAAACCGCGTATCGCAACAAGATGATATAAGCAACTTTTGCATGCAGTTTACTGGCGTCGACTGTGGTAGCCGTTATATCTATAAACTCTCTACTGCGCCCTAACATCGCAGATCGTATAAGAATTTTTTATATTGGTATTGATTTAACATGTGCATGCGACCGCTTTTTTCACAAAATTCACAAAAAGAGTTTTCAAAACTTGTACTGCTTAAGGAATTAATATAGGTAATAATCAACTAATTCTTAATCGCAGACAAGCGCACCATATATTTTAGGAAAATGCCGTTTTATTTTGCGAGAAAGAAGCTTGTATAGCTAAAAAAATATTGATATCGCAATATGGTTATCATTTGTGTAATAGCTCTCTATAAAACTGCATACTTTCTTTTACTATCTCGCTACCGCACACAGCAACTTTTATTAAAAATAGACAGCATCAGTTATGATGTATAGATACTATCTAACCTGCTCGGAGATTTTTGTGTATTAGAGTATCCTGGACTTGTCCAGGATACTCTAATACTTGTGCGCTGCTTTACTTGCTATTCTTGTTATAGATATCTTTTTGATTTACTATCTGATTACTATTTTTTCCATGCCAGTAATTAAGACGTAACTGATTCATGACCCGCTGGACACTATCATTATTACTTATTCTCGCCATCTCTCGTAGCGCAGTAGCGAATGGTTCCGGCCAGATCATTGTTGATAAAACACAACTAGAAACCTCGCCGCTACAAAACAGAACATTTGAAGAAGAAATCGTTCCTCAGCACTATGCGAACCATCCAGGTATTAATGCGTTTATCAACGATATGGTTGCTAAGTATGATTTAGATGCCAAAACGCTAAAAACGTTGTTTAACCAAGCTGCGTATTCGAAAACCGCCATTAAGTTGACGCTTTCTGCTTCAAAGTCAACACTTAAAAGTTGGCAGGCATATCAGGCACGGTTGATTGAACCGCTTAGAATTAATGCAGGCGTGAAGTTCTGGCAACAGAGTAAGGCAGCACTACAACGGGCTAGCAAAGAATTTGGTGTTCCGCCGGAGGTGATTGTTGGTATTATTGGAGTCGAAACATTATATGGTCGGAACATGGGGAACTTCCGTGTATTAGATACACTAACTACCCTTGCATTCGATTATCCGGAAACCCATAATCGTGCTCAACGTATGGCGTTATTCCGAAAGAACCTAGAAGATTTCTTGCTCTGGACCCAGAATGCTGGCATTGAACCAAGGACGGTTCTAGGTTCCTATAGTGGAGCAATTGGCATCCCACAGTTCCTGCCAAGCAGCATCGTTAAATACGCAGTCGACTACAAAGGCAATCATCGTATAGACTTACGCAATAGTCCAGATGATGCGATCGGTAGCGTTGCGAATTATTTAAAGCAGCACGGCTGGAACAGCGGACGACCAGTCGCATGGCGGATTCACGAGGATGCTGGCAGTATCGGTATTGCGCAAGCTGCTACAAATGGGAGTCCGGAGCCTCGCTGGGCGCTCCAAAAACTGTTGCGAGCTGGTATGCTTCTCAATGAAAATAGCGTCGATATAATAAGCGAGGCTAAAACACCCGTAGCCGTAATCGAACTACCTACCCCAGAACAACCTACGCAGTACATACTTGGATTGCGAAATTTTTATGTGCTCACTTATTATAATCACAGCTTCTTTTATGCGCTAGCGGCATATCAACTAGGCGAGCGAGTCAGGGCGCAGATGGAAAAATCTTCGTCTATCCAATAGTAACACCTCTATTAGCATATCCGTCGAACTAACTATACTATGATAGTTAACTATACCAAGAATATATCTCGTTGATAGATATTAATCGTAAATAATAAATAATTCATTATTAACTAGTCCTTCCTTATGGGCGGGGATTCGGACAATACACATTACAGATTGATTAAGCATCGTTTTTTCTATCATGCTAAATTTTCTTAGCTCGTCACTCATATATACTACTTAATAGTATTACTTTAAATTTCTGCTATTCTTACATCTGATTAGATTAGTGTATTTCGAGCATAAACAGTAGGCAAAAATCCCTCTTCTATAATTAGACTGGATTATTTACGTTGGTCGACCGTAGGGCTATATTGCTTATCCCCGCGGTTACTGTTTTAGGTAGAATCAATGGTTAACGTAGTAACTGTACCTTTTATATATGACACGATCTTATTTTGTTCTAGGATACCATTGATAGACCATTGGCATGTACTACTATGGGGTGATAGCGCCGAATCAAAAATCTAGTTTAAGTCTAAATAACTAACTTTACACTCACCTGCTCAGGATTGTTTGCGCAGTACAGTACACTCACCAAGACCATAGATTGCTAATAATGTTTACTAAGCCCGCGTCTACCATCCCTGGGTTGGGTAATATAAGGACTAAGTTGCATAATTAGCATAACGTGTATTCGTACTAGACAAGTTCGAGTATTTGTAGTGTGTAATTGATGGGCTATAATTGCTCTGTACCGTACAAGTATGGTCTGCGAAAAACTAACTACTGTACTATAGTTAGCCGCTTAATGAGGCATTATTCATCAAGGTAATCGACTCAATCCGCTGAGGTACATAAGTTTCCCAGATGCCATAGCTAGAGGGCGCCGCTAATAAAAATAACCTAGCCTGTAGGCCGCAATTCTGATGCGCATATGGTGGTAGATTTTTCACGCAGTGCCGGATTAATATATACATTAGTTCTAATGCGATTTCCCGGGGCTTTTCGGTAATCATAATCTGTGCATTAAGCAGTCATTCTATACCAGCTAAATTTGGAGACTTCTGCATTTTTGTGAGTACTAAAGCATGTGCTGCGTCTATATCATATAATTTAGGCTTATAAGAAACGTCAAGCAGATCGCCAGAATAATATGTCTTAGTAAGTTTGCTAATAACACAGCCCCCCCCCACTTGTTGCGATCGGTCATCTTTATATATATGCTTTGTATTGGCTTATAAACAACTAGTAGCAAGTAAGTGGTGTTTTGTCATCAATGATTAACAGCGAGTGTTAGTTCATTACGGGCTATCTCAACATCACCACCGTTTAGGGCGGCGTTGCACGCGGCATTCCTCGGATTAAAATATAGTGCCCGCTGCAGTGCCTAAGTGCATTATCTAATGAATTACGAAATTTCTTTTCTTGGGGACGGTATGTCTATTGCTTTAATCTATTTCGCCGCCATAATCGCTCTCTGCCATTCTCGTTCGATCTCAAATGATCAATGGCGCTTTTAATGCACTGAATGCGCACACCCGGTGTAATTTCTGGAAAAACCCTTTCAGCCCGATCAAGCAGCCTAGCCTCCTCAAGACATCCCGTCTAAGCTCATGCAACACACGATTTTGCTCGTTCAGCTTAGGTTTTTACACAAGAGTAAATTTTGTTGATGAACATAGATTGCTCGATTCGTCTTGACACGCTGACAAAATAAAGTTCCAAGAGCGAAGTGTAGTGCAGTTATCTCCGGATTTAGTTTTGCTACCTCGACAAATATATCGATTACTTGATTCGGTTGTTTACTAATTAAGAAATTTAAACCATGAAAGTAAGAGTTGGAAGTTTTTTGCTCTTAAATAAAAAATATTTCAGGTTATAGTAAAGACCAGCTCAGCCCGCAAACCATAGAAAAGATCAGCAGCTATTAGAAAGCAAGATATATGAATATGCTTTGTTAAGCATATGCGTGCTAGGTTTATTAGATGATCTTAGTATCGGTAGCTTCTCAATAGTTACCGATACTAGCTATTTATCTTTAATCTGCGCCTAAACCTCAAGTATTCAGCTATAGCTAAAAACCACTAGTAGCACTAATATTTGCCAAGCAAGAATACCAACTAAAAGGTAGAGACTCAATCGATAGAGGTACCACCATGATCAATAAGGTGTGCTATAAACTAACTAAGAATTTAGTATTAAAAGTTGTATAGTAACTAGCCGCTAGCATTAAAAATAGGAATTTAATAAAGAGGGTAAATTATACAATCAGTCTCATAAATAATTTTATTCACAGTAACCATTACAGTGAATTATTGGCGTATGAAATAATATTTTATATTTATGAATTAATTGAGTTAGCTGTAGAAAAAAGTCTATTTTATAATAAAAACGCTTACGCTGCTTATTGATTAATGCCCTTAAAGCGATATATGTTGAGCTATATCTAGTTATAATAATGTTACTAACCTCGTTAATGTCAGCAAAAACGTCGCATGATACTTAAGTTACTAATGTAACTAGCTTTTTTTACATATCGCCTGATAAATTATTGCCACCAGTTTTTATAGACGACTGACCTGTTTTTTTGTTAATCCGATTGCGTAATTCTTTGCCCGGCTTAAAATGAGGTACCCATGTCGCTAGGATCTGAACCTGCTTACCAGACTTTGGATTTCGTCCGACCCGAGCCATACGATAATTTAGTACAAATCTACCAAAGCCTCGTATCTCGATACGATGATTGGTGGAAAGCGCATCGGACATCGCTCCAAGCATTATCTTGACCGCACGATTTGCATCTCTTAAGACAAGCTGGGGAAATCGTAGCGCTAATTGAGCGACCAACTCTGATTTGGTCATGCTGCTTTACTGGTTTTGTTGACCGTCTAACTTGGCCTTGAGCAACGCACCAAAATTGGTTGTACCACTAGCGGCCACGCTACTATCAACTTGCAAGCCACGCATTGCCTGCTGTTGCTCTGGAGAATCTTTTACTTTCATTGATAGATGGATTCCACGTGACTTACGATCAATATTAATAATCATTGCGTTAACTTTGTCACCTTTCTGGAGCATATTACGCGCATTCTCTACACGGTCTTGCGCTATTTCTGACAACCGTAAATAACCCTCGACTTCAGCGCTCAACTGAATCACAACTCCTTTTGGATCAATAATTTTAACAGTACCATTGACTATAGAGCCCTTATCATTTAAGGCAACGAAGTTATTAAATGGATCGCCCTCTAATTGCTTAATGCCTAGCGAGATGCGCTCCTTCTCGACATCGATACCAAGCACTACAGCCTCAATTTCATCCCCCTTCTTATATTTTCTAACTGCCTCTTCACCAGATTCGCTCCACGATAAATCTGATAAGTGTACGAGGCCATCAATCCCCCCCGGCAGTCCAATAAACACACCAAAATCAGTAATTGATCTAATTGCGCCAGAAATCTTATCGCCTTTCTTAAAGTTTCGACTAAAATCATCCCAGGGGTTTGGTTTACATTGCTTCATGCCGAGACTAATACGTCGTCGAGCTTCATCAATCTCCAGCACCATAACCTCAACTTCGTCGCTAAGCTGTACTACTTTGCTTGGTGCCACATTCTTATTAGTCCAGTCCATCTCAGATACATGTACTAGACCTTCTATACCCGACTCAACCTCGACGAATGCACCGTAGTCGGTAATATTTGTGACCTTACCAAATAGTCTTGTACCTGACGGATAGCGACGAGAAATACCTTCCCAGGGATCATCGCCGAGTTGTTTAATGCCAAGCGAAACACGATTTTTATCTTGATCAAACTTTAAAATCTTTGCAGTTACTTCTTGGCCCACAGAGAGCACTTCACTCGGGTGACGTACACGACGCCACGCGATATCGGTAATATGTAGCAAGCCGTCGATACCACCGAGATCAACAAATGCGCCGTAATCAGTGATATTTTTCACGATGCCATTGAGGATTGCGCCTTCCATTAATGTCTCGAGGAGCTTCGCACGCTCTTCGCCTTGCGTGGCTTCAATAACCGCACGTCGTGACAGCACGACGTTATTGCGTTTACGATCCAGCTTTATCACGCGAAACTCGAGTGTTTTACCTTCATACGGAGTCGTGTCTTTTACCGGGCGGGTGTCAACTAGAGATCCAGGTAAGAACGCACGAATGCCATTGACCATTACAGTCATTCCGCCTTTAACTTTACTAGTGACCGTACCGGTCACTAGCTCATTGTTATCTAGTGCTTTTTCAAGCGAAAGCCACGAAGCAAGACGCTTAGCTTTATCACGTGATAGAACCGTATCGCCATAACCATTCTCAAGAGCATCAATCGCGACTGATACAAAATCACCTTCTTGAACCTCAATTTCACCCTGATCGTTTAAAAACTCTTCGATCGGAATGTAAGCTTCAGACTTTAAACCAGCGTTAACGACTACGAAATTATGGTCAACACGCACAACCTCAGCAGAGATTACTTCGCCTGCACGCATGTCCTGACGGGTTAACGACTCCTCAAAGAGAGCCGCAAAAGATTCGATATTCGGATTAGAAGTTTGCAGGTCAGACATAAAATCGAATGGCGCATAGTTAGGCTCGGCTTTATAATCGCCGGCGGCCACATGCGGAGTTAAAGGTTAAAAACACATTCCTTATTACTAGGGAACACTTACAGTACCACTCTACTATATCCACATTAGGCGTTGTAAAGCCGATGAAGAATTACTGCCAAGGTAGGGGCTCAAGATGACAAACGCGAAACTCCTATATCTAGGAGACTTTTTAATCAAAATTAACTTTTACAACACTGGTATGCGACTCGATTTTCTGATACCAAACCACTATACGATTAACCGCTTCGCCAATTGATAACATCGACGTGTCGAGCAGACGTGCATCTAGTGCTGGCTTTAACGGCGCACTCGTCCGATTTGAATCGCTGGAATCACGCTCAATTAAGTCACATAGAATTTTCTCAATTTTAGCAGGAAATCCTTTCTGTATCAATTGTTTATAACGTCTTTGTGCGCGATCCTCTGCGCTTGCCGTTAGAAATATTTTTAATACTGCATCGGTAAAAATTACCGTACCCATATCACGACCGTCTGCGACTAAACCAGGTGGTTTTCGAAAGGCGTATTGTCGGGATAGAAGCGCGCTGCGTACCGGTGCATGAACCGCAATCGCAGAAGCCATCCTGCCAACAGACTCATGCCGAATACTGGTTGAAACATCCACCCCATTTAATTGCACGCAGCCCCCCGCACAAAAGAAATTAAGATTATTAATTAATGATACAAGCGCACTGACGTTGTTTTTATCTATTTGATGCTGTTTTGCTGCTAGTCCTGCTAATCGGTATAGAGCACCGCTATCTAGCAAATGAAATCCAAAGTGCGACGCTACAAGTCGAGCAACCGTACCCTTACCTGATGCGGTTGGTCCATCAATCGCAATAACTGGAACGTATTCATGAAATAAATTCTTGAATTTCATTACTCCATATAAAGAGAAAATACGTTAAACAATTTACGGACTGGCCGTATAGAGCATAGAGTTCCACTTAAGAATATGATATTGCGGATAATCTGCCTAAAAACGTTTTCCATGCATGATTGATTAGCATCGCGAAAAGTAGTTGTAGAGATTATTGACTAAGCATTACCGATGCAATACTCATCTAGTACATCTAGTACGCGTTTATTAGTGTCTAATGGTAGCCACACAGTGAGCACCTACTACTATAACTACTCATGTAGAGATTCGTGGTTATCTATGGGATCTATACTAAAATAGTATCACTTGTTTAATGAGAGCGAGATTCCCGGCACTTATTTAGTTACTGTAGACTACAGACTACACAGATGATTTATGCTACGGCGTAGCGATTAGCTACCTTACACTACGGGGATATAGATAAGATATTGTTAATGTTTTTAAGTAGGCAAATTCTTGATTATCGAGACCTTCTTAAACCGATTATCTAGCGGCGGCACACTACTTGAAATACCCTTAGGGTTTAAAATGCGCCAGTCTAAGTGCATACATATGGGATCTTAAGATCTACTAAATAGTATCGAATATTCCCTTATATCGTGAGACACGAAAATATCAGTACGTATTAATAGGCACAGTTTTAAAGCATTGATCTAAAGATAACGATACATCATAGTCAATCATTCAAGCATTGATTTATGTCTTGCACTCGATTCTATACCCGAGTGCAAGACGCGTTATGTGCTAGTTCTAATGGTATCAAGAAAAACTATTTTGTAAATTTTAACTTAGTCGATAAACTTACGGGGAAGTAGGCTTTAATAGTCAGCTTATGCTGATAGCAATTATCCAGTAAGATAAGTAACATTTAATTCAAGCATTGATACTAGCTTATAAGCTAAGTTGGTTTATCTTCATTGGCACCTAACTTTAGATATGTCAATCTAGTTATTAATTTTTGACCGTATATCTTAACGGCGTGAACGAAGCCTTATCAAAATTTAATATTTATACCCAGAATTATTTCCTCAAATAAATAAAATTATTACGTTGAGAAAAATAAAAAACATATCCAACGTTGCTCACAATTATTAGCCTACTTCTACGACACCGCTACGTAAAGCTATAAAATAGCTGGATTGTACACATACACAGTTACTACTTTAGTTTAAGTAAAGCCATTTCTTTGTTAGCCTGATCCCTAGTTACTTTGATCGATATAGGCATGTACTTTTGCATCAGACCGCTTACTAAATCACGACTAACCTGATCCTGAACTGTAATAAATCTGCGACCAGTTGGGGTTTTATAAAACGCTATTAAATCTTTTATTTCCGATACTGAGTAGTACTTTGAATACACTTCATATTGTGCGCGCATTGCGGCTTGTCGGAATTGCTCACTTTTGAATACTGCGCCAGCAGATTCTAAAAGTTTAGGAACAGCAGTCTTTTGCAGAATAGGCACCGCAGATTGCTTTTGTTTGTCGTTCAGCGATTTGCTTTCAGTTAAGGCATTGGACAAAATTACTGGAACTAGTTGCTTGGCTTGCATTTGAGCGCTATTAGCAATAGCTCCAATTAGCTTAGGGACATCGATCATATCAAGCAGATCTTTAATGGCGGCTTTTTTAGCTAAATCAACTGGCATTACAGTAGGTAATAAATCTCCTGCTTTTTCCTGGGCAGGAAGCGTCTGTGCTATCGCTAGCGTCGACACGATGGAGGCCAGAAATATCCACCGCTTAAATTGTTTTTTCATCACGACTCCTATCAAAAGTTGTTTTATCAACCTAGCGCCTACTTAGTAATCATACTCGATCGTTACATCTATCTGACAGCTATTAGTAAGTGCTACTATTACGATTTATATCGGACGCGACCTCAGAACTAGGGCTCGATGCTATTTTCTATGTCAGTCTCAGCTATTTGCTGCAAGCCCGATAGCTTGGTACCCCTGTCAAGGGTAATTAGTGTAACACCTTGCGTTGCACGGCTCATCTCTCGAATTTCAGTAACACGTGTACGGATCATTACACCAGCAGTCGTAATTAATATGATCTCACTGTCTGGCTCAACTAATGTCGCGGCAACTACACTGCCGTTTCGCTCCGAGGTCTGAATTGCAATCATACCCTTTGTACCACGCCCATGTCTTGTATACTCAGAGATTGGTGTGCGCTTACCGTAACCGTTCTCGGTCGCAGTTAGTACTGATTGTGACTCGCCACCAGCCACTAGTAACGCGATTACCTGCTGACTATTTTCGAGTTGCATTCCACGCACCCCGCGTGCTTCCCGGCCCATTGGCCGTACATCGTTCTCCTCGAATCGTACCGCCTTGCCAGCGTCGGAGAACAGCATTACATCATGCTGTCCATTAGTAATCTGCGCACCGATCAGAAAATCTCCATCGTCAAGCCCTACTGCAATGATACCCTTCTTAAGCGGCCGAGAAAATGCCTCAAGCGGCGTTTTCTTTACTATTCCAAGGGATGTAGCTAGGAATACGAACTTGTCAGCAGAAAATTCCTTAACCGGTAGTGCTACATTAATCTTTTCGCCTTCCTGTAGCGGAAACATATTTACGATTGGTCGTCCTCGGGAGTTTCTTGAGCCTCGCGGTACCTCATAGACTTTAATCCAATAAACACGTCCGTGATTTGAGAAGCATAAAATATGGTCATGCGTGTTTGCAATAAATAGTGTCTCGGCCCAATCATCGTCTTTCATTACAATAGCCTGCTTTCCACGTCCACCGCGCTTTTGCGCATCGTACTCAGATAGCGGCTGCGATTTAATGTAGCCAGCGTGCGACATCGTAACAACCATATCTTGCGGCACAATCAGATCCTCAGTGCTAAGATCGGTAGTATTCAACGCAATCTGCGAGCGCCTCCCGTTTCCAAATTCCGCCTTGATTGCAACTAGCTCATCAGAGATGATCGCTCGGATCCGTTCAGGTTTAGATAGAATATTCAGAAGATCCGAAATCTTTGTAGTAACCGTATAATATTCTGTAGTAATTTTATCTTTTTCTAGGCCCGTTAATCTTTGCAATCGCATCTGTAGGGTTTCCTGCACCTGTATATCCGAGAGCTTGTAAAGTCCCTGGGATTGCATACCAAAAATGGGTGCTAACCCATCGGGACGGAACGCATCGAGCCCACCCGGGGTTTCACTTTGGGTGCGCGAAAGCATGTCCCGCACTAGCCCCGAGTCCCATCCACGCATCATTAAATCTCGCCTTGCAATTGGTGGTGTCGAAGCGGCTCGGATAATCTCAATAAACTTATCGATATTTGAAAGTGCAACCGCGAGGCCTTCCAGAACATGACTTCGCTCGCGAGCTCGACGTAAATCGTAAAAAGCGCGGCGTGTAACAACCTCACGCCGGTGTGATAAAAAGCACTCCAGTAGCTCGCGTAAATTTAATAGCTTCGGTTGCCCATTGATCAGTGCAACCATATTCATACCAAAAGTATCCTGCAGCTGCGTATTCTTATATAAATTATTAAGCACAACCTCCGGAACTTCACTACGCTTAAGTTCAATCACCACACGCATACCACTTTTGTCAGATTCATCACGGATATCGGATATACCATCAATCTTCTTCTCGTTGACTAATTCAGCAATGCGCTCAAGCAGGGAACGTTTGTTTACCTGATATGGTAATTCGTCAACGACGATCGCTATACGCTGCCCGCGCTCGATTTCCTCGAAATGAATCTTAGCGCGTATTATAATTCGGCCGCGGCCGAAGCTATATCCATCGCGCACACCTTGCACGCCGTATATCACCCCCCCCGTTGGGAAATCTGGTGCAGGAAGGAGTTCAATCAGCTCATGGATTGACGCCTGTGGATGGTTTAGCAGGTATTGGCATACGTCAACAACTTCATTCAAATTATGTGGGGGGATATTCGTTGCCATACCGACTGCAATACCAGACGATCCGTTGATTAACAGATTCGGGATTCTCGACGGCAGCACCTGCGGTTGAGTCTCGCTGCCATCATAGTTCCACTCAAAGTCAACGGTATCCTTATCGATGTCGGTTAATAGCTCATGACCAATTTTTGCGAGCCTAATCTCAGTGTAGCGCATTGCCGCAGCGTTATCGCCATCGACCGAGCCGAAGTTTCCCTGTCCGTCTACTAGCATATAGCGTAGCGAAAAATCCTGAGCCATGCGGACGATGGTCTCATAAACTGCGCTATCGCCATGGGGGTGGTACTTACCAATTACATCTCCGACGATCCGGGCAGATTTCTTGTATGTTCGATTCCAGTCATTGCCGAGCTCATACATCGCATAAAGCACGCGGCGATGCACTGGTTTGAGTCCATCTCGAGCATCGGGCAGTGCACGACCTACTATTACGCTCATTGCATAATCGAGGTAAGAACGGCGCATTTCCTCTTCGAGAGAAATGGGTAGGGTCTCTTTGGCGAATTGATCCATTTATAGCGTCTTTGACGAACTCCAGCGGTCCGAGACTAAGCTGCGGGGGGGGGTAGCGTACAAGCTATACTGTACCTAGTAGTAGATAACTCGCACTATCTAATATTATAATGTTAGCATGCATCTGGAACAGCACTACACACTAGGGAGTGACGTCGGCAACAGTTATGATGCATGAGCTTAAAGGTTATAATCTCTCTGCTCTCAGCCAGTACTATTTTAGTAACTGTTGCGATCTAACTACAAGTTCCTGATGAAGATTTAGAAAAAAGTAGAAATTTATTATCGCAATAGAACTAGTATGGCAAAATATAGTGGTGCAGTTAGTCATGCCACAATACTAAGTCTCAGATAATTTCTATCTTGCTATTTGTTAATAGGTTCGCAGTAAACTGCGACAGCATCAATCTCGAGAGGAAAAGTATGCACAAGCTTTTAAAGCTCGTATTCATTGCATCTACTACGGCTATAACTACATTCGCATCAGCGGACCCGTCACTAGCTTCACAACAGATTTCTAGTGACAACTGGGTGGGCAGTACTAGAGAATGCATTTGGATGAACGGCGACGGTGAGCTTTGTTGGCGCAATACTTTTTGGACTCCTACCACCACGAATGCAGAGTGCGGCAGCGAACTGATGGATCAAACACAAGAGTTATCAAAGCCCTTGCCGCTTACACCAACTCCGGTTGCGACCAGACAGAAAGTTACCTATCAGGCAAATATACTATTTGACTTCGATAAAACTGAACTTCTTGCTGGGAAAAAAGAACTTGACGAGTTAACCTTAAAGATTCAAGGTTTAAATCCCGAAGAAGTTTTAGCCTTAGGCTATACAGATAAGATCGGTTCAGATAAGTATAATGAACGTCTATCACTGCGCCGCGCACAGGCCGTAAAACGGTATTTGATTAGCAAGGGTATCCCAGCTGATAGCATTTATACGGAAGGTCAGGGTAATCGCAAACCTTTAGTAACAGCCTGCCCTAAAAAGAATTTTAAAGAGTTAATGGCGTGCCTAGCTCCAAACCGTAGGGTGGAGATAGAGGTCATTACCACTACGAGACAGCCTCAAAATGAGTTAACTTCTTCGCAGACGCAATAAATAACCAAGGATAAGTCGAGTTTTTCGTACTTTGATAAGTATTTATCTATATATTATGCTTGATGCCAGTTACAGTATTATTCCTATAATTTTACCGCTTTTACTGGCGTTCATGATTCTTTTTACGTATTTCTTGCTATCTATGATTAACGTTGATTTATATAGACTCAAATGAGCCATTTCTCTCATCAGTGGTGGGATCTAATAGCTGAATCTAGAGACCTCTTCACGATATAAGTCCACGACGGTTGTCCAGCTCGACTTGCATGCTTATTTACCTAATAAACAAGCGCTCAAAGTTATCTGTGGCGTAAATAACTTATCTAAGTTATTTACGCCACAGATAACAATGTATCCGCTAAAGAATTTATTTATGTAAGCTAATATTTAGCGTTGTTGACCCTTAGGATAGAGAATAGTATTTCAAATGTTGAGCATAAAAATATCTACAGAAAGTTTTTTCTGATCTGAACTATGTAATACATAGTAAATTACTTAAGAAATGTTAAAACGCGTTGGTTAATTATCGCGTATGCGTATGCTCACAATTGGTAAAGTCAGCTGGTTAGGTGTTATTCTTAACGCACGACCACAACCTAAAACTTTATTTATATTCGGTAGTAGACGCCGAGTACGTGATAAAAATCATACTAGAGGTAAACTAATAATTATTCACGCTTTACTAAGCTATGGAGACTTTCAGGCTTACTCGAAAGTCTAGATTATTTGTTCAGAAATTCACAGAATAACCTATTGCCCCAAACCACTTTAACTAATATTTCACTCTAGTTGAGATTATTCAGCGTTTCGTGTTCACTCATAAACCCATATAAACTATATGCTTACACAGCGACAATCCACCTACATACCAGCATAGCTGTGTCACAGGAAAATCTGCATACTAGACAATTTACATCAGCACCACCAGACTTCCTGCACAACGATCTATACTAGATTGGGATAACTTGTTCGTATCATGCAGAGTAGCTATCAAGCCGACTATCGGTATCAGCCACTCATCTCATAAATACATACTTCACTGAAAAAGTACTGAAGCTCGGTATGTTGCCTCATGCTATTTGGGTAAGTAATACAAGCGTAGTATGTGAAGCTAGATTCCTTATTTAGATATTAATAAATTGACTGTGTTTATGGCTTATAAGATAATGAACGTATTCTTTATGGGGCCGACCTGGTTTCGACGTGGGTAGCAAAGCAATTTAGGGCATACCGAGGACCCGTTATCTCGTAAATCAATGGGACTTAAGTAACTGCGAACGACGAAACGTACGCACTAGCCGCTTAATAACGGCTAGCCTCGCACTAGCTCTCTGACGAGCTAGGGTTGCAAAACCACGCAGAGGTCATTTACGTCAGATAATCTACAGCGGAGTTACGGTGCTGTAGCCGAAAATATAGTAACTCGCCGCAGCGAAGCGTGTTTGTCCGCGTTAATGCGGCTAAAATTAAAAGACATAACTAAGTATGTAGAACTAGTTGTAAAGTGCTTGCGGACGCGGGTTCAATTCCCGCCGGCTCCACCAATACTTGCTAATCTGGATTCTTATCTACTGATCCTACACTTGTGGTGCTTACATAAATAGTGAATAGGGTTTTCAGATACTAACTCCATAGGTACGCTCCTCTATTTCCAAGAAATCTCCAGAAATTCTAGAAAAATTTCTCGTTTAATTAACTAAATAATTAACTCATTAGGCTAATATTCTTTAAGAAGAAGGTCTGAGTTTGTTTTAAGAAAATATAAATAGAGCCTTATAAGAAAGAATATTTATTATGAATTTTAATTATTAGCCTCTATACAACGCTCATCCACTATCTTTATAAACATCGTTAGAAAACTATGAAATTTTTTATAAACATAATACGTCTAGCTAGACTGATCTCGTATATCTAGTCATAGTCACATATAATTGTTGTTTACACTGACCATAGATAAGCATACTCGGTCCGCATGCTAAATGCGCTATCCGGGGAGCTATGATCTGTGCTCTGCTGACTTGCAATGCTATTTTAGAACTTATTTAACATATCAGAATACTTAAATATAAGTTACATTATCAATGTACAGTGTTAGCACTGTTATTAGATCGCTTAATATACAAAATCGGGCGTCATTTAATTTCCGGTTCCTAAAATAGAGATTGCTGGCATAAAGCCGACTACAGCTAAGTTTATACAAGTCAGACTTTGTAGTACGGATATCAATCGGTATCATTTCCGTCAATCTCGCTAACATTATACTGTTTATGAATAGATCTAAAGCTTCATCACAAAGAATCGCTTGACCGCAAGATGTACAACTTTGCCAGTTAGTGCAGACAACGTGAATCACTAGATCGGGTAACGCCTAATCTGACGATGCGCCACTATAGCAACCAAAATTGATAAGCCCAGGTAAATTGTCACTACGAGCGCAGACTCGGTCGAAAGCTTGAAGTATCTTCTTCTAAAAGTGCAAGTATACGTACTCGGTTATGAAATAGATATCCTATAAAGGATTAGTCAACTATTAGTGCACAACATCTCGCGTATTGTTGCGCTATGCTTACCATGCATATTTAGAAAGCATAATGACTATGCTATAGCTGCTGATAATTTCACGCTTAGATTAGGGCAGACCGAACCGGTGCATCTTAGTGCCGATCATGTATATGATCGGCTACTCTAGCATAAGATAGTCTTTCACATTTTTTTAACTAAAATTTTCATCAAATACAACAATACTTGCAGTTACTTCTAATTTATACTGACATATAGCAAGTAATTCCTGTAACTACTGTTTTTTGTAACTACTGTTTAGATATCTGCTACCTAATTATGCGCTAATTATTATTTTAGGTACTAATATTTTAGCTGCGACGGTATGCTAAGCCTGGTAGTTTATATTATCCAGATAAACTGTGGCGCTTATAGGAATTAGCCTGCTGTGATGCACATATCGTATACTAATCGCGTACGTATAACCTGTAGATGTAATGAGCTTGATTTTAGATGAACTAGTTGACCCAAATAATATGTGGCGGGTTTTATATATGCATCTTGATAAGGTTGAGAACATAAATAACCGAAGTAAGTGCCCGCCACTTGCATATGCAAATGTCCCTTAAAGGGACTGTAGCGTGGGCCTAGCACAGCTGATCAAGCATAGACCAACAATATTCGTTAATCTTGAGGGGGGGGCGAAGATTTTTTTGTTAATTCCTGTCTTTACTCAATTAAGCTTCGTGTTCTAAATTAAACAGCTCATTTTATTTAACTCTATAAATCTACTAATCTTTGTTTGTGTAGGTTATTTATTAATAATCCTGGTATATCTAACAATAAAACACTGAGTGTTAACATGATGTGAATCACAAAGCATATCTGTTATTAACAGAACACTATAGCATGGATATTATCCTAATATAGTATAAACTATGCTCATATCTCACTATAGTACTTATAAGCCCTACGGTTAGGGCTATCGAATATTGCTGCAATATATTAACGATCGCGATCTGAGCGGGCTGTCGCATAGATAGTATCGGTGGCGTTCGATGTATTGAAAGCAAAAGAGAACTTATCTTGATCAGCTAATGTTATATATTTTCCTAAGCCTTATTTAATTACCGCATACAAAACCAGCAATTATGTATGCTATAAAAGCGAGGAGCAATATCTTAGAATTGGTTAAGACAATACTATCCCAGCTACTGGGACAAGTACTACACCACTAGTTTTTGTCAACAATAAGCGGAATTGAGTCAAAAAAATTTATTTTAAATTAATCCAGTATATGGTAAGTAGGTATTGTCAATGCGTTACACGTCCACATAGAATCAGTCTATATAATCGCGGTATCGTACTAGAAAGCATACTGAGAAGCAGTGGGCACATCTCTAGAGCAGTATTTTCGGACTTATGATTTATTATGGAAGCAATGCGGTCTACATCCCATGGTATGACTCTCACCCAGCACTTAATCGAAGAGCAGCGTAAACACAACAATAACAATATCACGGCCAATCTTCGGCTGTTGATTGAAGTTATCTCACGTGCTTGTAGACTTATTAGCTATCACGTTAGCAGAGGTGCACTAGGTGAAGCATACGGAAGCTCTAATAAAAAAAATATTCAGGGAGAGATACAAAAGAAAGTTGATATCCTAGCTAATAGCATCCTTCTTGAGGCTAATGAATGGGGCGGAAATCTCTCTGCGATGGCATCAGAGGAAATGGAAGATATTCATCTAATCCCTGATTGTTTTCCGAAAGGGGATTATCTATTACTATTTGATCCTCTTGACGGCTCATCTAATATCGATGTAAACGTTTCAGTCGGGACAATATTTTCAGTCCTTCCATATTTAGAGGGCAACATTCCAACTGAAACATCATTTCTGCAAAAAGGCTCTCATCAGGTGGCGGCCGGCTATTTCGTATATGGGCCACAAATCTCGCTCGTTCTCACCACAGGCTACGGCGTTAACTGTTTTACTCTCGATCGAGAGCTCGGCTCGTGGATATTAACACATCGCAATCTACGCATTCCACCCGACACGCTCGAGTATGCGATCAATACATCAAACCAGCGACACTGGTATGCACCAGTGCAGCGTTATATTAAGGAACTAATAGAGGGAGAAGACGCTGCCCGTAAGGCAGACTTTAATATGCGCTGGATCGCATCAATGGTTTCAGACGTGCATCGTATTTTACACCGCGGTGGTATTTTCATGTATCCGGCCGATAAGCGTACGCCAAATAAACCTGGGAAGCTTCGACTTATGTATGAGGCAAATCCGATGGCGTTTATCGTCGAACAAGCAGGCGGCGCTGCGACTAACGGAAAAAATAGGATTCTAGATATCCAGCCCCAAAGTCTTCACGAGCGCGTCGCTGTATTTCTTGGTTCCAAGAATGAGGTCGACCGTGTGACACGGTACCATCTTGAGGGCTAGGTATACCATAGAATATCTAGCTTTCTCCTAGAGCTGAGCACCATTCAAGGTGTAGTAAAGCTATAAAGCTCCCTAATATAGGAGGTTGTTACTCTTCTCATTCATTCTTATAATTCGTCTCTATTGCCGGTGTAGCTCAGTTGGTAGAGCAGCGCATTCGTAATGCGAAGGTCGGAAGTTCGAGTCTTCTCTCCGGCACCACACATTCAATTTTGTAAATATAAATTTGTGAATTTTTTGTTTACAACTTTTTATTATGTGCTTTACACTACTTTCTCAATAAAGCTTAGGGAAAATACCAGCCAATACATAGGCGTTATCATTGAATATGAGCGCATTATTTCTTTTATATCACAATCACATCTAAGTAGCAGAGCGTATACTTTTTTTAAAAGTAAGTAGCCTCAATTAATAGCTTAAAACCTCAGAAAAATCATATTAGCTACTGCAACAACATTAGTATAAAAGCATAAACTCCATACATCATATTACAAAACTCTTAGATTTAGTATGAGGGGTGATGTGATATGGCGTCTTACTTGTCGCGGCTCGCAAGGTATCAACCCAGTGAGCAGCGTTTAAGCCATATGTTTTTTCTATTACTTTTGCGCGATCTATTAGCAAGCTCCAGTCAACAGACAGCGTAGGTCCGGAAAAAGCTAGAACAACACGATTCCCTTCGTATAATTCAGGCAATGCCACCACTCGTGCATTAAATATTATACGTAAATGTCGAATATTTCTCGAAAAGCTTTGATATCCTCCGAATAGGTTTACTATCAAAATAGCTTGGTTTTCAAGACACGCAAAGCACCCACGATAAAAAGCGATAGAATCAAGTGCTGGACCGCAGCCGTTCTGATTATATAGATCAATTTGCATTACGCCGATGGTACCATGGTTCATTTGATCGTTTACAAAATCCCATGCATCGGTCTGAAGAACACGTAAGTGTAAATCATCAGGTGGCAATTCAAACATACGGCGTGCCGCAACAATTACTTGTGGATTTAATTCCACGGCATCAATATGTGATCTTGGAAAATGTCGATAGCAAAACTTGGTCAAAGTTCCTGCTCCTAGGCCTAATTGTACAATACGCTTAGGTGGCACAAGAAAGAGAAGCCATGCCATCATCTGTCGGACGTATTCAAATTCAATATCGAATGGATTTTTCAGGCGCATTGCGCCCTGAACTAATTTAGTACCAAAGTGCAGGTATCGAACTCCACCTTCTTCAGAAAATGTTACTGGTTTCACATGGGCTTGATAAGATACTTCGGAGAGCGGCTTACTCTTGTACCGTACTATTTTTTTATGTTTACAACATTCTTTGCGGCGTGTATGTACGTGTAGTCTCCGAGACAACTGTTTATCGCTTTGCATACGAGTGCTTGCACCAATGTATACGTATACTTACTAAAGAATTTCATAACAGACAATCTTATATATCTAGCATACGTATTTGCTGTGAGCAATTTTTTAGCTAACTCTAGAGTCGAATGGGTTTAGTCATTAGAGAACCATTGCTTAAATAACGGAAGCATATTCTTACTTAAAAAAGATGGGCATAAACCAGCACTAATCACATCTATACTAACTAGCTGTCTTGCCGCTGAACTAAGATTTCCCGCGATAAAGGTATATATATTTTAAATATCTCCACAGATAATTTAACTCTATAGTAATTAAATATTATGAATATAGTGCATACACTAGCCTATGAGCTTTGGGCTCGTCTGGTACTAACTATAAAAACTAATTCCCCAGGTCACAACTAATTCTGGGGATCCGCTTAGTTCTAAAAGCAGTATTCTAGAAGAAAATTACCTAATGTTAGAATACTCGTATTAAATCTACCTGCCATTAAAAAACTTTGAAAACCATCTAGTTAATATAACGTACAAAAAATATTTACCCATTTCATCAGCCAATAAGGCAGGTAATAGCGAACAGCTTTGCTATAACTGTATCTTACTAGCCCTAAGTCTAAGCAAGCTAGTGTAGCAGATAGGATCTATTTAGATACTTAACTAGCACGTATTTTCGGTCTTCTATAAATTTAGTAACTTGCATAACCTACTCACTAAGCTCGATAAATAGTATTTAAGCGAGCTAAAACGTATTACTTAATTTTGGCGCGATTATACTATTGACCGCTTACTCGTTAGTGGTCTCTGACTAAATATACCGCTCACTTACTGGATATTAATAACATATTAGTGCGCTTAACAAAACTTGCTGGGTCATCAAGTGCCCCCCCCTCCGCGAGCAGCGCCTGATCAAATAGCAAATGACACCAGTCAGTAAAGTTTTCGATTTCTGGTGATAGCTGGTTAATCAGCGCATGTTCTGGGTTTATCTCAAGTATCGGATGAAAATCTGGTGCTTTCTGTCCAGATGCTTTCAATAGTCGCTGTAAGTAGCCGCTTATTTCCCCTTCATCGGCCACCAAACAACTTGGCGACTCGGTTAAGCGGAAAGTAAGACGTACATCCTTAGCTTTTTTCTTTAGTATATCTTTCATACTATCGATTAACGGCTTTAGATCTTCACGAATTTTTTCCTGGGAATTTTTTTCCTCGTTATAGACTGAACCTAGATCTAAATCGCCCCGGGCAACGCTAGCCAATGGCTTACCGTCGAATTCACGTAAGAATGACATCATCCATTCGTCGACGCGATCACTCAATAAGAGCACTTCGATGTCTTTTTTGATGAACACCTCTAAGTGCGGACTATTGCGAGCTCCTTGCCAACTATCGGCTGTGACATAATATATCTTTGACTGTTCGGGTTGCATCCGTGCGATATAATCATCTAGCGATACATTCTGCTCCGCACTGTCGGCTCTCGTTGACGCAAAGCGAAACAACTTAGCGATCCGCTCTCGGTTCGAGAGGTCTTCGCCAAGGCCCTCTTTGAATACCTGACCAAATTCACCCCAAAATTTTGTGTATTTTTGCCCATCAGCAGCATCACTAGCCAGATCTTCAAGCATTGACAGTACCCGCTTAGTTACGCCATCGCGGATCGTCTTTACATCACGGCTTTCCTGAAGAATCTCTCGCGATATGTTCAAAGGTAAATCGTTTGAATCGACCACACCTCTAATAAAGCGTAGATAATTAGGTAGCAATTGCTCGGCCTCATCCATGATAAATACGCGCTTTACATATAGCTTTAAGCCTCCACGATTGCTACGATTCCACATATCAAATGGAGCGTGGGCAGGCACATATAGCAACTGGATATACTCGCTGCGTCCTTCAACGCGGTTATGCGTCCATGCAAGTGGTGCTTCATGATCGTGAGATAAATGCTCGTAGAAGTTCTTGTATTGCTCATCGCTAATTTGGTTTTTAGCACGAGTCCAGATTGCACAAGCCTGATTAATAGTCTCATCCTCATCCTTAACAACTATTTCACTTTTCTTGGCATCCCACTCCTCTTTTTTCATTAGGATAGGTAAATCAATATGATCTGAGTACTTCTGTATGATAGTTTTAAGACGGTGAAAAGATAGAAACTCATCCGCGTCATCGCGTAAATGTAGCGTAATCGATGTACCGCGCTGGATACGATCTATGCTCTCGACGCTAAATTCTCCATCTCCAGTGCTTTCCCAGCGTACGCCGCGGTCAGCAGACAAACCAGCACGGCGCGATTCCACAGTAATTCGGTCAGCGACAATAAAGCCAGAATAGAAGCCAACACCAAACTGTCCGATTAGTGCCGCGTCTTTTTGTTGATCGCCGGACAGCTTAGAAAAGAATTCCTTGGTTCCAGAGCGTGCGATCGTACCTAAGTGTAAAACCGCTTCGTCACGACTCATGCCAATTCCATTGTCATCTACAATGATTATTCGTGTAGCTTTGTCGTACGAAATCCGGATATATAGATCCGGATCATCCTCGTATAGCCCGGTTTCGACAATTGCTTCGAAACGTAACTTGTCCGCTGCATCGGACGCATTTGAAATTAGCTCGCGCAGGAAAATTTCTTTATTGCTATACAAAGAGTGAATCATTAGTTGCAGAAGCTGCTTGACTTCCGCCTGGAAGCTCATGATTTCTTGTGCCATATTTCGAATTCTTTCAACAAGTTGATATCAATGGACGCGAGGCTAGGTTTACTTGTATTCCCGATAATTAAGATAATTCACGAGGAATTCAAGACTTTCCCGAGCATTTACATAATGTACTCTCATAGTTATCTTAATACACTATATCAAAGCATAGCAGACTTATATATGCTGGTTAAAATTGCCATGTTGAGTGTTCCTAAAAACGCTATGCTGCACTTGACTATAGGCAACTAGAAGCGCGGCACGAATTTCGATAACCCTAGACGAGCAAGCGCTTTAGTATTAAAAATCGCACTTAGTATCTGAAGAGACAAGCTTAATGTCAAAGGAAAACACATCATATCACCAGTGCATTCCTGTTGTACCATAGCTATGGTAGTGTTTCGTGACATTTCTATTAATAAGATGCAGTGCGACACGACGACATACAGTTTTCCGGGTGTTAACTAACGGGAATATTAGAATATATGATAAAAACTAGTCTAGTTAGTAACAGTATTCAGTGCAATGCTAATAATGATTTAGATTCTTATCTATAACATATACTCTAAATAAGTTATGTATTAGGGGTTACATTGTTCTATACGAATTAGCATACTCATTAAGTAACTTCGTTCGCCTAAATTAATAATATAATTAAGCTTATAGCCAAAATGTTCTTTGGCCTAATTCAGATCTAGATCACGAATCTAGTCTATTAGATTTCTATCTTAGGGGAAGTCCTTATGTTGAATGTATATGATCAGCTAAAAAAGCTGAATATAAAGCTGCCGGCGGCTAGCGCACCAGCATCTGCTTATGTTATGAGTGCGCAGGTGGGAAAAACTATATTTTTATCGGGTCATATCGCCCAAAAAAACGGAAAAATTTGGAGTGGTAAGCTTGGTGACACGATTAGTACCGAAGAAGGGCGATGGGCGGCTCGCAGCATTGCTATCGATTTGATTGCGACGCTACATGCTCACTTAGATGATCTAAACCGAGTTCAGCGTATTGTTAAGGTTATGAGTTTAGTTAATTCGACACCAGACTTTGTAGAACAGCACTTGGTAACTAACGAAGCATCGGAATTGTTCATAGCAGTATTTGGTGAGCGAGGTAAGCATGCTCGCTCAGCGTTCGGCGTTACGCAGATTCCGTTAGGTGCTTGTATGGAAATAGAACTTATCGCTATAGCTGAATAATAGTATCTATATCCCTGCCCGAGAATATGTATATATACTTATTATCTTCACTTGAAGCTCTTCACAATAACGCGCCGATTTGAGTGCGTCACTTATGTAATAAGGTAATGCCATAAATTTTAGGGAAAGAAAATTTAAAAGCATAGTCCGTTTCGTTTATCTTCAAACAGATTCCCAGTGGACCTGCGATGGCGTTTCTGAGTGCGTAATTAAACGCTAGGCGCTGTAACTCAAGAACGTGCTTAACCATTCCCAGCCATTTAAGGGTATGGTTATAATTTAGCAAAATTAGAGATATTTCAGCGATAACTTTCATGGCAGATTATATACGTTACGCTCTTTATATCTAGCGACCATCCGGTATCCAAGATAATTAAATCACTTACCGAAAACTAGATCGGTAGCATACAAAAAGTATTTACTACTATCTAAGTAATTATTCATAGTCTATTGCAAATAGTTATAAGATCACCAGCTAAATAATAGCTATATTTATTCGATTGCAGTCCTCGAATTTTCGGTGCCTCTAGTTTAGCGGCGATTATTTATTACTTTTTTTACTTACATCTTTTTTATTTTAATGTACTACAATTAGACTTCAGTTAATTTAAACTTTGGGTGAAATGTCTAAAAGTTAGTATTAGATTGAGTATCTAAAATAAAAAGGCATATAGCCTGGCTACTAGGACTGAACAATATTGAGGAGTAAAGATTTTATTTTTTCTCACCATATGCGATAGAATTTAGTACTACTTAAGAGCTGAAGACTCTTTTACCTTCCAAAATAAAAATAGTGGGCTCTAGAAGCCTTGTTTTCTCGGGCATTAATAGTTAGCGGCTTGAGCTAGGAGGTGTATTAACGAGATAAAATCTCGAGAGGTTTGTCCATTTTAGAGAAAAATACTATATTTGATCGTCCGACTAGATAAGCGGCATTCTATTCTGTGCTATAAACCCATAGCTACGCACTGCGTGCATGCAATTGAATTTTTAATTAGATTAGTTCAGAGTTTAGTTAAGCACGCACAAACACTAAGATGAATCTACAAATTGAGTTATAGTATTAAAGTAGTGCTACGATTACTATTAAATAAGCTAAAAGCTTATTTCTATTTTCTTGTACACTAGCTTTATATGCCTCATAAGACTAGGTTTTAAGAAAAAGACTAATAAAATTTACACTGCGCTATACCAGCATTTTTATACGCTTAATGCACTGCGCTATTTGTATAACAAATTGTCTAAAAATTTCTAGTTATTTCTGATAACAAATTTATTTTTTGTCTTCGTACTATAGTTAGTTTTGGTTGGTCTGTTTTTAACACAAAAGAGATATTTTATTTATCTCTAGTTAGTATAACTTAGTCGGGTTTCTATCACTTTTTAGATGTTTTTTATGCTACTAATAATTGCGCGAGTAATGAGTGGATACTCGAATAGTGACTGAGTTTAAGATCTTCGCCGGGACGCAGAAAAATTTTTGGAACATTGTATGTCTAATAAACATCGCATACCATATGCACTAATATGCAAAAACAGCGTTATAGTGCTTGACATATCTACTCTTCTCCGATCTGGATCGTATCCCTAGACTATACCGCAAGTATGCTCGATACCTTAAATTTGACCGCCAGGATCTTGCCGCGATGCATACGCTTACCAATATAGGGGGTCAGCGTATTTCCAGCTAGCCTCTTTTTCTGCGGTTTGCCGTTTCGCCCAGATCCGCTGAGTATTAGCCCAGTTTTACTAATCCCTAGCGCCTGCAGCAACTTCGCATTGCCGTCTAAAGTAATTAATGCCGCGCCGCGCCCACCGTTCGATAACGGTCGTATTTCATCTAATCCGAACACTAGTAGCCGCATCTCACCCTGCGTGGTAAGTGCTAAACATGCAATCTGTAAAGCATCGGGGAAAATGGGCATTGGAGCAAGTAGCTGCGAGTCAGAATTGATTGACATGAATAGCTTTCCAGTCTTCATGCGACTGATCATATCAGCAATCCGCGCAATAAAACCAAAGCCATTACTCGATGAAAGCAGCAACATCTGCTCAAGCGGCGCAGCAAAATAATGAACTAGATGAGTTCCAGATTCCAAATTAATGAATGCTGTAATCGGCACACCATCACCACCACGACCGCCAGGTAGTAACGCAACTGGCACTGAATAAACTCGGCCATTACTACCCCACATTACTAATGCATCAGTCGTGTTGCACCGAAAAACTGCATACAAAGTATCGCCCGTCTTAATCGCAAAACCTGATGCATCTAGTTCGTGTCCCTTTAAGATACGGGCCCAACCGCACTGTAGGATAATAATGGTCACTGGTTCCTTAGCGATTTGCCCTTCGATCATCGCGCGCTTATCCTGCTGTATCAACGTACGCCGAGCATCTCCGAACTGCTTCGCATCATTCTCAATCTCCTTAATGATTAATTGCTTCATAGCTATATCGCTACCCAGTAATTCCTCTAGCTGAGTCTTTTCGTCGTGAAGCTCGCCCCACTCCTTCTCAATCTTAATTTTTTCTAGTCGCGCTAATTGACGAAAACGGATGTTAAGAATATCGTCTACTTGCCGCTGCGATAACCCAAAGGTCTTAACGAGTTCTGCCTGCGGTATATTCGACGATCGAATGATCTGCATCACTTCGTCTAAGTTTAAGAAGACAGTCATCCGCCCTTCGAGGATATAAATCCGTTCGCACACTTTAGATAGCCTAAACCTTGTCTTCCGGGTCACGATCGAAAAGCGGTAGAGAATCCATTCCCGGAGAATCTCGATCAGCCCCTTTTGCTGTGGTCGACCATCGGTGCCAATCATCACTAAGTTGATTGGCAAGCTAGATTCTAGGCTTGTGTACGTAAATAATGTTCTAATTAAGCTATTTTGGTCGGTGTGACTGAACTTTGGTTCAAATACTAGTCTCACCGGTGCATCTTTATCAGATTCATCGCGCGCCGTACTAAGAAGAGCAAGCAGACTTTTCTTACTTAGCAGTTGCTCAGGTGTTAATATTTTTTTGTGAAGCCTAAGCTTCGGGTTAGTCAACTCTTCGATCTCTTTCAGCAGCTTCTGCGATGAGGTTCCAGGCGGTAGCTCGATGATCACTAATTGCCACTCCCCATGTGCCAACCTCTCAATCTTCCAGCGCGCGCGCACTCTGAGACTACCACGACCGCTTTTATACACCGAGAAAATTTCTGCCGGACTTGAAATAATCTGCCCCCCTCCAGAAAAGTCCGGACCCAGCATTACTTCTATCAGATCTACGTAATTCAAATTTGGATTGCGGATGAGTTTGATTACAGCTTGCGCAACTTCATGCAAATTATGCGACGGAATCTCAGTGGCCATACCGACCGCAATGCCAGATGCGCCATTAAGCAAGACGAACGGCAAGCGCGCTGGCAATGACTCAGGCTCTTTAAACGAGCCATCATAGTTCGGAATGAAGTCAACTGTTCCCTGGTCTATCTCATCAAGCAGTAAGTGTGCAATCGGCGTGAGTCTTGCTTCGGTATAGCGCATCGCTGCTGCGCAATCGCCATCGCGCGAGCCAAAATTTCCCTGCCCATTGATCAATGGGTAACGCATCGAGAAATCCTGAGCTAATCGTACTAAAGCGTCATACGCAGACGCATCACTATGCGGATGGTACTTTCCAAGAACGTCGCCAATTACACGCGCCGACTTAACTGGCTTTGCATCGGCTACCAGCCTCATTTCGTGCATTGCATACAAGATACGGCGCTGCACTGGCTTCTGACCATCAGTTACATCAGGAAGAGCGCGGCTCTTGATAACCGATATCGCATAGTTAAGGTATGCGTGCTCAGCATAATCGCCTAGCGTTAGATATTCAATGCCATCGGACGTCGAAAAATCTAATTCTAATTCTTCACTCATCGGGTGAGGGTCTCAGATCTAAGTTTTCCTAATAGTATGCACGGTTGCAATCTTACGAGTCGTATATAACACTGTACGCTAAATGCTTCCCTGTACTTTATTGATCTTTTCTGCAAGCCATATGCGCCGGGCGGCAGCTTCTCCTTTACCGATTAACATCGTTATGCGCTCAGTAGTCTTATTGAAATCTAGATAGCCAAGCTGTACTGGCATTAGCCGCCGGATATCAGGGTTCATTGTCGTATCCCACAACTGGTCAGCATTCATTTCACCTAGCCCCTTAAAGCGCGAGATTGTCCACGCAGATCCAGGTGTGCTATCCTTGCGTAGCTTATCTACTATTATCTCGAGCTCGCTTTCATCTAGCGCATATAGTTTCTGCGCTGGATTCGTATCGCGCGCTGGCGCATCTACGCGAAACAATGGCGGGCGCGCCACATACACATGACCTCGATCAATAAGTTGAGGGAAATGTCGAAAAAATAGAGCTAGTAAGAGTACTTGGATATGTGAGCCATCTACATCAGCATCCGCTAAGATGCAAATCTTACCGTATCTTAAATGCGATAGGTCCAGTATCTCATCGCTTGCATGTGGATCAACGCCAATCGCTACTGAGATGTCATGCACCTCATTATTTTCGAAAAGGCGGTCACGCTTCGTCTCCCATGTGTTAAGGATCTTGCCACGTAGCGGCAGAATTGCCTGAAACTCTTTATCGCGCCCCATCTTAGCGGAGCCTCCTGCGGAGTCTCCCTCAACCAGAAACAGCTCATTTCGTGACACGTCACGAGACTCGCAGTCGACTAACTTTCCAGGCAAAACTGCTATACCGTAACTTTTACGCTTCCCGACCTTTTGTCCGGCGCGGATACGTTCCTGAGCCCGCTTCATTACAAACTCGGCTAACCTACGTCCATGCTCGACATGCTCGTTAAGCCATAGCTCTAAGCTTGATCGCACTAATGTAGATACCAATCGCACTATATCCCGGTTATTAAGTTGCCACTTAATCTGTCCCTGAAATTGCGGATCAAGCACCTTCGCTGATAGAATAAACGAGACTCGTGCAAATACATCCTCAGCAAGGAGTTTAACACCTTTAAGGCTCAAATTATAAAGCTCAATAAAGCGCTTAAGCGCGTGGAAAATGCCATCGCGCAGCCCGGACTCGTGAGTACCGCCCGCTGGTGTCGGAATCAAATTAACATATGACTCCCGAAAGATCGGACCCTCTTCCACCCATGCAACAACCCACGATGCACCTTCGCCCCGGGAAAATACATTATTTATTATATGACACGATTCGGCATATCGCTCACCCTCAAACAACGGAATTAACGTATCGTATCCAGCCAAACCCTCGAGCAAATAACTACGCAGCCCATTCTTATATTCCCATGACTGCCGATCGCCAGTTTTTTCAATGACTAATACTATCTCGATGCCAGGCAATAGTACTGCTTTAGAACGCAATAAATACTGTAGTTCAGCTTGCGGTACAGTAGCCGAGTCAAAGTATTTCGGGTCGGGCGATACAGTAATGCGAGTACCGGATTTTTTATCTATGTGGCCATTCGCCTTTCGCACAGTGAGAGCTCGTACAACATCGCCATGCGAGAAGCCAATATCAGCTACCCTACCATCCCGCCATACGGTGACATCAAATCGATATGACAGCGCATTAGTTACAGACGCTCCCACCCCATGTAAACCGCCAGAGAAGGTATAAGCGCCATCGGAATTTTTGTGGAATTTACCACCTGCATGCAACTGAGTAAAGACAATTTCTAGCACTAACTCTCCCTCTTCGGGATGTAGACCAAATGGAATACCGCGACCCTCATCCTCAACGCTGACCGAATCGTCAGTATGCAGTGTTACAACGATTTTTGAGCCAAATCCAGCTAACGCCTCATCTAACGCATTATCGATAACTTCTTGCACGATATGCAGCGGATTCTGCGTGCGCGTATACATTCCAGGCCGTTGTTTTACCGGCTCGAGCCCCTTAAGCACCTTGATTGACGCTGCGTTATATGCGGAACCGGATTTTTTTTGATTCATATTTCTAATAAATTTCGCCGCTATTTAAACAAAATCAAATATTTTTTCCAAGCCAGATAACTAGCTCACTATAAGATGGTATTTAGGCTGGTATGGGCTAAAGCTATTTTAGCGGATTGCGCTTAGTCTCTAGCATCTGCCAGCGATCAAGTGCGGCTAGCAGTTCTTCGTCGAGCGCCGAATAGCATTCGGTAAGCCGAATACTTTCAGCTAGATCTACCATAAAAATTGAATCATTTTGTAAACGTGTCGCGATGGACTGCTGCCTCGCCTCAAGCTGAGCAATTCGATCTGGCAATGCATCCAGCTCGCGTTGTTCGTTGAACGTCAACTTGATTCTACGCTTTTCGTTCCGCCCTTTAGCAGGACTTGAGGCGTTATGCAACGAACTATTTTTCTGAGTATCTATACCGGCTTTCTCGGACAATGCGCCGTCGGCCTTTAATAGCACATCAGCACGCGTTTTCTGTATTTGCCAGTCCCAAAAACTGCCGACATATTTTTGCCACTGACCCTTTCCTTCTGCTGAGATTACTGATGTAACAACATTATCTAGAAATGCTCGATCATGGCTCACAAGCAGCACTGTACCAGTATAAGAAATCAATAACTCCTCGAGAAGTTCTAAAGTTGGAATATCGAGATCGTTAGTTGGCTCATCTAAGACCAACACATTTGCGGGACGCGAGAAAAGTCGCGCTAGTAATAGCCGGTTACGTTCACCGCCGGATAATAATTTAACTGGAGAAGTAGCACGTTCTGGCGAAAACAGGAAATCGCCTAGGTAGCTCATCACATGCTTACGGGTGCCGTTAAGCTCTATCCAGTCGCCACCGGGACTAATCGTATCTATAAGGCTACGCTCGGGATCTAACTGCGTGCGCATTTGGTCAAAGTATGCAATATGTAGATTTGTACCGATATGCACCCGTCCTTCGTCCGGCATAATCTCGCCGAGCAGCAACTTGAGTAGCGTAGTCTTGCCCACCCCATTGGGACCGATGAAGCCAATTTTATCGCCGCGTATCACCGTAGTTGAAAAACACGAAACGACTGTATGTTGACCGTAGCGCTTATTTACATTGATAAGTTTGGCAACGATTGTTCCAGATCGGCCGGCTTGTTTAACATCAAGTCGCACATTATCCTGTATTGTTTGGCGTTTTGCGCGATTGTTTCTCATCTGCACCAGCGACTCGATGCGCGCGACGTTGCGAGTTCGTCGCGCCTCGATGCCCTTACGTATCCAAATCTCCTCCTTGGCAAGCAACTTGTCAAGCCTTGCATTCTCAATAGACTCCTCTTCGAGATGCTTCGACTTACGGGCTTGATAGGATGAAAAGTTTCCTGAATATGAAAATAGGCGACCACGATCGAGTTCAACAATACGAGTAGAGACGCGATCAAGGAATGCACGATCATGCGTGATAAATAATACACTGCTACGTAATGATAATAACAGTGTCTCAAGCCAGCGTATCGAATCAAAATCAAGATGATTAGTAGGCTCGTCTAATAACAGAATATCGCTCTGCATTACTAGAGCGCGGGCTAAGGCAACGCGTTTAAGTACACCCCCGGAGAGATTATCTATGAGCGCGTTGCTATCTAGGCCTAATTGCGTAAGCGTAGTCGCAACTCTGGTATGCCATGTCCATCCATCACAAGCATCCAACTTGGATTGCAGTGTATTCATGCGTGCTAATAATAGATGTTGCGATGGACATTCAGGCATATCTGCTAGTGCGCACAAAACTCTGTTATATTCATCGAGCAGCACACGAGTGCGCTTAAGTCCTGCAGCAACCGTATCAAACACGCACATACTGGGGCAGAAGATTGGTTCCTGGGGCACATAAGCAGTAGTGAGTGCCTGCGCACGGCTAATCAAACCATCGTCTAGCTTAGTCAAGCCATCGACGATTTTTAGCAATGAAGACTTGCCAACACCGTTTCGACCGATCAGACCCACTCGTTCACCTGGTTCGATTAAGAAATGCGCGTGGTCAAGTAGCGCGACATGGCCGAACGCAAGTTGCGCGGCAGTAATGGAAAGCAGCGACATCAGAGCATAAAAAGAATACAAAGTACCTATTGTACCGGTCTGAGATAAATGACCTGCCTGTAAACAAGCGGTACCGAGTTAGTTGGTGCGGGCAATACTATTTGTTATAGGAGCAAGGGCCTTACTTGTAGCCTCTTCGAGGCTAATAGCTTGAGCTATGTTTAAAAAAACTTAGTACATTATCCAGTCATTTCGGAACTGTCTTATTGTAAATTTACAATGCAGCAGACTAGCCATCAAAGATAGTTATAGCCTTTAAATCGGACTTATGTGGGATTTTAGAACAATAGTGCTACGGTCAACTCCTAGAAAAGCCTACTTGCTATAGTAAAATCTTGAGTGCCACATCGGTGTATTCTGGGATCGTCCTCATGGTATGATCATAATCTCTTAATGCGACTACTTGCAATGTATCACTGTTATGATTGTATATTGACTTCAGGTAGTCTCTAGATTCATGTCTAGCCCCCCCCCTCCGCTCGCCGTAGCACAATGGAGAGTGCACACGTCTCCTAAACGTGAGATTCAGGTTCGATTCCTGGCGGCGGGACCACATTATGTAATAGCACTGTATAATGCAGGTAGCTGGTTATTTTTAAAGAGAAAATACTATGTCTATATAATTGTTATATTTAATAATGCGCAGGCATTATCGTACGATCATATGCAAATTACCTGAAGAGTGATTTGTCAGCTATCGCTTCGCTTAGCTACAAAAACTTACAATACTTCCAGATCATATTCGTACTTAAGCGCGTATCCGCCTAGATAAAAACCATAAATCTAATACCGGTAAAGGATTTATAAGCTGTTGCAAACGTATTTCGAGGAGTCTGTTGAGTCAGTCCGCTCTTAGTTACGGGCCCGATCTATTGCTACCGTATCACCTCGGATCCGCTCGTTCGGTATTGTGCAGATGTGCAATGTGTATTCGGTGTTCGGTGCATCTTTACTATTATACTAGCGCCCTATAAATCGTTCGGACTGCTAAGAATAAATCGATTTTGTGCAGCACACCAGTGCTAACTACTTGGAATCGGATGTTCCGAGGTCATCTGTTAATACAAGCGGGTGCTTTTCACATCTAAATGCATAAAGTTTCGCCGTAAAAATCGAATAAGCACTCTCGCGATAGCACAGTAGAACTGCTTCGGCTCACGTATCCCGATAAGCGCATTCTGTATGACTATAGCTAGCCACGGACTCACAGACTGACGTTGTGATTAAACTAAGTAGCATGATTTAGGCATAAACACTGAAGCTACATTGTCTATCCGGAACTTATTAGCCAAGACAATTAGTATCCGAAAGAGAAATTAATGTTGGAAACAAATTTCGATTCCCAATCACTTGCATTAAGCAAGTGATGCTCAGGTGACGTAAAATAGTGTTCTTGTCGACAGTTATTGATTCGGATGCGATAGTAAAGAGCCTCCTCTAGATATCGACATCATTCCAATCAAGATCAAACTCAGCATTGAGAATAGCATCTTGAGATTCAAAAATATTTCTTGAGTTTCAAAAACAGTGCCATCCGTTAGGTGAAGAATGCCCACACCTCATCTAGATTAGGTAGTGCGGCGTAAAGCGAGTAGTAAGAAATACATGACATACTTCAGGTCTAGCTGATAAAAAGCGCGAAGATTAATTCCACTCCGCTTAAAGAAGCTGATTATACTAGGGTATCCAAGGTAGAAAAACAACCTATTTTAAAACTGATATCGATATCATACTAAGCAACAACACAGCTAAAATCCTTTAAACTACTGTGACTTGTCTTGATATTACGCGCATGAGCTACGCACCCTAGTTAGCTAAATTAAACTAATTACATGCAGTAATAAACACCTAGCCCGGACACTATTAACCATTATTATGATGGGTTTTTAAATAAATATAAAAGGCGCATGAAAGGAAATCTCGTTATTATTTGCCGCGACCAAGATGCCCATGAATTCGACACGCTAATGAGCGAATATGGCGTTTTCCAGACTAGGTTATCGTCAACCGCATGGTATCTAAAGTTTGATGATTTACCCGAGGTAATCCAGGAGGAGATCCTAGAACGACTAGGTAAATATACTACGCACTATATCTTTGAAGCTAATAGCGTGACATACAATACGATCGATAGCGAAGCTGCTGCCGCATTAAATACACTATTTGGCGATTAACGCAGTTGTTTCCCAGTATGAAGGTAGAAATATTACAGATTAGGCCTGCGTGTCACCTGCTAAACTAGCATTGTCTACTTAATACGAAGGTATTTATTCCAGTAATCGTCATCCAGTATTTAACAATTAGGAAGGTCTTTAACTGATTGACGATTACTGGAATCTGAGCTTTCTATAATTCTTGCGGACGAAGATCTTGCTTTAAATCAAGGCAGTATTGCAGAGCGCAATTTTCAACCTGATTGATGAGCTGTAAAATTTACACTACACATAGTCTAGACTATTTTGATTACTATAGACAGCGCACTGTACTCAGTTCTCAGTTGAATTTTCTAGATTCTAGAAAATTCAACTGAGAACTTTTGTATTTGCTAATAGCCTTAGAAAGGCTTGTTTTAGTTTGTTGATACAGACTGAATACACTCCTTAGATGTATACTTGCATAGTTCTCGCTTAGATCATTTATTCTTTGCCCATCTAAGTTGTTATGCATAACATATTAACTATATTTATATAGTTAATAAACGCCGAAGACCTGTACTATAACAGAGCAAAAATGAATTAGCGCTGTAATGCAATGGCATATTGCAATGTTGATCTAATGCATCATAATACTTAAGATTATGCGGCGGCTTATACTTTTTAGCTTGGGATAGTAAAGCTTACCTATTTGTAATCTAACTTCTAGCCCAAAAAACTATTAAGAAAGCCGGCCTATACCAGGTTTCTTAAATAGTTAGCAGTCTCTGATGACTACACGCGAGTCGGCTAACAATATCAGACCATCATATTGGAAATGATGTATCGATAACTCTAAGATCAGATAATTATGCGAACTGGCTATGGGCTATCGGCTGGCATAAAAACGTCTCGCATCTGCCAGACGCGCTCAAATACCGCCGACTCTCTGTTAGATCGATGCCAAAGTTGTTCAGCTAGAATCGCAGACACGCCCAGGAACGCTGGATATTTCGCAGTGATTACGAAGGTTGGAATATTCGCTAGATATGCCCTGGAACGGCCTTTCTCTTGGAAGCGTGTACGAAACGGAGAAGCAGAAAATAACTCTCCCAGATGAGAGATCACACCTCCGCCGATATAAATTCCACCAAGAGCACCAAGCGTAACTGCAATATTTCCAGTAAATGTGCCAAGAACTGCGCAGAAACACTCTACTGCTTCCAGAGCGAGCGGATCGGCCGCCTGCGCACGCCTCACTACATCAGCTGGCTCGAGTTTAGGGTTAAGAGGCTTTTTACTATAGACAGCCAGTGCCCGATATATTAGCGCTAGTCCCGGTCCCGCGCAGATGCGCTCGAAGGACACATGCGTCCATTGCTTGCGCGCATAATTTAGTATTCGATCTTCACGCTCATCCTGCGGCGAAAACGTAGCATGTCCACCCTCACTGCCCAGTGCAATCCAACGATCGTTTGATGGAATTAGACCTGACACACCTAAACCAGTACCCGGTCCAACCAGTCCGATTACACTATTCTGTCGACGCACACCACCTCCAATCTGTGCGCGCTGTGCATCAAATAAGCACGGCAAAGCCATTGCTAAAGCAGTAAAGTCGTTAACTACTAATAGTGTATCGAATCCTAATGCGCAGCGTGTAGCCTCAATTGAAAAACTCCAGTTGCGATTAGTCATCTGTACCTGATCACCGTCTACAGGATTGGCGATTGCAATAGCCGCATGGTTCACGCGAATAATCTTATTATCCTCTAAAAATCTTTTAATCGCAGAGGCAATACCAGGATAGTCTGCACAAGGGTATACACGTACATTGTCAATCTGACCAGGTCTAAATTCCAGCGCAAAACGCGCATTGGTTCCGCCTACGTCGGCAAGCAGCCGTGGCCCATCCGGATGTGGACTCTCACGCGCAAACATTGCTTTAGGCGCACCAGTAAGCATCGACGTTGACTCCCATATCGTTGGCCAGTTTGGAGATGGCATTATGTTGTAATTGCTCAATCGCAGCATGTAGAACGTCTAGCTTTGACTGCCCGGAGATTAACAGAAAGAGACGCTTAATTTGCTTAAGTGCCGATAATGAAAAGCTGACCCGTAGATGTAGCGCCTGTCGTGGCTGGACTAGAATATAACGATCGTGAGTGAGTATTGCTAAATCCCACTGCGGCGAGTCAGCGAAAATCGACGCAATATGACCGTCTTTGCCCATACCCAGAACGGCTACATCAGGAAGCATGCGTGAGACATTCATATTTAGAGCTTCGATGTGGGCATTAGGGGGCTGATTGATGTCGACTAACGGCTGGAACATCGCCTCGCGCGCTGCATGCTGCAGCAATGTATCTTGGACGAATCTCGCATTACTATCTGGGTGTATAAGGGGAACCCAACGGTCATCGACCAGGGTGATATTAATGCGCGCCCAGTCAAGCAAGCGCTGTGATAAAGCTTGCAAGAATGGGCGTGGGCTCGTGCCACCCGACACCGCGAGTGTGACACGCGCCGGGTCTATACGATTGGCTAGCGACGACTGTAACGCATCGCTAACCGCTTGCACTAGCGCGGCCCGCTGGGCGTACTCATTGTCAAAAGCGTGAAGCCCGATCACTTTTCCTCCGTACTGCTTTAATTATTATCTATAGATACCGCGTGCGGTCTGATTAGTTCTCTTCTTCTAGCCAGCATGTACCATGCTGAGCTAGAAGAGCGCTAGCTGCAGCTGGTCCCCATGTTCCTGCTGCATACCGCTTAGGCACAGTACCGAGTCGAGTCCATTCTGTTAGAATTGGCTCAACCCACCTCCACGCTGCCTCTTGCTCGTCTCGATGCACAAATAATGCTAATCGGCCATTGATAACATCTAATAGTAAGCGCTGGTATGCTTCCATACGTTCTTCTTTGAAGAACTTATCAAAAGCTAGATCCAAGTGCACACTTTGTAAGTTCATCCCTTCACCGGGCTGTTTGGCGAGGCCATATAGCCGAATTGATTCGTTAGGCTGAAGACGAATCACTAAACGATTAGAGCTATTTCGTAGTGCCATAGAATCAAAAACTGAATGCGGAACTGCTCGGAAGTTAACAACAATCTCCGCAACTCGATCAGCAAGTCGCTTGCCGGTCCGCAGAAAAAATGGCACTCCAGCCCAGCGCCAGTTTTCGATCTCGACTTTTAGGGCAACAAAGGTTTCGGTCGTGCTAGACGCGCTCACGCCCTGCTCCGTTATATAAGCAGGCACCGCAACACCTTTGAGCACGCCTGTATGATATTGACCGCGTACAGCAACGCGACTAACAGCACCAGGCTCAATAGGTTTGAGGGCGCGTAGCACGCGCAGTTTTTCATCGCGTAACGAGTCAGTATGCATTGAGTGGGGCGGCTCCATTGCTACGATAGACAGCAGCTGCAGTAGATGGTTTTGCACCATGTCTCGTAATGCGCCAGTGCTATCGTAGAAATCACCTCGTCCTTCGACTCCCAATTCTTCTGCAATCGTAATTTGAATACTCTCGACCCACTCGCGGCGCCATAGTGGCTCAAGGAGTGTATTGCCAAAACGCAGAGCTAGTAGATTCTGAACGGGTTCCTTGCCTAGGTAATGATCTATCCGGTAAATATGGCTTTCTACGAAAATTTCACCGACTGCGTTATTGATCGCTTTAGACGACTGCAGGTCATAACCAAGAGGCTTCTCTAACACGATTCGTGCACCATCACTTAAGCCTATAATTGATAGTGCACGACAAATTGGCACGAATAGAGATGGCCTGGTAGCAAGATAGAATACCCGAATACCGGACAGCTGCGAAATCGCATCTCGCAATAACGCATAATCTTCCGGCTGCCCGAGATCAACCCGCACAAACAAAATTCGATTGAGAAAGTCGTTCCACAAAGGATCATCGCCATCCGGCTTTATGTGATTGCGTACATGTGTATGCATCCACTGCAAGTACGCTTCTCGATTGCCGAAGCCACGGGCGACCGCAATAATCCGTCCCGCCGCAGGCAGCAAGCCGCCACGGTGCGCCTGGTACAACCCCGGCAAAATCTTACGCATTGCCAGATCACCGGTTCCGCCGAAAAGAACAAACGTAAAGCCTGTGTCAACTTGCATTATGTATTGATGGTGACGTTGTAAATATAGCTTGGTTTTGTTGCGCACGTGGCACAATTACCCATAGTCTGATAAAAATATTTATGACACTGTGTAGTGTAACTACAATCTAAATAAAGCGGTACATTTAGTGTGAAGAAAAACTTCTTTATATTAATCAGTTACAGTACAAGCTATCAGCTTCTAACCAGTCGGTAGATGTTCATGATACCCTTTTAATAATAGTATGACATATGCCACGCAGAGGGATCTTCATGCTGAAGAAGATGACATATCTATATACCGTTGGAGATTTACGAAATTTACTTATTTTGTGGCTACATAACCCCGTAGCCAGGTAATTGATACATCGCCTCTTTATACTTTCTCTAGCGCTCCAAGCCCCGAGGGAATAACAATAAACCTCGTATAATCATCGTTGCATTGTGTGCTATTGATTTGATATGTAATCTAGCACTATCTAATATAGTTAAAATCCCGTGAATGCCTTGTTAGCACGGCTATCTTTCAACAAAAAATTAAAGTAGGAAGTGACATACGTTAAAAACGTATAAATCATTAAAAGTGCCTATAGAAAAACTACGCCATAGCAAAGCTAGAAATAGCTGGTAGTAATACTATGCTCAATTTCAGGGAAACTTTATTCAGTACCTTTCTTAGGGTACCCTTTTAATAAAGTATTAAAAGACCGCATTAATATCAGATTAGACTAATGCGAGCATACTGGGAGCTAACAAGGCCGCTGAAATAGCAATGTTGGGTTGGTTTCGAAATGCTGAGTTAGATTCGGGAGCTTAATTTTGGGTGTCTCCATAAAGGCGGCTTGGTTGAAGTAATTACGGGCTACTGAACACTATAATATGCATATATATAGTGTTCAGTAGCGGATACTTCCCTAAGAGTATATTTATCTATATTTTATAGCCCCGATATATCCCACTTCAACGCGCTTTTCTACGAGAAATTTAATAATGATATGGATGTAGCTTTCTCAGCATATGAAGCTATTTACGTATCTATTATTTACGATAATACGCTATAACACTCAACTCCAACTGAACTATGCCATGTTTTCAGACTTTGATCGCTTACAAATGCGGCTCGCGCTCGCGCTTGCGGAGCGCGGGTTATATACAACGTCGCCGAATCCTCGAGTAGGATGTGTTCTTGTTAAGAATGGCAAAGTTATTGGAGAGGGATTCACTCAGCCTGCTGGGCAAGACCATGCAGAAATTTGTGCACTAAAAGACGCTCGATCACGAGGGCACACTACCGTTGGCTCCACCGCCTATGTGACTCTGGAGCCCTGTAGCCATTTCGGTTGCACGCCGCCTTGCGCTAATATCCTAATTGAATCCGGAATTTCGCGAGTAATAGCTGCGATGAGAGATCCAAACTCTCAGGTTAGTGGTCGTGGACTAGCCATGCTGCGCAATGCGGGTATGGAGGTGCATTGTGGACTGCTGGCGCAGGAGGCTCAGGAGCTAAACGTAGGATTTGTGTCACGGATGACGCGTAACGTTCCGTGGGTTCGTCTTAAGATTGCTGCGACATTAGACGGTTGTACTGCATTGCCAGACGGCCGCAGTCAATGGATCACATCAGATGCCGCGCGTAGAGACGGACATGCATGGCGAGCGCGCTCATGTGCAACGCTTACCGGTATTGGCACAGTTAAAAAAGACGATCCGCAGATGAACGTGCGTGCGGTATCAACACCTCGCCAACCATTGCGTGTGCTGGTAGACAGCCGATTAAGCATTCCGCTAGATGCAAAACTTTTATCTGGTGCACCACTACTTATTGTATGTGAGAGCGATGATGGAGAATGCGCCAAACGAGCCCATTCCTTACGCAAAGCTGGTGCCGAAGTAATTGCCTTACCGAACCTATCTGGCAAGGTTGACCTACAAGCGGCGCTACGGATGCTTGCTGCTCGTGGTATTAATGAATTGCATGTCGAGGCTGGATATAGGATTAATAGCTCATTATTGCGCGCAGGCTGCGTCGATGAGCTTCTGCTCTATATTGACCCATCTCTTCTTGGAAACGCGATAGGTATGTTTAACCTCGATCCGCCATTAGAACTCGATCGACGGATACGGCTGCGCTATCATTCGGTTCAGCAGATCGGTAAAGATCTACGTATCCTAGCTAGGCTTATATTAGCAGCCGAGTTTGGTGACTTATCGAAAATGAGTAGTGATACGCTCTCATAATAAAGAGGTTATATACAAATGTTCACAGGTATTGTTACAGCGATCGGCCGGATTGAATTGATTACTCCGATAGATTCCTCCTGCATTAAGGGGGGGCTACGTCTTTCAATCTCCGCTGGCATACTTGATTTGTCCGATGTGAGGTTGGGTGATAGCATCGCAGTGCAAGGCGCTTGCTTAACGGTCATTGGAAAGAAAGCGGCACATTTTAATGTTGATGTATCACGGGAAACACTAAACTGCACTGCAGGGCTGACCCAGCCTGGCGACGTGAATCTCGAAAAAGCGCTAAGAGTCGATCAACGCTTAAGCGGTCATATGGTCAGCGGCCATATCGATGGAATGGGGCAAGTCAGCCTCTTTGATCCGGCGGGGGAATCATATGTATTATGCATCGTCGCGCCCTCCTCACTCGCGAAGTATTTTGCACATAAAGGATCTGTTACGCTTAATGGTGTAAGCCTCACAATTAATACCGTTAAAGATCTAGGCGACGGATGCGAGTTATCGTTGAACCTAATTCCGTACACGATACAGATGACTACGCTACGGCATTTGCGAGTTGGCGACACACTCAATATTGAAGTCGATATTATTTCGCGTTATATTGAGCGAATGCTTAGCGCATATCAGGATAGTTATAAATCATTAAATTTATCTAATTCAAAAGTTTAGAAAAATCTACTAGTATTGTGCTAAAATTAATCAAGGAATCTAATCGAGCCGCAGAACTATCTGCGCTGAATTTTTGCAATATCCGCAAAGACCTATCTCTAAAAAGCATAGAATGAGCGTCGCTACTTTACTATATGTACTGTAACGCTAGCGATTATCATTTGTAATGCGCTACATTTTCTACTAGTAATCTTTCAGCATGACAGACGTAGTTTTCATACACACGCTCGATTTATGATCGAGGTAAATTTTAACTACATAAAACAAGAAGTGATAATATATATGAAATAAACGCTGTAAATATTTCTAGTTCTAAATTATTTGGTTGTGATACTTAACTTAGAGAATGCAAATAAGGTAGCGGCAATAAGTATATCCTAAAACCTGCTGAGCTTAACAACCTGGAAATTTTTAGGGCTGCTATGGATGCAGCAGATTCTAACTCCTGCAGCTCATTATAGGATTAGATCATCCTAATCCAAAGAACAACAAAAGATCTTTTCTAGATCCTTATCCGTCTGTTTTGTATAACGTCTAGCACGACTGCGTGAAGAAATTAATCCTCGTAAAACTCTACGCTTGTATATTTTTAAAAAAACTGACCTAAATCGGCATACAACGGCATAGAAATAAGCGCTCTCGACGAAATGCACGCGTAAAATAGTAGTTTTTACTATTGTGTCAATATTGTCCACTATGACACTCGCTTCAACGCAAGAGATCATTGCCGAACTCGGGGCTGGAAAAATGGTCATTCTTTTTGATGAAGAAGACCGGGAGAATGAGGGTGACTTGGTGCTGGCCGCTGATTTCGTTACGCCAGCGGCAATTAATTTTATGGCTCGCTATGGCCGTGGTCTGATCTGTCTGACGCTGACACAGGAGCGCTGCCAAACATTGAATTTGCCGCTAATGACATATCGAAATGGTATGCAATACGGTACAGCATTCACGGTTAGCATCGAGGCCGCAGAAGGCGTAACCACTGGCATCTCGGCCGCTGACCGTGCTCGAACGGTCCGGGCAGCCGTCGCATGTAACGCTCGAGCTAAGGATATTGTCCAACCTGGACATGTGTTTCCGATTATGGCACAGCCTGGTGGGGTACTTTCCCGAGCTGGTCATACCGAGGCGGGTTGTGACCTAACGCAGTTAGCCGGGCTTACGCCCGCATCAGTGATCTGCGAAATAATGAAAGATGATGGCACGATGGCACGATGGCACGACCTGATTGAGTTCGCTTCGCAGCATGGCTTAAAGGTCGGTACAATTGCGGACCTAATCAAGTATCGAAGTCGTACCGAATCGGTTATTGAACGCATAGCGCAGCGCTCGATGCACACCACGCATGGACTTTTTAATGTAGTGCTGTTCCACGACAAGCCAAGCGGTGCACCGCATTTAGCGTTGGTACGCGGGAAACCATCTCCTGGGATTGAAACATTGGTACGCATTCATGAGCCACTATCTATTCTAGACCTTCTCGAAACGGGTATAAGTACACACTCCTGGACATTAGATGCAGCGTTACACAAGATTGCTCAGAGAGGAATGGGGGTCATAGTACTGCTGAATGTACACAAATCAGGCGAACAGTTATTAAGCATATTCCAAGAATATAACTGGAAAAAGAATGGAGTCGAATTCAAGTCTAATCCAATCGACTATAAGACTTACGGTATCGTCGCACAAATTCTTCGGGCATTACATGTCGGAAAAATGCGGCTATTATCAAATCCATTCCGTATAAGTAGCATATCAGGATATGGCCTTGAGGTAACCGGTTTTGAGCCTATGCTAGTACAGTGAAACGGATTATCAGGAAAAAACATGTTTTCATGAATAAAGCGATGCGTGTGATATCTGCTATTCTAATCTTAGCCCGCCGACTAGCAGAGTCCGTTTTGATTTAGAGGAACATTTATATGGAAATTGGGAAATATCAACCGAACTACGATGGTAGTGGACTGCGTATCGGCATAGTTCAATCCCGATTCAACGAGCTAGTTTGCAACGAGCTGACCAAAATCTGCCTTGAGGAACTCAAGCAACTTGGCGTTACAGGCGAGGACACTTTATTCGTTACAGTACCTGGAGCACTAGAAATTCCACTTGCTCTACAGAAACTCGCCGAGACCGGTCAGTTCGATGCTCTAATTGCTATTGGCGCGGTAATTCGAGGTGAAACCTATCATTTCGAGCTCGTATCTAACGAGAGCGGTTCATGTATTAGCCGTATTGCTCTGGACTTTGGTATACCAATCGCAAACGCAGTTTTAACTGCTGAGAATGATCAGCAAGCACTCGTACGAGTGCCCACAAAGGGTCGCAATGCAGCGCGTGTTGCCGTAGAAATGGGGCATTTATCGCTCTCTCTTGATCATCTTAATCAAGATGATCAAGAGAGAGACCGGACAGTAGTGGAGGATTAAGTATGACAACTAGAAATTCTCGCCGACGCTCGCGTGAGTTAGCTACACAAGGTGTGTATCAGTGGCTAATATCGGGGGCGGCAGTCAGTAAAATCGACTCCGCTATGCGCGAACAGCCCGGTTTCAGTAAAGCGGACTGCGTCCATTTTGATGTACTGCTGTATGGCGTGATCAAGAAAGCGAAAATGCTGACCGAGACGCTTATTCCATTCCTAGATCGACCGTTCAACCAGCTTTCGCCAGTCGAGCGGGCAGTGCTACTAATAGCGGTATATGAATTTCAGCATCAACTCGAGATCCCCTACCGAGTTGTGATTAACGAGGCCGTAGAGTTAACCAAGACATTTGGCGGAGCCGACGGTTACAAGTATGTGAACGGCGTTCTAGATAGGCTCGCAGTAACCGTGCGCCCTAACGAAGTCAAGGTTCTTCGCACTTGAGCTTCATGGTACTGTATCCGCCAATGCTTAGCTATTTAATATCTTAAAGCTCGGCGCATCGCACAAGTCAGCATCATTAGGATGTAAATACACGCAGTATCTGCTTGAATTTCTATCACATCTTCCTGATGCATTGAGAAATAGTAAAGATATTTCAACATACTATATATTCCGCTCCTGCGCTAGTTTCTAAACTAGGCGTTATTTCTATATTCGTCTTTTCAACATTTTATTTACAAGGATGTATATATAATCTGGAATAGTTTGAGGTACTTTACCGTAACAGACAGTATCTAAGTTTGCCGCTAATCGCACGTAGAACACTTATAACTCCAATATTTAAAAGTATAGGCTAATATAATAACCAAGTTTTTTAGTATGTGTACTTCATAATCTGTAACGTTATGCACGAAAGCATTAATACCAACTGTACTATAAGATAACTCCTGATCAATGCGTTGACTAAATCCCCCCCCGTGGGGGTGGGGCTTGACAAGCACCTTCCATCTGCTATATCTATTTCCTCTACCTAGGCCAGGGTACTATCAATCTATCTAATGTACGAATGCACGAGTGGTACAGCATACAAAAATGCCGAGCATATAAAAATATTTAGTTAGATTAGAACTGTGCACGATCTGCATTACTACTATGCTCTAGTTTAGAGTGACTGTCCTAATGCTTGCCGCTGGAAACCGATTGTCGACGAAATCAATACTACAGTTAAAATTACCGACGCATCGTGACATAAATTCGTCGGATGTAGGAGAAGCTTATTGTGACTGCCCCCCCGTCATATTGCCTGGCGCTTTACGCCCTCTAATCACGAGTGCATTAATCTCATGGAAAATAATATGTTTGTAGATATTGCTCGTTTTTTACTGAATACGACTTTCACATTATTCGGCGCAGCCTTGCTGCTTCGTGCGTGGCTTACTATGGTATGGATAAAACCATACAACCCACTCTTGCAAGCCATCCTCAAGGCTACCAACTGGTTGGTATTACCGTTACGCTGTATAATTCCAGCCTCACGTTGCATTGACTGGACGAGTCTATTTGCTGCCTGGTTAGCTGCGATTACATTTACTATTTTGATAGTAACTATCTCTGGTGGTAACCCGGTCTCGCTGTTGCTCATCGGATTAATTGTCTCGGCATTGATAATAATCAAATGGGCGTTGAATCTAATAATTTGGTTAACACTAATTATGGTGCTGCTCTCGTGGTTTAACCCAAGCGCCCCAGCAATAGAAATCTTACTACAATTGACAGCTCCATTGTTAAACCTGCTGCGCCGCTCAGTACCCCCTCTGGGCCGAATCGACTTGTCACCGTTAGTACTACTTATACTTGTCGAAATATTATTGATTATCGTCACACATATTACAGTATCATTAACAATGTTCGGACTTTAAGCATTGAAATGCCAGCAACCGTGGAGTAATATAAACGCATAAAGTTTATATTGCATGGCATGTGCTAGTGTAAACATCAGTACGCTCGATCTTTTGATGTATATCAAGCCCGCACTTTTACTGTGCTTATGCAATACTTCTAAAATAGTTAAAAACTATTTAATAATTATTATATCTAATACCGACTCTCTATTTAACTAGTTAGTGTAAGCTGTCGCCCCAGAAACATATACACGCTCTATTATATTTAGGTTTGCAAGATAGTGTGATATCTATTACCCAGCTTCCAAAGCTGCAAGTGAGTAGCATACCCCCCCCAAGAGGGGGGACTATAGTTCCCCAGAAAAGAGATTTCCAGAGTATTTCTTAGGCCTTTCACTAAATATCGGATATATAGTATCCGATGAAGGAGGGGATGGAAAATATAGAGGTTATCACCTCTTATTCATTCTCAGGATACACTTTAGAGTAATCCTTTTAATGGCAAGACTAGAGTAAGTTGTACATTGCGGCAGCGACTCTAAGATAGCAGTAGTCGCTTAATATCTATTAAAACAGATCTTAGTTTCTCAGCTGTGAATTGTTCTATGTGGTAGGTATATTAGACAGATTATTGAAAATAGTGACCCCCCTTCAATTGCCGTGATGACGTAGTTCGGACAAACGCCCCAACACTGAGGCTCAAGCGGACAGATAGTGATGACCTATCCTACCTATACAATTCCCCCGCGTATTCGCAGCTTTGTAACGCGAGTAAGACATCTATCTAACGCCCAACAGCGGGCCTTGGAAAAGCTAGGACCGAAATTTAAACTACCATACACCGATGCGCGACTTGACTATAAGGTAATTTTTGGTCGCGATGCGCCACTCGTACTCGAGATTGGCTGTGGCATGGGAACGACAACGGTCGATATCGCCACACAACGGACAAGAGACAATTTTCTTGGCATTGAGGTTTATGAGCCCGGGATTGGATCGCTTTTAAAGTTAATTGATTCAAGACAATTAAGTAATATCCGAGTAATTCAGCATGATGCTGTTGAGGTCATCGATCACATGCTCACCAGGGATAGTCTGGATGGCGTACATATCTTTTTTCCTGATCCATGGCATAAAGTGCGTCACCACAAGCGACGGCTAATTCAATTACCATTTATTAAACTGCTCGCATCTCGCCTGCGTACTGGTGGTTATTTACATCTAGCAACAGACTGGCAAAACTACGCAGAGCAGATGCTTAGAGTACTATACGCAGAACCAACACTTGTCAATGTCTCGAGTCGGAAAAATGGTTACGTACTACGCCCCGATTATCGTCCGATTACAAAATTTGAGCGCCGCGGACTACGCCTTGGTCATAGCGTATGGGATTTACTTTTCACAAAGTGTCCAGCATCACTCGTTAGTGGTTAAATCCAAGGTCTTTAAAATAACTAATGACTAGAACTAGTAGTCCAAAAACAATTCGATACCACGCAAACAAAGCAAAGTTGTGCGTCGAAATATAGTATAGCAACCAGCGCACGCATGCGTATGCGCTGGCGAATGCAGTCAAAAATCCAACCGCAAATAACCCGCTATCTGATGCGCTTATCATGCTTCGTGCTTTAACAAGTTCATATATTGAAGCACCAAAAATCAATGGAATAGCAAGGAAAAAAGAAAATTCGATCGCAATACACCGCTTTAAATCAGTAAGTAGTCCACCAACAATAGTAGCGCCAGATCGTGACGTTCCGGGGATGAGTGCAAGGCATTGCGCAAGACCAATTTTTAATGCATCAATGGTAGTTAACTCGTCGATTGACTGTACGCGAGTATTATATAAGGTGTTACCACGCCGGCAATGTATAGCATCTACCCATAGAAGAATAATGCCTCCTATGATTAGCATAATAGATACTGGCACCGGTGAAAACAGAAGTGCCTTGATAGGACTTTCGAATAACAGTCCAATAATAGATGCAGGCAAAGAAGCAACAATTACGTTAAGAACAAAACATTGGGTTGGTCGCTTAGTGGTCAAACTCCGTACTACGTAGCTAATACGTTTTCGATATTCCCAGCATATCGCAAGAATAGCGCCAAATTGGATTGCAATATCAAATACTTTGCTACGATCACCAGTAAAGTCAATCAATTCGCCTATTAGGATCAAATGTCCCGTACTGGATACTGGCAGAAATTCTGTCAAGCCTTCTATTAGCCCAAGAACTAGCGCTTTAAGTAACAAAATTATATCCATTAAAGCATCCCCTGAGGAAGCAACCTAGGCTTATATAGGCTTCCACTGCTATTACCCCAATGATCCCCGTATACTGCATTCGCATTATGTATAAAGATTAATTATATTGGGTTCATATTGACGCCTAAAAAATTAGAGTTGTTTAAACTTAAATAGTGGATAAGAGAATTCCTATAAAGATTGGGTAATCAATGTACAGGCAAAATTTCCCATATATATAGTGGCAAGTGATAGGCTAATTGATAAGGCAGTGATTATAGTCTGTATAGACAAGTCTTATAGAGACTGATCTAAATATCTCTTGTAAATATCTTATAGATCAACAGCTAAACTATGCCAAGTTTTCTAAAATGGAAATTTAGTATCTGGCTTCTGTGCAATGATGCAGCGCTTAAAATCTCTCTGGATTCTCTTAAGCGCTGCATCATTATCAGCCTCGAAGCGCATTACAACTGCAGGTATAGTATTAGATGCGCGTATAAGCCCAAAACCGTCTAAATACTCCACACGAAGACCATCGATTAAAATCACTGCATTAGCACCGCAAAAGGTCGCACGATTTTGAAGATTGCCAATCAGCTCAAAGTTCTCACCCTCGTTGAGCCTAAGTTGCAACTCAGGCGTCGAGATTGAGTTCGGTAAGCTGTTAAGTAACTGACTCGGATCCTTTACTCGAGATAGAATTTCTAGAAGCCGCGCACCAGTATAAAGACCGTCGTCGAAACCGTACCATCGATCTTTAAAAAAGATGTGCCCGCTCATTTCTCCGGCGAGGGGTGCGCCAGTTTCACGCAACTTCGCTTTTATTAGAGAATGGCCAGTTTTCCACATCACTGGTTCGCCGCCCCGTTCGCGTACCCACCTATCTAGATTACGCGTGCATTTCACGTCATAAATAATCTTCCCCCCAGGAGTGCGTAACAGCACGTCTTGCGCTAATAACATCAGTTGTCTATCCGGATAGATAATCTGACCGTCCTTAGTGACAACGCCCAGTCGATCTCCGTCCCCATCGAACGCAAAGCCAATTTCTGCATCCGTCTCCTTCAAAGCACGAATAACGTCTTGCAGATTTTCTGGATGGGCCGGATCCGGATGGTGATTTGGGAAATTGCCATTAATGTCGCAGAATAGTTCGACTAGTTTGCATCCAAGCGCTTTAAATAGCCTTGGCGCAAGTAACCCTGCAACACCATTGCCAGCATCAACGACGATCTTTAGTGGTCGAGATAGTTTGATATCGGACACGATCCGATCGACATACGCATTAAGTATATTGTAGGTGCTGTAGCTTCCTTCAGCTGTATCGAAATTTCCATCGACTATGCGTTTATATAACACCTGTATTAGCTCACCATAGATCGCAGTACCACGCAAAACCATCTTAAAACCATTATAGTCAGGGGGATTATGGCTGCCAGTAACAATAATGCATGAATCTACATGTCGCCCTGCGATGGGTACGCTAGCTGCGAAATATCCGATCGGCGTCGGCACCAAACCGATATCAATTACATCTACTCCCACTGCGTGTAGACCATCTGCTAGAGCGGAAGATAACTGCGGACTAGACAATCGCCCATCACGACCAATTATCACCGCATTAGCACCTTGCGCCCGTACTTCGCTTCCGAACGCGTAGCCAATGTGGCGCGCGACATTACTATCGAGCGTTTTACCAATAACACCACGAATATCGTAGGCTTTAAAAATAGATTTAGAAATCATAAGTAAGCAACTGTTAAAGCGAAGATTCGAAAGAGCGCGAAAGCGTCAATATAACGATGACGCAAACCATTTACAGCCCCTCTCTCGGTTTCCGCCAGTTCATAAAAACAATCTATAATCGCGGATTCCTAAGCTACTTTTATTGATCTATTTTAGCGTGGTGAAAACTACGATCGCTAAGATGTTGGTATATATCAGAGTTAGGATTAGTAATTTATTATTTATAGGATTTCACGTGATGAGCGAAACTACGTGCAATTCTGATATTGATTATGTACTTGCTATCTTTGTTAGCTCAGCCCAGAGCAACTCACCCGAAGGTATAACAATCCCGATCAGCAGCTTTCACCAGCAGTGCTAGCTTCAGGGGCTCGTATACCTGCGTCGAGTTAATAATTAACATAAGCTATGTATTAGTAGTCAACAACCTGATCAATAGCAAATTTGACGCAATACGGCACGTCGAGCAGGTTATCGGCAAGACAATTTAGTCTATCAAGTTAATTCTTGTGATGATCAGGCGCTTCGAAGAGTATTTAAGTAGTGCCCCAATCCACGCGGTTATTCATATTTCAGCTCCAAGGCAGTTGGTAAATCAGCGAAAAGGCAGTTGGTAAATCAGCGAAAAAACTACTGGAGTACTATTCGAATGGCTTAAAAAGCCTGGTAGCTCTGCTTAGCAGAATAAATGAGTATAACGTAAAACGTATTGTGTGTAGTTTATCGGCCACGTTGTGTGATAAGCTACAAAGCGTGCTTATCAACAAGTTATGATCCTTATCTGTAACCAACCCGTATAGTCAAACAAAGCTAATAGCCGAAAAATTCTTCGTGATCTGGTAAGCTGATAGCTGATAATTCGGATACTAGCCGGAAGGTTGCTTCGCTACGCTACCTCAATCTAGTCGGATTGCATCAGAGCAGGCCAATCGGTGAAATCAAAGCGGCACTCCAAATAATCTTATGCCGTTCGTCGCGCAGGTAGAAATCGGAAAGTTTCTTTTCTTTCTGGTCTTCGGTGGAGATACGATAGTTGGACAGCACTGGCGTCTGAGATTACCCTTAGTTTGTAGGAGTTACCTACTAAGGAGAAATTTTATAAACTAGGGTTGGTTATTGTACTTAGTTTGTAATGTCCGTGCAATCGTAGACATAATTTTAAAGCCCGATCCCATCGGGGAGGTTGTAAACCAAACACGCGCTTTAACTTATTGTTAGATAAACAAGAATTTTTAGGTCGATTCACTCGCATAGGAAATTCGTGTGTAAAGATTGGCATAATCGTAGGCACACGTTCCATTATCATCGCATTAAAAATAGCTTTAGCAAAACCATTCCATGAAGTTGATCCAGCTGCAGTCAAGTGATAAATACCAGAACGCTCTTGCCACCATTGCTGTGTATCATATGCATTTAGTGCTTTTTCCGCAATGTGTACGGTCATCGCTGCAATGGTATGACTCCATGTCGGGGAACCAAATTGATCAGCTATAACTTTAATGGTATCTTGTTCCCTTCCGAGACGGAGCATCGTCGATAAGAAATTTTTGCCTCGCATACTGTAGACCCAGCTCGTGCGCAGGATGAGATAGCATATTCCTGCGCTTGCAATCACTTGTTCCCCGGCTAGCTTACTTACGCCATAAAAATTTTTAGGACTAGCCTTATCTTCTTCAATATATGGCAACTCTTTTTCACCGCTGAAGACGTAGTCCGTAGAATAGTGAATTATCGAAGCTCCTATCCTCCTTGCTTCGTCGACTAATATACTCAGAGCCTTCGCATTAACCTGCATTGCTAGGCTACGATTGCTTTCCGCCGCATCGACGGCCGTATAAGCGGCTGCGTTTACAATTACTGCCGGTTTAATGGCGCGTATAACGGAACACATTTGATTTGGTTCGCACAAATCAAATGCAGATCTATCAAGCGCAATTACTTTGCCTACGCTACGCATCGAGCGTGCCAATTCAAAACCAACCTGCCCTAACGCGCCCGTTACTAGGATCGTCGCTCTGCTGGTCTGCTTTTGTTTACCAACTGCCATACATATAACTCTGCTTCGCATAATCGTTTACCATTCGCATCCCTTTCAGAAACAATAGGCTTACTCTGTAGGGGCCATTTAATCAGTAGCTCTGGATCGTTCCATAAAATTCTGCGCTCAAAATTAGGATACCGGTAATCAGTGGTCTTATATAAAAACTCGGCGCAGTTTGACAGCGTTAAAAAACCGTGAGCAAACCCGGGCGGCACCCATAACTGTCGCCGATTCACGGCGGATAAATATACTCCAACCCATTGGCCAAATGTAGAAGAACCTTGCCGAATGTCTACTGCGACATCAAAGACTTCTCCATGTATAACACGTACAAGCTTACCCTGTACGTGCTCAATCTGGTAATGCAATCCGCGCAAAACACCATGCACAGAATGCGAGTGATTATCCTGGACGAACACTACGTTAGCATCAACTAGTCGTGCGAAATCACGCGTATTAAAACTCTCAAATAGAAAACCACGCTCATCATTAAAAACTTGTATATCTATGAGTTTAATATCGGGCAACGAAGTAGAACTTACTTGGATTGACATACGATTTGATCAGTTAGTACTGTTTGCAAGTATTGTCCATACTGGTTATTTAAAAGTGGTGCCGCAAGCCTACGCAATTGATCTATTTTGATCCATCCTAGCCGATAGGAAATTTCTTCCGGACATGCAAAAACAAGCCCCTGACGCTTTTGCAGCATTGCGACGAATGTAGCAGCATCGATAAGTGACTCGTGCGTTCCAGTATCAAGCCACGTAAAACCACGTCCCATCACCTCAATATTAAGCTTACCAGAATTAAGATACACACAATTCACATCGGTAATCTCAAGCTCGTTACGTTTAGAAGGCCTCATTGATGCCGCGATATCACAAACATTGTTGTCATAGAAATATAATCCCGTGACAGCGTAGTGAGAGCGAGGTTTATCGGGCTTTTCTTCGATTGATAGCGCGCGGAAATTGCTATCAAAATCCACAATACCATAGCGCTCAGGAGCGTGTACATAATACGCAAATACTGTAGCTCCTTCCTTCTGCGCACTAGCACATGCCAATTTCTTCATTAGGTCGTGACCATAAAAAATGTTGTCACCCAGTATGAGGGTCGAAGCGTCGTTACCAATAAAATGTCGACCGATGAGGAAAGCTTGAGCGATACCACCCGGGAATGGCTGTACAGCATACTGTATATTCATCCCCCACTGTTCACCATCCTTTAGTAGAATTTTAAAACGAGGCGCATCATCAGGCGATGAAATTAAAAGTACATCTCGAATTCCGGCCATCATCAGTGTCGATAGTGGATAATAAATCATAGGTTTGTCATACACTGGCAGTAACTGTTTAGAAAGCGCCAGTGTAATAGGGTACAGTCGAGTACCAGATCCTCCGGCCAGAATAATTCCTTTACGTTTAATTTTGTTCATGCTTAACAACCCCAGCTCTTATACACATTAGTGTATTTGAGCTCAATACACTCTTGCAGACTGCACTGCATTCACCCAATTTTGGTTATCCAGGTACCACTGAACTGTTTTTTTTAGACCGCTCTCGAATGTCTCTATAGGTTTCCAGCCAAGTTCGGTCTTAATCTTGCGTGCACTGATTGCGTATCTGCGATCATGTCCTAAACGATCCGAAACGGAAACGATTAGATCGTGATATGAACCACTAACTTTTGGGTTCAAAAAATCGAGCAAATCGCATACAGCCCGAACAACTTCAATATTTTTTTTCTCATTCTGGCCACCTACATTATATGTTTGGCCAGGTATACCATGGGAAAGTATCTTACGTATTGCTGAGCAGTGATCATAAACATATAGCCAGTCACGCACGTTCTGTCCGTTGCCATAAAGTGGAATAGACTTGCCCCTCAGTGCTCTAACAATTGTCAATGGAATTAGCTTTTCTGGAAAATGATAGGGCCCATAATTATTTGAACAGTGCGTTATGACAACAGGCAATCCATATGTGTAATGATATGCACGTACGAGATGATCCGATGCGGCCTTAGTAGCCGAATATGGACTATTCGGTGCATATGGCGTTATTTCGCAGAAAGGTGCATCACCCGGCAATAATGACCCGAACACCTCATCGGTTGATACATGCAAAAAACGGAATGCAGTCTTTACATCATCATCGAGGCGACCCCAGTATGCACGAGTAGCCTCAAGCAACGTAAATGTACCTATCACATTAGTTTGTATAAACTCTGCGGGGCTGCGGATAGATCGGTCTACATGGCTTTCTGCGGCAAAGTGAATCACTGCGCGTGGCGCGTAGCGCGAAAATAATACATCTAATGAAAATCGATCATTAATATCGACCCGAGCAAAGTAATACAAGGGATTGTCTTTAAGAGACTTTAGTGTGCAAAGATTTCCGGCATATGTGAGTTTATCCACATTAATTACGGATTCTTCTCTACGTTGTAGCCAATCGAGAACGAAATTAGAACCAATAAAACCAGCACCTCCCGTTACAAGAATCATGGAACTACCTTTGGTTTGAGTACCAACGGATATACACAAGCCCACCAATCCTATTAAAGTTAGGATGCAAATCAGTGAGCAAATATTTAGTAAAATTATAAAGGATCGAGTGGGTATTCCCCCGACCTTCAACAAGATTTCTTGACCGATTACATATCAAATATATCTAATTACACGTCGATATTGAGGGACTCTAAGGCTCTTATAAACTTATTAAACCTAATATCTCGTGCGTTATAGAAACTTCGATATAGAAAAACTTCTAAAACTCTTTTTAGAGAGTCTGGACTTCTCTTATCTAGGTATAGCTAGGATAAACAAGATATATAAACTTATTGTGACGCTATTATGTTAAGAGCAAATTAGATTTTAAACACAGCGTATCCACAAATTTAAGTAATGCTACAATGCTCCACCGTATATATAAGCAAACCCAGCTGATGTGCTAAGAGTGAGTATTTGTTCACAGAAAATCACCTATTAGTATAAATATTGTTAGCTCATATAATCTTAAAAAGATTCTAAAGTATTTAGCGTATTATTTACCCTTTCTAGCAAAAGGCTAAAAGCAGCCCACTGGTGACTTTCTTTTATACAAGGTATTTAATAAGAGGTAATAATATAGTTCCACTCGCTTGAGCAACTAGAGAAATACGGATGCCGATTCTTCACATATTTAAAATAATTGTCAGATTAGCATTCTGTCGATATATACTGACCTTATAGCTGATGAAATACCCAGTTAAGAAAAATTCCGTTTCTAGACTTCTTTCTAATGCTGTTGGCCCTTCACCCATAGGAATAGGTGATGTTCAAGGTTGCTGCAACGCTTTAGATCGGCTACTCGATAAGCTTGGACCGATAGGAGATACGCAGCTTTGGTTTGCTGGCGATCTGGTCAATCGAGGACCTGAATCGCTTGCCGTACTGCGTCGCATTATGGGGCTAGGTGAACGTGCTATAACCGTACTCGGCAATCATGATCTTCACTTGTTGGAGCTTGCAGCTGGCAAGTATTGTCCAGAGCATGATGATACGCTTGATGACATCCTTTCTGCGCCAGATGCTATCGATTTAATCGACTGGTTGCGATATCGGCCAATCGTACATTACGACGGACAGAGACTACTTGTACATGCTGGTGTGCTGCCTCAATGGAATATCCAAGTCATACTCGGGCTGGCTCATGGGATTCAGACAAAGCTGAGAAGTAAGGATTGGAAAATATTTCTTCAGTCTCTGCGAGGAAACGGGTCGAATACTTGGTTTAATTCACTACAAGGTGAAGCGCGCGCTCGTGTGATTATCAATGCCATGACACGTATTCGCTTTTGTGACGCGTATGGACGAATGGAGTTTATAGCAAAAGGATCCCCAAATACAGCACCAGATGGGTTTATGCCATGGTTTGATGTACCTCAGCGCCGTAGCGCTGACACACTAGTAGTATTCGGCCACTGGGCATCACTGGGACTTATGATTCGTGATAATATAATTGCCCTAGACACGGGCTGTGTATGGGGGGGGAAACTATCTGCTATACGACTAGATACTGCCCCCCAGAACCGAGCGATCGTAGTTCAAGTTGACTGCAGCAAAAAACGCTAATCTATGCTTCGTCTGACTATAGATCGCATTGTCACGTATCGTACTTATCATTTTATATAAGTCGGTAAGGGGGGGGGGCTCGTACTTCGCCGAGATTTTTCTAGCACACTACTTACCAAATTTTATAAAGTTATTAGTATCGTACTTGGAATAAGTCCTCATTCAGAATAAATTCTGGGAATAAAGATTAATCATCTTTCCCCAGAATCTTCTGGGGCAATTCGTGCATAAACTGTTATGCCTATTTATATTCGAGGCATAAAAATTTGTTTTAATTCTAAGACGTGATTTCTTCTCATTGTTTGGCGCAGTGTTTCATACCTACTCGTTGCGGCTGTCGTACACAACACGACCAGCTATAATCGTAGCACGCACTCTTGCGGGCAATTTACAGCCTAAAAAAGGCGTATTGTGTCCCTGGCTTTTTAGTGCCCGCCGTTCGACGTGCCAATATACGGTAGGGTCAAATACACAAAGATCAGCAATGGCTCCAGGCTCGAGCCTTCCCACTGGCAATCCAAGCAATGCGGCTGGCGCACAGGTGATCTTAGCTAGCGCTTGTGCAAGTGATTTCTTTTCCTCAATCGCCCACTGAAGAGTTAACGATAGCAGTAACTCTAGCCCAGTCGCGCCAGGCGAAGCCTCCCCAAAAGGCCTCAGTTTTTCATCGTCGTCGAGGGGTGTATGATCTGAGCAAATCGCATCGATAGTGCCGTCAGCGAGTGCAACACGAATTGCATCACGGTCACCTTGAGCTCTTAGTGGCGGATCTATTCGGAACTGGGCGTTGAAGTAGCCAATATCTACGTCGATCAAGTGAACATGATTAATTGTAACATCGCATGTGACTGGCAACTCTTCGCGCCTAGCCGCTCGCACTAGTTCAAGACCCGCTGACGACGATAAGTGCTGAAGATGAACTCGCGCACCTGTAGCGCGCATTAGCTCGAAGATTGTATGCAATGCGATCGTCTCGGCAGCTATTGGTACTCCTGATAGTCCAAGACGAGACGCGACTGGTCCGCTAGCAGCAATACCGCCCCGGCTCAGATGGGGGTCTTGCGGACGTAACCAGACTATATAGCCAAATGTGTTTGCGTATTGTAATGCCCGTAATAACACCATAGTATCGATAATTGGTCGATCTGCTTGTGTGAAGCCGACGCACCCTGCTTCAGTTAACTCAGCCATTTCAGTAATCACCTCACCTTTCAAGTCTACCGTTAATGCCCCTAGAGGATATACGTGGACTTGATTTATATTGCGAGCACGAAACTTTAGCATCTCGACCAATGCCGGCTCATCTAATGGCGGGTCAGTATCTGGCGGACACACAAGGCTAGTCACACCTCCAGCTAGGGCCGCAGATACCTCCGACTCTAGAGTTGCACGATACTCATATCCTGGCTCACGAAGCCGTGCGCATAAATCAACTAGTCCCGGGGCAATCGCTAATCCCGTAGCGTCAAAAGTCTGTATATTATGCGTGGGCGCAGTAGTATCACCGATTGATACGATTCTACCATCGGCAATCCAGATGTCTGCCTTCTGATCAGTTCCAGTCACCGGGTCAATGACACGTCCACCCTTGATATACATCTTCATGCACACGTCCATCCTTGATATACATCTTTATGCTTATAGATATTTTTAATGCCTGTTAATTCATTTCAATCGTTGTTGCCCGCGATAATGCTCATTACTGCCATGCGTATTGCTATACCGAATGTAACCTGATCTAATATTACAGATTGAGGTCCGTCTGCGACGCTTGATTCGATCTCTACGCCACGGTTCATCGGTCCTGGATGCATGACTATTGCATCAGGTTTAGCGTACGCCAGCCTCTCCGGAGTTAGGCCCCATGTCTTGAAATACTCCTGTGCAGATGGCATTAATGCACCATTCATTCTCTCGTTTTGAAGGCGCAGCATAATAATTACGTCGACGTCGCGTAATCCCTGATTTGTATCGTGAAAGACACGTACGCCAAAGTGCTCTAACCCTCCAGGTAAAAGCGTGCGGGGCCCAATCGCACGAATCTCTGGCACACCCAGCGTAGTCAGTGCATGAATATCGGAGCGCGCGACGCGCGAATGCAAGATATCTCCGATAATAGCTACCCTCAATCTAGTAAAATCACGCTTATAGTGACGAATCGTGTACATATCTAGCAAACCCTGGGTCGGATGCGCATGGCGACCGTCTCCAGCATTAATAATATGTACATGTGGTTCGCAATGCTGTGCGATTAGATAAGGCGCACCGCTTTGTGCGTGTCGTATAATAAATATATCTGCATGCATTGCTGACAAATTATTAATCGTATCTAACAGAGATTCTCCTTTACTTGTAGATAATGCACTAATGTTTAAGTTCAGCACGTCTGCGGACAGACGTTTTGCGGCAATTTCGAACGTCGTTCGAGTGCGAGTGGAATTTTCAAAAAATAAATTAAATACAGATTTCCCACGCAACAATGGAACTTTTTTGATACTACGATTCGTCACACTTAGAAACCGAGCCGCAGTATCTAGGATATAAGTAATTACTGCACATGGAAGACCTTCAATAGTTAGTAGATGCTTTAATTCGCCGTGATGGTTCAATTGTGGGTGACTGCGTAAAGAACTTGGCTGGAATTCCGTGTATTCAGGCAAGGGCAAACCCCGCCTATTATTATTAAGTAATATATCTTCACACATCGTTTCCGCAAGATTTAGAGGGGCGGTATTTATAGATAACCCGAGGTTAGATTATGATCATGAAAGTAGTAGCTGCTACACAACAAATGAAAGAAGTAATGTAATACTATCTCAAGTAGTACAAATTTATAGGTATTAAGTGATTCGCATTCGTTTTAGTGACGAACGTTAGCATATCGCTACTATCACGATGCAGTACTAGCATCTCTGTTTTTCGTAAGGCACTGTTCCAGAGACGTAAAAGTGGATAAGTAGCTCGCAGCAGACCTGGTCCAATTAATATGACCAATTAACACACGCCAAGTGGCTGATAATCGTGGAGCTTATTTATTGCAGACCGTAGTCCTAGTGCATGGGGAATCTGTTGCCGACTTGGGCTATTCATCTTCATAGAAGCTCGATAGAGTGCAGTATTCACTACGCTAAATAAGCTGTACTAGATTTTAAACAGCTACACCAACAATCATGGGCACTAATCCAGGTTAGTACGGTTGTTCACGAGCATATCGCAAGTCTACTGTAGCCTGCAACGTATCACGCATTGCGTGATACAAATGCTCCGTATTAATCAATATAATAACCACACCCATTATGGCTCTTCAATAAATCTTCATCAAAATATTGCTGAAGAATAATGCATGCCGCTACTGCGTCTAGAATATGAGCGCGAGCGCCCGTTGCTTTAGCCTCAACCGACGAATATCGCTCGTCTACTAAAGTCACTGGTAAATTAAAGCGCCCATTGAGTTGATTGCCGAAGTTCTTCGCTTGCTGCGTCAGATTATGTGAAGTCCCATCGGGATATATTGGTAGCCCAACAACTAACCACATAGGTTGCCATACGTCAATCAATTTCTTCACCGCTGAAAAACGGTATTCTCGATTACGATTTTCGACTGTTATGAGGGCACGCGCGCAATAAGTTATCGTGTTTCCGATCGCTATGCCGATGCGCTTATGTCCATAGTCAAACGCGAGAAGAGTTGCCTCTGACGTATTCATGAGTGCCCTATCTTTGAAATTCTCATGAATGAGTTACTTAGTAACCTAAGTGCCACATTAAAACGTTGCTCTGACGGCATATCGAACATAATATTCGGATTTCCCTTAACAGTTAGCCAGATATTCCTCGAAATCTTATCCTCTCGCTGACCCGCACCCCAGCCAGTATGTCCAAGCGTAAGTAGAACGCGTTTAGGCCTACACCATTTACAGCTGCTTCAAGCACGTCTTTTAACGTAGTTATTTTAAGTCTATTAAGCACTTACATCGACAATATATAGTGCCCTCTGTGGATAGAGTCATGCGCTTATCAAGTTTAGGGAATCAGTAGTCTTTAACGTGTCTTAAAGTTTAATAAAGACGGGTTCTTTAGTGATTTCGAGTCTAGTTAACAATAGCCTGCTTCTAATGTAGTTTGGAGAAATGCCGAGACAATAGCTAGTCAGTATTCCATCTACATACGATAGATGCGTTTCTAAAATAGAAAATACCCCCTTGTCCGTTAACGAAAACAGTGCCGTACTCGCCGCTTGACCACTAAAAATGCATTGTTTTCGAGCCATATCGATTCAAAATGCCTACCCTGATATGCTAAAACTATGCGTTAGTGATACAGCACCTAGCCTGTATCACTAATCATGTCTAGTGTGCTACTACATCAGCTCACAAGCGTAAGAAATATAGTCAAATCATATACATCGACCGGCAGTGAATTAATCTAACACTATACAGTCAAACTCCGCCTGCTAATTTTCTCCATATCGAATTTTCATCACATGCTTAGTATCGTTCTGTTTAATAATATCTCAGACATTTTGCTATAGTGGGGGGGCATATATATAGGGCATCCACAACTAATCGCTACAGATATAAAATTCCCGGATCTATCACTTCTAGAATGCATTTCTAAAACTTCAGTACAGATAACATACTTAAAATAGTATTATTCAGCGCATACGCTGATTGCACACTTAAACGGAACTACATATGCAGCGTAGTCGATGAGATGTAGAAGCGCCATTAATAATGCTAACAAAGCGAAGAGAATTTATGAAGCTATATTATCCTCTATAGCTTATCTAATTGATGTACGTTTATATAACGTGCCATCAATGTACTAAATCTTTTCTTGAGAGTTAAATTTGAATCATCTCAAAATCTTCCCTTCGTGCTCCGCACTCGGGACATGTCCAGTTAATTGGGATATCTTCCCAACGTGTTCCGGGCGAAATCCCCTCCTCCGGAAGACCCGCTTCTTCATCGTAAATCCAACCACAAATCAGGCACATCCAACTTTTGTATTCCATCGTATTGCCGCGTCACACAAATAGTTCGTGAGAATGAAATATAAGGTACAGTACTTTGTTATTGCATGGATGCCTGGCAGAGGGATTATGCAATACAATTTATTTTTCTCAAATTTATTTATATATAGCAAGGCTACGATTATTGCTATCCCCGGCAACGTTACGCCTTGCTTTCTAGCAATGCTATCTGGATAGTCATTAATGATACCCACGCTAATATTAGTCTAGGATTATAGTCTTCGAAACTGCTTAATACTTCAGCGAAGAGGCTGAATTCGCTAAAATGCTTAAAACTATAGAAAAGAGTAACTAATGAGTCATATTATTGATGCTGCGAGATACGCCTATGATCTAATAGATTGCTTCAAATAAATTGCTCGCAAGCAGATGCAAAAATGCGCGTACTAGGTAAATAGTGGGGTACTTTCAGTGCTTGAAACTGCCCAAGCTTGAACTACTGACGCTGAGGAGAGTCGCATTGTCCTAGGATTCTAATCGCAGAGCTAGAAGAAATAATAGAACAGTAGTCTAACCTTTAAATTCTCCTAAAATCCGCTCTTTAATAAAGAGCTTCAATATTAGATGTCAAAAACTTATCCTCATAAAAAACAGACTCTGTATTTTCTGAATACAGAGTCTGTTATTGAATGAAATGAACAGCGCACTTTAAAGGAAGCCGTTCAATTCCCATTTTTGGACAGCTGAACTACATGTCCATACCCATACCGCCCATACCACCTGGCATACCGCTCGGTGCTGGTGTTTCTTCTTTCGCTAGCTCACATACCGCCGCATCAGTTGTAAGTAGCAAACCAGCAACAGATGCCGCATTTTGCAGCGCAGTGCGAGTAACCTTTGTTGGATCGACAACTCCAGCCTCGACGAGATCACCATACTCACCGCTTGTTGCGTTGTAACCATAGTTACCTTTACCTGCAGCTACAGCAGCAACTACAACACTTCCCTCTTCCCCACCATTCAGTACGATCTGACGAAGCGGCTCTTCTATCGCGCGAAGAACGATTTTAATGCCGGCTTCTTGGTCAGCATTTTCGCCTTTGATGTTAGTGATCGCGGTGCGAGCGCGAATCAATGCAACACCACCCCCCGCTACGATTCCTTCTTCAACAGCTGCGCGTGTAGCATGTAGAGCGTCCTCAACTCGCGCCTTTTTTTCCTTCATTTCTACTTCAGTGGCTGCGCCTACTTTAATTACCGCTACGCCACCCGCAAGCTTCGCGACACGTTCTTGCAGCTTTTCGCGATCATAATCTGATGTTGATTCTTCAATTTGCGCACGAATCTGCTTTACACGACCCTCAATACTTTTCGCTTCGCCGGCGCCGTCGATAATTGTCGTATTTTCCTTCGCAACTTCAATCCGCTTGGCTTGGCCTAATTCTTGCAGCGTAGCTTTTTCAAGCGAAAGACCAGTTTCCTCGGCAATAACTTGGCCACCGGTTAAGATCGCAATATCCTCAAGCATTGCCTTACGACGATCTCCGAAACCAGGTGCCTTTACTGCGACAGTTTTTAAAATTCCGCGGATATTGTTTACGACTAATGTCGCAAGTGCTTCACCTTCGACATCTTCTGCGATAATCAATAATGGACGGCTAGCCTTTGCTACTTGCTCGAGTATGGCTAGTAAGTCACGAATATTCGAGATTTTTTTATCGTATAACAGCACATACGGGTTCTCGAGTATCGCAACTTGCTTATCTGGATTATTAATAAAATACGGCGATAGGTAGCCGCGATCAAACTGCATACCTTCAACTACGTCAAGCTCATCTGCAAGCGATTTTCCGTCTTCGACGGTGATTACACCCTCCTTTCCAACTTTGTTCATTGCTTCAGCGATACGCTCGCCTATCGATGTATCGCTATTGGCAGAGATTGAACCGACTTGTGCAATTTCTTTGCTTGTTGTACACGGCTTACTGATCTTGCGCAACTCGTTGACCGTAGCAGTAACCGCTTTGTCGATACCCCGCTTTAAGTCCATCGGATTCATGCCCGATGCAACATACCTCATACCTTCACGCACAATTGATTGTGCAAGCACAGTCGCCGTTGTTGTTCCGTCTCCGGCATTATCGCTGGTTTTGGAAGCTACCTCCTTAACCATTTGGGCGCCCATGTTCTGTAACTTGTCTTTTAGCTCGATTTCTTTTGCTACAGATACACCATCTTTAGTCACCATCGGACCACCAAAACTACGCTCTAGCACTACATTGCGGCCTTTTGGACCAAGCGTTACTTTTACTGCATTGGCAAGGATATTTACACCTTCAACCATTTTTGCGCGGGCGGAATCGCCAAATACGACGTCTTTAGCTGCCATCTGTTACTCCTTAAAATCTTTGAAAAGTCGAACGAACAACGACTATCACTTTTGGACAGCCGCCATAATGTCTTCTTCGCGCATGACGAGCAATTCTTGCCCATCAACCTTGACAGTCTGGCCGGCATACTTACCGAATAACACGCGGTCGCCTACCTTGATATCAAGAGCAATTTGTGTGCCCTTATCGTCACGCTTTCCTGGGCCAATGGCCAGGACTTCACCTTGATCAGGCTTTTCAGCCGCTGCATCTGGAATTACGATGCCCGACGCCGTCTTGGTTTCCTGATCTAAGCGCTTGACGATAACGCGATCGTGCAAAGGACGAAGGTTCATACACACTCCTTTATGTTTTAGGCTAAAGAACGCTTTTACGTTAACGCCCGACAAACTAGGCGTCTTGGTGGCACGGGTTGTTAGCACTCACGTGCGGATAGAGCCAATTATATGGACAGGTGAAGACTATTTCAAGAACCCAAATTTTCCCAGGGTGCAAGATAGTATTTATATCTACATACACTTAAGTATAACCATCTATACAGAACCCGTCAGACATGTTAGATATGTCGATATAAGCATATGTTTCTACATTGATAACACCCAAAGAAGTCTGATTATCGTTAATATTCAATTCACCTTGGGCAATAGCTACCATCAAAATTGGCTACATTAGAAATTGTATTCTAATCCGAGCCTTACAGATGCGAGGTGCGCAGGCTACACTAACTATCTATTAAGGTATACCGTTTCAATAAGTATCACTAATGCAGGTGGAGTATTCCCAACGTAACTGCCATGTAAAATTCAGCATGCAATCTTTAAGCGTGCACCCAGTGCCCATAAACAAGCATGCTTTGAATTACCTGGATAACTCAAGTTATATGCCTGACTAGCTATACGCTGTTAATATAGGTATGCGTAGATACAATATATTGCCGCGTCTACTTGCCGGAAGGCAAATTACTATAAACTCCCATATCCTACGTCAATGCTACTGAGCTCTTAACTACTATCATGTCTACCCAAGGCCACTAAAGCATACGCCTAGCAGCTTGTCCAGCAGATATTTTAGTAAGCTAGGGCATGCTAGACGCGCCAACTCTATAATACAGATCTAGCCATGACCATCATACTCGGGGCATTACTACTTGCGTAGATTGAGATATAAAAAGCCTCATATTCAAGATACACCGGACAATGGTACATCCCATAATACTAATACTTATACTATTTGGCCTATGATTTGATAATCATCATCTTAAGTGTTTAAGTGCCCTAGTTTACTTGCTAAAGATGAATCTACTGATAGTATCGACGGTATTTATGATCATAGTCTTTGTTTAAGTATTCTGTTTTGCGATATCTACTGATGCTCTAGATGTGGAATGCATCACTGCTAAGACTTTTGTGTTCAACTATATACGATAGCATTGCAACTAGTACTTGGCATGCCTAGGCTAGTCAGCTTTATATTTAATCATAAAACTAAATGGCAACTATTGTCTGGTATGGAATTTTAAACACTAGAGTAATCCTCGGAGTTTGATGCAATCAAATGCGAATAAAGCACTATAAGAATAGAGGTTTGACCGCTAATATGCTGACCCCATAACACTCGAATGAAAATTATCTTTACACGCGACTTCTGCGCCTTAATTATAAGCGTTGCTATCGTAGGACTGGGTATCGGCGCCACGTTTCCGCTTACCTCTATTGCATTAATGCAAGCCGGGTATGGTTCACACGTGATTGGTATTCTTACAGCTGCGCAGGCGGGTGGCGGGCTCGTGATTGTTCCATTTGTGGGGCGCATTACGTCGCGCATTGGCGCACACTGCGCTATTACCAGTATGGTATGGATAACGTCGATTTCGACGCTTTTGATGCAATTGACTTCCAACCTTGTGGCATGGACTTTCCTAAGAGCAATCTCAGGTGCTGCTTTAATGATGCTGTTCACGATTACCGAAGTCTGGGTTCACCAACTTGCCCCAGATAGATCTCGTGGACGTATTGTCGCGCTGTATACGACTAACTTCACCCTATTCCAGATGGCTGGCCCATTATTAGTTAGTGTTATAGCCAGCTATCCTGGCTGGCGTTTTGCATTGTGCGCTTCGATATTCCTGTTGGCTCTGCCAGGCCTATCAATAATGCGGATTTCTCCTGATATGGGCCAGGTTGGCAATAACTCTAATGCCACTAGAAAAACGATATTACCACGCATGCTCGCACCGATAATCGGTGTGGGCTTTTTTGCCTTGTTTGATACACTAGCGCTATCATTGCTGCCATTGTTTGCGCTCCACCATGGCATCTCAACAGAAAGAGCTGTCGTATTTGGGTCTGCAATTGCGCTTGGCGAAACGGTGTGCGCATTCTTCCTGGGTTGGCTAGCTGATCAGGTCGGCCGAGAACGTATACATTTCGGCGCTGCTATAGTCGTAACCCTGTTGTTACCGACATTGCTATTAGTGACTACGCAGCCGTGGCTGTATTGGCCTGTGCTGATCTTACTTGGCGCAGCTTCCGGTGGAGTCTACACGTTATCTCTATCAGCAATTGGGGAGCGTTTCCGTGGTCCATCTCTAGTTACTGCTAGCTCTCTAATCGGCGCATCATGGGGCATAGCAAGTTTCTTAGGTCCGATAGTTGCCGGTTTACTAATGCGAATGAATAGTCCTGATGCACTAATCGTTGTGCTGTTCATAGGTATTATCCTATTTATTTGTGCACATCTATGGGAGCAATACGCTGCGCGTGCTGAAACGCAAGGTTAAAATTTTAACTACTACCCACAGTTATTAAGCCCCGGGGAAAGCCACCGATATATGGTGGTTTTTGAGTAATCGGTATTAATTACAGCAGTATAATAATGCCTCGAATAAATATGAATGATTCTGAACTTTATTCTTTGTAGAAATTTTCACAGCATTAATCTAGTATAAAAACGTCTAACTTAGACGAGTGATGTTGTACGCTAAATTTATTATAGAATTTTTCTTATATCTCTATAATTTTTCCTGAGTTTCTTGCTACCACACGTTACTTTTACTTTATTAAATAGATATTAGTATTTAATGTACAAAAGTGTAAGGCTAATACAATATACTCCAACTTCTGGTTTATCATAATAACCAATAGCCTGCTATATCGGTGATAATCTATCTGAACGAGTTTTAATGCTTTCCAATAATCCGAAAATAGAGCGAAGCATCGGTATGGTGCGACTAAACGTTCCCAACGATTATTGGGCCGTTATTCTATTGCTAGCAGTATCTTCGTGCTGCGCATATCAAATCCGCATTACTCATATGCTGTTAATTTCATAACCGATGCACTGTCAGTCTTGCGCGATACATAGAGCTAGCGCAGACTACAAACTGCGGCAGTACGACCTCGCATACAGTAGACGCATCTACCCCATTTAAACCTAGAACGCTAAGGTATTTTACGATGATCCTGTCTTCTACCGAGTCATCCCAGACCTCTTCCCTCTGTAATACTCCACATCGCTCGCTCGATCTCGGCGTCATTGGCAATTGTGCATTCAGTGCGCTAATTGATAAAATGGGCTGCATTGTTTGGAGTTGTTTTCCGAGATTTGATGGCGATCCGGTTTTCAACGCACTAATAGATACCTCGGACCACGCTAGCTTATGGAGTATTAAACTCGAGAATTATGTGCGTAGCGAGCAGTTCTACGAGCCAAACACTGCTGTGTTACGGACGCGTTTATATGACATAAACGAACAAGGTATCGAAATCACCGACTTCGCACCACGCTTCTACGAGCGCGGACGTTATTTCCGCCCTACAACAATCGTGCGCCGTGTAAAGCCGTTAGAAGGCTCAGTTCGGATCACGGTACAACTACGCCCACGTTTTAACTGGGGCCGGCTGTCACCTATAATCACGCAAGATAGCAACCATATCTGCTATGTCGGTTCTTCGCAAATACTGCGGTTAACCACTGATGTACCTTTATCGTATATCATCGCAGAACAGCAATTTCTGCTTGATAGCGAAGCTAATTTTATTCTTGGGCCGAATGAAATACTTACTACAAGTATTGAAAATACTGCGCGAGATTTTGAGCAAAACACCATCCAGTATTGGCGTGAGTGGAGCAGCCGTCTCTCGATATCACTAGAATGGCAGGATGCAGTAATCCGCGCAGCGATCACGCTGAAGCTGTCACTTTTTGAAGATACTGGTGCGATTATCGCCGCAATGACCACTAGTATTCCGGAGGCACCGAGTAGCAGTCGTAACTGGGACTACCGATATTGCTGGCTACGCGATGCATTCTTCGTCGTGCGTGCGCTAAACAGCCTGTCCGAAGTGAGCACGATGGAGGACTATTTACGCTGGCTACGCAATGTTGTACTGCGCTCTAGTGGGGGACATATCAAACCGCTTTATGGCATTGGTCTAGAAGAATCGCTTCCAGAATCGATTGTCGAGCATCTAGCTGGATATCGCGGTCAATCACCAGTACGAGTTGGCAATCAAGCACATGAGCACTTCCAACACGATGTATACGGTAACATTGTTTTAGGAGCAGCGCAGGCTTTCTATGACCAACGTTTAATACGTCCAGCTGGGCTATTCGAATTTAAATACCTGGAAGCTGTCGGGGAGAGTGCCTACAAAATATATAGGCAACCAGATGCTGGCATGTGGGAGCTGCGGTCGCGAGCTCGCATTCATACTTCATCAGTTCTTATGAACTGGGCTGCTTGCGATCGACTCGCAAAAATCGCCAATACGCTCGGGCTGCCCGCACGGGAAATGCTATGGCGTGAGCGCGCTGATACGATCCGTGAATACCTACTAAATAATGCATGGAACGAGGCTCGTGGTGCTTTTGCTGAAAGCATCGGTGGACAAGATTTAGACGCAAGTGTACTGTTGATGGCCGAAGTTAATATAATTAATGCAAAAGATCCACGCTTCGTATCCACTGTTGAGGCACTAGAGAGATCGCTATGCGATGGCCCCTACATGCGACGCTATGAGGCACCAGACGACTTTGGCAAGCCGGAAACTGCATTTAATATCTGCACATTTTGGCGCATCGACGCACTAGCTAGAATTGGTCGTCATGAGGAGGCTCGTGTAATTTTTAAAGCAATGCTAGCGGCGCGAAACCATCTCGGTTTGCTATCCGAAGACACACATCCAATTACCGGCGAGATGTGGGGAAACTTTCCGCAAACCTACTCGATGGTTGGTATTATTAACTGCGCAATGCGGCTTTCCGCGCCTTGGGATTCTGTTATCTGAGCGGAGCTTCTACTATATAAACACGCCCCCGTTTAAAAACGGATCTTTGTGATTCTACAGTCAAACTAGTTGGGAATGATCTGGGGATTAATCTGGCGCCACGTATACGCAGTCGCATTTATATACTGCGCTGAGTAGCGTGTTGCATTAGGATGTTGTTCATATTGATCATGCTATAAAGTTTATTGATATAAATGACTAATTAGTCACTAGCATTCTCAACTCTTCAGGCGATATCCAGTCTTGAAGATCCACGCAACGATTCCCGTAAATAGAGCCAGACATGAAATTGTTACACTTAGGCAAATACCAATGTTTACCTGGTTCTCTTCCTGAAAACTCCAGCGAAATCCACTAACTAAATACACTACCGGATTAAATAGGGCTACAGTACGCCAAAGCGGCGGTAGCATGTCGATTGAATAAAAGCTTCCTCCGAGAAATGTCAGTGGCGTAATAATAAGCAATGGCACAAACTGTAACTTCTCAAAGTTATCAGCCCATACGCCGATAATAAAGCCGAATAATGCGAATGTGAACGATGTCAGCAGCAAAAACAACAGCATGAAACCAGGATGGTTAATCTGGACCGGAACAAACAAGTGGGCCGTAGCAAGGATAATTATCCCTAGCATAACTGACTTGGTAACGGCTGAGCCGACATAGCCAATTACAATCTCAACATATGATATAGGTGCGGATAAGATCTCATATATAGTTCCAGTGAAACGCGGGAAATAGATACCGAACGAGGCGTTTGAGATACTTTGTGTAAGCAGAGATAGCATGATAAGTCCGGGCACAATAAATGCCCCGTAACTCATACCGTTCACATACTGGATCCGCGAACCAATAGTTGTACCAAAAACTATAAAATAAAGTGACGTCGAAATTACAGGCGACACAACGCTCTGCATTAGAGTCCGCCAAGTGCGCGCCATCTCAAAACAGTAGATTGCACGAATTGCATATATATTCATCACGGTACGTCCTTACGGGGTAGTTCGCGATACTTTTCTTTTATGAGGTTCACGAAGATATCCTCCAGTGAGCTTTGTGTCGTTTTCAAGTCTTTAAAAGCGATATTTTCGCCATCTAGCGCTCGAAGTAATTCGATAATACCAGCATGCTCCGCATGCTCATCGTAAGTGTAGATCAGCTCGTTACCTCCACGAGCCAGTTCAAGTCCGTATACGGAAAGCCGATGCGGAATACGCTGTAGTGCCATATGTAACTGAAGCGTCAGCTGCTTCTTGCCAAGCTTGCGCATTAACTCGATCTTATGATCGACGAGAATAATCTCGCCATTACGGATCACACCAATGCGATCGGCCATTTCCTCAGCCTCATCGATATAATGCGTGGTTAAGATGATTGTCACTCCGCTATCTCGCAAAGAACGCACGAGTCGCCACATGTCCCGGCGTAACTCGACATCTACACCAGCAGTTGGCTCATCTAAAAATAATATACGTGGCTCATGCGACAGTGCCTTAGCAATCATTACGCGACGCTTCATGCCGCCAGACAACGTTCGGATCTTATGATCTTTTTTATCCCAGAGCGATAGATCTTTTAGCACTTTTTCGATATACACAGGATTCGCTGGCTTACCGAATAAGCCTCGACTGAATGAGACTGTGCGCCATACCGATTCAAATGTATCCGTAGTCAATTCTTGCGGCAATAATCCAATAGCCGCACGCGCATCACGATAATGAGTGATGATGTCATAGCCGTCAACCGTGACGCGACCCTTGCTGGGATTGACTATGCCGCAGATGATGCTAATCAGTGTTGTTTTTCCGGCGCCGTTCGATCCAAGTAGCGCGAAAATCTCGCTACGCCGGATATTAAGGTTAATATCGTTCAGCGCACGGAATCCGGACGCATACGTTTTTGAGAGATGAGATACAGAAAGAATCGTTTGCATGCCATGGACAATAGCAGAAGCTATTGTTTTTTTCAGCCTTGACTCCCTTAAAATACGTCGTTTTTAATTTCGATAAGAGAAAGTTAAGTACTGTTATATTATAATATAAATATCGCCCATGCTTATGCTAGTCTACTAATGCTTGTGGCGAAGATTTCTTCGGAGCCGTTTGATGAAACGTCTTATTGCAACTGCTTTAGTATTGATTGTCTTTTACATGCCACTAATCGCCGTAACGCCAGCATGCGTCAGACGCTCTCAGACGATCCAAGTTATTGCAGGTGAGAACTTTTATGGAGAACTAGTACAAACTCTAGGTGGCCCCCATGTATCGGTCACTAGCATTCTAAGTAACCCCAACCAGGATCCACATTTATTTGAAGCCAGTCCTAAAATCGCACGTGCACACGCTTCCGCACAACTCCTTATCTACAACGGTACCAACTATAATCCATGGCTATCTCAGCTTCCTACTAGCTTACGAGAACACCGGAAACCTTATACAGAAATTATTGTTGCTGATCTCGTAGGTAAGAAGCAAGGCGATAATCCACATCTATGGTATTTACCCGAGACCATGCCAGCAGTAGCACGTGCGGTTAGTACATTTCTCATACAGAAAGATCCGGCACATAAGACTGACTATGCCATCCGGTTAACGCGATTTATCGATTCTCTCAAGCCAATCAATCAAAAAATTGCAGTATTGAAACAGTACTATCAAGGCACGCCTGTGACGGCTACCGAACCCGTATTTAGCTATATGGCAGAGGCTATCGGTCTGACAATGCATAATAAACGTTTTCAACTTTCTGCAATGAACGAAACAGAGCCAAGTGCAGCTGATGTTGCAGCCTTCGAGCAAGACTTGAGGACTCGACGAGTGAAGGTACTCATTTATAATAGCCAAGCCAGCAACATGTCAACTCAACGGATGCTAGAGATTGCACAACAGTCACATGTGCCGACGGTACACATCACTGAAACAGAACCAGATGGAAAAACGTACTGCCAATGGATGCTGGAACAACTCAACTCTTTGCAAAAAGCATTAGAAGGACAAGTTAAATGAGTGATCCAGCGATCGAGCTGAATTGTGTTACGCTTAAATTAGGTGCGAGGCGTGTGCTTGATAGTGTCAGCTTTGTGATAAATAAGGGTGAATTTATCGGCGTACTAGGCCCCAACGGTGCCGGGAAAACTACGCTCATGCGTATGCTACTTGGGCTTTCACCCCTTGCTCGAGGCAGGATACGCATATTTAAGAAGCCAGTCACACCTGGTAATACCGCGATTGGCTATATGCCACAAGTACGTAACACATCAATAGCGAGACACCTCTCCGCACGAGATTTTATAGCATGCGCGATCGACGGGAACCGCTGGGGGATTACGCTATCTCGGCGAAAAAAACGCAAAACAGTAGACGATGTGCTAGCAATCGTCGGCGCGTTATCACTAGCTGACCGTCCCTTCGTAGAATTGTCTGGCGGTGAACGTCAGCGTCTCCTACTCGCGCAATGCTTACTTGGTCAACCCGAACTACTTCTGCTAGATGAACCGTTGATTAGTTTAGATCTAAAGCACCAAGCTTGTGTTGTCGAATTGGTAAAGCGAGTACAACGTAAATTAGGCATTACTGTTTTATTTAGCGCTCATGAACTTAATCCACTACTTCACGTCATTGACCGCGTTCTCTACTTAGGAAACGGCCTTGCCGAGCTTGGGACTGTCGATGAGGTTATTACACCACAAGTACTATCACGCTTGTATAGCGGCGCGCCAATTGATGTCATACGACTTGCCGGACGAATCTTCGTGATGTTTGGTGGCGTGGAAATAGAGAAATGCCCTCACTTGCACGACTATACTTGCGGCTATAACGATCAGCATAGAATCGGATCTTAGATTCGACTCTGTTGATAGTCACTGTCTAGATCGACTACCAGATCACGATACGCGAAATGCAAATGTTTGAATATGAGTTCATGATTAACGCCTTCCTGGCGTCTAGTATTGCCGCAATTGTTTCTGGCATTGTCGGCTTTTTTCTAGTTCTGCGCCAGCAAATTTTTGCAGGACATGCACTAGCTCATCTCGGATTTACTGGTGCTACAGGCGCAGCACTACTTGGCATTCCACCGCTTTGGGGTATGATTGCTTTTACAGTTGTGGCTGGTATTGTGATGGGGGCTCTCGGCGGACGTCTATCTGGGTACGATATTGCTGTTAGCATTACACTATCATTATCTCTTGGTGCCGGCTTACTATTTCTGCATTTTTTTACTGCTTATGCGACGCAGGTAACTATGTTGCTATTTGGCAATGTGCTTGGCATAAACACCAGTATGCTTGTATCGCTTAGCTGGTTGGCACTATTAGTTTTAACTACATTAACAGCAATTGCTCGGCCGCTAATTTTCTCGAGCCTTCAGCCAGAGGTAGCTGAAGCTAAGGGCGTATCTCTACGCGCTGTATCCATTCTGTTTCTAGCAATCGTTGCCATTGCGGTTGCACAATGCACACAAATTGTCGGTATGCTGCTCGTATTTACGCTGATGGTAGGGCCAGCCGCAGCCGCACAGAACCTCACAAGGCGAATCAGTTCTGGAATAGTATGTGCTACTTTATTCGCGCTTGCACAAGCATGGATTGGTATCACACTCGCGTTCTACACTGACTGGCCGACTAGCTTTTGGATCAGCGCCCTATCTGCTGCTGTGTATGGCGCTAGTTTGTTAATTAGATGGTGGAGGTCGCTATAGTGACTAGCAATCAATATCTTAACTAAATCCGCGTAATGTATAGATCTGCGCTTAGTGTATATATGAGCGTAGATTATCTCATTACTAAATTAGGGTTAGAAAGGTAGCCATCACTCACATCATTATTAGCGCAGACTTTTATTTCTGTATTGTCTTTAGTACATTGTAGCGATCTATGTTTGTTCAGTGCTACATTAGATAGTCCCAAGAATTCCTGGACTACTTAAGTGCAGCTAACTGTTGATTTTAAATGCTGCCTCTGCTCGCTGCAGTCGATCATTAATCGCAGACCATTCAGGGGTGGCTGGTAGTAGCTCAATAAAAATGCACAGAATATTCGAACTATCTAGTTTTCGCAGCATCCGGTAGAGTTCGTACTCATACATGTATGGATCATTTGGCGCGGCAAGGAACCATAAATTAGGCCGTACACGCAATACATCGACTTGTGGCGAGCCATCGCGCGCGATCACTGCTAGTCGGTTATGTGGCGAATACGTTTCGACCTCGTTTAAAATTTCTTCAAGCGACAGTAGTGCGATTGGTGTACGTGTCGCATAATGTGCCTTTAGAGTGCCTGATGAGCGCGGCGTTGCAGTACCGCTGTTGCTAGGCAGTAGCGGTACTATGCCTAGCACATCTGTAATTTGTTGCGGCGTAATTCTCCCGAGGCGCAGTAGTGCCGGAAAACCACGAGACAGGTCAATGATCGTTGACTCAATGCCAATATCGCATGCTCCACCATCTAGTAGGTATACACTATCACCAAACTCATCACGTACATGCTGCGCGATTGTCGGGCTCACATATCCAAACTTATTCGCAGAAGGCGCTGCTACGCTACCATGACCGTTACGCAAGTCAGAAAATGCTCGTAGTAACGCCTGAGCGACCGGATGCGACGGACATCTCAATCCAATTGAGTCTTGACCGCCGCTCACCTCATTCGTGATAGTAATAGCCCGCTTTAGGATTAACGTCAACGGCCCAGGCCAAAATGCATCGATTAGGCGTTGTGCTTCTAAACCTATCGAGCGTGCCCAATTACCGGGATCGTCGCCTGGTGCTAGATGTACAATAACTGGATGAGTTACGGGCCGATTTTTAGCTTTGTAGATACGCGCCACAGCTTTTGGATTGCAAGCATCTGCGCCTAGCCCGTACACTGTTTCAGTTGGAAACGCAACTAGTTCCCCAATATCTAATCGGCATACAGCGGCATCGATCATAGCTCGCGAATAGTACTTTGACTTTGATGCATCGACGCTAGTAGACGTTAGCGGTATAGAACAACGTCCGTCGCTACCTTTCCAGGTAGCACTCATTCAGGTGGGATATGTAAAAGACGCATACAATTGCGCGATGCCGCCTGGGCTTCGTGTAATACTGGAGCAGTCAGCGTTAAATGACCCATTTTTCGTCCAATACGGACCACTTTTTTCGCATAGAGATGTAGATGTGCTCCAGGTATCGCAATAACCTCATGCCATGGCGGCACGCGCCGTACCTTATCTATAAACCACGTATCCCCTAGCAAATTAAGCATGACTGCAGGCGAATGCTGACGCGTACAACCTAAGGGCATTCCGGTCATTGCACGAACCTGCTGCTCAAACTGGCTAGATACGCATGCATTAATCGTATAGTGACCAGAATTGTGAGGACGAGGTGCAATTTCATTAGCTACTAGTGAGCCATCTTTTAGTACGAAGAACTCTACACATAGTACGCCAACATGATTTAATTTTACTGCAATCGCCAGCGTTGCCGCCTGCACTCGATTGATAAGAGAAGCATCCCCAACTGGGGACGGCGAAATCGTCTGCGACAAAATGCCATTACGATGAATATTCTGTGCGACTGGAAACAGTGCTATTGTACCATCCACGCTACGTGCGATAATAGCCGAAATCTCGTATGCAAGCGGCAGTCTCTGTTCAAGAATACATGTAACGCCGCCCAGAGCCGTATGTGCGGCGCGCACCTCATCTGGACTGCACACACTTTTTTGCCCCCTTCCGTCATAGCCCAGTCTAGTAGTCTTCAAGATACTCGGCAACATCGCCGCTATCGTCTCATCGCGGAGAGTTTGCAGTGCAGCTGCCGATTCGATTACTATATATGGCGCGACTTGTACGCCAGCTTTCTTAATCCAACGCTTTTCGATTATACGGTCCTGCGCAATTGCAACACACTGCGCAGACGGACTCACGCAGGTTGTGCGTGCTAGCAAGTCTAGGCTAGAGGCCGGCACATTCTCAAACTCGGTTGACACTGCCGAGCATAACTCCGCTATCTCAGCAAGTGCCTCTCGATTATCATACTCAGCACAAAAATGACGATCTACAACGCCACTTGCCGGACAGGTAATCTCCGGATCTAACACGGCGACACGGTAGCCCATTGACTGTGCGGCAAAACAGAACATTCGTCCAAGTTGCCCACCGCCAATTATACCCAACCATCTTCCTGGCATAATAGGTACGCGCGCATATGCTGGTGTACCGAATGTTGTTACATTGGCAAATAAGCTGGTACCATTTATAGGTTGGGGGGTATCTGACATGTTAAAAAAACAGTATAGTCATTAGAAAAACTATTTGATAAAGATATTTAATTAATTCTCAAACCGCTCAGTAAGCACGTCGGCTTATACAACGGGTTAATCTGATGGCAATACAATCGCCCGTGCGATATTATTTTGACGCACGCGGAACATTTCGAGTTTAGATGCGAAGTCGTTTCCCTTAATCTGAGCGTTAATATTGTGTGCGTTAGCGAGCAATGCAATAGCGAATAACGCGGCATTAGCCGCACCAGCTGTACCGATTGCGAACGTAGCGACAGGAACACCCCTGGGCATCTGAACGATTGAGTATAAGGAATCTATGCCGCGCATGTATTTACTATCTACCGGCACACCAAGCACCGGTACCATGGTTTTAGCCGCAAGCATTCCTGGCAAGTGAGCTGCAGCACCTGCACCCGCAATAATTGCACATAAACCACGAGCCTGGGCGAGCTGCGCATAATCAAACATCTCATCAGGCATCCGATGCGCAGATAAGACTCGTGCCTCGTAAGGCACGCCGAAATCTCGCAGGATTGACACGGCATCCCGCATTGTATGCCAGTCTGATAATGACCCCATAACTACTCCAACCAATGGGCTTGGATGATTATTCGTACCACTAGGTTGTGCTAGCTGATGAACTTTATTCATTCCGTACTGAAGCTACTGATATAGCGGCAGGCCCGTAATTCGCTTAAAGGCCTCCCGGTATTTAGCCGCAGTCTCATCGATTACTTCATGCGGCAATCGCGGCACTGGTGCCGCCTTATTCCAGGGCTGCTTTTCTAGCCAATCGCGAACGAACTGTTTGTCAAACGACAATGGATTATTACCTACTTGGTACTGCTCTATAGACCAAAATCGAGAGCAATCAGAAGTTAACACCTCATCTATAAGGAATAGCTTTCCATCGTTATCGAGCCCGAACTCAAACTTAGTATCTGCAATAATAATCCCGCGCGTAGCCGCATAGTCTGAAGCCATTTTGTACAGCGAGATGCTGATATCGCGAATATATGACGCTAATTTAATGCCAATACGTTGTTCAACTTGAGAAAATGTAATGTTTTCATCGTGACCACCGATATTCGCTTTTGATGTCGGTGTAAAGATTGGCTCTGGCAGCTGCTGCGCGTTTTGCAGACCCACTGGTAGTTCGACTCCGCACAAAGAGCCGCTAGCCTGATAATCTTTCCAGCCACGGCCAGCAATATAGCCGCGTACTATAGCTTCTAATAAAATTGGTCGGAGGCGACGCACTACTACGGCTCGGCCAATAACCTGCGATACTTCAGTAGAAGCGACGACACTCTCCGGCGTTATACCGGTTAAGTGGTTTGGTACTACATGCGCAAACCTATCGAACCAAAAATTGCTCATTTGGTTCAGCACGCGTCCTTTATCTGGGATTGGATCACTCATAATCACGTCGAATGCTGATAAGCGATCAGTTGTTACCATCAAAAATTTGTCGTCGCTAACTGCATAATTATCACGAACTTTACCTCGTCCTACCAGCAATAGCGACCTAAGCGTAGATTCATAGAGCATACGGGCACCGTTAAGTCCTATAAAGTAGAAAAGCTATTCCGCTGCAATGTAAGAACAGCACGCGTAAACACCAAAGGGCTTGCAACGCGCCTAGAAGAAGCCTCTACACAATACTACGTATAAGCCCTACTTATTGGTAATCAATCTACTATTTGTTTTAGCTCACCTGACTGATATTGCTTAGCAATCTTGTTCAGCGCAATTGGTTTAATCTTGCTAGCCTGCCCTTCGCAGCCGAACTGCTGATAGCGCTCTAAGCATACTTTCTTAGCTGCCTCACGCGCCGGCTTGAGGTAATCTCTCGGATCGAACTGGCTTGGATTTTCGACAAAATATCGTCGAATCGCACCAGTGATTGCTAGGCGTAGATCTGTATCTATATTAATCTTTCGTACACCGTGTTTAATGCCCTCCTGAATTTCCTCAACCGGAACACCATATGTTTCCGTTATATAACCACCAAATGCACGAATCTCTGCTAATAGTTCTTGTGGCACTGATGAAGAGCCATGCATTACGAGATGAGTATTCGGAATCCTGGCATGAATTTCCCGAATTCGATTGATAGCTAGAATATCGCCGGTTGGCTTTTGAGTGAACTTATAAGCCCCATGAGACGTACCGATTGCTATAGCTAGAGCATCGCATTGTGTCGAACGCACGAAATCTGCCGCTTGTTCAACATTGGTGAGCAGTTGTTCCCGAGTCATTGTCCCTTCCGCACCATGGCCGTCTTCTTTGTCACCTTTCATCGTCTCCAGCGAGCCAAGTACGCCTAGTTCGCATTCGGTCGTTACACCAACCGAATGCGCAAATTCAATGACTTGCCGTGAAACTTCGACATTATACTCATAACTAGCAACTGTTTTGCCGTCAGCTTGTAATGATCCATCCATCATCACACTAGTAAATCCACTGCAAATCGCCGCCATACAGACCGCTGGCGATTGCCCATGGTCTTGGTGCATTACAATCGGAAGATGGGGATAAGACTCAACCGCAGCCTTAATTAGATGGCACAGAAACACGCTACCCGCATATCCACGCGCACCAGCTGATGCCTGCATAATCACCGGCGCATTTACCTCATCTGCTGCCGCCATAATTGATTGCACCTGCTCGAGATTGTTAACGTTGAACGCTGGCAATCCATAGTCGTTTTCAGCAGCATGATCTAACAGCTGACGCATAGATACGAGAGGCATATTTTACTCCTTTCAATGAAATTCTTTTCTGAACCAGACGCGCTAATACGGATTACGCGTATTTTATTGTTCTGCGCGCCCCGTTCTGCCTCAGATTGAGCGTAGTTATTAAGCTATTCACGATTATTAGCATTAGACTTTGAGCAAGGCTCTACTACGACGCAGTGGCTAAAACTCAAGGGGAGTCGCCAATCTTAACAATCTTTAACATATTGGTGCCCCCAACTTGTCTCATAGGTTCGCCTATGGTTAATACAATAATGTCTCCTCTTACCGCATAATTGTTTTTTACTAGAACTTCGAGTGCTTGCTGTAATGCTGTATCGCGGTCAAGGCTTGATTCTAGGTGAATCGGCACTACATTTCGGTACAATGCCATCATCCGCTCGCTCGATAGACATGATGTCAACGCGTAAATCGGCACATGCAACCAGTGACGACTCATCCATAGCGCAGTAGCGCCTGATTCAGTTAGGGCAACAATTGCTTTAGCACCGAGATGGAATGCAGTAAATAGCGCTCCCATCGCAATTGATTGCTCAATATGAGTGAACGTGTGATCTAAGAAGTCTTTATCCAACTCGACCTGACTAGACTTTTCCGCTTCTAAACAGATAGCTGCCATCGTTTCGATCGTCGCGACCGGATACCGGCCAGACGCAGTCTCTGCGGACAACATCACTGCATCTGTACCGTCTAGCACCGCATTAGCTACGTCTGAGACTTCAGCTCGAGTCGGAACTGGGTTCTGAATCATAGATTCCATCATCTGTGTAGCTGTAATAACGGTCTTATTTGCCTTCCGCGCCATCCGAATCATGCGCTTTTGTAGCGCAGGCACTGCCGCATTACCAACCTCCACCGCTAAATCGCCGCGCGCCACCATAATACCGTCGGATGCATGAAGGATTTCTTGTAATAATGGGATTGCTTCGGCTCGCTCGATTTTAGCTATCATTTTCGGTTTGTAACCATATGGCGCACCGGCAATGTTTATAAGCTGTCGCGCCATCTCCATATCCATCGCATTTTTCGGGAACGATACGGCAATTAAATCTGCGCCAAGTTCCATAGCGATAGGTATGTCTTCCATATCCTTTGCAGTCAGGGCAGGCGCCGACAGCCCTCCACCCTGACGATTAATCCCCTTATTATTTGATAATTCACCGCCAACCTTCACGCTCGTATGGATTTCTTTACCGATTACCCGCTGCACGCTTAGAACGATTAAGCCGTCATTGAGAAGCAAAATGTCACCGGTGTTTAACTCCTGAGGTAGATTTTTATAGTCCAAACCAACCCGCTTCTCATTCCCTAATTCACATTCAGCATCTAGAATAAACGTACTATCAAGGGAAAGTATTACACGGCCGTTCTTAAACTTGCCGACCCGGATTTTTGGACCTTGTAAGTCCGCCATGATTGCTACTTCACGACCCACCTGCTGCGCGGCTTCTCGCACAAACTCGGCACATTGTCGATGATCTTCTGCGGTGCCGTGCGAGAAATTCAGCCGCATAATATCCACACCAGCCGCGATCATCCGAGCTAAAATATCCGGCGAGCTAGAGGCGGGTCCAATGGTAGCAACAATCTTAGTAGCACGATGCATGAGTCCCCTCAACTTAATTAAAATTAAATTAGCACCGGCACGGCGATTTCCTAAAACGAATTGGACAACGCCAGCGCGGCTCTACGAAGTCCACGCTAAGTGGCCGCACTACTATGCTAGAGCATTAGCGATAATTTTAGCATTGCGTTCATGACTATTTAGTGCGCAAGCAGCCATAGCTTACGAACGGCTTTGCAGAATACCGATCGCAGGCAGTGTTCCACCCTCAAGGAAAGCGAGGAAAGCCCCTCCGCCGGTTGAAATATAATTAACCTTATTATGAATACCATACTTCGCAATTGCCGCAAGAGTATCTCCACCTCCAGCAATGGAGAAGGCTTGTGACATTGCGATGGCTCTTGACAGTGTTTTCGTGCCGTTGCCAAACTGATCAAACTCGAATACACCAACGGGCCCGTTCCATAGGATGGTACCGGCTTTTTCCAGATGAAGAGCTAATTTATCTGCAGTTCTTGGACCAATATCTAGGATTATGTCGTCGTCAGCTACTTCTTGCACTAGCTTAGTCTGCGCTAGTGCATTGGGCGTGAGTGCTTTTGCAGTAACTACGTCATGCGGAATGGGCACTGACGCCCCTCTGGCATTTGCGGAATCAATAATCGATCTACTCTCACTGACTAAAGCCGAATCAGCTAGCGATTTTCCGATCGGTAGCCCAACAGCTAACATAAAAGTGTTTGCAATACCTCCGCCTACGATTAGTTTATCAACTTTTTCTGCAAGCGACCTTAGTATTTTTAGCTTTGTGGAAACCTTTGCGCCTGCGATAATCGCTATGAGCGGACGTTTCGGATTAGCTAACGCTTTACTCAACGCATCAAGTTCCGATACTAAAAGCGGACCAGCACAGGCAATCTTTGCGTATTTCGCGATCCCATGCGTCGTAGCTTCTGTACGGTGCGCGGTTCCAAAGGCATCATTAACGTAAACATCACATAACGCAGCCATCTTCTTCGCAAGTATATCTGAATTATTTTTCTCGCCTACGTTAACGCGACAATTCTCTAGAAGAATAACATTACCAGGTGACACGTTTACACCATGCTCAACCCAGTTAGTTACTAAAGGTATATCGCGGCCGATTAGTCTACGTAGGCGCCTAGCTACGGGTTCGAGAGAATCTTCTGGTTTAAACCGCCCCTCAATAGGTCGCCCTAGGTGCGATGTCACCATTACTGCCGCGCCGGCATCAAGCGACTGGCAAATCGCCGGAATCGCCGCCCGAATACGAGTATCATCGATGATACTGCCAGTATTGTTTTGTGGAACATTCAGGTCTGCGCGGATAAACACACGCTGACCGCGCAATTTGCCGTCGACGATAACATCGGTTAGACGCAGAACTTGAGTCATAAAATTGTCTAACAAAGCGGAGGAAAGGTAAATTCATAGCCTGGAGGACGTAAACGTATTCGTACCATCCATCGAGTGATAAGTGTTCGGCGCGAAACCGAAAAGAAAGCGTATAAAGCGATCCAAGACGGCTAGTAGCTAGCATAATATGCTAGCAATATCGAATCGCATAACCCTAAAAATCTCGAGAGCTCCGGAAAAAGCACAAAATTACAGTCTGTGTATACCTCGTATAGTCGTTAGTCGTGGTTAGTTGGCTTTTCATTTAATAAGCACCGATTAGTTTAGTACAGGTGGGTATAGAACTGATCAAGGACACCCTAAGCGAAGTGTCGTAAAGGCTAACATCCCAATGACGATTGTCTGGGCCATACTTCGGCGCCACAAGAACCAAAGCGTTCCAGCAACCGTTCCACACCATGCATGATTTTCAAGGCCGAATGATAGCCCTTGCGGCGTTATCATAATATCCGGAATAACTACTGCTATTAGGGCTGCTGCAGGAGCACAACGCAATGCACGTAGCATACGCTCCGGCAGTACAAATCGGTTACCGCCTAATAGAAAAGCCGCGCGGGTTACAGCGGTGACAATCATCATGCCAGCGATCTCAAGCCAAATTTTAGTCGAGCTCATTTTGATACTCCACCATCCCGTCTGATATATTGCAAGATCTTCGCCCATTTATTATAGGAACAAGTATCGCTGATAACCCCGGCGATCAGAGCGGCGACAATCGCTATTGGCAGTGATAAGCGATATGGCAAATCGCTACCAATAAGTGAAACGATAGCTGCAATGACTACAGCTACCAGAGTCGAGCGGTCAACAATAGCTGATACCATGATCGGGATCAAGGCGAGAGTACCAGCTAAACTTAATCCCCAGCTATCCAGAAAAAATCTAGAAAGTAGAATGCCGATAATCGAGGACAGCTGCCATATAATCCAGCTTGATAACGCTATACCCCAAAAAAACGCTTCTTTACCAGGCTCATATCCTGGTTTAAAGCCACGTTCCCGGAACAATAAGTAGAGCACGTCGCTGTTAAAGTAACCTAATAGTAGACGACGCGGCATCGAAAGGTATGAAAAATGTGGTACTAAACTGGCGCTAAACACGATAAACCGTGTATTAACCATTGCCGCGGTCAACAGTACGCTCCACATCGGAAGCTTCGCGGCGAGCAGTGGCAATACAGCTAGTTGTGCGGAGCCAGCATATACGAGCAAAGACATCCCGATCGCCTGAGGCATAGTCAATACTGACTTACCCATAGCGATACCAGTTACTAACCCCCAAGAAAATATAGCAGCAAAGGTCGGCGTATAAAGACGCATGCCATCTAAAAAGGCGGGGCGGTCGACATCGGACAAACGGTGGAGCATGGCGGAAACAATGAATGAAGTGAAACGAGCTGAAGCTAGGCAGTTAAAGCTCGACTTGTTCTATGTCAAAACATAGATTATATGACTGTCCCAATTATGCACCTACGAATTTATCGATGACTCGCTAATCTATGAGAAGCTTGTTAGCTATTGATAGGTATATTCTATACGTGCGTTAGGCCCCAAATGGGAGCTAGAATAATATTCTTCGGCTAAGCCATTGCACATTCTGTGCATGCGGCCGATCACAGATACCGCTAGGAGAATCCTTATGTCTATGGCCGACCGAGAGGGAAAAATCTGGATGGATGGAAAGCTAATTGACTGGCGTAATGCAAAGATTCATGTTTTGACGCATACGTTACACTATGGAATGGGTGTATTCGAAGGAGTGCGCGCATATCAGACTAGCTATGGAACTGTAATTTTCCGATTAAAAGAGCATACAGAGCGCCTATTCAACTCAGCGAAGATTTTCCGGATGCATGTGCCGTTTGATCAAAAAACAATTATCGATGCACAACTCGACATCGTGCGGGAAAATAAACTCCAGTCCTGCTATCTGCGTCCAATCATCTGGATTGGCTCCGAGAAGCTCGGGGTTTCAGCAATAGGCAATACAATCCATGTTGCAATTGCGGCATGGCCGTGGGGTGCCTACCTTAGCGACGAAGGATTATCTCACGGTATTCGTGTAAAGATCTCGTCGTTCACGCGCCATCATGTTAACGTATCTATGGTACGCGCTAAGGCCTCAGGCTGGTACGTAAATTCAATCCTCGCCAATCAAGAAGCGCTTGCTGACAACTATGACGAAGCGCTACTCTTGGATGTGGATGGCTATGTATCTGAAGGTGCTGGTGAGAATTTCTTCCTCGTCAACAACGGCAAGCTGCATACTCCGGATTTATCATCATGCCTAAATGGCATTACACGTGACACGATTATTACACTAGCGAAAGACTTCGGTATCGAGGTCATCGAAAAGAGAATCACACGGGATGAGGTATATATAGCAGATGAGGCATTTTTTACTGGAACGGCAGCAGAGGTAACGCCGATCCGTGAACTAGACAACCGCATAATTGGTACTGGCTACCGCGGTCCAGTTACTGAAAAGCTACAGTCTGCGTTCTTTAATATCGTCTCTGGAAAAAATAAACGATACGCGCACTGGCTAACCCAAATTTAAGCCCACTTCCGAAGAATCTCAAATCTTTATTCCATGAGTAAATCAAAAGAAATGCCACTACGAGAGCTAAGCGAGCAAGAGCTTCCTGCCTATTGTCCAAACCCGACGATGCCTCGATGGAGCGCCCATCCCCGTATTTTTATCGATGTTACGCACGGCGAATCGCGTTGCCCTTACTGTGGTACACGTTACAAGCTTCGAGATGAAAAAAGTGCATAAAGCTTGTTGAGTCTCTCTACGTGCTGGCGGAGTCTAAGTAAGGAGCCTATTATATTGTATGAGATCTATACGATACATCACATTCTCTTATAATGCGCCTAGTTAGATTGGCGATATGCTAATAGCTAGTCATTATTTGTACTAATCAAACGGACTGCATCTAAATATTATCTTGATGCTGTTGCGTCCATATGGGTAGCACCTGTGCTTGTGCAGGGGCCAGAGATCCACTAAATCTATTCTACTAATTTTCTGTATGGTAGGATGTAACTAGGCAGCTTTGGTAGTTATTATGTAAACAAATCTACTTGTACTCAAATTACATATTACCAAGCTTACTAAAATTATGACTTATTGTAGGGTTTTCCGAGATCTCGCTGCGCATAAGATATTTTGGTAAACGCTATATGCTACAAATGTTAGACATCGCAAGCCACTAAGAGGCAGGCGAGCGTTAGTGGTACTGTACTACCATAGCCCTCGCCTGCGCTTCCGGGCGATAAAGTGCTAGGAAAATCCGACCTTCCCGAATCTGGAAACCGATTTTAGTGAGTCGATTCGTATATAGAATCGATTTAATCTTGATATACAGAGTTCTGGATTATGTTTTGTCTTATCGCTGAATATAGGGTCAGATAAGCGTTGGTCGCCAAAGCACTCACGGAACTATCTCCGTCGATCACTCATTTCCTGGCATGATGTTGTCGTGTACTTGATTTATACGGAGACCAAGCAATCTCTCAAGAACTCTCAGTGGATACTACCAAATAGTATATAACCTGTGGAGCCAGACGTAGTTTGATGAGGCTTGTTCAATAGTTACGCGAGCGCGAGTAGTAGTAACGCATAGTATCAACTACTTATCACGCTCCATGGATCGACCGACCCTCAATATATCTCCCATCTAATTTTATGTGCAATAGTTGCATCTTGAGTGCAGCTTTTGATTTACTCGTAAGTATCGTCTCTATCACACTTAAATGCCTATGCGAGCTATCTGCTGAACGAATATTGAATGACTTACACGGAATTCTTATTTTAATAGCTGAGTGTGTTAAGACTCAGCATACTTCCTCGAAAACTAAACGATTAGATAAATAAACTTATCGATTAATACACTATGTCACTACATTACCTACGTCTAAGTGAATGAAGAATTTGAAATAAACTTCTAAATGCATCACTGATCTACGATAAACGCCAGATCAGTGATGCATTTAGAAGTTTTTGGGGTAAAGTAGTCCACTAGACTAACGATTAAGTCGGTCTATATTTTCATACCCAGACTAAGACCACAGTAATGATATTTATATGAACTTAATGTCGAACACCTTGTAAAATACTCATTGTTTAAACAATTTTCATGCTAGTGAACCTTGCAAGCAACATACACGAGTTCTAATCCGCCAGATCGAAAAATAATGCATTAGAGACACTCTGTTTCTACTTAATGGGTATCGCCGCTTACAAATAAATATGTTTTATAGCGTCTGTATAATGAGTTGCGAACTGTAGATCACTATGAATTTTAGTTATATTTCCGCCGTCTGTCGAGCAGCCTCCACTCTTATTCCTACGAAATTTCTACTAACTTCACCCACGGTATGCACTTTCGGTAAGCGAATCGTAGCTAGAGTAGAATAGCTATAGTAGTGTTATAGGGATGGATAGATTTTAAATGCATAGGTAGCTTGTATGGTGGATGCTAAAAATTATTGTCTATCCTAGAGGCACTAGCTGGATACTAATCAATAAACGCGGTCGCATATATATAGCGATGAGCAGGAACACTAGTACGTTACTCATTGCTTCTTACTTGCGTCAATAAAAACTATTAAAACGATAAATTAGTGGTATTTTTAGAATAATCCACATCGAATCTCTGTCGAACTAGCGCGCGCACCGCGTGTTTGTATAAATATCCAAGGCATAAGTATCTAAAATATTGCATGGTAGAGTTATTCGGTGCATTCTTCTGATTTTATGTATGCCACTATGACGATGCTAGTGGCATATGATTTGTATCTAGTCTAAGATGTTCATCTAGATACATATGCTATCGGGGCTGATTAGAATACAAACTAGCATAGAGAAGTGATATACAACTTGGCTACATACGAACCCGGGGCGGGGATATATGGTAGTCAAAGAGGTATAGAAAAGTTCTATATTTTTGAAAGTTTTTAACTTAGTCTTTATTAACCGAAATTTGTGTTGTATGCAACGTACATATCAGCATCGATTAAAGTACTGACTTTAGTAAGTGACCCATCTCAGATGGATTCTTTGTTACCTTGATTCCGCATGATCTCATGATTTCAAGCTTCGCTTCAGCGGTATCAGCATCAGCTGAGATCAATGCTCCAGCGTGACCCATTCGCTTACCGGGGAGTGCTGTCACGCCAGCGATAAAGCCTACAACCGGTTTCTTCATATTGTCCTTGATCCAATATGAAGCGTTTGCCTCGTCTGGGCCGCCGATTTCACCAATCATAATAACCGCATCTGTATTGGGATCGTTATTGAATATCTGGATTATATCGATGTGTTTCAGTCCGTTGATCGGATCACCGCCGATTCCAACAGCTGATGATTGGCCGAGGTTAAGAGCTGTTAGTTGGGAAACTGCTTCATACGTTAACGTACCCGATCGAGAAACTACACCGATACGCCCTTTTTTATGGATATGTCCGGGCATAATACCAATCTTCAACTCATCAGGCGTAATTACACCGGGGCAATTCGGCCCAAGCAACAACGTTTTGCGGTTCTCTCGACGCATCCGGTCGCGTACCTTAATCATGTCTCGGACCGGAATACCCTCGGTGATACAGATCACTAGATCTAGATTAGCTTCAACCGCCTCCCAAATTGCTGCTGCAGCAGCAGCTGGCGGCACGTAAATTACTGATACGGTTGCACCAGTTTGGATTTTAGCTTCTTTAACGGTTCCGAAAATCGGAATGCCCTCAAAATCTTCGTAAGCTCTCCTTGGATTTACACCAGCAACATATGCGGAATGCCCATTCGCGTACTTACGGCAAGCGCGAGTATGAAACTGACCACTCTTGCCGGTAATACCCTGTGTGATAACTTTTGTATTTTTATTGATTAGAATCGACATATAACAACCTTTTTCGTTCGATGTTACGGATCTAGAATGCACATCGGTAACGATTTATATAAATCCTCAATTTCAGCAGAGTAGCTCCATACTCTCTGCTGCGGCGACTACCCCCTGTGCAGCCTCTTCCATACTATTTACGGAAATAATTGGTAATCTCGAATTAGCGAGTATCTTCTTGCCTAGATCCTCGTTTGTGCCCTTCATCCGCACGACTAATGGGACACGTAAACGTACCTCCTTCGATGCCGCAATCACACCTTCGGCAATAACATCGCAACGCATGATTCCACCAAAGATATTTATAAGAATAGCCTTCAAGTTCTGGTTCTTTAGCATAAGCTTGAATGCTTCAGTCACTTTTTCCGTCGTTGCACTGCCGCCGACATCGAGGAAATTAGCTGGTTCACCACCGAACAATTTGATCGCATCCATAGTAGCCATCGCTAGACCGGCACCGTTGACTAAGCAGCCAATATTGCCCTCAAGGGAAATATACGCGAGATCGAACTTTGATGCTTCGATTTCAGATGGGTCTTCTTCGTCGAAGTCACGGTATGCAACGATCTCGGGATGACGGAACAGCGCACTCGGATCAAAGCTGAACTTCGCATCTAGGGCAATAACCTTACTATCACCGCTCAAAATCAAAGGATTGATTTCAACTAGCGATGCATCTGTCTCCCAGAACGTTCTATACAAGGATTGTAAGTTTAAACGGGCTTGTTCGAGGAATTCATTCAACACTCCGATTTTTTCGACCATGTCGTCTGATGTTGAATTTTGTAAGCCCCGAAATGGATCGATTACAACCTTATGGATTAGTTCTGGCGTTTTTGAGGCTACTTCCTCAATGTCTACCCCACCCCTACTAGAGGCTATTAGTACAACCCTTTGTGAGGTACGGTCGACGACGAAACTAACATATAGTTCCTTTTTAATATCTATACCTTCTTCGATTAACAATCGATTAACTTTTTGCCCCTCAGCACTGGTCTGATTAGTCTTCAGTTTCATACCGAGAATCTGGTTCGAATACGCACGAACTTGATCTAATGATTTCGCTATCTTGATGCCACCGCCTTTTCCGCGACCTCCAGCATGGATCTGAGCTTTCACCACCCAAACTGGGCCACCCAGTTCCTGGGCTACTTGCACAGCTTCATCTACCGAAAAGGCTGGCTTACCACGCGGCACCGTGACCCCAAATTTTTTTAGGATCTCTTTGCCCTGGTATTCGTGAATCTTCATAGTGATTCTCCTCAATCTAGGAGTTAGAGTGAGTATATTTACTCTTAGCATAGCCTCACGATTGGCGAAGCAGACTTTACACAGTACATAGCTATACTGAGCAGGGTATTTAATATGTGTGACTGCGCTCAGTCTGAGGTGCCATTTCATTGCTAGCTACGTAGATATCTAGCACGCCCGTCTTCGAGACTGCGTCGAGACACATCTCGACAGCACGCTCAGTAATACCTCGAAAAGGTCAATAAGATGTGTGTACTTTTACTACTACAAAACTCAGTAATTACACGCTAAAACTTACGCCCCAGGTTAACGCCAATGAATTCGCGATAGCTCAGATTGGTATCTGTACAACACTCTATATAAGAATCTATTCTGATAACAACTATGCATAACGGCTGTTATCCGACGCTTAATCGAAATAGGCAGTCGGAGTCTATAGACAGATGCCTCACTAGTAGCTTAACGCTAGCTATGAGTTACGTAGCTGTACACCCGATTTAATTGATCAGGTCTGCTCTTATATCCAATAAGACGTCTTCACACTCAAAAGTGTGCGTATTATTAGTCGCGAAGTAACACGTGCCCAATGATGAATAGAGGGTGACATAGAAAAGCGACGTCAAAGTTGGCACTGATCAAGTCTATCATATTAGTCTGTTAGACCGTAAGAGATTATCTACTCTTCAACTATTACGATGCATCTAAGTAGCATCGTACAGAAAGCTATATCGCACGAAGCAGTCTATATAATTGAGTTCCTCAGTGTAACCCTATATTCCGATAACGCTGTCAAAGCGTACATACACAAGAGAAGTTAAATAGGGGGTAACGAGAAAAAATGTGCTTAAACTACTAAGTCCGTACTTGCAATACAAGCCCAGCATTCCACATTTACTCACTCCTATTTAGTCCCATATAACTGATTTCTAGAATATTAGTCTATGAGTCATGGCAGACTATTCTAGTTCAACATACTAATAGTCCTCGAATCACTAAAGCGATAAGACATACAGGCTGCCCACTACTTTAGCAAACCGAATGCTAAATAACTAACCTTGCATCTTGGTATATCAAGATTATCTATCAGCAATTACCTCACGGGCTGGCATCGCTATGACACCAAGCGACTCACGGACCCGATTTTCAATCTCCCGAGCAAGATTTAGATTTTCACGTAGAAACTCTCGAGCATTATCCTTACCTTGGCCAATCTTTTCACCATTGTAACTATACCAAGCACCCGCCTTATCGATAATTTTTACCTGTACTCCAAGATCGATAATCTCACCATGTCGAGAAATTCCCTCGCCATATAAAATGTCAAAAATCGCCTCACGGAATGGTGGGGACACTTTGTTTTTAACAACCTTAACGCGCGTTTCATTACCGATGACTGCATCGTTCTTCTTGATTGAACCGATCCTACGGATATCAAGACGCACTGAGGCGTAGAATTTCAACGCATTACCGCCAGTAGTAGTTTCTGGGTTGCCGAATATTACGCCGATCTTCATGCGGATCTGATTGATAAATATAACCAGGCAATTAGTACGCTTAATTATTCCAGTTAGTTTACGCAGCGCCTGCGACATCAGCCTCGCCTGTAAGCCTGGCAACGTATCGCCCATTTCCCCTTCTATTTCAGCCTTTGGTACAAGCGCAGCCACCGAGTCGATGACAATCATGTCGATCGACCCCGAACGCACAAGAGCATCAGCGATTTCTAGTGCTTGCTCGCCGGTATCTGGCTGAGAAATAAGTAACTCCGATACGTTAATACCGAGCTTAGACGCGTACTGGACATCGAGCGAATGTTCTGCATCGATAAATGCGCAGGTTCCACCGATTCTCTGCATTTCGGCGATCACCTGCAGAGTTAGTGTGGTCTTGCCGGAGGATTCTGGTCCGTAGATCTCGACAACACGACCACGGGGTAGTCCGCCGACGCCTAGCGCGACATCCAGGCCAAGTGAACCTGTAGACACTACCTGAATGTCTTCAACTGCCTCGCCATTACCAAGCCGCATAATAGCCCCCTTTCCGAACTGCTTCTCGATCTGCGATAGCACGGCAGATAGTGCTTGACTTTTTTCTGTAGTGAGCTCAGTCGAGACTTTTTTTCTTTCTTCCATGGATCGTCCTTTGCTGTGATGAGCGACAGTCCATTATTTATGCGTCATTTAGTTGCATTGTGCTTTCCGTCTGTCCTCAAATGACACTACCGCCCTTATCTAATTTCGTATAAAAGGACAATGTTATCTGCGGCGCACAATAATTCCCCAATTAGCATGCCTGGTTTAGCTGCGCCTCTTGATACTCGCGGTAATAGTCAGCGTGTATTTCCCTAGATACCGGGTATCTTTTCAATATTCAAGATGTTAGGATCCCAAGGAAAGTGGGGGGTGAATAGGCTCTTATCACTCTCATTAGAATAATCCCAGGCGCATACTCGCAAATAGCTCAGCGATTATTCAAATATTTAGACTCTCTGTGGTCGACTATGTTAAAAATGGCAGTCGACAACAACATTACATTTTATAAAGTCGCTTGACTGCTAATCACTGATCACGTACTGAGCCTACGCACACGATAAACTATTATCCTCAGCTATGACAATGCAATTCCAGTTTGATGAATTGCATTGTCATAGCTGAGGATAATAGTTTGGAAGGAAATTAAGGGATTCAATATTGCCGTCATATAATTGTCAAACTATATATAAGGCTCATAAACTTTCATAAGCCCTCTGATATACTATAGGATAGTTAGTGCTACTAAACAGGTTATTATAATTTGCTCAGATCAACCGAAAACGCCTGGATTAGACAATCCTCTTTATTTGAGATCTCGGCTTTTGCCGTCTACCACAGCAAGTGGATGGAATCCTGTGTCCTAAGAAGAATCAATCTATGACCTCTTCCGATAGAGCACAGGGTGAATAACAATACGATCAAATTATACGCATACTTTTAAACAAAAAAATCAAGTTAGTCACTACTCGGATGATAACGATGCACGATTAGGATACTACCTCCAGAAACCAACTTAGAGAAACATTCCGCCATCGACTGTAGCACTAAATTCAGGACGTACTCCGCGCCAAACAAGCGACAAGTAGCTGCCGTGCCCACAATGCGGACGAAAAATGGAATACGTATATATGTCAGACAACTTACACTAAGCGCAACGCCTTATGTATATTAGGCTACATATCTCACCAGAGCGTAGCCCATCGAAATATTTATTAGTTTTTTATTACCGCGAATTGAGCAAACATTTTTTATTAAAGCATTTATATATAACATCAACAACACGCCGGCATATATTAATATCCCAGTGCATCTCTTCGTAGAAAATAGTAAATTTTATTTACTCATAAAATACTTGAGTGGATACAGTTCTAAAAAACTAGACTATATTCACTAACCTAACCATAAAAACTAGATAGCATATAAATCTCGCATATGTTAATAAAAATCAACAATTAGTATGTTCTCTACGCAGCTGGTTGTGCTGCTAGTTTCCTGTAGAAATTAAGCGAAATTATATTCGAGTGATTTATAAGATTTTCGGTCGAAAATTCATTTTAGTAATTACTTAATATACTTCGATGTTAATATTAGTCTATTATTTTGGTATACTTTAACTAGTATTGCAAAGGTAGGGGTGCTGTTTATCAAAATATAGATTAAGCAAAAGCTAGCGGTGGATAAAACATACAGCAACATCAATACACACTATTAAACATGCTTAGGAGATAGTTACTGAGATCTATAATTTTCTACAGAACATTGTGGCATACATTCCAAAATTGGAAGCATTCAAAACTAGTACTGGCGTATACGATTGACGTGTTTCTACACTAAGAGTACATCTATGTGAACGCCATTTCAGCTATCATAGAGATTCTTATATAGAAGATATCGCAAAATACTAACCCGGAGATTTCTTGAGCGCTACCGCGTTTTCTATCTTAGAAACTAACGGTGTCTATCGAGACAACTCATTGAATAAGTTGATAACTAGTAAACCGGTAGTAGTTGACAATACACTTTTATATGCCCATAATCGCGCCTAATTTTGGCGAATTAGCTCAGTCGGTTAGAGCAGCGGAATCATAATCCGAAGGTCCGGGGTTCGAGTCCCTGATTCGCTACCATTTTTGAGCTTGCTATGACTCTCGTCATCTGCTGAAAATTTGTAGTCTAATTAGACTGCATTATGTGCTATCGCATAGCTTAATCCAAGAATGTTTTGACTAAATCTAATTCATCAGTATGCCTCTAATTCTATATGTTTAGAGGCATACTTCTTCTAGACTTCAATATTCTAGATGTAAGTTGGGTAAGAGACTTATTTAAGTGTACTCTCTTCGCTGGTCTAGTAAAACTATTTTTACATTATTAATAATTTATTAAAATATCCGAAAAGATGACTCGAATATGTATTCGATCATATATCTTATATAAGATATATGATCGAATATTTAGATGTAATTAAATATATCACAATCTATTTCGACTAATACCATGGGTTTATTCAGGCTAACCAGAAAACGTTTAAGCGAGTAAACCAGCTATCAAAAACTATCAGAAGCACTCTATAGGAGTATAGTATAAATTACATCTGTCAATACAGTATTCCAGTTAATGCTGTAACAACTAGATTTTCTAAAATTCGACTTTCCAAAATCGCTATAATTTTTTGTTTTGGATAGGCTTCCGCTCTGCTAACAAAAGTTATATTCAAATACTGATTTGGTACTGTACTCTAATTACATAGATTAGATACATAAATTTTCATCACCTATATATTATAGGTTTCCCTGCGAGTTCACTACAGATTATAAGGTACTGGTAGTTTGCATATTTGAAATAGATAAAGCCGTATCACGAGGTCGGTAGTACCAAGATAAATTGACTACGATATAACATACACTCGCATATATCATTATGCCCCATCAGTCATACTAAATCATGAATATATTAAAAATTAATAAATACTTTAATTAAAGCAGTGCATATAAAGATTTAGGAAAACATTTCTTTATAAGCATCTTATAATCTATCTGAGCTTCAGTGAAATTTGCTAATAACTTATGGTAGTAAGATAAGCGCCCTATAAGGGCTCTATAAAATTATTTCATATCATAGATCGTGAGTTCGTCGAGCCCGCTGCTTAAAACAAACTATAGCTATAGCGATTAAAGAATCAAATAGTGCTCAACGTATGAGAGCATAATCTTTATGCTAAAAAATAAGCTGAGCTGCATTACTTTATATCAAAAAAGTCTTAGACTTCAAATATCAGACTGATATCGCAGTATGTTATAATTACAATAGGCAGCTTTTGAAAAAATCATTAAAATGATAGAAATAATCTAGCACTATGCTGGTTATTATTTTCTAAGGGCATAGAATATATACACTATAATATTAAATAGCTATTTTGATAAAACAGCCTTGAGCCAATAAGCTTTTGATGTAAAATATTTGGCACAATATATACTCAGAGGAACAATCGGTGTAATGCTCACAAGCAAAGCTAAATCGCTTGATGACGATCAGCATAAACTAATCGTGTTAAAACTATAAATTGCTATAGCTAGTTATATAGCTCAGGCACGAATACAAGCTATCCTCATATCATTCATCATAATATGCCGATTGGTTAACGGACTCAATTTTTTGCGAAGGAGAATATCAGTCAGATCTAACTAGGTCGGTTGAATGGAACTTTATATTTATTTGGCTAAATGTTTTATTTAGTTAAATAATTTAACCATGTAAGATATCTATCTTCTTTCGAAAACTCTAGGTAGTTCATATTAGTAAACCAGCATATTGCTAATAGTTCAATTCTATGTTTGGAACAAATATGCGTTGTCGACTATATGTCGCAAAGAAGAAATCTAAGCAATTTCGACACACCCAAAGATAGTTTATCAGAAAGAGGTGTTAAGATTATATGTGGTGTATTACATGGGAAAACGGTCTGACAGATAGATATATAAGCTACTTGGGGATGTCATCGTTTGCGAAATCTATGTCAAATCAAGAAATACTCCATAGTAGATGGGGAAATTTCGCGCTTATCAACTGATATAGGATCTTTTGTCTTTAGCATCTGCTAGTATTCGCGTTAGTACTGCAACAGTCTCACTACCCTTGTGTTTTAGTACTCTACTGCACCGATTCGCGACTGATGCGCGTTGCGCGCCGGACCGGTGATAATTCATTTAATATGTCATTTTATTATCTTGGTTTATCTGAACCTTTGGTGCGCGCTGTTCATGAACTCGGATATACAACGCCGACACCAATACAGCAGCAAGCTATTCCGGCAATACTCAGCGGTGGCGACCTGCTAGCTGGCGCACAAACTGGCACCGGTAAGACTGCGAGCTTTACGCTGCCTATACTAGAAAAATTATCCCGAACACGGATAGCATCAAGCAAAGCTATAGTTCGTGCATTAATTCTGACACCGACACGAGAATTAGCTGCGCAAATCGAAGAAAGCGTACGCAAATACGGAAAATACCTTAAACTGCACTCAATGGTCATGTTTGGAGGTATCGGGATTACCCGACAAATCGACTTGCTGCGGTGCGGTGTCGACATCGTTGTAGCTACGCCAGGACGATTGTTAGACCATATTCAGCAATGTACGATCAATCTCCGTAGATTGGAAATCTTAGTGCTTGACGAAGCTGATCGAATGCTAGATATGGGCTTCATTCACGATATCAAGCGTGTTCTTAAACATCTGCCTCCACAGCGCCAAAGTCTGCTGTTTTCGGCGACATTCTCCAACGAGATAAAAGCACTTGCCAAAAACCTACTCGATTTGCCTACGCTTATCGAGGTCACTCGCTGTAATACTACAGCCGAAACAGTTACTCAAACGATCTATCTTATCGATCGGGACCGTAAGCGCCAGTTACTTACCCTTTTAATCAAAGATCGAAACTTGTTCAGGGTGCTTGTGTTCACGCGTACCAAACATGGGGCAAATCGACTCGCTGAACAATTAATAAAAGATGACATTAGTGCTCTCGCTATTCATGGTAATAAAAGTCAGATGGCTCGAACTCGAGCATTATCGCAATTTAAGGAAGGTACGCTTCAGGTGTTAGTTGCAACTGATATTGCGGCACGCGGCATTGATATCGATCAATTACCACATGTAGTAAATTTCGACTTGCCGAATATTCCAGAAGACTACGTGCATCGCATCGGCCGTACTGGGCGCGCAGGTGCGACTGGTGAGGCTATATCACTAGTCTGCCCCGATGAACATCCATTGCTAACGGACATAGAACGCCTGATTAAGCGTGTATTACCGCGTAATATTGCGGCGGGTTTTGAGCCGAATCTCAATGCTAAGCCGGAGTTAATCCGACATCCTGGTTATCCAGGGTGCAGTAAGCTATATAGGTGAACTCTGTTAAATAGTCCTCAAGTTGCAAAACAAGTAAAGCAATAAAAACCGGGTCAGGCAGTTTTTAAGATACGACCTCAACAGATTCGTAAGTCTGCGTTATTGACATACCACGGAAAATCTAAACTGAAATATCTAGTAAATGCCTTCAGTGAAAACTACAGTCCTCGCTGAGCAGCACATTATGCATCCGCTGCCATTACAGCGTGCCGAGAAGAACGATATCAACACAGTTTGTGTAAAAATTCTTGAGAATTATATGTTCTTGTAAATAAATTCAAATAGTGAATGCTTATATTAATTCAACATATAAAGTCAGCCACGCAGATAGTGTCCAGCGATTATAGAGTCAAAGCGATGCTTTATATAAGCGTACGAAATCAATCTAAGTCTGCATCTATCCAATGCATATTAATCACATGTAATATGCATTATTATGCTCCGACGATTCGTCCTGCAGTCGTTTATTTAACGAAAGAACACATGCTGCGCAATCTTAGCCAGCGGATACTGTAAAATAGGCTGAATCTTTGCGGGTAGGTCAAGCGGCTTGAGTAGCATCTTCACACACATGTCAGCAGATATATGTGTGCGCACTAGTGAATTTACGCGCGCTATCTTATTGTGCATACAGGCGCCACTGTAAACCTTCTCTGGATATCTGATCGAAAACACATGTCGAAACGCGATCTCTAAGTCTTCATTCTTAATTTCTATTACGCGCCTCACTAACGTGCTTAGCACAGAAAAGCGATTATTACCCTCAATCTGGTTATACTTCTTAAAAAATCTGAGGAAATATTTATAGTGTCTCACCTCATCGTTACGAATATGATCGGTGATTTCCTTGAGCACTGGCTCGTCTGAATACTCGCTGATAGCGCGATATAATGTAGCCGTACCAGTTTCTACTACACATCGCGCGACCATTTCCAGCGCCCAGCTTTTTTCAAAAGCTTCTAAAGAGCACGTTTTTGAATACTCATCAAAAAAATGTTTAAATCCTAGATCCCAATCGAACTCTGGCCAGACGTAATTGATATAAGCCTTGAGCGCACGACCGTGTTGTAGCTCCTCATTTTCCCAATGACGCTTCAGCCAGTCTGACACTTCTAAATCACCATCAAAGAATGTGCTGAGATTACTAGTATATAAATCTGAGCCGCTCTCAATAAATGACGCTGCACATAATAGCAGCAGCAAATCCTCATTTATAGCAACATGCAAACGAACAATCTGCGACAAATCGATATCCTCGATACGCCACGGTAACACAGTTTTGTCGGTTTCCATTTTTCCTCCGAAGCACGCCATTGATCGCCTTCGCCATGCTTACAGTGCTTAATCCGGTTAGTTTAAGTCTTTCGCATAAACTACGTAATACAACTGTAGTTTAACGTGCCGAGTCCGATGCTTCATGCAGATTAGATATTCGATGAAGTAATTCCAATATTCCTCCGCAAAAAAATATTTGCTGCACATCGTATTCAGATTTTTACAATATACACATAGTCGAACCGCTTTGCGACTATGCCCGATCAAAGCATAACTCGAAACTCGCTCGCCACATTAAATACACGCTAGAAGAAATTTCTTTATTACGTTCGGTAAAAAAATTTTGTTATTGTAATGTATCGTGGAACACGTTTTCATGTTACGCTATAAACGATCCGAAACGATGTGATCTAACTGAGGGTCATCCTCTGCTATCTATATCCTAAAAATTAGATGGTACGCTAAGCAACTTCGATACGCTCCATATTTAGATAGCAAAAGCTATCATCGAATTCGCATGCGTCCTGGTTTTAATTTACTTATTAGATTCTGAAGCTGTTGCACTCTGTTTTCACATTAATTGATGCTTTATTCACCGACGTATATGCACCGGATAAGATAGTGAAGGTAATTCTGGCATCGATCTGATGTGCATTTCGCTAGTGCATTTCGCTAACCGAACTTAGAAATACACCTAAGCACTTACGCTGGTATAACTACTATTATATGGTCTGTTTTTTAAAACAATCTCCACATGTTCCGTTTTTCCGGAATTTATTTAAATGCCTTTAAATTTTTATTTAAAGAATATTTATTAGATTCGAGTTTTCGAACATTTGATAGGAAAGTATAGAACCCGAACAGCAGTACCATTATATTGAGGGAGATACAGTAAAATATCTCACCTGAACTAGTCGCTATCGACATCAATAGCGCAGGTATTGCTGGAGATACGAAGGCCAAGGACTGAGAATACTGCTTACGAGTAAGGTAATCATATAGCGTATGCTCTTAGCTAGTACTAAACTGATCCCCATCGAGTTGCGCTATCTCAAATACTACCAGCTTACGCTAGTAAGAAAAGTGCCCAAGGAGTAATAGGTTCTTTGCGTACCGTCTGAACATCATACGTTTAATGCTGCATATGTTTTACTTGAGACCTGCATAGCTCATCCACGCTGGTTTATTTCTACAATTAAATTTCTTAGTTCAGTTACTATCGGGCTCAAAAAGAATCAATGATGCACTCATCTAGGTAGCATTCCACGGATCATCATGCGTGGCTTGTCTATTCTAATGGCTGAGCTAATGATGCGCGATTAGTTGTGCTTAACATAATTTTATGCACAGTTTCGAGGCGAAATAATTCGATTAGTATCAAATACTACGACAGTACTTTGTATATACAGATCAATGAAAGCAAACTTTATACTTATGCGAATCGGTAAATCGCTATTTCAAGCTTTGAATCTTATATTCTAGCGAATATTTATATTCTGTTATACATCTCTACCATGGGAGAATCATAAAAGCGATGATATCTCTGCAGACATATGAAATTACCTCGTAGCCCTAGACCCTCCATTAGGGAAAGCTCTATTATGTCCGTATTTGGACGGTAAGATACCACTTTCCGGAAAAGCAATATGCCAATTCAGAAGACCTCTATCATTATTCATCTAGCCTAAACCCACGATATACCACTACCTGGCAGCGATATACTAAATTAAATTTGACAGCATTCGCTAAGCAATTTGCAGAGCACTATATACATTCGATATACGCATATATATAGTGTGCTACACGGCGCTAAGAATCTTATTCGACTGAGGTATAGAAATTTGAAAGTTGTATAAAATTACCTGAGTAAAAAAGAATCAGTTGATAACGTAGACGACGTACTCATGCTCTAAAATCAGTCTACAACTTAACCTCGAAGAGTTAGGTTGTAGACTATTCTCGTTCGAATGTTATTATCAATAGGGATTTTATAATCTCATTCGAAATGTAAGCAGCCAATCTAGAATTACGACAAAAATAACCGAATTTTAGAACAAAATTTGTAATATATTGATATTACGATCAAAATATAATTACCGTAAGAGTACAATAAGTCATTCACACGTGCTCGCGCCGGACTCAAAGATACATTAAGATGCCCGACCTGGAATTCATAATATGTGAGAGCGATCTGAAAACTTATGTTTATTTCTCTTCACCAAAGAGACACGGAATCCAAGATTCATATAGATAGCATGCTCGACAAATCAGCGTAAGAAAAAATCGGAGGAGGCTAATATTAAACCTCAGATAACACCCATGGTAGTCGATGCACGCTTGCAGAAATGCTTAGCAGAGCCGTATTCCGCTAACATCTATTCCTGGGATGAAACTCTATTTAATTCGCTTGCTAAGCTGCCTGAAATATACAAATATTATACTATCCAGCACTTTGGCGATATTATCTAATATCGCACTCTTTACCTTAATACAGGGATTAAGGATGTAATTTTAGTGGATTATATTAATAATCGTGATAGTAGACTAATTACAACTTAATTCCTTTTAATCGATTAACCGATTTTCAAAGAAGTCCATAAATTTAACGCTCTCGCAGGTGGTTATCTAGTTCGGCTGCATATGACTAGTACTAGTACTAGTCATATGCTATTCGTGCCATTAATTTTTAATGGGATTATTTTAAAGCACTCTTACTAATATGCAGGATATTCCCCTTGGGAGAAGACGCTGGTTTACGTCCAGCTTTATTATAAGGTGATGTAGATGAGGATATTCGTTCCGTGTATCAGGTTTAGGTCACAGTCATGATTACTGATAGAATCATTAGATTAATATACCCACAGACAACAAGGGTGAGTTTGGTATCAGGGTGCTTCTCATATGTACTATATTGGTACGTATGAGAAGCAGGATGTATTGAGCATGAATGCATTCCGTTATCCAAAGCTTACCCTGAGCGTGCAATTCCGAACAAAGATGTTCGGAACTCATAGGGCATTGTTGCCGCGTGCTAGAATCGCTATCTGGGTGCGTACTGCACTTTTGAAACACTCCGCCGAGTTGACAATCCGTTTCGTCGATGAGCAAGAAGGTCGCACATTAAACTATAGATACCGAAGAAAAAACTACGCGACTAACGTGCTTACATTCTCATATGGGAAATTGCATAATACGGTAATCGGCGGCGACCTAGTTCTTTGTTGCCCAGTGGTTGCAAGCGAAGCGCACAAACAGCATAAGTCGCTGGATGCACACTACGCTCATTTAATCGTACACGGCGTGCTGCATGCCCAGGGTTTCGACCATAAAAATGACGAGCAAGCGAGTGAAATGGAGTCGATCGAAAAAGATATTTTAATTAAACTCGGCTATTTAGACCCGTATATATAACAGGGCTAAGCAATCTGCGGCTACAGATAATAACGCTGAACCCTGAGAGATTCTAGCGTTACTTTATTGACACAGTACTGCGCTTAACCCAAGCACAATAACCCGATATAACTGCCGGGCAATATAGAATCATAGATTCTATGCATACCTCACCGCTACCGTGTGAGGCGATTTATGGCTTTGCAGCTATCAAATGAGCCTAGCCAACACGCATCGTGACTGGAATGCGCAATATAAGCTACATCTGCGCTATTCCTAGGGTCGTGTATGTACATTAAGCATATTACCAGCGCTCTGATTTTTACTACCAGATCCCAATATCGACTCTCCTAAATATTGCATTTCTCAGATCTATAAGAGCATAAAAAACACCCCCCCCCAAAGTAACTACAAGACCGCAAGATTTCAATGGGTCTATATTAGCTAATAATATAGCTGCGCTACATGTTTGATAATAAGTAAGAACGAGACCATAGGGATTATGCATAATGATTAGCTAGAGCACTGGCTTACAACAGCCATGCAGCTCACAAATACATACACTATTAGTGTATCCTTTAACTATCCTTATCGTGCGTCCAGTCTCTCGGGACGCTTGAAAATGAACGACCCGTATCCAAGCCGGAAAAGTCACCTAAAAAATCTAGATAAACCGCGCTCATTACTTGAGCGCTTGACTGATCTTATCTCGCCTGAGCCGGAGTCTCGTGCGCAGCTGCTCGAGATTTTACAGGACGCACACACACGTAATCTAATTGATGCCGACTCTCTATCAATGATTGAAGGAGTATTCCAGGTCGCTGACCTATGTGCGCGCGACGTCATGGTACCCCGAGCCCAGATGGATGCAATCAATGTCGCTGACAAACCGGAGCAGTTTATTCCATTCGTGCTAGAGAAAGCACATTCACGCTATCCCGTATATGACGGCAACCGTGACAGCGTGATTGGTATCATGCTTGCGAAAGATCTTCTGCGCTACTACGCAGAAGAAGAATTCGATGTGCGAGGCATGTTACGCCCCGCTGTGTTTATTCCTGAATCAAAACGCTTAAATGTGCTCTTACACGACTTCCGAGCGAACCACAACCATATTGCAATCGTCGTTGATGAATATGGGGGTGTCGCTGGATTAATTACTATCGAGGATGTACTGGAGCAAATTGTTGGTGATATCGAAGATGAATATGATTATGACGAAGAAGAGGGCAATATTATTGCAACGCCAGATGGCGCCTACCGGGTACGCGCACTAACTGAGATCGAACAGTTTAATGAGACGTTTAGCACGCGGTATTGCAATGATGAGGCCGATACAATCGGTGGTTTAGTCACACATCGCCTAGGTCGCGTACCTCACCGTGGTGAAAAGGTGCAGATCGATGATTTTATATTCGTGATTTTGCGAAGCGACGCGCGACAGGTTCATATGCTGCTTGCTAAGCAGCTACCATTTAATATGGTCTCACACCACGAGCACAATGATCATTGAATTTAGAATATCGTAATGCGTGTTTTTCCCATATCGATACATGCTTTAGTGAGCAACGGGCGTTTCTAAATAGGATTAGAATTTTGAGTATTAGGAGCAGTATTAGGTATTAGCTAGCCTACAAGGCTCTTTAATTTTTGACTTGTGAAACTATATTAAAAATATATCCTAATAAAAATTATAGGATACTCAGAATATTCATAGATAGTGCGCTTGACATAATCTTTTCTAGGTTGTTGATTTTTCGATATATCTTTAGAGGATTACCTCTTTCTGCTTGACAACTTCACGCACTTTGCGCTGGACCTTGGCATCGCATGGCTATCCATTAACTGGCTAATTTCCCGCGTGCTTTCTTACAGCTTACTATGGGCAACTAGAAACTGCATTCACTAGCATTAATAGCAAACTTTGCTATGCATAAACATAAATCAATTCCATACTTTTTTCCGATAGAATTTCCTCTTTTGATACTTTTGTATCTAGAGTGGCGGCGTATATTAATGCATATATCCCTCCCGCTTTCTCTAAAGGAATTTATGCTTACGTTCCAAAAAATTATTTTGATGCTGCAATCCTACTGGGATAAACAAGGCTGCGCACTCATGCAATCGTATGATATAGAAGTTGGCGCAGGAACGTCGCATACCGCGACATTCCTGCGGGCAATTGGCCCTGAGCCATGGCGTGCCGCCTATGTGCAGCCATCGCGACGGCCCAAGGATGGTCGTTATGGCGAGAATTCAAATCGGATGCAACACTACTACCAGTACCAAGTAGTCTTCAAACCGGTGCCGGAGAATATCTTAGACCTGTATTTAAGCTCGCTCCAATCGCTCGGAATAGACCTGAAGCAGAATGATGTGCGCTTTGTTGAAGATGACTGGGAGAACCCAACTCTAGGCGCCTGGGGACTTGGGTGGGAAGTATGGCTCAACGGGATGGAGATCACGCAGTTTACATACTTCCAGCAAGTCGGTGGTCTTAATTGCAAGCCAGTGCTCAGTGAAATTACGTATGGTATTGAACGTCTAGCTATGTATGTGCAACGGGTCGAAAATGTGTTCGATCTCGTGTGGTCTGAGTGGGAAGAGAGCGGCCCATCCGGAAAGATGCTGCGCCAGTTAACTTACGGCGACGTATTCCAGCAAAACGAGATTGAGCAGTCGATATATAACTTCGAGAAATCAAATGCTGAACTACTATTTACGCTCTTTAACGCCTATGAGAGCGAGGCTCGCCGTATTGTTGAGCAATGCCTCGCAGTCCCGTCCTATGAATTGGTTTTAAAAACCGCACATATATTCAATTTGCTTGAAGCGCGCGGAGCGATTTCCGCAACCGAACGAGCCACGTATATTGGCCGCATTCGCACGCTATCGCGACTGGTTGCTAAAACATACTACAATTCTCGGAAAGCACTCGGATTTCCGATGCTAAACGCAGTAGCATGCGTACATGCTTGTACATCATCACTACCCAGCAATAACGTCGACGAATCTAATTAGGTCTATCACGGTGGGTTAGTGCAAGATTGAAAACAATACTTAAAACGATAGAGAGAACCCATCCCATTGAGTCAATCATATACCCTACTCGTTGAACTGCTAACTGAGGAGCTACCGCCAAAGGCCCTTGCTAGCCTGTCTCAGGCTTTCTCTAACTGTCTAGTTGAACAACTCGCCACGCGTGAACTGCTAGATATTTCCGTTGGCGAATTACCCTCGTTTGAGCCGTTCGGCACTCCACGTCGGCTAGCGGTTGCAATCCATAATGTACGTACAGTAGCGCCGCAGCGACAGGTACATAAAAAAGTGCTACCAGTTTCTATAGCATTACAAGAGAACGGACGGCCAAGTGTTCATCTAATAAAAAGGCTCGCAGCACTTGGATTTCCAAAAATACCGATCACGCGCCTAGATCGGATGATGGACGGTAAGATCGAATCATTCTTTTTAAAGTACACTACACCGGGTATAACCCTAGAAAATGGGCTACAGTCTGCTCTAGACGAAACTCTTGCTAGGCTTCCGGTTTATAAGATCTTAACATATCAGCGGCCAGATGGTGAGAGTGTTCGGTTTATACGCCCAATACACCGGCTAGTTGTGTTACACGCGAATCGTATTATTCCGATCACAGCACTCGGAATAAACGCTAATAGCATTACACTCGGCCATAGATTTTTATCTGAAGGTCATATCGCGATTTTACATGCAGATAGCTATAAGTACACGCTAAAGCATCGTGGCAGAGTCATTGTTAGTATGCAGGAACGCAAAGAAGCAATCCGCATACAATTACTCGAGCTCGCGGGTTTAGACCACGTACTAATGCCTGAATCGCTACTGAACGAAGTAAATGCACTGGTTGAATGGCCAAGTGTTTATGAGTGCCATTTTGATCAAGCATTCTTGCAAGTGCCGCAAGAATGCTTGATTTTAACAATGCAAACAAACCAAAAGTATTTTGTGCTAACCGACGCTTTTGGTAAATTGCGGACACGTTTTTTAGTGGTCTCGAATTTACAGACTGACACACCAAGGCAAATCGTGCTAGGCAATGAGCGCGTTGTGCGCTCACGATTAACTGACGCGAAGTTCTTCTTTGAACAGGATAAGAAAAAAACTCTTGAGCAACGAGTGCCAATGCTGGCTAATGTTGTGTATCACCATAAACTCGGCTCCCAACTACAGCGTGTTGAGCGACTTGAAGCTCTATCAACGCTAATCGCGCCAATTATAGGCGTAGATGCGCGTCTAGCAGCACGAGCAGCGCATTTAGCTAAAGCAGATTTACTTACAGACATGGTAAGTGAGTTCCCAGAATTGCAAGGTACGATGGGCGCTTACTACGCGCGATATAATGGCGAGTCTGAGGATGTTGCGATCGGGTGTTTAGAGCACTACCGCCCCCGATTTTCGGGAGACGAGCTGCCGTCTACCGGGATTAGTACGGCAGTCGCAGTAGCCGATAAGATCGAGATGCTAGTAGGTATTTGGGGCATAGGCCTTCAACCTACAGGGGAGAAGGACCCCTACGCGCTGCGACGACATGCACTTGGCCTTCTGCGTATTATTCTTGAGAAGCAACTGCCTATAGATTTGATGGACTTGTTAAGGAATGCATATGCCCAATTTTCAGGCCAAACGCAAATTACTGATCCCACTAGCGCATTATATGATTTTTTCATCGACCGCCTACGTAGTTTGTTGCGTGAGTACAGATATAATACAGAGGAGATAGAGTCCGTACTAAGCCAAAATCCAACCCGCATTGATACTATCACTAGTCGACTTGATGCGGTATGCGAATTCTCTAAGCTGTCAGAAGCCGCATTTCTAGTAACAGCTAACAAGCGGATCAAGAACATTCTAAAGAGATCGAACGGAACACTACGAGACATCGAGACAACGCTATTAGTAGAGGTTTCTGAGCGCACACTGTTTGAGCTTCTGCAAAACGTCACGCCAACTGTTCAGGGCAGATTGCGTTCATATGACTATACGGGTGCTCTATTATCTCTCGCATCGATGCACGATGCAGTCGATCTATTTTTTAACAACGTGATAGTCAACTCTGATAATGTTGCATTACGAGAAAATCGACTGAGCTTATTAGCAAAGTTGTACGAGCAAATGAACTGCGTAGCTGATATTTCTAAGCTCGAGAAATAAGTGAATGCTCGAGAAATAAGTGAATTCTCAAGTTTTTGCCTGGTAAGCTGTAAAAATTGATCACACCAAAGAAACTCGTAATCTTTCATCGTAATGGCGTTATTAATTACGACTCTAACGCATTTATAAAGTCACCTGATGAGTGGATTTTAATCTCAGGTAATCTAGAGACAATCGCACACCTAGGTTGGATACCATATTGTAATTGCAGGCAACCAGTCTGCTATCGATCGAGGTCTGTTTAGCATAGCTATGCTCTATATATACACGAGAAGATTGCCGTAAGTTGTCATTACTGGGTAGGCGGATAGCTGCTATTTTTCTGTCTTTCTGTCCACATACGCCAGCTGACCATGTAATTGCCGTAAACTGAAACCTGGCTTATGCGTACAGATCATCCAGCGCTTTAGGATCGACCCCCCTTAGAAAGGCGCCAGTAGTCAGCAATTCCAACATGACTTGCAAGCTGCTGCATCAGCAAGATAAAGTAGGGCACCTAGTTGTAAATCGATATAAACACTGGGCACGGGAGATTTTCCGGTAGGCACAACAGTCTGTTCGAATTTATATGCATTTTACTAACTCCTATACTAACGAAGACAACTAACCTGATGACTCTAGAGCTACCTAAGGATTTTTATAAAACTATCATGTGCGTGATTCGCTCAATGCTGTTTTTTATTTATCTAATCCTTTATACAATCCCATATGCATGCGTTTGCTGCATTGTTTTCCCGCTCTTGAACATACATTGGCGCTATCAAATAGCTACGGGTTGGTGTCATTCAACGCTATGGGTGCTTCGGCACTTTGTTGGCATTAGTTGGCGCATTAAGGGCTTGGATAATCTTCCAGAAGGACCCGCCGTGCTACTTCCGAAGCACCAATCCGCCTGGGAGACGCTGGCGTTTCCAGCAATCATGCCACGTCCGCTGTGCTATGTCTTCAAACGCGAACTCTTGTATTTGCCATTTTTCGGCTGGGCTCTTTGGATGCTAAACATGCTTCATATCGACCGTAATAAGGGGAACAGCTCATTCAGATCAATAATTCGGCGAGGTAAGGAACGGATAGCTGGGGGATCATGGGTAATTATATTTCCAGAGGGAACACGAATGCCAGTAGGAAAGCGTGGCCAGTATAAAACTGGCGGAACACGATTTGCTGTAGCTGCTGGAGTACCTGTCGTGCCAATCGCACACAACGCTGGATACGTGTGGCCCCGCAACTCTTTTCTAAAATATTCAGGTATAGTCACAGTCTCTATTGGTAAGCCTGTCGACACTTTCAATCTGAATGCTAATGAAGTTATGGCGCGCGTCGAAGAGTGGATTGAAACTGAGATGTGCCGTATCGATGTATACAAGAATTTTACTTAATAGTTTGATGAGAGTGCTTTAATCTGTATGATTGATTAAAGCACTCTCATCAAACTCCGAAAATACAACCAGAGAGTTATAACTAGATATATCTAAATTTAGTCGAATCCCATAGCCTAACTTAAGTTAAACACTCATACTACGCATTGTTTATTTCTAGTTAAGCTGCTTGACTGTTCGATAACAGCGATTTTTTATGCTTATCCGTAGATATTTATCTATGATATCCCTACTTTCACTTTATTTCAGTAAAATACTATAATGTCTACGTTGGTTTATAACTTTAATCGATAAGTAGGTACTAATACTATAATTGCTCATAGGTTCTTATATATCTCAGCTGATATCGTCTTGAGTACTAGTTAAAGTATGCTATATGCTACTTTAGATCCTCTTAAGAGAGATATAGGCATCTGCCTAAGCGAATCCTTGCATTGGTCAGGAACTAAGGTTTCTACTGGATACGTAGTGCACAGATAAAACATTTTTTATACCAATAGCTTATTTCGGCGTAATTACCACTATACATATGCTAGTCCAGCAGCCCCCGAAAAGCTATGAACTAGTTTCTTCAATAGCTTAAAATAGTTATCCACACTGAGTGCTAGTAGCGGATAAATTATGCGGCCGTATTGTTTTAAAAAGCTAAATAAAAAAGGGGGGGGTACTTGAGTACGCTTAAGCTACAGTGACAATAGTCAGCAGAAGAGCAAGCTATAATAATCTCCTAATTTTAGGACAAGCAAGCAAGATGCATCAATAAAAACGCTCCAATATAGCGAGAATCTAGATGCGGAAGTTTAAGAGATATCTAGACCTCTCTAGATGAACAGTTTGAATAAGTGGCTAGGTAGAAAGAATTAACAACTACTAATCTGCTTATATGCTAGTGCCTAATGTAACGATAGCTATATAAAGCTTTACTTTACCTCAGAGTAAATACTGAAACCAGTATTCAGTTGGGTGTTAAAGATGGTGTGCGCGCGCATTCTCGTATAAAACGGTACTACTAGTTATCAGAATCAACTACTCAATCAAAATAAGTCTGAGACTTTACCGCATTATTCTGTACGTTGCCTAATTTTAATGAAAATATACCAGATAACCTTAATTATACCGCGCTACAGAAACTGGTATACAGATCTGAGGTTTGGTATACTAGCTTTTAACTAGTATTGGCTTGATAAGTTGTTGTGCTAACGTAACATACTCGAGTAGCGATACATCCTCAGCGCGGCGCGCGAGATCAAAGCTAAGCGCATTAAAATCGATTTTCTTACTATAAGCTGCAAGCGTATTTCGTAACATCTTACGGCGCTGCGAAAATGCAGCTGTTACGATTTCACTCAGACAGGAAACATCAACTAATGGTACATCGCCTGCAGTGCGTGGAATCATCCGTACCACTGCAGAGGTTACCTTTGGCTGTGGTCGGAATGATCCAGGGGATACTTCCATTAATTTATTGATTGTATATCGATACTGTAACATCACAGTTAGGCGGCTATACTCTTTGCTACCTGGCTGAGCAACCATTCGTTTTACTACTTCGTCCTGGAGCATAAAATGCTGGTCGATTATATTTTTGGAAAATGACGCAAGGTGAAATAACAGAGGACTCGAGATATTATAGGGTAAATTCCCAACTACTCGAAGAGATGCACCGATATGTGCAAAATTAGCCAGTGAATCAAAATTAAACGCTAAAGTATCGCCAGAATGTAAAATAAGCCTGCTGCTAAAACGATTTCTCAGCCTGGCGATAAGATTACGATCTAGTTCAACCGCATGCAATATCTTCACTCGGTTGAGAAGTGGATCGGTCAATGCCCCTAAACCAGGACCGATCTCTACGAGCCGATCTGTAGGTTGGGGTCGGATTATTTCCACAATTTTGTTAATTACGTCTATATCGATAAGGAAATTTTGACCAAATCGCTTCCGCGAAAAGTGGCCTTGATATGCATTCAGCCCCATAAAATCGCTTACCTTAATTAGATGAGACGCGCATAGCCGCAGTAGAAGCCATCGATATAGCGGTCTCAATCGCTGCTATTAAACTACCGCAATTAGCATAGCCGGTACCTGCCAGGTCGAGCGCTGTGCCATGATCAACAGAAGTTCGTATGATGGGTAGTCCTAGTGTGACGTTTACACTTTTACCAAATGTGGCAAATTTAAGTACTGGCAAGCCTTGATCATGGTACATTGCTAATATGCATTCAGCCTTATTAAGGTGACGCGGTTGAAAGAGCGTATCTGCAGGATATGGACCGCATGCGTGGACTCCAGATGCTCGCGCACGCTGTACCGCTGGTGTAATCACCTCAATCTCTTCACGACCCAGATAACCATTCTCGCCTGCATGGGGATTAAGACCTGTCACGAGAATTCGCGGGGACGCAATACAAAAACGCTCACGCAAGTCTCGATCAATAATAACTAACGTATCCACCAACCCATCGATATTTAGTGCATTAGGAACATCGCGAAGTGACAAATGTGTAGTCGCAAGAGCTACGCGCAACGGCCGCTTTCCGGTGCCAGATAGCATCATCACGACTCTTGGTGTACTGGTACGCTTAGCTAAATATTCCGTATGTCCAGTAAATAGCACCCCGGCTTTGTTAATAGTGCTTTTTTGCAGCGGTGCAGTGACAATAGCATCGAATATTCCATTAAGCGCTCCTGTAATAGCCGTATCCAACATTTCTAGCACATAGGGGCTGTTTGCCGTATTTAACACACCAGCTACACTTTGTGTGTTAAGGGGAATGTTATGTATAACAACGGGTGCTCCCGTTGATGTTGATGTTGACCATACAGAAGGATCTATGCCAACTTGCTTCGCTCGATCGATCAATAGCCGACGATCGCCAAGCACTGTGAAATGTACTGAACGGTGCCAGCGGCTGGATCCTCGTACGAACGCCTGTGCAGTCAGCTCCGGGCCAATGCCGGCAGGTTCACCAGTGGTAATCGCAATTCGAACGGGGGTGTTTTCACGCTCTGTGCTGCTAGGCTTAAGTCGACTCATCTAATTTATACTGTACATACGAGATATCACGCAGTTGCCATAGCCAATTTAAATAGGCCTGCTCGGCTTTATGCAGGCTTATTGCCTGACGTGCAATTTTCTGTTGTTTCAAGATGGGGCCCTGTACCTCGCGACGGCCAATTACCTGGACTAGGTGATAACCATAATCGCTACGGATTGGCTGGCTGATTTCGTTATTTTCTAGGTTATTCATTGCTCGCTCAAATTCCGGTATAGTCTCGCCCGCACTAATCCATCCCAAATCCCCCCCCCGCGGTGCTGAGCTGTCTTGCGAGTAAGTGCGAGCAAAATTAGAAAAGTCGCCACCCGACTCGATCTGTGATCGTAGTTTTAGTAGTTTCTGCTGTGCTGCGAGCCACGATTGTCTTTCGCTAACTCGGATTAAAATGTGTCGGACATGCGTTTGCATAAACTTGGGCGCTTCTCTGTAAGTATCGCTTGATACCCGGCGATCGATAAGTCGAACGATCTCGAAGCCTTCTACAGTACGCAATACCTCTGGATAAATCTGCCCTGACCGCAGCTGCGATGCAGCTTGGATCATTGCCTGAGGTAATAAAGACTCCGGACGGAATCCAAAATTCCCTCCATTTAAGGCATCAGGCGCCTGCGAATTATCTTTTGCGAGCTGCGCGAAATCTTCATTAGACAATGCGCGTTTAAGGAGATTCATCGCTTTTTTTTGCGAGTTCTTAATTTCAGTTGGTGGCGTATCTGGTTGTATTTTAATCAGGATATGTTCAAAGCATAGATCTTGTTGCGCGTGCCATGTCGTCCAATTCTGGCTAGCCATATAGTTATTTACTTCTGCATCTGATACCGTGATCCTGCTATCGACCTCTTTCTCTCGAAGCTTCGAAAGAAGTAACTCATTACGCACATTATCGATAAACATCGACCAAGAGACGCCCCTACTCTCTAGTCGAGCTCGATACTGGTCGGACGACATATTATTTACCTGCGCAAGCTGAATTAGTGTGCGTTGTAGCGACGCGTCATCAATCACAAGGCCATCATCCTGAGCTCGCTGCAACTGGATGTGTTCAAGAATCATCTGATTCAGTATCTGTAGTCGCAGCTGATATGGCGTCTGCAACGGCATATTCTGATACCGCAGTCTTGTGATCAGCCTCATACGCGAATCAAGCTCATAACGCGTTATTACCTGATTATTCACGACCGCGACGATGCTGTCTTTCTGCCTAATTTGATGCGACGGCAATGCTTGCGCGTACGCATTGTTAAACAAGAGAAGCACGCACTGCAACAGTGCCGAGCATATCGGCCTCATCATTTTTGCAATTACTCCATTCAAGTAAAAACTGACACAAGAGGAATATGACCCGCCACTAGTCGCGTCTTTACTAATAGTGGACAGACCGGGTCTGCGACATAGGTTGGAATGGAACTGTCTGGTAACCTAGCCACTTACTCTAAATTACTACACTAGCCCCGTTGCCTATCGTTGTAAAACCTTTGAGTTGCAGTTGTGCAAGTATCCGTGTAACCGTCTGGTTAGCGCCACTAATACTGTTTGCGTATTTTTGCATGCTAATACTGAAAAATCAGTATTTCGCGTAGTATTTAAAGCTCGTTAACGCGTCAAGTAGACGGTTCTAGATAATGCTATAATTCATCCTCCGGAAAACTCCGTACAAGCGGCGAACAAGTGGACACCGTACCGAGACCATTAACTGGTTGATTAGCTTATAAAATAGCTTTATATTTTCGTATCTATAGTAGAGCGTCGCGTTGAATACGAGACGCTCTACTAACCTCCACATAAACTCAATGTTCGCGTGCACTAGCCGATTAGTACCCTGATTGTACTGAAGAGTCTGTTCAGTCGAATAGCCGATACCAAGATTAAATGAGAAGCCGACCATCACATCGGAGTATACGGCCTGCCGCGATGATTGCGATCGCGTGTATACCACCCGCTGATTATGGGAATATATTGCTGTGCGATCACGAATTGTTCGCGTCTTTCGCCGAACGCTGCTTCTATAAAACATGATGTGAGTGCTGAATTCTGGTGCAACGTATATTACATAATATAGGAATAGTTCTAGCGTCTGAATATAATCTTTACTAAAGAGGCTAAATCTACGATCCAATACTAAGCTAGGGTTGAGGCTTAGCATCAGTATATTAATATTCTTAATCTGGGCGCCATGTATATTAGTAGACACGTCGTGTCATGCGAAATGCCACTGTATTTTTTGGCATTAAAAAGTAACCAATACGCAGAATTGGATATAAGATGGAGAGGTTAAAAACGAATCATGTAGCTTCCGCTACATCAGCTGTGTTGGTCGCACATTGAGTTGCGTCAACTTCGGCGCTAAATAAAGTTTAAGCTACCAATATTATTGGGACCATATTTTACGTTTAGCTGTTGTTTAAAGCTATATGGCACTATTAGGGGCTGTAACGTTTTCCAATATTGCCAGCGCAGCAATCCATCCCATAGCCTGTTTTGTAGGCAAAGCTGCTTTCCTGCTGATATAAGATCAGAGTGTGCACTACAAAAAAGTTACTTGAGACGAGATCTTTAAGTGGGTATTGTCAGATACTCGGTTATAGATAAATATATCCGCCGAAGCCATTTCTAAAATTCTGTATGTGATTGAAAAACACCGTGTAACGATTGGTATGCGTAATACGGTCGGCAGATACTCGATGATAAAGTGACCCGAGTAAATCAAGGATAAGCGGCAAAAATATAAGTAGCACGAATTAAATGCAATTAGTACTCCACGTCGCAATATAATACAAGGCGTAAGCGTCAACTGATAGTTTGGCGCAAGATGGAAATAATACGGTAGCGACATTATAAAACTAGTACTCAAACTCGTCGTAACGGACGGAGACAGTAGTAAGCTGCTTTGGCAATCCTTAGAGGGAGGAAATGACAACTATGGACTAGCGAATATCCGAACACCTAGGAAAAATACAATAATATTGTGCGCAATATACGGGTTTTCTGTACTATCTGTATTAAATCTCGTGGCCTTCACGTACCAAGCTGGGTCACTGTCGAACTGGAATTCCGTATATGTACTGTTGTGCACGACTAATCTTTCGTCGTCAATTATATCGATCCGCCCATCCTGTGGTGTGTATCTAGTCCGTATAACTCGGTATCATGATGAATGATACGCACATTCCAAAATTCTTGGACGAGATCGATGTCTGTATTATAATAGATTGAATTAGTCTTGATTACAGTCGTGTAGCACCGCTACACTGCACCACCCTTCTCGTAATGAGTCGTGATTTATAATTCCACTAGTCATCTTACTTAATCCGAAATATGGGTAGTGTGTTAGATAGAAAGACATGCTTCTTGAGCTATGATACAAAGCCATTTCCCATGGTGCATTTACTGGGTAAGCGGTAAGCTTATATCAATCAATTTGGTGTGATAAAACGATGGCAGAAATCTCGGCACCGAAAGCAATGCAGCAAGAGCCCGCATCGGGCGAGATACGCATCTCAAATTAAAAACCAGTGATCAGTTCTTTCGAGCTGGCTATATTGTCTGCATAGATGCAGTAGACAGAAAACGACGTAGGCCATCTAGGTACTTCGAGCATGTAATACTTACTATAGCCAGAGGCTTGATACTGTGTGTTCGATGTTAGTTGCATTATAGATTTACATTATACAATATAATTTTTCGATTATCACAGTTTCCTCATAAGTTGAATTTTTCAACGTTTCGATTGCTAGATTGCTAGGGAGGAATGGCTATAGCAGCTGAAAACTAATTTTTCCATATTCACTATCGGTAGTGGATAGTTGGACTACCTACACTTTACTTACGACCGAAATTAGCTGAAATTTGCCTGTTGATCCCGCCTAACAAGATACGTTTTCATGTAACACGTACGAGAACCACAATCAAATTAACGGTCATTAATACCTCTCTGTTGATAGAGCAAAAAGTTGATGCTGAAATAGCATTTTGGTTTTTTTAAAGTACAGCACAAGTGTCGGTACGGTTTTAACGCAGAGGTTATAATCAATAACATTAATATCTAGACAATATAAACCTCTACATGTACTAGTTTGCTTATCCATTAGGATGACAGATAGTCTATGACTATATGAAGCTCGAATACCGCCCCTAGCTAGAAACTCCTCGAGGATATATTCTATCCACTTATAAGCCCTTCCTCCGGAAATTATATTAGTAGTTTATTAAGGAACCGGATCGTATGACCTCGTTCTTGCTGGTTTACTCACACCGAATGCCGTGCTATGCATTGCATGCTTCGTCAATTGATGAGTACAGCGGGATTCAACTCTAGACGACCGCATAGTTTTGTACTGTGTCAGATAGTAGAAGACTGCTTCAGCCGTTTGTCGAGACGGTTAAAAAATAACTAATCTAGCGCATATATGTTCACATCGTAGTTACTGGCGTATTACAATTAATTACTCGGAGCAAGGTATACTAGATCTTGAATATGTAGCGTATACAGCACACTAGCATATTCATTAGCCATTAGTATATGCTACTGACTGTAACTAGATTGACTCAAGCGTAATTCGAATATTGCTACAGTAGATGCTATTATGAGTTTATGGTGCATTACAGGTCTTTGTGCGGCACGCAAACGAAAGCATATTGCCTAGCACACTCGCAGCTTTTCCTGGGCGAATGTTTTCTGAAATAAATAAGTACCATAGATTTAATCCAAGCACACTATTCGCAGTCAATGCGTTTTTTGAAGCTAAAAGTAGTCATAGCGTCTCATCTACGTAGATATAGAACCCAGAATACACGACATGCCATTTAATACCGGCTCATTTTTAGCATGAGCAAACATAATATCAAACATCGTATTTACGATAGTCTCGTATATATTTCTACGATCTATCGGATCTTGCCCGCATGACCTATATCTATGTTAGGAACCAATGCTAGAAATTGTTCTCGAATTAGCATGAAGTAACCAGTCTTTAGCGGCTAAATACCTTAGAATTAGTCGAAATATGCTACTCGAGAAACTACAAGAACACAGCCTTCCATAATACAATGCCTATGCTTTTTGCATATTTTATTCGCGCTCAAGCGTAGATTTGAGGGTTTCTTTATTATGATTAAGCAAGCGCTAATTTCTGTTTCCGACAAATCTGGAATTGTCGATTTCGCCAAAAGCTTATGTCAGCTTGGCGTTATTTTGTTGTCCACAGGAGGTACAGCAAAGCTGCTTGACCGTGCGGGATTGCCATTTACTGAAGTAGCTCACTATATCGGATTTCCGGAAATACTTAGCGGTCGAGTCAAGACTCTACACCCTAAGATCCACGGCGGCATTCTTGCGAGACGTAATACGTCTACTCACATGGCTACACTTGAGCAGTATGGGATACTAACGATTGATATGCTTGTAGTCAATCTATATCCGTTCGCGCAAACTGTTGCACAAGAGAAGTGCTCACTAGATGAGGCCATTGAAAACATTGATATTGGCGGATCGACCATGCTGCGCTCAGCCGCAAAGAACCACCATGACGTAACAGTGGTTATTGATCCGACCGACTATGCAGCGGTGCTAAACGAAATGAGCGTGCATAAAAATACAGTCAGCTATGCAACCAACTTTCGGCTAGCAACCAAGGCTTTTGCATACACTGCTCGATATGACGGCGAAATTACTAACTATCTCACTAGCCTTGGTGAGGACCTGCAGCATGCAACACGCAGCGCGTATCCAACTACGCTCAATTTATCTTTTACAAAGGTGCAGAATTTACGCTACGGTGAAAACCCGCATGAAAGCGCAGCGTTCTACCGAGACTCGCCATCTGATAAAGGCGCGCTAGCGAACTACCATCAACTACAAGGTAAAGAACTATCATATAATAACATCGCTGATGCTGATGCGGCCCTGGAATGCGTGAAGACTTTTGATATCCCGGCATGCGTGATTATAAAGCATACGAACCCGTGCGGAGTCGCTGTAGCAATGACACCGGCTGATGCTTATGCTAAGGCATGGCAAACCGATCCGACTTCTGCATTCGGTGGCGTTATCGCGTTTAATCGAGAAATTGACAAACGAGCAGCGCAAGCGGTTGTAAAGCAATTTTTTGAGGTACTACTCGCGCCATCTCTGACTGACTCGGCACGCCAAGTCTTTGCTGAAAAGCGGAACTTGCGTGTTTTGCAGGTGCCGCTAAGCAACGCAGCTAATGCATACCACTTAAAGCGTGTCGAAGGTGGATTATTAGTGCAATCATCGGATACGAAAAACGTGCAACTGCATGAGCTGCATGTAGTTACAAAACAGTATCCAACATCTAAAGAAATGGATAACTTATTATTCGCCTGGCGTGTTGCGAAATTTGTCAAGTCTAACGCGATCGTGTTTTGCTCAAATGGCATGACCTTGGGTATTGGAGCAGGGCAAATGAGCCGCGTCGATGCTGCTCGAATTGCCCACATGAAAGCGCAAAATGCAAAGCTATCGTTAAGTGGCTCTGCAGTTGCCTCCGACGCGTTTTTCCCGTTCCGAGATGGGCTTGATGTAGTTATTTCAGCTGGCGCAACTTGTGTGATCCAACCGGGTGGCTCTATACGAGATGCTCAGATAATTGCAGCAGCCGATGAACATAATATCTCTATGGTAATTACCGGAACACGGCATTTTCGCCACTGATATTTGTGACCTTTGCAATGTAAGCCGTATTTCGGATTAAGCTAATCGATTATAGTTATAGGATGAGAATACTTGGTATCGATCCGGGGCTGCGTGTTACTGGATTTGGCATTATCGATAAGCATAAGCACATGCTTACCTACGTAACTAGTGGAGTGATTCGCACTGTTAATACTGACCTCCCAAACCGCCTAGGTACGATCTTTGATGGTGTCATGAGTCTGATTCATGAGCACCACCCTGACCAGGCTGCAATCGAAAAAATATTCGTTAATGTTAATCCTCAGTCAACGCTTTTACTAGGTCAGGCGCGCGGTGCGGCAATTTGCGGACTTGTAGCGGGTTGTATACCGGTAGCTGAATATGCTGCGCTACAGCTTAAGCAAGCGGTAGTTGGTTACGGACATGCTACTAAAAACCAGATACAGCAGATGGTGGTTCGATTGCTGAACTTGGATGGTCTGCCAGGCACCGATGCTGCTGATGCCCTCGGCATAGCGATCTGCCATGCGCACGGTAACAAGTTAATAAACACGCTTGGTACGCTTACGCCCGTATTAACAAAGAAAAGTTATCTGATAAGCCGAGGCCGGCTAATCAGATAATTAAGCATGATTTCTATTTCGCGATACGATATACTCATATATCAACTTTATATTGATTCGCTATGATTGGGTGCATTACGGGGATCTTACTCGAGAAAATCCCACCTCATTTATTAGCTGATTGCAATGGTATTGGCTATGAGATTGACGTGCCGATGAGCACGTTTTATAACTTACCTAGCACTGGGAACAAAGTTACGTTACTCACCCAACTGATTGTTCGCGAAGATGCGCACCTACTGTATGGTTTTCTTACTCAGCAGGAGCGACAGATCTTTCGAGAACTATTAAAAATTAGCGGCATTGGGGCTCGTATAGCGCTAGCAATACTCTCCGGAATGAGTGTTATGGATTTTTCTCGTACAGTTGCATTGCAAGATACAACCCGCCTCATACGGGTTCCGGGTATTGGTAAGAAAACTGCCGAACGGTTGTTACTTGAGTTAAAAGGAAGATTAGAGGGCGATATTAACTCGGCTACGTCGGACGTATTACCACTTAACTATACGCCAGATATTTTGAACGCTCTTATTTCTCTCGGATATTCTGAAAAAGAAGCGCTTTCTGCAGTAAAGCACGTACCAGTTAGTATGGATGTATCAAGCGGCATTAAACTCGCTTTAAAAATTTTATCGAAGGTATGAACCTATGCTTTAGCATAGAAGCGCACTAGCTATATGCGGTACAATCAGTAACATGATTAAAACGGATAAGCTTGTCTCAGAACGCTTTATTTCGGCAATTCCCGCATCGCCTAATGAAGAAACATGCGAACAGACTCTGCGCCCACAGCGCTTAGCTGAATATATTGGGCAAGAAAAAGTTCGCATGCAGCTCGAGATTTTTATTGAAGCTGCCAAGCGCCGATCAGAAGCACTAGATCATGTTCTTCTGTTTGCCCCTCCTGGTCTAGGCAAGACCACGCTTGCACACATTATCGCACGAGAAATGGGCGTTAATCTGCGCCAGACATCGGGGCCAGTGCTTGAACGGGCCGGCGACTTAGCTGCACTACTGACTCATCTCGAAATGAACGATATATTATTTATCGACGAGATCCATCGATTGTCGCCAGTCGTTGAAGAAATTTTATACCCTGCGCTCGAAGATTATCAGATTGATATTATGCTCGGAGAGGGGCCGGCAGCACGCAGCATTAAGCTAGACCTACAGCCGTTTACGCTAGTGGGAGCCACTACTCGTGCCGGCATGCTAACTAACCCATTGCGAGATCGATTTGGAATTAGTGCTCGGCTTGAGTTCTATACTGCGAGCGAGCTAACACAGATCGTTGAGCGTTCGGCGCACCTTCTCGGTACGAAGATTGAGTCTGAAGGCGCACTGGAAATAGCGCGGCGCTCACGCGGCACCCCACGTATTGCGAATCGGCTGTTACGTCGCGTGCGTGATTATGCTGAAATAAAGTCTAATGGTTGTATCACAGCACTAATAGCCGATGCAGGATTAGCAATGCTTGATGTTGATCCGGTAGGCTTTGATTTAATGGACCGTAAGCTTCTGGACGCGATCCTACATAAGTTTAATGGCGGTCCAGTGGGACTAGATAACCTTGCTGCTGCAATTGGTGAGGAACGCGATACAATTGAAGACATGGTTGAGCCCTATTTAATTCAGCAAGGTTATCTGCAGCGTACGCCTCGCGGACGTGTTGCTACACTGCTTTCCTATCGTTACTTTGGCCTTACTGGCCGGATACAAGATGAGTCCATGACCTGTGGGTCGTTAGCAGAAAATAGTTAATCTCTTTATCTTCGAACTATTATACCTCTAGTATAGTTGACAGAATTGAGACGGTGGCCTTAGGCTTCCTCTAAAAAGAATTATATATGGTAAGTACACATCAGATTAACTAGGGGCATTAAAAGACTCTTTCCTAGATAAGGTAAAAAACTTATCTGGTATTATAGTAATCCGAAAGTTCTGTCGAGCATCAAACGATAATTGGCTAGTTATGCACTGCCAGTTTAGGCATAACTAGCTACTTTCGAATTGAGAATACTGCCGTCAATTATAGGCAATAAAATAGTCAGTCGTATTACTGTCCGTTTTGTTTCATCGTATATTAGCTAGCCTTAAGCATTATATATTCGATATATTAAATATTAAAAATCTTATCTATCAGACCCGCATACTAACTCCAGAGAAATGCTAGATTAATACATCTACTTTTTTGTTATAACTCCAGTTCTCGTTAGATTGTCCACTTGTACTAAGCTTGTAGGATCACACGAACAAATCGCCGCTTCCCGACCTGAATAATATACACGCCCGCCTCAAGTTTTAGTCCTTTATCAATAATTGTTGTTCCGTCTATTTTCACGCCAGACTGTTCGATATTACGCAATGCCTCGCTAGTAGATGGAACTAAACCAGCTTGTTTTAGTAATTGCTTAACCGGTAACGGTGCACCACCTAACTGAATTTCAGTAATATTATTCGGCACCCCGCCTCTCGCACGAAGATTAAAATCTTCTAAGGCGCGTTGCGCATCGGCTATAGAATGGAAACGGGAGACAATTTCCTGCGCGAACAGTACTTTTAGTATTCGCGGATTGTAACCAGCCCGCACCTGCTTCTGAAAGTCTGCAATCTCATCAAGACTGCAAAACGAAAGTAGCTCAATATAACGCCACATCAGTGTATCCGAAATACTCATTAGCTTAGCGAATATCTCAGACGGTTTCTCGCTAATACCAATATAATTATTCTTAGATTTAGACATCTTATTAACGCCGTCTAGACCTTCGAGCAGAGGCATGGTTAGAATGCACTGCGGCTCCTGACCATACTGCCTCTGCAACTCTCGACCCATTAATAGATTAAACTTCTGATCGGTTCCACCTACTTCGAGATCTGATTGTAGCGCAACCGAATCATACCCTTGCATCAAAGGATATAAGAACTCATGGATCGAGATTGGTATCCTATTTTGGAAGCGCTTAGTGAAGTCATCACGCTCGAGCATCCGCGCCACAGTATAGCGTGATGCCAGACCGATCATGCCATCAGCTCCTAGTGGCATTGACCATTCGCTGTTATAGCGAATCTCAGTTTTTTCACAATCGAGAACTAATGCGGCTTGTGTTAAATAAGTCTTTGCATTAAGCTCAATTTGCTCGCGAGTAAGCGGTGGACGCGTCTGGTTACGCCCAGAGGGATCACCAATAAGCGATGTGAAATCGCCAATCAAGAAAATAATAGTATGGCCTAGATCCTGAAACTGTCGCATCTTATTAAGCACGACAGTGTGTCCAATGTGGATATCTGGTGCAGTTGGATCAAGCCCAAGCTTGATACGCAATGGCTTTCTAGTTTGTGCGCTTTTTGCTAACTTCTGTATGAACTCATCCTCAATGAGAAGCTCTTCGCAGCCACGCCTTGCTACTGTTAGGGCAGCATATACTTCATCGGTAATAGGAAAGTATGGTACAGAAACGCTTGGCTCATCACTCATTAGTTGGGAACTTTTGACAAAATTATTGCACAAATAACGCTCATATTATGCTTTACGTATTGCCCTCAAAGCATTACTTATTGCACAGAAACTGAATTTTTATGATGTAGTACTGCTTCTAACAGCATTTGGAATTGTGCTGCGCCACTATAGTAGTGTAGTGCAGCATAATTAAATAATTAATCACTTAAATATCTTGTATCCGTGAGCTTAAGCACAACAATTCCGTGCGTTTTTTCTATGGTATCCGTACTATTGATACCTATATATTCTGTATATACACCAGCTTACTCAACAGATACGCAAACTAACCATAGTATGTTCTGCACCATTAGTTGGCCTAGAATAGAACTAGACCCATATTATAAGTGCCTACCTGCTAAACTATCCACCCCGTCTAGACGCATTTTATCGGGTGTACTCGATAACCAGTTCGCTAGCGTAATGCGACGGGCTGGCGTATTAAGCACATCGATCGATGCAGCGATCGATGTGCTTCCAGGTATGCGCGCGCTAGCTGGACCATTACGCGGGCAATGCTACCGCGCGCTAGTCGGTGCAGCCGCCGACGAATCATCTCATACTCAACGAATTCTTGTTCTCGAAGCAAGAGCAGTTGGGGCTGCGCCTATTCGGGCTATCTGGTATCGCTTACCAAGTAAATGCGGAGACGGTTTTTATAGTGCCAATGGACGCTCTCTACAGCAAGCACTGAATCCCTGCCCCGTTGCTAGAGCACGATTATCATCGCGCTTTGGTGAGCGCATGCACCCGATTTCTGGACACTATACGTTCCATAGTGGGGTCGATTGGGCCGCCCCACAAGGCACACCAGTTCGTGCAAGCGGGCCCGGAAACATTGAATTTTTAGGATGGCTACATGGTTACGGCAAGACGGTCATCTTACGTCATAATCAGCAATATGAGACTGTATATGCCCATCTATCTCGAACTCCATCAAAACTAAGAACGGGTAAGAGAATTGCACGCGGTGATATAATCGGCTACGTCGGTAATACTGGATGGGCAACTGGTCCACATTTACATTATGAGGTACGGCATTACGGCTACCATATAAATCCACTTTCAGCATCAGTCGGTAAACCCTCATCATTGCATGGTACTGCGCTACGCGAATTCAAGCGATATCTATCCAATCTATCTAATGGAAATAGAAATAGTCTATTGCCAGCGTATGTAGCATCATAGTAAAAAATACAGCTTTATATGAGCTATATTATTCATTCGCAATATTCTGTTAAATACTACCAAATTTTGGGGTGATAAATTAATTCAATGTTCGGTCTAATAAGCATTACTTTGTAAGACACCAGAGTGGATTCCCAATGTATAACAAAAGCGCACCTACATATATCAGTTATTACAAAAGCCACTTTATGAAAAATCAAAAATAACTATAATGCTAAAGGTTTTCTGTCTAAGTTACCTGATACTTTATGCGTGTTAGTAACACTGTAGAATGACGTATAGATATTTCAATTAATTATCACAATTAATTGAAATATCTATTCAAAGTTGAAATAGTGCTGAAATATGTTATTAAGGATCTCTTGGGATTTAACCTCTTAATATTACTAATACAGACTATAAAATTAGAAAAGCTAGCTCTTATTGTTTAGGGAAATATCCACTGTAGTATAGTATACAATCAACTTAGTTGATTTAAGAACGCTATTCGTACATAATAAGATCGCTAAATACGCTCTCATAGTAGTAAAATTTATTCTGTTTAAATAAACAACAAGATTATTTTAGATTAAGCTAAGGTACTTAACACAGTTTTATTATAAATAATGTTATATTGCTCACTAACACATTTTTAACAAAAAATATTTATTAAAAATAAATTGCACTTAGTAGATTATTTTTTTCTACTATATAATAGTAGTTAATCTATTTTAATAGTAAATAGTGTTTATATAGAGAATGACGAGCCACAGCCACAAGTAGTGGCCGCATTTGGATTTTTAATGATAAATTGGGCACCACTTAAATCGTCTTTATAGTCGATTTCAGCACCTAGTAAGTATTGATAACTCATCGAATCAATTAATAGCTGAACACCATTTTTGTTTATTACAGTATCATCCTCGTTGATTTCTTCATCGAACGTAAAGCCATATTGAAACCCAGAGCAGCCGCCACCACGAATAAACACCCGAAGCTTTAGTTCCGGGTTACCTTCTGCATCGATTAGTTTTTTTACCTGATTAGCGGCCGTATCCGTAAAAACGAGTAGTACTGGCATTTCGGTCAGAGGGATATCAGTCATAGATTTTATTGAGTTTCCCAAAAATTCTTCAATGCTATTGAGCATTGTGTCATGTATATCGCATGGATATATATGACCTATAGTTTTTTTGCCTGACGCCAGCATTTTTATAAAATTTATCGCGATACATGAACCTACTTAGCGCTTAGAAAACTGCTTACGACGACGAGCTTTATGCAAACCTACTTTTTTGCGCTCAACTTCACGCGAATCTCGTGTTACAAATCCAGCTTTTGATAAGGTAGATTTGAGCGTTGAGTCGTAATCAATTAATGCGCGGGTAATTCCATGGCGTATAGCACCAGCCTGGCCAGTTTCGCCTCCACCAATTACATTAACTTTAATATCAAAAGTGTTTATATGGTTTACGAGATTTAGAGGTTGACATACGATCATTAACGACGTTTCTCGCGAGAAATAGTCAGCAATAAGTTGGTTATTGATCATAATAGCTCCTTTACCGAACTTAATAAACACCCGAGCTACCGCGCTTTTTCGGCGGCCGGTACCGTAATTCCAATTTCCGATCATTTAATCTGGCTCCTTAAATCTCGAGCGTTTTCGGTTGTTGCGCGGTATGCGGGTGTGTCACGTCTGCGTAGACTTTGAGTTTTTTAATCATTGCGTAGCCAAGTGGACCTCTCGGTAGCATACCTTTAACAGCTTTCTTTAGTACCCTACCTGGAAAACGCTCCTGCATTTTACTAAAGATTGTTTCATGGATACCGCCCGGATAGCCAGAGTGAGAGTAATATGTCTTATTAGTTGTTTTTTTTCCGGTAACCTTCAGTTTTCTAGCGTTCACAACGACGATAAAATCTCCGGTATCGACGTGTGGTGTAAACTCAGGCTTATGCTTTCCGCGAAGACGGCTCGCTACTTCGCTAGCGATGCGGCCAAGTATCTTGTCCGTCGCGTCAATCACATACCATTCGCGTTTTACCTCATGGGCTTTGGTGGAAAACGTCTTCATGATTGATCCAAATGAGATGCTTTACTTTTTCTGTGTACTGATGGCTGCACACTAGGTGCAGCTTAGACTCTATAATTTTTTCCGCAGGCATTTTCAGAAAAAATTATAGAGTAAATTTTGTAGATAAGCTTTATTTAACTTTAACTAAATTTAAATAGTAACCCAAACGTCTAGATTCGATTTACTAAAGGTACTAAGTAGAACTTAAGTTAACTAATGTAAGGAATTATAAAGCTTACGCTAAGCAGTCGCAAGGAAAACTATATTCCTACACCTATTAATAATAGGTGACTTATTAATAATATTAATCCTTCAATTAATAGCCCTATGGCTCGCTTACCAAGATAGTAACTGAAGCAAGCAATTTCCTAAGAATAGTACATTACTATAAAAATTTGAGCGAAACCTTGAACCAGCACAGTTTATAGCTACTAAGCTTATTTTACATCAACCGTGTGGGGGGGGTAGGGATCGCTTGATGGTGCTTGAGCGAGCTGATAAACGAAAGTCAAGCTAGAAACATACGGTATAGTTCACTGAACAAGATTAAAACAAATAAGTTTTATATCTGTACTTTGCATCATCAAGATGATACACCTAATCTGTCATAGTTTCGAAGAAATTTATTAGTATAATATCGCGTATGCATTATATTAATGCTTATTTAAGTGCAAATTGCACATTAATAAGGGACACAAAGCAAGCTGGTAAGCCGGATTCTGTGCGTGCAACGGAACCCGGCACACGTGACAGCCATTCCTCTAGGCTCGACATTACTGACGAGCTCAAGCTTCCCACCCGCAGGCTAGAACGGGTCCACCCTTGCGCCTTGCTACAGACGCACGCCTGCTTACTTGGAATTGCTCCGGGTGGAGGTTACACTGCCGAAATGCGTTGCCGCAATCGCGGTGCGCTTTTACCGCACCATTTCATCCTTACCTGATCCTGGCTTGTGCCAGGCCATCGGCGGTTTGCTTTCTGTTGCCCTATTCCGCGTGTCACCACGGATGGCCGTTAGCCATCACCCTGCCCTATGGAGTCCGGACTTTCCTCGTTCCCGTGCAATATGCAGAAAACGCGGCTGTCTAGCCTACTTTGTATACGCCTATATTAGCACAGAGTACCAACTATGTCAGCCGATGAGTAATATTTTAGTGTCTAAGCTGAATTGCTAGCTAGAAAGTCCACAAATGCTGACATGGCTTTCTTTTGAAGCAAGCAGTGCTTCAGCTAGTGAAACATCAGAGGCATAAAAATTGCATAACTTCTCGTTAAAACAAGCAACTGTAAACTATATTAATAGAATTTTTTTTATTATTACTTAGCCTAAGCACTCTCTCCCGTTTAGTAATTTGAAGCTGCATAATTTCTTATTTAATTAGAAAAATTAAAACTAATTTATTGAAAATCGTTTAGATTTTTACATGTAGGAATCCAATTTATGGCTTTAATAAAAGTATTTGTGATAGCTCGTAGCGCCGCGACTCCGATTTTACATTGCTCAAATAAGTCGATCTTATTAAAAATTTATTTCAGAGCATAGCTTTGCTATCCTAAACAACTAGGGACGTAATTATACGTCACCTATGTATCAGCGATAGTAGTATAAACTAACACGATTTCAGCGAAGCTTCCAGCTTAAATCCTTGCTCATCTTAAACACCACCACACTCATTCCGTCTATGTCAATATTTTCAGGTAATGTCCAACTAGAGCGCTCAAGAGTTACTGTGTCGATAGAACGCGGTAATCCGTAGAAGTCAGGGCCATGAAAGCTTGCGAAGCCTTCTAAGCGTCTTAGAGCGCCAGCTTCGTCAAAGGTTTGCGCGTATAGCTCCAAGGCATGTAGTGCTGTATAGCACCCAGCACAACCGCATGAACTCTCCTTGAAGTTTTTCAGGTGTGGTGCGCTATCGGTGCCAAGAAAAAAGCGTGGATGACCCGAAATAGCTGCCTCGACGAGTGCAGCACGGTGTACTTCGCGCTTAAAGATGGGGAGGCAGTAATAGTGTGGTTTAATGCCGCCGACTAGCATAGTATTGCGATTTAGTAATAAATGATGAGCGGTTATGGTGGCGCCTAGCATGCCTAATGATGTATCTGCGTGGCGCACATACTCCACTGCGTTGCGGGTTGTAATATGTTCAAATACCACCTTAAGTGCAGGGAAATCACGCCGCAATGGCTCGAGTACTCGGTCAATAAATACTTCTTCACGATCAAATACATCGACTACCGGATCCGTTACTTCGCCGTGCACTAGTAACGGTAGGCTAGTTTTTTGCATTGCCTCTAGAGTAACTGCACAATGGCGCAAATCCGTAACACCAGCATCTGAATTAGTCGTTGTGCCAGCCGGATAAAGCTTAATACCATGTACGAAGCCACTTTCGCGAGCTCGCCAAATCTCATCCGGCGACGTATTATCAGTTAAATATAGCGTCATTAGAGGTTCAAATGCAGTTCCAGGACCCTGCGTAGGACGCGCGGCAAGGATCCTCTTCCGATAGGCGGCAGCCTGCTCAGTCGTGGTAACTGGTGGCTTCAGATTCGGCATGATGATCGCGCGACCGAACTGCTGAGCGGTATGTGGTAGCAATGCCTTAAGCAGCGCGCCATCACGCACATGTACATGCCAATCATCAGGGCGAGCAAGAGTCAGCGCATCTATGCCAAATGAGTTAAATTCGGTAGATTGGTGGAGGATATTCATATCGATCGAAAGTTAAGCATGCGCCAGCATATACGTAACCGTGAAATATACGTCGCCGTTTCATCTTTAGTTTTCCCGGACCGGGTCTGAGTTATTTTAATAACGCATTATTTTAATGGGCGATAAGTATGCGAGTGAACTATTATATTTACAATATCCGGCTACTGCCCAAAAAATTATATAACGTTTTTAGGGGGTTTTTGCAAGTCGCACTGTAATTATAATGACATATTCGGTAACACGTTTTTAAACGTACAAGTTTGATGTATCTGCATCAACTAGCAGGCGACAGAGCTTTCTCGAGTTAGAGAAAAATTAAAAATTATTTATTATATTAAAGGAGCTTGATTAAACACATTTGTAAAACTATTAGTTAGCTTGTGCTAAAAAATACTATTTATTCCGACGCGATTTATTAGGCCCAGATATTAAATCTGGAGGAAAATTATGATAGTCTATAAAATATTAGAATTTTCTATGTGTATTAGTTAGTTAGTGTGAAATAACTTCTACATAAGATTATATAGGCACCCGCGTATAAGAAATTTTTTAATCTACTTATTTTAGAATTGCATATTTAATCTCCAAATATTAAATAAATAGATATTTTAATATATTCATTGCTTCGTGCAATATGGTGTATTAAAGCGAGCATTTAATCTATACAAACATTAGTACCATGAAAACTAGGGAGGAAAGGATCTTTTATCGACGGTATAACACCGGTTATATAACCATAAAATTGTAAACTTTGCTCGCTACGAAATTTTTTAAATTTAATCAGATAGTTTTTACAAAATTGCTCTCAGGCTTAGCATCTTCTACATATTACTGACAAAATGTTCTCCAGATAATATCAATACAGCCCCGGTATCACTAATCACGTAGAAATTTTTCCCTATGGCCTAGCGCATAGTTAGTATTGCTTATGATAGTAATAGGCAACTGCGTTGAGGCTCACAGCTCTAAGACTAGAAAGGATTGGTAATTACGCAGTAAAATTCGTGATCTGTTAGTGTATGCACACTACATAAATAGATGATTAGCATACATGCATCATTTATGTGACGATCTTAGGCTACTCAAAATTAACACCTTGCTAAGAAAATTTCCGTTTAGTGTCCAGTAATTGTCTCAACGACTCAGTATTTATTGATGCACTCGCGTTATTGCGCTTATCCGAAATACACTGAAAACACAACGATTAATGTAGGATTTTATCTAGAAAATCTTTAGCGTGATCAGATTTTAGATGTTCGATGAAGTTTTCTTTGAAATTATCCTTAACGATTACTTCTCGATTTATAAAAATAACTCGATGCGCCATCTTTCTTGAAAAGCCAATTTCATGAGTTACGCACATTCTTGCCATCCCTTTGCATGCTAGTGCGATAATTACATCAAAGATTTTATTGGTCATCTCTAGATCAAGCGCTAAAGTCGGTTCATTGAACAGCATCTTAATCGGGTTCATCAATAAAGCTCGCAAAATTGACATGCGCTGCTACTGATTGCCGGATCACTGTATAAGATATTTATTAGCCCAGTACCTTTGAGCTAATACGATCGAGTGGCAATCGCCTAATTTTTCAATCTACCAAGCATCTTTATTTGCAAAAGTGTAAGATTCTCGGTGATCGATAAGTATTAGAGTGGTTCGAAATACTAAAATACCATCCCTATTTCTATAGGTAGTTTAAACAAATTTATTTTAGAATCAGCAACTGACTGCTCATTAATTCTAATTTTTCCCTTCTATTTTATTAGACTTTTTAATAGATATTTACTTATTGAGCTTGTCGGGCTATATATAACTAACACCTTGCTTTTTCTAACCTCCGTAGAACAATTTTCCAGCACCTGGAAAGTGCTATACTTTTGTGAAGAAAGCTTAACTTCACTATAAAAATTTATAAATCAATCAATTATATTAATAGTCTTCTAATCGTTTTGAAAAATATAAAAATTATATTGCATACAGGATATACTAAGACTTAAGTAAAAATATTACTTTTACTATACGCCATCCCCAGATAATGACCTAGATAATCTTCTCAAATACTCGCCGCTCTAAAATATGGAAAAATTAATCTTGTTAATACAGGATTCTTAATTGAGGAAACACGTTTAGGAGCTCAACAGCAGTATTGTGACCCTATAATGTCCGAAAAATAGAAGTTACATATCCTTCGCATTACTCTCAGTTTGCTGCACATCGATAATTAAACTGGTTTAAATAATAAATTATTTCTATTTAATGTGGTTTGATGGATGCTTTTATTTTAGACTTTATGAATAAAATCATCACGCTTAGTTTATATAAAATAAATACAAGTTTAACTAAGATGCTACATGCCTATAAAACGTAATAAACCACTCTGAGTACTATGATCATATATCGAGAAGACTTAATATTTAACGCTACGTCTAATTACTTAAAAGCTTTAAAAAAGTTGAAAGATCTTTAGTAATGTAGAAATATATAAGGTTAAGCTAACTCCGTAGAGAGTGCAGACTTAAGCCATCATAAATATTTTCAGAAACAGAATGATATCGAAAGAAATCTCACATACAGCAAAAAATATTTAAATTACATAATAATTAACAGTAGTAAAATTTCTGAGAGAATATGGTACCGGAATCTAAAATTTTATATTAATAGGATGTTTCAGAAAACTTTAATATAAACTAACCACATGCACGAGATAGTATTTGTTTATTCATTAATACTTTAATTAGCATGTGAAAAGCGCCAAAAATATTTTATAAAAAACAACATTATATTTATATATTCGGCATTAGCCGTTTAATCATATTTAGAAGCTTGCTAGTTAAGATTAGCGTCATGAAAATGTGCAAATTTAAATGATAACTTTATTATCTGACTTAACGTCGCAAACAAAATAAGGTAGCTCTTAGATATGGCACTTTTCCCTTAGTTTATATTACTAATAAATAATGCGATTTAGCAGATCTGCCCCCTATATTCATTGTGTTAATAGTGGGGGCAGAAACTTTTACGAACATTTATGTTGTGATATCTACCAGCATAATACAAGAACAGGGGGAAACGAATCTTCTAAGTATACCAGCGTAATCGCATCTAAATCGTGTACTTACTATGCTTTTCGCTTGAGTGGTCATGTAAACTAGCATAAATAATTATGATTTTTTTCGAAAAAATTTGTCATTTTAGCAGAATAGAAGTTAAAAGCATTAATATAAAAATTTTTCACGTTTGTGATTAAATCGCTTGCGCTGTTTTGCGCATACACAGTCATACTACTAGTAGCTAACTTTAATGATAGCAATAAAGAGCCAGAGATTTACAAATCATGGATATAGGCCGCGCATCTCACACGCCATTAGGATGCGTTTACACGCAATGATATAAGCCGCAGTACGGATAGATACAGTATGTTCCCGCGCAACTTGCCAAACACTAGCAAACGCCTCTCGCATTACATGCTTTAATCGTTGATTTATTTCATCTTCAGTCCAAAAGAAACTAGAAAAATCTTGAACCCATTCGAAGTAAGAGACTGTAACACCGCCGGCATTGGCAATCACGTCAGGAATCACTAGTATATTGTTTTCGCGCAGGATATCGTCAGCATTCGGCGTTGTTGGGCCATTTGCCCCTTCTATCACGATTTTTGTACGAATCCTCGACGCATTTTGCTCGTTAATTTGGCTTTCGAGCGCGGCAGGAATTAGAATATCGCTTTCAATACCCCAAAAATCGTCGTTGGCGAGCGACTCCGCACCGGAGAAGCCGGTTATGCCACCTTGCGCTGAAACATGCTCGAGTAATGCGTATACATTAATACCAGATGGTTTATAAATTGTGTCAGTATGGTCTTGGACTGCAACTACTTTCGCGCCTGCATCGACGAATAACTTTGCAGCAATTCCACCAACGTTTCCAAACCCTTGCACCACTACTCTCGCTGATGCAATATCTAATCCGATGTGCTGTGCTGCTTCGCAACCGACGGTAAATATCCCACGACCCGTCGCTTCTCGCCGGCCTAGAGATCCACCTAGCGAAACCGGCTTACCAGTTACAACGCCTGTTGCCGCTTGACCAATATTCATTGAGTACGTGTCCATCATCCACGCCATCACCTGCTCATCAGTATTAACGTCGCTTGCTGGAATATCGATGTTTGGCCCAATAATAATAGCGATCTCGCTCGTATACCGTCGCGTAACTCGTTCGAGTTCATTTCGCGAAAACTTACGTGGATCAATACGGATACCACCCTTCGCGCCTCCATACGGCATGTTAACTGCGGCATTTTTAATCGACATCCATGCGGAAAGCGCCATTACTTCGGATAGCGTTACATCTTGGTGATACCGCACGCCACCCTTTGCGGGTCCGCGTGCTGTATTGTGCTGAACTCGGTATCCCTCAAAATGCCCTGTCGTACCGTCGTCCATTTTAATGGGCACATCGACAATTAGAATGCGCTTGGGTCGCTTAAGTGTCTCAATCCATCGAGAAAGCGAACCTAAGTAGGGCGCTACACGATCAATTTGCTGTAAATAAGAGCCCCATGGACCCAAGGAATCGGCATGTAAATAGGAAGGAAGGGGGTGCTTAGAAGGCATTGATGAATTGTTCAAAACAGTTTGCTGCGCGGACATGAATGGTTCTCTTCGGTTAAATAGTCGCCACTATAAAAGTGGAGCAAGACTGAATCTAACGCGAATTATCATTCTCTATTTTTCTTGCAATAATGTGCAGTATCGTATCATTCTAGGCACGGGGCACGATAGCAGCATATTACCATTAGCTGCGACTGCATCCCTATATAACAAACGCGCTAGCTTGTTGCAATATAACCAAGTCTCTATTAAAAATAGCGTTAACTGGTTAACTATTGCACCCTTACAAAAGCCAGCCGAGCAGCGTGAGCTGCTTGGTCACTACTGAATGTCTAGTAGGAACTTGCTGTTATACCTAGTTAGTATTACTGCCTTAAGCTTATTGACTATATCGGTTTGTACACTCACTAGATAAATTTAATCAACTATACGGTTATACCTAACAGTATAGAAACACGTGATTACAGTATACCAGCTAATCATGATTAATTCCCGGCATAAATATGCTATTAGCATACAGAATCGGGTTCAACTGAAATAGGTTATCGTTAAGTCATAGTTACCTCACTTAGTGACAGTACTGTGTGCTATACGGGTTCAACGCAATTGAGCTCAATAAGGAAACTTAATTGTAGTAACTAACACTCGCTATAGATAATAATAAGTATTAGATAAGCTTCGTAATAAGCTGGCTTTATTAATCCTGCACCCGCAAGACACTTTCTTGCGCTATTTATGTAAACCCGTCAGATACTTATGTTGGATTACTGTAAAACTGCCGCCACTAAACATTAGGATATGTGACGCACAGATTTTCTATCTTCAATTTTATTGAACACCTCATTAGTAAAATATTTAGGCTTTAAATACTTTAGATTGTAGTCATGGCACAGCGCACATCATGATTGTAATGCTCAGCGGAAATCACGTCACTAATGCCTACATCTAGAACTTGTAACTACCCTAAAGAATATGAGCGTATGAGACTATTGCATAGCAGTATTAATAGCTACACTACACATAAAATATTATCAGCAGCTTAATTTAGTACTTTATCGTCAAAATAGATAATTGTTTTACTCCTGATCGCGTCCAGTAGCTGTATACCGGTGCAATTGGTCTAATGATATAATTATCACGATTAGAATGTTTCTATTAAGGTTAAAAAATAGGAAAATATTAAACACATGTGACTTTTGTGTGTATAAAGCAACATCTAAAGTAATAGATTTGCTCTGAGAGTATTGAGTGCATATTTGTTCTCAACAAACAGTTCGCATCATGCACTACTTTAGTATTACTAGTCACGACCTTATAGTTCAAATTAAAATCGCCAGTATGCTGCCGATATCGTCGTGAGTAAACCATTGTGTTGTCACAGTCATAGTAATTTTTTCAACTTTATCGCCCGATATTCATCAGTAATCTGCTCTACTACTATATAAATTTAGATTTTATCTAACACTCCATCTTTTGAGGAGGGGTAATATGATTTACTGTAATATAAAGTTAGCGAAGAGATCAAAGGCATCGAATATTGCCGATTTATAACGGGGCTAGTTTGTGATGCGATTGTGCGAGCACTGCTGGTTGTTATTTAGGTTAAAATAATTAACTGATATTTCCCGAGCGTGTCAATTCTCTTTTGAGTTAAATCAAACAATTTTATATCCGCAATAATCTAGTAGATGTTAGCTACGTATCGAATTTCATATCCGAAGAGATTGATATTTGCTATCCCAAAGCTTCTAGACTATCAGAAGAAAGCGCTGACTAACTATATCGGCTAGCGTCATTATGCTATACCTATCATTGACATACATTACTTTAACGTTGAGATGGATCTTAAATATCTCGGAGAGAGATTAGTTGCAGCAAAACAAATATGCTAGTCATTGTTTAAGAGAGGGTAGCTAGTAATCGGTAATCTGCCTAGATCATACTATCGTGATGCTAAATTGTCTTTTGACGTGGGAATGATTATTCTCTTTCTCATTCTTACCTATTTAGATTATACATTAGTTAAATGTCATTACGATGCCCTAGGCTCGTACAAATGCATCGCTATCAATGTTGCTACCATTATCGATGATTGCTTAGAATCATGTTCCTTAAGATTGAATAGTACATACTCTCAGACGCTAATACGACATTAAATATTAATTAATACTAACAGCATCACGTATACCATGGCGGGGTCTGCTACTATAATAATAGCGCCTGCTATCGGTAATTGAGACAATAATATTGTAATCTGGTAGAGGTACGGCTAGTATTTAACGAAACTTGTTAATAAGATATCCATTAATGTGCATAACGTATACGTGCGGCGCAGGTTTAAGTACTAAAATAGGCCCCGCGTTCTAGTAGAAGAGGCTGATCCATTAATATCTATATATAATCGGTAATATCTAAGTCTAGAGTTATAGTGAGTCCTATATGACAGTGATCATAATGGCTTTACGCCTACTTATCGCTAAATAAACTAATCCAATACCCACTCACTTTCTTGTATAATTAAGTGCGATGGCTTTAATTATTTCTCATTTACTTAATTAAACAGTCGGGTCAATTATTAATTGATTATGGCATCCTTTTCCCCGACTTCTAGGTTAGAAGTAACATTCAAAATCAACGCATGACTGACACATCTTTTCTACATGGCTATATAACCATGTCTACTATGCGTTTATTGTGACGAGCAATAAAACTTTTTTGTATAATTAGAGTTGACTAATCTGGAAATATTTTACAGACGATTGTACCGAGCAGTGCGATCATTAATCATTTAATCTAGCGTCCGCCCTCTTCCATATATTATGGACACTAAGTAATAAATATCTCTTAGCTTATAATCTAGTAATTTTAAATATTTTTTTGAATGCGGTTAAAAATTATTAATAATGCAGAATAAGTTGATAACAAACGAGAATTATACTCGCAAATTCTGTAAGGGAAGTAGCTCGACATTAACAGATATTTAGTATATATCACTCACCAAGTGAGGTTTTGAACGTAGTGCTACAGATCACGGGTATCCTGATATTACTACTCAAGACGAATCGCACATGCTTATAACGTCATTGTGGGAACAACACAAGCTTTTTTTATAACAAGCCAGCAGCGAAAGCCTATCAAGGCTAAATATTATTTTTTTCAACATGTGATGAGCTGTATATTGGTAAATATAAGATTTGTACTAATATTGTCTATTAAAGCGCATCAAACTGCCGCCGATCTAAAAGTTGCTACATCATATAATCAAAGCCGCAATAGCTCGCGCAGCATTGTCATTCCACCCAAAAGACAATGAATCGTATACACCACTGTAATACCTCATTTAACTCGCATCTAGTCGCCCCGGTAACTGTAGGATTGCATTACGATTTGATTCTGAAAAACAAAGTGCAGCGGCGTCTTGATAGGGCAGCCATGTATATGAGACGTGTTCACATGGCTCAAGTATGATGTCAACAGTTTCTGGCATGCAGAGGCTAAACCAGTGCTCGGTATTAAGTTTGACGCTAGACGCATAGCGATAACGCCATTGCGGGTAGATCCCATATTCAATAGAATGCCCCCAATCAAGAAGTACGTTAGTAGATATCTGCTCTGTATTCACTATAATGCCAGTTTCCTCGAAAACTTCGCGTTCTGCAGCTAATAGAAGCGGCTCATCAAAAGCGTTAATTGAACCGGTTACCGATTGCCAAAAATATGGGAAATCTGCGCGCTCGATCATTAATACATCAAGCATAACGGTATGAATTACCACTAATACCGACTTTGGTATCTTGAGCGGATAAGACATTAATAATCCTCGATGAGATCCGTGCTAGTATTTTCGAGCTTGGTACTCTGTAACCGAATATGCAAATCATGTAACTGGCAGTCATCTACTCGACTGGGAGCTTTCGTGAGAAGACACTGCGCACGCTGCGTCTTAGGGAATGCAATCACATCCCTAATAGAATCCACGCCAGCCATAATAGTAACAATCCGATCTAGACCAAAAGCAATACCACCATGCGGTGGAGCGCCATATTGCAATGCGTCTAAAAAAAACCCAAATTTCTCTCTAGCCTCCTCAGAACCGATCTTCATTATTTGGAATACTTGGTTTTGTACATCTTCACGATGAATGCGAATTGAACCACCGCCAATTTCCCATCCGTTCAGGACCATGTCGTACGCCTTTGCAAGGCAACGGCCGGGATCATCTTTTAGATATTTGAGGTATTCGTCTTTTGGGCTAGTAAACGGATGATGTGCAGCAACCCAGCGATTCTTCTTATCATCGAATTCGAACATTGGAAAATCTATAATCCATAACGGCTTCCAACCTTCCTCGAATAACCCGACAGCCCGCCCAAACTCTGAATGACCGATTTTTAATCGTAGAGCACTCAGACTGTCATTAACAATCTTAGAATGACCAGAACCGAAGAAAATGATATCGCTGTTCTGCGCGCCAGTGCGCTCTAGGATGGAAGCAATACACTCATTATGTAGATTCTTTATAATCGGGCTTTGCAGGCCGTCGCGTCCTTTATCTACTTGGTGAACGTTAATCCACGCAAGCCCTTTCATACCATAAACGCCTACAAAATTTGTATAGCTATCAATATCTCTGCGAGTTAACTCTGTCCCGCGTGGTACTCGTAACGCAGCCACGCGACCATTTTTCATATTCGCTGGTATACTAAATACTTTAAAATTGACATCTCTCATCACATCAGTTAACTCGGTGAACTCCAGCTTCACACGTAAGTCAGGCTTGTCTGAGCCGAATCGGTGCAATGCTTCCGCGCACCGAATAACCGGAAATGGATCGGTAAGCCGAACCTTAATCGTTGCCTGGAACACATGACGAATCATCGCCTCAAACAGATTACGGATTTCTTGTTCGTCTAAGAATGAAGTCTCACAGTCAATCTGTGTGAACTCTGGTTGCCGATCCGCTCGTAGATCTTCATCGCGAAAGCACTTTGTGATTTGATAATACCGGTCAAAATTCGCTACCATTAGCAGCTGCTTGAATAGCTGCGGCGACTGAGGCAATGCGAAAAACATCCCAGCGTTCATGCGTGACGGTACCAGATAGTCTCGCGCACCTTCTGGCGTGCTCTTCGTGAGCATCGGCGTTTCGATATCGATGAACCCCTGTTCATCAAGGTACTTGCGAGATTCCATCGCAACACGATATCGTAGACGTAGGTTACGCTGCATTTGAGGTCGGCGTAGGTCTAGCACGCGATGCATGAGACGTGCAATTTCCGACAAATTTTCGTCCTCTAGTTTCACCGGCGGCGTAATCGATTTATTCAGCACAATCAGTTCGTGGCACAGGACCTCGATCTGACCATTCATTAGATGTGTATTAAGAGCGCTTTCTGGGCGCTCTAGAACAATACCAACCACACGTACACAAAACTCATTCCGTAATCCCTCAGCGATCTTAAACATGTCCGGCCGATCTGGGTTACATACTACCTGGATTAACCCTTCACGATCTCTCAAATCAATGAAGATAACACCACCATGATCGCGGCGGCGATGCACCCAGCCACATAGCGATACAAATTGGCCTAGAAGTTTTTTGGTTACTAGACCGCAATATTCAGATCTCATTGACATAATACTCGTCTTTCATTCGTAATAATGAACATGGGATATGCTCGCAATAATTAGATTAGCAGATGCCTAAGCTAAAATTAGCGACCTTATCAAGTAGTTAGCTAGTTTTATACCTATTAATATGATCTATTTATTAATCCTCAGCCTTATTTAATGTGCGTAGCCTCATCAAACCCACGGAGTAGTCAGTACACACATAGACACCTATATAATGTCTAATTAAATATCGGGCCTATGCGCGGATATTTATATTTAAATAAAAACGTTTATAGCATACATTGCTGTTTTACAATGGCAGAGTACTAAATTACCCCTTCTTAATATAATTTCACAGATTTTCCTTCGAATTGCGGAGGTCCGACTCTAGGCCAGAGATATATATAGAATCTAATTAAATTGTTAGCTATCACGCATACATATATTACATGCCAAGATAATTAGTCTTAGAACCTATATAAAGTATGGATCTTGATTTTACAGATCGATATTCTATTAGAATTTATATAATAACCGCATCGGTACGATGCCATATCCCCTACACTACTCATACTAGGTTTCTTCATATTATTCTACCGTATGATTTACTGTTACCACTCACGCTAATGTCTTTAAAATCACTTATAAACTAGCACCAGACTTTTCCATCTAAGCTTGAGATACAGATACTTTCTACAGTGTCTTATAGACGTACGATAGACATCAACACAAAGGCTACTACGTTTGGGAATCTGAAGAGATCTATATAAATCGGTATTTCGCCATCATCTATAAAATATCTCACAAAATTATGGCTTATAATAACTTTGCTATTTTTAGGGTACTAAAGCTAGCTTATCTATTAGATCCTACATTAGATTTTACATTAGATAAACACCGACCACTGGCAGCAATCTACTAATAGATATCTGTTCACTTATTCGAACAACGGGTTTGGTATCACTTATAGTACTTATTATTTTGTCTTAAACAGTAGTCTTAATAAATGAAAAAAACACAATAAGAAATATCGTAGCCGTGCTTATATCGCCATTTAAACCAAGATACTCTCACTAGAATTTAGGATAGGGTACCCCTCATATACTTCATCGCAAGGTCTAGTCTGTAACCTTATTCAAGGACCCCGCGCTAGGAATCTTATGCTGCTCTTACAGTGCAAATTATTGCTTGAGATCTCATTGATATCTCTAGATATACAACCTAATATTACCCAGAGATGTTAGCCCGAATTGAGTTAGCAACATACCAACAGCGATCGCCACCCCAAATATTAGCAACCCCTGTATCAAACGGTTAGTCCGGCGCTGTTCGACAAGTATTTGCAACATCGTATCCTCGGTAAGATGATTATTATTTCTAGACAGCATCTGATGAATTAGGCGCGGTACTTGCGGCAGAGTCTTGCTCCATTGAGGGGATTCAATTTTTAGTCTCTCCATCCAACCGCGCCAGCCGATCTGATCATTCATCCAGCGCTCTAAATGCGGCTTAGCTGTCTTCCATAGATCAAGTTCTGGATCAAGAAGTCGGCCTAGACCCTCGACATTAAGCATCGTTTTTTGCAGTAGTACCAATTGCGGTTGAATTTCAACGTTAAAGCGCCGCGACGTTGAAAATAGTCGTATTAGCACTTGGCCAAGCGAAATATCCTTGAGAGCGCGCCCGAAATAGGGCTCGCACACTGCTCGGATCGCACCCTCTAATTCCTCAACCCGCGTATCTAAAGGAACCCACCCAGACTCTAAGTGCAACGTCGCAACCCGATGATAATCGCGTTTAAAAAACGCAAGGAAATTCTGTGCTAAATAGTTTTTATCGAAATCCGAGAGCGCACCGATAATCCCGAAGTCTAGAGCGATATAACGACCGAAATGATCTGGGTCTAAGCTTACCTGGATGTTACCGGGGTGCATATCGGCATGGAATAATCCATCTCTAAACACCTGTGTAAAAAATATTTCTACACCTTCCCGAGCAAGCTTCTGGATATTAACACCAGCTGAGCGTAGCTCCTCTACTTGGCTGATCGGCATTCCAGTCATCCGCTCCATCACGATTACCGTCGATGTGCAATACTCCCAGTATATTGCCGGTATTAGTAGTAAATCCAGCGTAGAAAAGTTGCGGCGCAGCTGACTCGCGTTTGCCGCCTCGCGTATCAAATCTAACTCGTCGTATAAGTGCTGAGCAAATTCAGCGATTACCTCGCAGGGTCGTAGTCTCTTACCGTCGATCCATAGTCGCTCTATCCAGAGTGCAATATCTCGCAATAAAGCGAGATCAGAATTAATTACCGGCAGTATATCGGGGCGTAGTACCTTGATTGCTACGGGTTTTCCAGCGTGCGTACCACTTTTGAGCCTCGCAAAGTGCACCTGCGCGATCGAAGCGCTTGCTATCGGTACTCGCTTGAATTCGTCGAATAGCACATCAACTGGCTGTCCTAACGAGTTTTCGATCAACGAAATCGCTACCGCAGAATCAAATGGCGGGACTTGATTCTGCAGCTTCGATAGTTCGATCGCAATATCTATTGGTAACAAGTCACACCGAGTGGATAGGACTTGGCCGAACTTCACGAAAATCGGCCCAAGGCTTTCTAATGCTAGACGTAGCCGCTTCGTACGAGGAATCGACATCAAGCGGCCAAACGTTATCATGCGTACCAGCAGCCTCACACGCCAGTCGATAATATAGTCGAACACTATTTCATCGAGTCCGAAGCGATAGACGGTAAATAATATTTTGAATAATCGAAGAATTTTCATGGGCGACCGAAGCAGTGCGAGTCGTCAGCTGCATTTAGGGGTGCTTTTATAGATAGCAAAACTATACTCGGGTGTCTTTTGACAATATATGCGACACACTTTTATATAAGCAAACATGGCGCATATACTCTGAAACTCAGATACTATGATATTTAGGTGCGGTAGTTTTTAGCACTCTGATCTGCATTTCAAACAAAATAGTAGACTTTACTAGTGCAGCTACCTTTACTAGTGCAGCTGCAACAAGGTTGGCAAGCTTAAGAAGTTGTGTGGAGCAACGACTGTACTATTGTCTCGAATAGCTAACTTGAGAGCAGCTAGAAATAAAACTAGCCGCGCAGTTTTCTATCGTACGAAGCAGGCACTTGCGTGCCCACCTTCGTGGATTAGCACTTAGTTCACAAGGGTCAATAGAGATTTAGCGGCAATAGTTATTGATAAGCGGCGCTCACTTGTTGAATAATATTCAACGCTTTTTCGACACTGCCCTCAGGCCCGATTGCAGTCAGGCAGTTGCTGAATGCCAGCTAGTACCCAGTTTTTACTGCTATGCAGATTTTGGCTGAAATTCCATATTTCAGAAACTTGCTCAGTCGTGCCACCCTGGACCTCACGCAGCAGACTACAGAACCGTACTGATGCAGTAAACTCATTGTTACCGCAATTTTCAACGCCTATCAGATCAGCCTTCAGCTGTACTATATCAGTGCGATTTTCGCCATTTCGTGCATAAAGATCTCGCTTAATCTCAGAGAACATTTCAGTCGTTGTAAACTCTCGGATATCGCTAAGATTACCAGTGTCCCAGGCTGCTTGCAACCGCAGGAACCCTGCCTTTGCTTCTCTTATAAATGCATCGACATTAAAATCAGTGGGCATTATAGAAATATTAAGAATGCTAGAGGAACCCGCGGCAGCGTACACCCCGCTATTAGGTTTAATGCTCGCCTGGTTCATACCTTCCGTCATAGAAAACTGTACTGGTGTTTTATATTGATCTAGTGATTCGTCGGAAGCTAGATTAAAGGTACTATGAGCATAGGCTGGAGTAGATCGCGCGTTTCGATTCGAAAACTTACGAAATAGCCATAGACCAGCGAATGCAACTAGGACAATAAGAACCGAATTGGTCAGCACGCTGACTAAGCCCCCTCCGAATCCAGATTGTGATAGTAAGGCTGCTAGCCCAAAACCAGCTGCTAATCCCGCAAGTGGGCTGAGCCAATCACGCTTGGGTGGAGGTGCTAAGGAATGTAGTGTTTGAGCATGGGGAGACGCCTGCGCACTTTGTGCTGGCGTGTTTAGTTGAATAGAAGGCTGCGCCTGTTGCTCGATATGAGACTGCCTTCCGATCGAGCGGCCGCTCCCTATACGCTTTGCTTCGGCACTACATGCGCTAAATAAACCGATAGCTAATAAGCTGGCTACCGCAATTGCTCCCAATCTAGGGCTTATAAGCGCACTGAAGAGCCGCGTAATAGAAGTTAGAAAATAGAAAAAATTACTGCGAGAATTGGAATAGGCTAACATCTGATTTCCTGGATGGGTTGCTAGTATTTGGCGGTGACATGCAGTGAAATAACACCATATATCAGATCGTAATATCTAACGTTGTCCAGTCCGACTGCCTCTATCATAGTTTTATCGCCTCCCGACCCGGATGCAGCCAAATCGATTCGGCCAGATACCGATTACTCTCCAGGGGTATGAGCTACTTTTTTGCCGAGCCGTGGTAGAAGTTTAAATAAACATATATTATATGTTTATTTAGCAGCTGATACACTTTAGAAAAATCTAGAATTAATAGCTGCTGCCTAGCATAAATGCGTAGCACACTCCAGCAAGAGCAACCTTCTAGTTAGTTATACATGCGGCCAAACGCGATATTTACTACGCTGAAGTAATAGTTTGAAAATAGCAATTTTCCGAATCGTCTAATATCGTAGGCATGTCTTGTTGGGCTACAGAACTAACTATTGATAGCAGCATGCTATACTATTCAGGACAACCTTGCTTTGGTTGAATAAACATTTTAGCCCAGCCGTCAGCATATTACCAATTAATTTAACATATTTCGGCCGAGGCGTATGCCGGATTTATTAATACCGAAGGTTTTCCACGGGGGGGTGGAGTTTATTCGTAGTTCGATAACTACAATAAGTTTTCTCTATAATAAAAGTTCCTTGCTTAAAAGGCGTGATATATACCGTAGTAATATGCGCAGCAATCCATGATTGTAAATAACATATGAGTAACTATGTTTATTAGCGCGGCTCGTTCACACTATCCCTGCAAAATAGACTGACTAGTATTCTTTAGAAGTTCGGGGAACATGTGGAAATCTTACATATAGATATTAGAACTGTGCCTGTCGAAAAATGCTAGCTGCTAGAGAATAGTGGAACTAGGCATTATTAAATGCATCTTAGGTAATATAAAACACGCCATGGATATGTGACTGATATAAGCTCTATATTACGTGATATACACGGATCGTTACCAGCATATCAAAAAAATTTAGCGATCGACAACGCAATTTTAGTATTGCTTAATACATAGCGAAAAGTAGAAACAATAAACAGTGTATAAAGTTTTAGAAAGTACCAAACATTGATTAGAGAATAGTATTTCTGTATTGGTAAGTAACTATCGTCCCGAGACGCACTGTTAAGCATGCCTTGATTTAGTAAGATCTGTATTTACCTGTAAAGAATAGGTAATATTACCATTAAAATAGCGTGTAAACTAGGTTTCTTCCTTTCAGAATAAATGCGGGGTAATCACCAAAGTCCTGCCTAATTGGCTACATTTTTGTCAATCTGGCTGTTAATAAATAACTATATTTATAGAATCTGTATTCTTAGTGAGCATGTAAAAAAGTTTGCACTTATAATACACGTGGCCTATGCTACGCTATTCAATTAATAATAAGGAAATAGTGAACTACCGTAGTTTATAACAAGCCTCTTCTAGAAAAATCTTAGTAGTGAAGTATTTTCACACTTGGTAGCCTAATGCATAGTTATTAGGATAGTTTCCATGCTATAGTCGTACTATCTAATAGTATATTTCTGGTGATCGAATTACAAATATCTACAAAATCAGGATTTAGAGATGATCTCTGTCATCTCATGATTACTCAAGTACCTCGAATCGTCTATAAAAAATTGGTCGCATAGAAACAACTTTCCTATGGGGCTTGAGCGAAATTGAGTAGTTCTACTACTCATATTATATGAGCCCATAGTGGTTACAGATTCAGTAAGTGCATAGTTATATTTTCTAATACTGGATTTATACACCGTTCTGCTACATCCCATATAAAATCTTTTGTAGCAGCAACGTCGCTAAAATCTTATTACGCTAGTTATATAGCAGCTTTGCACAAAATACGTATTCCGCGCATAAAGATCTAAATTTACCGTAAGATAGCAATATCAAAAAATTACTACTCACATTATGTCGATCTGCTTGTGACTCAGAATTTGCAGTTCCTAGATCCGCCATGCAACATATACACACGAGTAGATCCATATCACCAAGAGCTTAGTCTCATTGCATCTACTCTGAAGGTTTATTTCACGCTTAGGTCTATAAAATTCAATTTTGGTATTGGTGAGAAATACTGGCTAGTAATACAAATTCCGTTCCGGCAGGGGATATTACTAAAGCGGTGTATCATTATAATACATGCTACCACTCATCTAGTACTTACTTAGGTGAGCCGAAAGTATGCTAACCATATTCCGCTGCTATATGGAATATGGTTAGCACTGATTGTGCATCTAGATTATTTCTATATACTTATATATAGATTCCAAATAATATCTTATTCTGGTGAGTTAGATTAGTATTAATCTAACTCAAGTTTATTTATAGGAAAACTAAATTAGTTTTACTCAAATTTATAGTTATAGTTCTAGCAACTAATATTATTTCTAGAATGTTTTTCTTAATACAAATAAGAAAAAACGCAATTCTTATCAAATTAGGATTTGACATAAGTATAAATCGAACTATAAGTTTTATAGTTGATTTTTGTATACATGGAAAAGCATTATTTAAAATGGAATATCATCATCCATCTCATCGAATTCGCTATTGATAGGTGAGCTTTGGCGGTTAGTACTACCGCCCGCACCCTTCTGAACATTACTCGCCCCACCTCGGGAAGGGGCTACAATTTCGCTGCGCCGGGATCCACTAGAAGTCGCGCTACTCTGGTTATCCCCTCCACGGCCACCTAACAACTGCATATTGTCTGCAATAATTTCTGTCGAGTAACGGTCTTGGCCACCCTGGTCCTGCCATTTTCGGGTACGGATACGTCCCTCAAAGTAAACAGATGAGCCTTTTTTTAGATATTCGGCAGAAACTTCTGCTAAACGTCCAAAAAGAACCACACGGTGCCATTCAGTCAGCTCCTTTAATTCACCAGATGTTTTATCTTTATATCGCTCCGTTGTTGCTAGACGAATATTAGTTATCGCATCACCGCTTGGCAAATAGCGAGTTTCTGGGTCAGCTCCAAGGTTTCCCAGGAGAATTACTTTGTTGACGGATGCCATATTAACTTTGCTCCAGTTTAATTCGATACGCTTTACACGAAGTGTCGGATATAAGGTTAATGAACCTCGCTATAGCTATTCACTGTTAGTGGTATCCTCATGGGGATAGCGATTATAAGCCATGAAAACACTAGAATAAAACAAGCATAAAATACGGCTGTATCACTATACAGCTTAAGCAACCAACCTCCCATTACACCACCCAGAGCAAACCCAAGAGCCTGCGCCGTATTGTAGATACCCATTGCAGCGCCCTTGCGCGTACCTAGAGCGAGCCTCGATACGAGCGAGGGCTGCGACACCTCTAAGATGTTAAACCCAGTAAAGTAGATAAGCAGGGCCGTAGCTACTGCTATCGCCGTATGTCTAACTTGGGACAGAACAATCGGGCTAATTAGAATAGCGATGATGCTCCAGAGCATCATGGACTTCATCCGACCCCGCTTCTCGGCTATGATAATCGCCGGTATCATCAACATAAATGCTAATACCATAACTGGTGTATAGATCTTCCAGTGCGACGAGATCGGCAATCCGGCACCGACTAGAATCCGAGGAACAACAACGAATAATGCACTTTGCGTCGCATGTAATGCAAATACACTAAAGTTCATTCGTAGAAGTTCGCAGTGATGAAAAACCTCATTAAAATGCGCTTTAATATGGAGAGGCGGTAATTTAGGATTAGGGACAATCCACAGTACAACTGCAATTGCTAACACTGATAGTATTCCGATCGCTGTAAACAAACCACTCATGCCAATTACTGTATATAGTAGTGGAGCGACGACAATAGCTACCCCAAACGAGGCCCCAATACTGCCTCCAACTATCGCCATTGCTTTTGTGCGATTAGATTCAGTTGTTAAATCGACGATAAGTGCAAGCACAGCCGAGGAAATCGCTCCGGCACCCTGCAATGCACGTCCAGCAATGATCCAGTAAATATTATTTGCACATGCGGCTACCGCACAGCCGAACGCGAAAATCGCTAATCCAGAGACAATTACCGGCTTGCGCCCAATACAGTCAGATAACCATCCGTAGAAGATATACAGCGCCGCCTGTGTAAGGCCATAGATGCCGACTGCGACTCCGACAAGCACTGCGTTATCGCCCCCGGGTATCGTTCGTGCATAGACCGAAAACACCGGCATAATCATAAACAAACCAAACATGCGTAAAGCGAAAACTGAGGCAAGTGAAATGGTTGCACGCAGCTCTAGCGTATTCATTATGGATGGAGGTGGGGAGGATGTGGACATGAAAATATTCCATCCATTTATACATTTTTATTAAACAGCAGAATTACCGATTGGAGTCTAGTACAACAAATTAACCAATTATAGTATCGAATCTAACAGGATTCTAGCGGAGCTTCTGGTGCTATTGCTCAATGGAGAAAATTTGTATCTGTAGAAAGCAATCCACATTTTTAAAATATCAGTCCTGACCTGTGGAACTTTAGACTAATTATGTCGCTGAGTTAAAAGGTTCAGGCAAGTAAGTCGTTACTCATTTTGATATACCTCCTAGAGGAACGTATACGCTATGTCGAGAGCCCATCTGCGCATAGTCGGCAGTCCCTACAATTCATAGAAAATCTCATGTTTGATTCAGAACTTGTCCCCAGATTTAGGCAAAAAGCTACGCATTCTATACCCCAAGCTCCACAGTTAATACCGATTATAGAATCGGACTGCCCTCCGGCTATTTTATATGGTTAGAGTACTAACTATACAGATCACCGCATAGCCACATAGGTATAACGAGTATCTCAAATAGTCGATACCACGCCAGCACTGCCCGAGAACATGAGGTTAGTAATTTTCGCGACGATCCCGATTGTGATCAACCGAAATGGCAAGCACACCGACGCATTCGGAAAATTTAGGCGCAAGGTTTTGTCAGATTCTAGATTCAATCCGAAAGCGGTATCGCACATGAAGGCACTGTGAAAATCTTTGAGGTTGACACCACTACCTAAGTTGCAAAAGAGTGATAAACTATGATCAAGGTCGTCGTAGATCGGCTAAAAGTGCGGACCCAAATGAATCGGGTCTTGCGGAGTCTTCTGAAATTGCAATCTAGCTTGCCGATGGGAGCCCATCTCACTAGAAATGAACAGTAACACTGAGCATCAGTTCAGTGCGAAGAACGCATACTGGCTACCTCTTACCCACCGCAAGAACTCAAGCCGCGCTTGTTCTCATTTAATAATTTGATAGGTGTGTGTCGAAATGCGATGGTCTAGGGAAAATTACCTTTGAACCCGCAAGTGACTGCGCATTTTTTAAATACTATAATATAGCTGCATTTTGCGCATTCGATATTGAAATGACTGTTGAAAATCTACCCCATCTGATACGTAAATTTATATTTATAATATTTTAACGAACAAGTTATTTAATTCTCGTATATGAAGGGGCGCGGCAGAGCAGCTGTACAGAGTGTCTCACTTAAAGGCATTATTCACAATTTAGATCGCCGCTACTTCGATACAGATTTAGCACATGTGCAAAAAGAACTAGCTTTAGATACTAAGATAACCCGGTATGACCTAGTGTAGGGGTGCTGGATTACGACGTGAGGAGCATCCGTATTAATAAGATCAGCAAGATTATCTCCGATAGTAATGCATAAGCAATTTGCAGGGTAATCTGCCATCTGCTGTAGATGCACTCGATTATTTATTACTAGATAACGGAGCAAATGCTTTCTTGTGTGAGATGCAGTGCATCCATCTTATGTCACAGATCGGCTCATAGAAACCGGCGTGATGCATGTCTTGATAATTTATCGATCGAGCTACATTAACGCGACAATAATTGGTTAATCGGAAGATTAAAGTATTTTCGAGATCTAAGCAACTCACTTATCAGCTCGAAGCACATCGATTTTATAATCAAGACAAAGATTATGTAGTAGATATGGGCTAGGACGCTGGCGAGCGCGGCAGTAAGTAGTTGCGGAGTGGCACGCTGAAGAAAATCGAAGATACCACCGATGCAGTTACCTGGAAGTATCTTTATGGTGAGCAACGGATCGCGGTACATCTGCGGCCTTATGCACCAAACGAGCGATGGTTGCGAAGTACGTAAGCTTACGGCAAAAATCTCAAGCGTATAACGTTAGATTTATTGGGAGGTTTATTACTAGTAAAACCGGTATATCTGGATTAAGTAAGTCTACCTTGAGCCAAGATACTGTTTGTAGTACTAGTACTACCGTGTGACATCTGTACAGATTAGATGTCGATCCTACTCTGCACGATTCTATTAATGCACCAGATATTTCGACAAAGTAATCGACGGGGTAATCTATGCTAATCAGACCCCAAGATTAGCTGTGCGACACGCAAATTCACTTACTGACTGCAGAATTGTTCACCTTGGCGGGACTTATTCGCTAGTGTGCCAGCATCTATGGAACTGGATTATGATTTAGGACAGTTTTCGTGAATATTAAAGGTGAGGTCATTGCGAGTCTTACTTAGACGATAGAATATACAAGGTGTAAATGTACCTTACAGGATATTTACATGCTTGCAATGTATATTACGGCAACGATATAACCGAGATATATTGAAAATCCAATACACAGGAAAATATCAACTAACTTCTTGATACGACAGTTGAAAATGCGTATCAGTTTTTTCGTTTGGTACCAGTGGTCTCAACTTAAGATACTTCTCGATACTGAACTAAGCTACATCCGGCTAGATCAGCTAGAAACTATATTGTCTAGCTGCGAAGCTCAACAAATTAAGTTTGCACCAGAACTGAACAGGGTGACACTGGTCACACGCCTTATATGCTGGATAAGCCGACGATAGGCTCACACTCCAATAATATCGCGCTTCCTATAGAATTCATGTACTCATTGCGCTATCGTAGATAGACGCCTGTCGTCGTCAAGCATATCTCGCCGCAATCAGGGCAGTGGATTTATTATTGATTTTGGACCCCAGAGATATCGGGAGTCAAACGATTGAGCAAGGAGCGCTCAAATACGAGGCATAATCGCAAATAAGCTTTACTGGAAAATACCTGGTATAGTTGCGTCATACACTCTTGTATCGCTGAAACATACACTAAATGTAGGCGTGACGCATGCGTCATACAATTGCTGATGCGCGTGTAGACACATAGGATTGAGTATGGCAACAGAATATGAAACAGCTCAGCTGAGAAATAACCAACATGACTCAGTACACGGACAGACTTCAGTAGGTTATTCATTGCCTAAGCTTGCTGTAGTAGATATTGTCAGCTATCTGTTTATGATCGCTGCCATGATACTGATTATTGAGTTAAAACTGCTCGGTGTTCTGCTTTCTGGGCTATTAGTTTATCAAGTTATACACAAGACATCGCCTAGCTTAGAGTGTTACTTGTCTAGCCAGAGAGCTCGGTGGTTCTCGGTCGTATTCGTCACATGTATTGTGGTCGTTAGCTTTATCGGCATCTCTCTGGGAATCGCACAGTATATCGTAAAGAATGTTACTAGCGTTCAAGCACTATTTGAGCATGTGATATTGCTCTTTGAGCAGAGGCGTTCGCAACTTCCAGTCTGGATATTGACATATCTACCCAGCAATGCTGCCGAAATCGAATCGAAAATTAATATCCTGCTATCTGCTCATGCAACTCAGATTCAGGAGGGCGGTAAGACTGCAATGCGGGGTATCGCGCATGTTCTGATCGGCATAGTTCTAGGCGCGATTGTAGCTATCAGTGCGCAGCATCGCGCAACTCGTGCACCGCTGCTTGCGGCACTAGTCATAAGAATATCGCGCTTTGCTGACGCATTTCGTCGAATCGTGTTCGCGCAAGTTAAGATTTCAGCACTGAATACGTTTTTTACTGGGCTTTACCTGCTTGTCGCATTACCGCTATTCCATTCGAGCTTACCTCTATCCAAGACATTGGTGATTTTCACGTTTCTGGTTGGATTATTTCCGGTTGTCGGAAACTTAATTTCAAATACCGCGATCGTGCTCATCTCATTGGCTTCTGGGGTTGGCGTCGCTATTTCCTCATTTGCTTTCCTGGTTCTAATTCATAAGCTGGAATATTTTTTAAGCGCGCGCATTGTCGGCGGCGAGATTGAGGCTAAAGTATGGGAACTGCTAATCGCGATGCTAGTCATGGAAGCAGCATTTGGATTGTTCGGGGTAATTGCCGCACCGATCTTCTATGCTTATATCAAACGTGAGTTAGTGCTCTCTAACCTAATTTAGAAAAATGGTTTTCGCACCTAGCACATAACGCCTAGCCCAGGCTAGGCGTTATGTGCTAGGTGCATATTTTCTTGATAGTAAAATCAATAGCGTGTCATTGCAGCTAGCTGCATATATTCGATATCTAAAGCAAATGCTATCCGCGGATTGAGTACTCATCTAAATTTCGAGTGTAATATCTCTATATTAAGACAAGAAGTTCAATTGCTAACAGGGCTCGATCAACCAGGAATTGACTTTATTTCTGCCTCACCGCCAGTATCTGTCTAAGTGGCTGCCATATCATCGAGATGATAATTGCGCTTACCTGACTATATCAATCGGCTGCACCGGCGGACGGCGGCATCGCTCTGTTTATATTGCTAAAGTGCTAGCTGAACGCTTTGTGCATAAGGTGAACGGCTAGTACGACATCGAGAGTCTCTAGCTCTAATAGCAATAGTAAGTCAGCATATACCAAAAGTAAGTAGTTATCCAACTAACATATATTAGCTTTAATACTATCTCAAAGATTTAAGAATAGCAGCAAAAAGTAATAGGTAAAGCGCGCAGCTGATGCGAGCGAATAGAGATCGATCCAGGCCCAGAATTAGACCAAGCTTGATAATTCATAACTATAATTTTCTAACGCAACCGCACCCCTCTGAGAAGCAAATGATCGCTTCTCTATTTTGGTATTTTGGTGTAACTAGCAGCCCGGGATCTCGTAAATACGCATCCCGAAGACAATGTTTGTTACTAAATACCTATACGAACCACTATCATAGTTCAGATTACAACAAGGCTTTTTAGTAGCTTTCGTATCGGTGCAGGTAATCCATAGGTACTAATATCGTCAAGGCATACCCATGCCATGTCCACGCGAGCAGCGAGCTGGGGTTCATTAGATAGTTTCGCAAACTTCACTTCAATTTCTAGGCGAAAATGTGTAAACGAGTGTATCAGAGAAGCAAGCGGTGCCAGCACGACGGCTTGACCACTTAGTTGTTCTGCCTGCTTAGTGAGTCTATTTACATCATCTGCTTCAGGTAAACTCCAGAGCCCCCCCCAGATACCAGCCGGGGGTCGTTTTTCAAGTAGCACTCGATCAGCACTGCGCAACACTAGCAGCATTATATGGCGCATTGGTGCGGGTTTCCTGAGCCTAGAAGCCGGTAACTCGCGTTGTCGATTCGTTAAATTAGCTACGCATACTAGTGCAAATGGGCAGCGACTACAATCCGGGCGGTTGCGTAGGCAGAGCATTGCCCCGAGGTCCATCAGTCCTTGCGTATACGGAATGATTGGTTCAATCAGTACGCTAGCGCATCGCTCTATATTATTCAATACTCTTTTTGAGATTTCGTAGTCTGTTGGAAGTAATGATTGAGCTAGCGTCCACATCGCAGTCTCTATATGTTTATCGCCTGGAAATCCCTCAATCCCAAAGATTCGTGCAAGTACTCGCTTAACATTTCCGTCTAAAATAGGGGATCGTACGCCGAATGAGAATGCAGCAATTGCGGCCGCTGTTGATCGGCCGATTCCGGGTAGTAATACAAGTTGTTCAATAGTTTTCGGAAACACACCGCCATACTGCTTCTGTACAATGATCTGCGCACACTTGTGTAGATTTCGCGCCCTGGCATAGTAACCTAAACCGCTCCATAATACCATTACGTCGTCAGAAGAAGCAGATGCTAAAGCGTAAACGTTAGGAAAACGCTCAAGAAACCTTAAATAATACGGAATCACTGTTGAGACTTTCGTCTGCTGCAGCATTATCTCGGATAACCATACTCGATACGGATCTCGGCTGCGCTGCCATGGTAGGTTATGCCGTCCATGCGTAAGCTGCCACGTAATTAGATGCGATGCAAAGTTAACTGGTTCTATATAACTCCCACTCATCTGTCGATTAATCGCTAGCAGATTTGCAGTCATAGGCAAGGCTTTTTCATAAATGAAATACGAATACTTAAAATTAGTGCTGCTACCATATTCTTCTAACAAAAGCCATAAACAGGCTTTTAAATATATAGAATAAATAAATCTACTATTCGTATTAACTTTACCATTAATAATAGGCCTTACCGCATCGACTGTATACGCATACAGCACTGCACCTTCAAAGATTCGACTCCAGGTCGAGTCAACGGTTAATGCTTAAATGCGGTACTCGACAAGTACGGACAGTAATTATTAGAAAGTTGCGCAGAAATCTACGGTATCTAGATATTCGAGGGGCGTTCTAAGTTATTGATCTTCAAGTTTGAATTCGGATACCCACCCCACTTTAGAACTACACTTATGTCAGAATGACTGGCGCTAGCCGTTGCTGAACGAATTTCGCATTTCGACGCACCGCAAGCCGCATTCAGCGCTGATCGTCAAATTTATCTATTGAGTGCGAGCATTACTACGTTGAGGTGAGGGCAGTTAACGGATGTTGTCTAACTAAGCATAAACTTAAAGCTGTACAAATCGCCCCTCCCTTGTGAGGGACTGTCAATATGCTAAAGCTAAATATAGCTATTTTTACAGCATATATATCCGATAGCTGGCTATATACATAATCTCTCTGCCTATTACTGTCTCGAATAGACATAAGACTTAGATTTCTATATCTATTCGAGGCAATAATACACTTAACTTTCGATAAAGTAGTGCGCCAGAATTCTAATTGCAGTCATACGGAATACACACTAAATAGTAAGCCTCCTTACCATACTTACCCAGCTAAACGAAGCATAGGTCAAATATATACGACTAACTAATAGTTATATCTAATACTGTTAATATTTCCTGCGCTGATTAATCTTGAGCAAAGAAACCCTGATCCAGGTTAAGCAACTACTAAAATCACAGAACTTCGTGATGACTAGAAGGTGAGAAAACATCAGCCTAAGTCAGATACATCTCTAGCGGGCGAGATATATAGTAATAATTATATGCGCACGGATCATCCGAAAAACCTACTCATCGAATTTAAGCTGGCCGCACCGATCGAAGTACCGCCAACACGTATATAGAAATGGCTTGGTTCCTGTCTACGCAAAGCGATATGACAAATACTGAGGGTGTTGGAGCATACGCAAAAGCACCAAAACGTTTTATGACGAACTGAATGGAGTTTACAGTAACTGATAATTGTCGAGCTCGACAGGGCATTTTCTGGGAGAAGATGCTAAGTGCTAATAATCTCATGAAGAAACTATCTTCGTTTCTACAAAATAATATTTCATTATAAATATTGTTAACTAGATTAAGACTAGCGATATAGCAATATGGTAAACGTGATACACGGAGCTCCATCTTTTTACTAGAGACCAGTTGTGTTTAAAAGCAATTTAAATAGGTTCAAGTTATTATAGTAGGCAGTAAGATTCACCGAAGCCCAAATTGCATAACGATATGCTATTTAGAGTACCAAAACGGTGCAATATAAATAACTGCGATTTATAAAAATCTGTTAGATTTTTATCGCTCTTACTACTCAAAGTGGGTTTTGTATCGTCGCTACTAACGGCTTTAAGAAATTGATTACTATGTACTATTGATGTAGTACGCTCAGTTTCTTCATTCTATCACAAGCCACTTGCCCACCCCCACCACAACAGCCCACTAAAATAGTTTCCGATATAGGAAGCTATATAACCGAGGAATATTGTGCGTGCGCACCATAGACGATTATTATATATAGATCAAGCCTTAGTACCTTCGATCTACATAAAGAGATGCTACAAATAGCACCAATCGTATCGGAACTATTGCGGGATAGACGTCTCTCATACTACAAGATAAGTAAATAGACTACGGTACTAGTTGCGAGCATTGGTATCTCTATACGCGCATGGCGCTGCACCGACCGACGATGCTAACCGCTTCAGGTCCATCAAATAAGACGATTGGAGTATTAAATATTTGGCTACATAGAGGCGCTAGAAAATCATGTGAAGCTCATAAATATGGTGCAGAAATCTCTGGGGCTATCAACTAAGCTCATATTAGACTAATAAACCGAGCACAGATGTCTACAGTAAAAACTCCCATGACTGAAACTGAAGAAATGCTGCGTAACTGTGTAGCCCCAGCAAAGCTTAATCTTTTTTTGCATGTGACTGGTCGGCGAGGTGACGGCTACCATGAGCTGCAGACCGTGTTCCAGTTGGTGGACTGGGGTGATATATTGCATTTTAGGCGCCGTGATGATGGGAAAGTACGACATCTGCAGCCACTAGATGGAATTCCTGGGCAGACTGATCTTAGTATTCGAGCAGCAAATCTGTTGCAACAGCACAGCGGTTGCCATTATGGTGTAGAAATAGACATCGACAAGCGTTTACCGATAGGAGCAGGAATGGGCGGGGGCAGTTCGGATGCGGCAACCACCCTGCTCGCATTAAACCGACTATGGCGTTTATATTTGCCCCGTACGACATTACAAGCCCTAGCTCTAAAACTCGGTGCCGATGTCCCGTTCTTTGTATTTGGTCGAAATGCATTTGCGCAAGGCATAGGAGAGCAATTACAAGCAGTTCAGCTTCCAATGCGCACTTTTCTAGTAGTGAAACCAGCAGTACATGTACTAACTGCTGAAATTTTCCGCTCTGAGGCGTTGACAAGAGACACCAAACGAATAAAAATTACAGACTTTCTTGCGCATCGAAAAACTGCTTATGCAAATAGAGCATGCGCAGGAAAGTGGCCAGATAATTTTGGCCACAACGATATGCAAGATATTGCCTCCAAAAAATACGTAGAAATAGCAAAAGTATTAGATTGGTTTTCACCAATAGGACCGGCACGTATGACTGGGTCGGGTGCTAGTGTGTTTGCAGCATTTCCTAGTGGGGTAAAAGTAGCACAAGCAAGGCTTCCTGGTGGCTGGAAGAGTGCGGTAGTATCAAGTCTAGACTACCATCCGTTGTACACTTTCGCCTTGTAATCGTTTCATAGAAAGTTTCGCTACGTCAGGCATAAGAATCTTGACTGCGAAAATGATGTGTATAGGGGAGTCGCCAAGTTGGTTAAGGCACCGGATTTTGATTCCGGCATTCGAAGGTTCGAATCCTTCCTCCCCTGCCCATTACCAATGTTATGGGTGTAGCGCTCCATAAGTGCTACACACTCCATCTAATGCCGCGCCCACCGAGTAGCAGATGCACGATGAACAGTGACGGCCTTATGGTATTTACCGGAAACGCAAATCCATCGCTTGCACAGAAAGTTGTTAAGATATTGGGCATCCCTATTGGTAAGGCTATGGTTAGTCGCTTCTCGGATGGGGAAATTCAGGTTGAGATACAAGAAAACGTCCGAGGAAAAGATGTATTCGTTTTACAGTCGACCTGCGCACCGACAAACGATAACCTGATGGAGTTAATGATTATGGTCGACGCACTTAAGCGCGCATCGGCCGGACGGATCACGGCAGCTATTCCATATTTTGGTTATGCTCGACAAGACCGTCGACCCCGCTCGGCGCGTGTTGCAATTTCTGCAAAAGTTATTGCTAATATGTTAGAAATAGCCGGTGTAGAACGAATTATTACTATGGATCTGCATGCTGATCAGATTCAAGGTTTTTTCGACATTCCCGTTGATAACATTTATGCAACGCCAATGCTACTCAGTGATCTGCGTAAGCAAGCATATGATGATCTTCTGGTCGTATCACCGGACGTTGGTGGCGTGGTACGCGCACGCGCTTTGGCAAAACAGCTCGACACAGATCTAGCAATCATTGATAAACGCCGCCCTAAAGCAAACGTCGCTAAAGTGATGAATATCATCGGTGAAGTTGAGGGTCGCACGTGTGTGATTATGGATGACATGGTTGACACTGCTGGAACACTATGTAAGGCAGCGCAAGTTCTGAAGGAGCGTGGGACGAAGAAAGTATTTGCGTATGCGACACACCCAGTGCTATCTGGTAGCGCGATCCAGAGAATCGCAGACTCAGAACTCGATGAGCTAGTCGTTACAGATACAATTCCGTTAAGTAAGCATGCCCTGCAATGTCTACGGGTGCGTACCTTATCATGCGCCAGCCTACTTGCTGAAACTTTCTCACGAATTCGCCGAGGCGAATCAGTAATGTCACTGTTTACCGAACATTGAGACTAGCCCCTTTTAGGATAGCTTTGTTCTAAATAACTCAGGAAATTTTCCCCTGACTCACTGTCAGTTATGGGCAATTATTGGAGAGACAACATGAAAGTAGTCGCTTTTTCGCGTAGTCATAAAGGAACTGGTGCAAGCCGCCGCCTACGTAATTTAGGAAAAATGCCGGGTATTGTGTATGGTGCGGGCACTGAACCAAAGTTGATTGAGTTAGATCATAATGCTTTGTACCACGCAATAAACAAAGAAGCATTCCATTCGTCGATTCTTGATCTAGAAATTTCCGGTGTAACTGAAAAAGTTTTACTGCGCGATGTCCAGTATCATCCATTCCGCCGGAAAGTGCTTCATGTAGATTTTCAACGTGTCGACGAAAAGAAAAAGATTACCGTAAGAGTTCCGCTTCACTATATGAACCAAGAAGGATCTCCCGCAGTGAAACTTGGGGGCGGCGTGATTATGCATGTGTTAAACGAAATTGAAGCGTCGTGCTTACCGAGCAACCTGCCTGAGTTTATTGAGGTAAACTTAGCTAACCTCGAATTAAACCAATCTTTACATGCTCAGGATGTTAGTCTACCGGCTGGCGTCGAACTAACACCTCACTGCGAGCAGGAAAACCCAGTAATTGTATCCGCAACTCTGCCTGCTAGTGTAGTATCAGATAATGGGTCTGAGCCCCCAGAGGGCAACATGACAGCCACATAATGTATGGACACTTGCTACAAATATCAGAAATTTACTAGAAAATAGTCTTTTATATACACTAGTACGATGCGATACAGTTGAATTAGTTATTCTGAGCCAATCTTCTGGAGTTGTGCTGAGAGGTAGCAGTTTTTAACTAAATTCATGAATAGCAATACTATCATGATTAAATTAATTGTCGGAATCGGCAATCCAGGCATCGAATATGTAGCTACTCGGCATAATGCAGGATTCTGGTTTATCGATCAGCTTGCGAAAAAAATAGGCGTTAAGCTGCATGATGACCGCCGATTTCACGGCGCCTATGCACAAGCGTGTCTGAGCGGTGAAGAAATTCACTTGCTAAAACCAGACACATTTATGAACCGGTCCGGATTATCTGTGATAGCGTTGGCAGAATTCTTTGGAATTTTGCCAAAATCTATTCTCATCGTTCATGACGAGTTAAGTTTTCTACCGGGTATTACTAAACTAAAGTTAGGCGGTAGCAGCGGCGGCCATAATGGCTTAAAAAATATTGCCGCGCATCTGTTAACTTGGCAATATTGGCGTCTGCGCATCGGTATTGGTCATCCACGAGACTTAATGCCAGAAAGTGAGCGAGTCAAATCTAAATTTGATGTAGTGAATTTCGTTCTAAAAAACCCGCGCTCAGAGGAAAAAAATCTTATCGATATAGCTATAGATAAAAGTCTAGATCTAATACCATTAATTGTTAGGGGGGAATTCGAAGTTGCAATAATCAAGCTACGAGGTTGTATCGCACATAGAAAATCTGAATATCAGACAGAACGATTATATTAAGGTTTCTCAAAGCGCGCTGTCAGCTCACTTATTGTCTGCGATCAAAGCGTAATACTTTTCTGCCAGCTGATCGTGTGTCTCAGGCCACTTAGGGTTTACCGGAATACATTCAACAGGACATACTTGAACACACTGCGGTTCGTCAAAATGACCAATACACTCAGTACATTTATTGGGATCGATCAGATAGATTTCTGATCCCATTGAAATTGCACTATTTGGGCATTCTGGTTCACAGACATCACAATTAATACACTCGTCGGTAATCATTAAAGCCATTTATGAACTTTCCAAGTAAATTTGGACATCATGATTTTTTGAGGTTAATCTCTTGGCTTAGTAACGTATGAATATTTGATCTATGCAAAGCAGAAATATTCATTTGACGTGATTCTGAGCTAGATATAATATATTCTGCTACCTCAATAATCTGCATTGCCGTGGCATGAGTAAGTAATCGTGGTTTTGGGCTGCTAACCTCAGTATGAGAAGTTTGGGAAAACTTTTTCTTAAGCCACTTCTCAACCGAAGGAAATACGAACTTACTAACATCCCCCCCCAATTGGGCGATTTCTCGAACAATAGTTCCTGAAATAAATTGATATTGATCCGATGGTGTCATAAACATCATTTCAACGTCTGGCAGAAGATAGCGATTCATTCCTGCCATCTGGAACTCATATTCAAAGTCTGATACCGCACGCAAGCCACGAACAATCACTCGGGCATTATTAGTATGCACAAAGTCTTTGAGCAACCCAGAAAAACTTATTACTTTTACGTTCGTATGATGACCCAGCACTTCCTGTGCGATTTCTAGGCGCTCGTGCAACAAGAAAAATGGCTTTTTATTTCGACTATCAGCTACCCCAACTACCAGAGTATCGAAAATACCGGAAGCACGGCGTACCAGATCTTCGTGACCACGGGTAATCGGATCGAAAGTACCGGGATAGACAGCGACTATCATCAATATTTCCCCTCCATGAAGAATCTAGCGGCACTATGGAAGTTAGTAGTAGTATATGAGCGGTTATGTAAAGCAGCTCGCTGGTAAGTTGGTACTTGATAATCGTAGACAGCACTATATCGCTAGTAAAAACAGCTAGTCCGCTTAGTGAATACGCATTATTCACTATTTTTACGTCGCAGCAAATGATAATAAACCGCCCCAGCACGACCGTAGCGTACGATACGCCACTCTCTTAAGAATGGCTGGTCGAGTATAGAACTGCAGATAGGCTGCTCTTGAGCCCCCCATACCCCAGATAGTGATCTATTAGATTCGATATAGATTGCTCCGCCAGGCGCTATAAGCGGTAATACAGGCGGTAAGGAACGTTCTAGCAGATCACTATCAAATGGTGGATCAAGGAATGCGATGTCAAACTCTGCCGGGGCTAGACCGGCCAGCAGCTGTAATGCGTCAGCACGCACTATTGCAATTGATTGCGTATTCAATTTTTTTCGAATTTCGCCCATTTGTGCAGTAATTCGTTCATCGCGATCAACCATTACCACACGCTTTGCGCCACGCGAGGCGGCTTCGAAGCCTAGAGCTCCAGTGCCAGCAAATAGATCTAAGCACACAAGACCATCTAGTTTTTGACCAAGCCAGTTAAATAGGGTTTCACGCACAATATCTGGTGTGGGCCTTAATGCCACTAGGTCGAGGACCGGTAACCGTGTACGCTTCCAGATACCGCCAATAAGTCGAACTTGATGCGGCGCATGACGTACTACAGTAGCATCATATCGTAATCCCGTGTAATCTGAGAGGCGCTTATGAGGAGGAGTAGAAGCAGCAAAAGGCACGGGGCGGAGTGTACGGCATATATAGCTCATCGATTTATTCCATTATCTGTCGGGGCGCGAAAAATATACATGATCTCAGCATAAACTAATCATCTTCCCGAGAAATGTTTTAAGAGAGGCGGCCTCACTATAGTTAATATCAAACTAAGAAAGATATTCGGCATTCTGCTAGAATGCAAGGTTTGGCGATAGCGCTCTGTTTCCGGATATAACGTCCCTCGACTATAGTATAGATAGTCTTATATGAACTATGTTCAGTTTTCTAAAGCGACTTAGAAAGAGTAATACACCTGCTCAACAGCAAGATGTATCCACATCGAACTCTACCCAAATCCTGAGCACACCTAGAACGCCAATACCAGCGCTTTCTAGGCCAATATCAGTAAATCCTGTCGTCTCATTAGAGACAGAAACCTTATCCCAAGCTGGAGTCTCACAAACGCTCACCCCTACTTTGCCAATAGCGCATGCTATGTCGCCGCTGCCCCCCCCAGACGTTACGGCTACTGAGGTATCCACTGCCTTGCCAAATACCATAAAGCGCATGGTCTCGGAGCCCCTTTCAGAGGTGTCGATCCAATCTGCGTTCGGTGGCATATCGCAGGGCATTCATCTCAAAACCGCTGAAACCCCTACGCAAAAGCCTATTCGTGGGATAAACGAAAGGATTATTGGAACTGTTCCGCCCCCCGCTTACAATCCAGATACGAATCGCTTATGGCTTATACGATTGAAATCAGGGCTCAATAAAACTAGCGCAGGCCTAAGTGGCATTTTTTCTAGTGTAAAGTTTAATGAGGCGTTATTTGAAAAGCTCGAAAGCGAGTTATTAATGGCTGACGTCGGCTTAGATGCTACGACTTATCTACTTAATGCCCTAAGACAGAGGGTACGCAGCGAGAAACTAACTGATACAAAACAGATTAAGCAATCATTGCGTAGGCTGTTGATCGAGTTGCTTATGCCGCTTGAGCTATCTATAGTTCTTGGCCGCGCACAACCACTAGTAATAATGATTGTTGGCGTTAATGGGGCTGGCAAGACTACAAGTATTGGTAAGCTAGCTAAGCACCTGCAGTTATTGAATCAATCAGTAATACTAGCTTCTGGCGATACGTTTCGTGCCGCTGCGCGTGAGCAGTTGGTAATCTGGGGCCAACGCAATAACATCACCGTAATTCAGCAGGAAAGCGCTGACCCTAGTGCAGTGATCTTTGACGCAGTCCATGCAGCGCGAGCTCGCCGTATGGATGTGCTAATAGCAGACACCGCTGGACGCTTACCAACCCAGCTTCATTTAATGCAGGAGCTTCGCAAGGTCAAGCGAGTAATCGGAAAAGCGATGGAGGGTGCTCCTCATGAAATACTACTAGTGCTTGATGCAAATACTGGTCAGAACACGCTAGCCCAAGTAAAAGCATTCGATGAATCACTAGGGTTAACTGGACTCATTATCACAAAGTTAGATGGTACTGCCAAGGGTGGAGTTTTAGCTGCAATCGCTCGACAACACCCGGTGCCAGTATATTTTATCGGCGTTGGTGAGAATATTGAAGATTTGCAACCTTTCGTTGCCGATGAATTTGCTGACGCCTTGCTCGGGTAAGCGTGCATCATAACTCCCGCTTCTGCAGTTGATTATCTGATGCTTGGATCGGTACAACTCAATCTATCACTTTGGTAATACACATGCTCTAGATTAGCGTCTAGATTAGCGATCAGATTTCGACGACTATCTTGATATCATTATTGATAATAGTAGCTTATACATAAGGTGCACGCTTGCCTAGCATTAACTCGATCTTAAAAAATGCCAACAATTTTATTGTAACTGATTTTGAAGCTCACTAATGCCCTATAAACAAAACATAGCAAAATAATCTATTTTAGATCAAATTATCAGAAAAATTAGGTCGTGGCTAAATTAGCGGATAGGCGATTGCTTATTGATGTGGAGACTTTTTAGCTATCTGCGTGTATCTTTAAGACACATCAATCCTCATTATTTCTTAAGTGCTTTAGAAGATCCGCAACACGTGCACACATAAACCAGGTACCATGAGCAATGCTGGTAAAATCAGATGATTGCCATGAATTGGCCAAACAAACACCCTGAGCTTTCTAGAATCAATCCCGGTGTATTAGGAAACATATGTCAATAAAATAGCACCTATTAGATATGCTCTAAGAGCCACTCTTTGCGTCTCCACGCGTTAAATTAATAAGAGCTATTGTAGCTACAATAGTATTGAGTGCTAAAATGCCGGGTAGCTCCGTGTTCGTAGCAGCACGTAAAGCTGTCCACACAAGGAATATACGAGTGTGTAATGAAATAACCCTACCGACTACGACCTCTGAAAGCCTAGTGCCAGCGAGAGCTCGGGCGCTTTCTGCAAAGTCAATGCTTCCGGGTGCATTGGGCAATCTAGATTCCTATATCCAGGCCGTTAATCGTATCCCGCTGTTATCGCAAGCTGATGAAACGCGTCTTGCGACCGAATATCGCGAGCAAAATAATCTAGATGCCGCACGCGAGCTTATTCTATCACATCTTCGGCTAGTCGTATCGGTCGCACGCAACTATATGGGTTACGGTTTACCGCATGCGGACCTAATTCAGGAAGGAAATATTGGCTTGATGAAAGCCGTAAAGCGCTTCGACCCGCGCCAGAATGTACGACTAGTGTCTTATGCGATTCATTGGATTAAAGCCGAAATTCACGAATACATCCTTCGTAACTGGCGAATGGTAAAAGTCGCGACGACAAAAGCGCAGCGCAAGCTGTTCTTTAACCTGCGAAGCCATAAACAAGGCATTCAACCTTTTACACCGGACGAAATCGCAGGACTTGCGAAGGAGCTAAACGTTAAATGTGAAGAAGTAACTGAGATGGAGAGACGACTAGCTGGTGGCGATATCGTGCTCGAAACACGGTTCGAAGACGGTGAGGAATCATTCGCACCTATTGCCTACTTAGCGGACTCGCGTACTGAGCCAACTGCAGTGCTCGCTTCACGACAGAGTGATCTTCTGCAGACAGAGGGTCTGGCTGATGCACTTAAATCACTTGATACACGTAGCCGTCGTATTATAGAAGCGCGCTGGCTGCATGTGCAGGATGATGGTTCGGGCGGCTTAACGCTTCATGATCTAGCGGACGAGTTCGGGGTCTCTGCTGAGCGAATTCGCCAAATTGAGGCGAGCGCAATGAAAAAAATGCGCGGGACGCTACTGCACTACACATGAGTTTTTCGAAACTCGCTAGAATTAGCCAACCCAGCGTTTGGTTTATGCTGTGATACGTCTATAGACAATAATACATAGATACCCAAGGTAATGTAGTAAAACTGCAGAAGTTTAGCGAGTCTAAGTCATTGCTTCTTACGTACCCTGTCTATAAAATAAGTTTGTTGAAATCTCGTTTTCCAACGAAGAACATGAAAAATTAAGTCTAGTCATGACATTTGTCATAGTACCGATACTAATTACACCGCCCTTGCGCAGCAGCCTAGTATGCTAGCATGGATACTGCAACGCCCTAAATTAGTTCGAGAGCTAATTGGGGTAGTAATAGCTAAATTCGTTATTTTGCTGATCTTTAAGTATACGTTATTTAGTTATCCTCAGACATTGCACATGGAACTGCCACCAGCTCAGGTCGCTCAGGCGCTGTTGTCTATCCCAGCTTTACATTCTGCCAGCTTCAGGTAATTATCATGATCAGTAGCGAAGTCGTTGACCTTTCACGGCTACAGTTCGCCATTACTGCGCTGTACCATTTTCTTTTCGTTCCTCTGACGCTGGGTTTATCTTGGTTATTAGTCATCATGGAAGCTCTTTATGTGATGACACGAAAGCAAGTCTATAAGGATATGTCCCAGTTCTGGGCTAAGTTATTCGGTATTAACTTTGCGATGGGCATAGTAACCGGAATTACTCTAGAATTTCAGTTCGGTACGAACTGGTCTTACTACTCTCATTATGTCGGAGACATTTTCGGAGTGCCATTAGCGGTAGAAGGTCTGATGGCGTTTTTCCTTGAATCAACTTTCGTGGGGCTAATGTTTTTTGGTTGGAACAGACTATCGCGCGTTGGACATCTGATCGTTACTTTCCTTGTGGCACTTGGCTCAAACTTATCAGCATTATGGATTCTGATTGCTAACGGCTGGATGAATCATCCAGTTGGCGCCTCGTTCAATTATAAGACCATGCGCATGGAACTCACGAGTCTTACTGAGGTGTTATTTAATCCAGTCGCTCAGCTTAAGTTTGTTCATACCGTGTCTGCGGGCTATGTAACGGCGGCGATGTTCGTGCTTGGCATATCTTCTTGGTACTTGCTGAAAAAGCGTGATGTTACTTTTGCATGGAGATCGTTTGCCGTCTCGGCTGCATTTGGTTTAATCTCAACTTTAAGCGTGATTGTACTCGGCGATGAGTCAGGTTACACGATCGGAAAAGTCCAAAAAGAGAAGCTTGCTGCGATTGAATCCGAATGGACTACCGAGTCTCCTCCAGCCACGTTTACTATCTTTGGATTTCCAAATCAAGAGGGGCAGTGCACGGATTATGCACTTCGCATACCTTACGTGCTAGGATTAATTGCTACGCGCTCAATCGACAAACCTGTAGTCGGGCTGTGCGATTTGATCTCTCAGAACGAGCAGCGTATCCAAGATGGTATCGTCGCTTATCGGGCATTACAAAAGATAAAACAAGGTGATACATCCGATGCAACACATGCGATATTTGACTCCTATAAAAACAATCTAGGCTACGGTCTACTTGTGAAGCGCTATGCACCAGACGTACTAAATGCGACTAATGCGCAAATCTCCGAGACAGCTAAACACTCTATCCCCCCCGTAGCACCAGTATTTTGGTCTTTCCGGATGATGGTTGGTTTAGGGATTTTATTCTTTATAACATTCATATTCGCTTTTTGGTTTTGCGCTACACGCAGTCTAACGCATAAGCGTCGGCGCTGGTTCCTACATTGGTGTACTTTAGCGATCCCGTTACCGTGGTTAGCATCTGAGTTTGGATGGATTGTTGCTGAAATAGGCCGTCAACCATGGACGATAACTGGTGTACTACCAACCTTTTTATCAGCCTCTAGCCTAGCACCTTTAGATCTGTACCTAAGTATTAGTGGGTTTATCGTATTTTATACAGCGTTATTTATTATCGAGATAACTCTAATGTTCAAGTATGCAAGGCTTGGACCATCATCCCTACATACTGGACGGTATAGCTATGAGCAACCGCACTAGTGTGACACTATAATAGCCTACGAAAGCTTCATGGACAAAGTCTTTGTTATATTACAATCTATGATTGACTATCCAACTTTGAAGGTCATTTGGTGGGCACTAATTGGCTTCTTGCTGCTTGGATTTGCACTTACCGATGGATTCGATATGGGTGTCGGCATACTTCTACCGTTCATTGGTAAGACCGATACCGAACGTCGTGTCATAATCAATGCAATTGGTCCGACCTGGGAGGGTAACCAGGTCTGGCTAATCACAGCCGGCGGCGCAATATTCGCTGCATGGCCGTTAGTTTATGCCGCCTCCTTTTCCGGCTTCTATTTTGCAATGCTATTGGTATTGTTTGCACTTTTTATGCGACCCGTGGGCTTTGAGTACCGTGCTAAACGCGACGATCCACGGTGGCATGCAAGCTGGGACTGGGCCTTGTTTGCCGGTAGCGCAATTCCAGCACTGGTATTTGGTATCGTGTTTGGCAACTTGCTTCAAGGCGTTCCATTTTATTTAGACCCAGAGATGCGTGTAACTTATCATGGTAGCTTCTTCGGGCTTTTAAACCCATTTGCACTACTATGTGGTACGATCAGTCTCGGTATGCTAATCGCTCACGGTGCAGCGTTTCTGCGCATAAAAACTGATGGGGCAATAGCTCACCGTTCATCGTATGTGTTATTTATCGCGGCACTAATTACAGTTGTATTATTTATCATAGCAGGCATCCTCATAGCTACCCAGATCACGGGCTTCAAAATTACTCAGGCAGCACCACTAGACGCAGCGGCTAACCCACTGCTGAAGCGCGTAATTACTGCACCTGGTCTATGGATATCAAACTATGCTGCATATCCGTGGACTATGCTTGCGCCTGCAATTAGTATTGCAGCTGGTATGCTGGCACCATTGCTTGCACTATCGAGTCTTACCATATTGAATTTTATTATGACGGGGCTATTAGTGATTGGTATAATCCTGACCGCGGGTATTTCAATGTTTCCATTTGTTATGCCATCATCAATAAATCCAATTAGTAGCCTGACGTTATGGGACTCGACATCGAGTTACCTTACACTAAGCATTATGCTGTTTATCGTAATTATATTTATGCCACTAATAATTTTATACACTGGATGGGTCTATCATGTAATGTGGGGTAAGGTAACCGAACAAGGGGTAAAAGGTAATACGCACTCGATGTATTAAATAGTGCTTACTTCAACAAACTAATTAAATAAAAATGTGGTACATGATCTGGATATTAAGTGTTAGTGTCGCACTTTCTTTTGGCATTATTAATGGAATGTGGCTTGAGATGGATTACGACGCAGAAGAGATGAAATCGTCTAAAGAGTAAAAAATATATTGCATAGTAACTAATTAATATATAGCTATTTATAGATTATTAATAGCTAATCAACTTCCAATACGTTTTTTAGGTTGTTTTATCTGCAGATGTTTAAACACTTAGGTTGTTGTTATTTCGTCGTACATTGCATATAGGTTTCATTCTTAAATACGATACTAAAAACATATCAGTAGTAATCTATGCGTGCTATAAAACTAAAAAATTAGACAGCCTGAAAAGCATTAAATAAATTATCACTAAATAATAGTATGCGCTTCGATTTAATATTTAGTAATATTACGTTTAATATATTGTATTATGTAGTACTCAGAAAACCAACGGACTAAAATAAGAAATTCTTTATCTATTACACTTAAACTAATCTAAAAACTGTAATGCTTAGATATCTTACAAAAGATATTTGAGTTAATTACATTACACGCTTATCCAACAAATAAATTAAAATTTAAATTTTTTATAAACGAACTTATTTTTTAACTGGTAATCTTTCTATGTATCTTAACAGAAAGCGATATGACATGTACTGATTTATATGTACTTATCTCTTTACCGAAAGTGTTTATATAATTAAGTTCCGCATAATACTAAGCGAAATATAAACAAAGAGATCTACACCGCATTATTGTAATAATTCAATTTATTAAATACTTAATAAGGTAAAAAATTACCGATTTTCTAAAAAATATATAGTATATAAAACATATTTTAGTATTAATTAAAATCTATAGTTATCAGATAATACAAAGAAAAAATATATCTTATTAGGATATTTTAATAGTTATTATTTTAATGTAAGGGTTGTCTTTTTTCTTGGAAATGATATTAAATTGATATTTCAAACTTTCACTCTAAAGTCATAGATTAATATTTATTAATTAGAGCACTATTTAAATAACTTTATTGTTTTTTGTAGCCGTACGATTGATATTGTTTATAGCTATCTAGTACTTTTAAAGTACCCTAAAATTTTTACATAACAATATTTATTTTTCATAAATTATTATGTGCCGAACTTTAAAAAATACTTAAATACTAGTTTGCATATCTAAATATTTAGATGCATTAGAAAGATCTCTTGCTCGCACCATATGATTTATAATCAATTTCGTTAACACGAATAATATTATGACCTTCAGGTGTCATTTGATCTATCGCTTTCCGCGCATAACCGTAGAGTATCTCAAAGGTAAGTGGTATCCGGCCGTCAGGCCGGCGTTGTGTTTCCAAGGCATCAAGTATACGATAATATGTACCTCGTGAAATCGATTTGCATAATGTATCACCGTTGGACACACCCCGCTGCGGTACTGCCCCCCATATACGCACATCCTCTAGTAGAGATTTCGGAGACGAATACATAACTGTCAGTGTATCCATATCTATTACTGGAATCTCAAAGCCGCTAGTAACTAACATATTACCTATGTCATGCATATCAAAAAAGTTGCGCATATTCTGGGAATTACTACCATCTGCGGCTGCTCTTGCACTACGCAACTCTTGCAGCGTATCCGGGCCGAGTGTGGAGAACATTAATAGTCCACCGGTTTTTAGTACCCGTTTCCACTCTAGAAATACTAGGTCAGGATGTGCGTGCCATTGCAGCGCAAGATTTGACCATAATAAATCAAAGCGCCCCGGCGCAAACGGTAATGCACTAAAGTCAGCTTGTATACGATTGCCTGGTTGGATATGACTTGTCGAGAAGTAACGCAGTACTGATAGCAAAAAACGATGCCAACCGGAGATATTACCACAACCTATAGAATACCCTGAATGCCCCGCACTAAGCATCGCCCGTGATAGATCTACACCATAGATAGTTGCCTGAACGCAGAGCGTTCGTAGTACATCGATATCTTCGCCCGCGCCACACCCCGCGTCGAGTACACAAGCTGGTTGAGACTTTATATATAGCAACCGCTTATGCATACGCCGTGCGACCTCGCGCGGAAGAAATGCCACATTCCGGAATTGTGCCGCATGACGATCAAAAACCCGCCTGAGCTGGCGTAACTTTAGGGTGGACTCCAAATACAAATTTGTATCTTTGTTTGTCGTATAGTCGCGATTGATTGACATGAAAGCAGATTTACTAGAGGGGTCGAATTATACTCATTCTACCGCTACGAGCTAGTACCACCTTTATTCCTTCTAATAAAGTAGGATGTTGTTTAGTGCTCTATTCTCTAGGCAAGTGAGCTTTGATTACAACTGCGAATAGAATCTTAATCTTGCAGTATCTAATACTGATTTAGTATATCTGATTCATGTAGCAATATATAGCAATGTAGCCAAACGCTCACTGAGCATGCTCCTGGATGTTAGTTAGAAACTAACATCCAGGAGCATGCAAAATAGTGGATCTTAGCTACCCAGAGATTACCTAACCCGGTCATCAAATCATAATTTATGTCTTAGGACTAAGATAAAGGTGCTTTATAATAATTACGTGCATATTGTGGACTACATATTATCGTTCTCAACATTGATAGGTCTAGTTTAATCCTCTATATAGACGCGCATTAAGCTATACTAAGATAGTGCAATACTGTAGGCGCCAATATCAAATGCTATTGATGGTTAGTAGAACTAAAGTGACTAGATAATTTTGTAAGCCCAATCATGCTTTAAAACATTCCGAAACTTCAGTTAGCGCTCAGAATATTAGCAAAAAACTGTTTACTAAATTAGTATTTAATGTGCGTATAATAATCTAAGATTTATCGGTTATCGTATCGATACTGTATTCATGCTTCATGCGTGATCTTAGAGCTTTCATTCACTATGCTATTGCCGTGCTGCTCATTAATCCGTGCTAGATGTTGATCGTATAGCGCCTGAAAATTTATTTCAGCTAAATGAATCGGTGGAAAGCCTGCCCGAGTAATTACGTCAGCGATATTTGCGCGTAAGTATGGAAAAATAATCGTTGGACATGTAATACCTATTAGTATATCGATTTGCTCGTTTGGAACGTTGCCGATGTCGAAGATTCCAGCTTGCTTAGCTTCGACTAGAAAGGCAATCTGATTAGAAATTTTTGCTGTTACAGTACTTGTTAAAACTACTTCGAACATATTATCAGCAAGCCGGCCTACGCTTATATTAACTTCAATTTCAGTACCGGGTATTTCCTGCTCCAAAAAAATTTCTGGAGAATTTGGCTGTTCGAGTGACAGATCTTTTAAGTAAATACGCCGGATGTTAAAGCGTGGTTGCTTGTTCTGTTGAACAGACATGAGCTTTCCTTCGTAAAAGAGGCATCTATAGTCGATACGAGCCATCACTGCTCGCTATGTGAATAAGTATAGTGAGGTAAGTTAGACGCATAGGCATAATACTTATGCCTATGCGTAGAGGAAAAAGCAAAGTTATCAAGTCTCAGGGAGACTAAACTACCTTAAGTAATGACCTTAATTCACCAGTACGATCGAGGGCGGATAGGTCAGCGTATCCGCCAACGTAAGTCGGCCCTATAAATATTTGCGGCACTGTACGTCGGCCTGTACGCTTCATCATTTCTATCCGATGCTTAGAGTCATGCTCGATTAGCACTTTCTCAATATGTACAACACCATATGACTGCAACAACTGCGCGGCTAGTTGGCAGTACGGACAAACCTGCGTGCTGTACATCACCACTTTTCTCATTTCGCTATCCTTACTTAACGATTGGCATGCCGGCCTGCTGCCAGGCCTTAATACCTCCCCGTAAAGTGAATACTGCTACATAACCAACCTCTTGTAATATATTCCGTGCTCTAGAGGAATGCTTACCATTTTGACAAACTAGTAGTACTGGTGTTTTTTTATTCTTAACTGTCTGGGTAATTTTGCTCTTTAACTCATTAAATAGCAGATGACGCGCCTGCGGTAGGTGGCCCCGGACGAATTCATCATCATAGCGAAGATCAATAATGACGGCGTTATGATGATTGATAAGTTGTATGGCCTTCTGAGGAAGATAGGAGTCGGTCTCGATAAGCGATAACCACACTGGCCATAGTAATAGCCCCCCAGAGACGACAGAAGTGGCGATCAATATAAGGTTAGCTGGTTCGGTGAAAAACTTCACGGATAAATTTAATTGAAAGAAGATGGGCTAGTTATTATAAAATACATCGTCTAGTGCAAGATAGCGGTTTACCGCTCCCTTACTGTCTATCTATATATATGTATACGCTTGTTTTCATCCGACACGGCCAATCAACATGGAATAACGAAAATCGTTTCACTGGTTGGGTTGATGTCGACCTTACTAACAAAGGCATAGCCGAGGCTAAAAAAGCCGGCGTTCTTCTTAAGCGGGCCGGATATACGTTCGACGTCGCATACACGTCTATGCTCAAGCGTGCTATTCGTACGCTTTGGCATGTGCAGGATGAGATGGATCTAATGTATATTCCAGTCGTGCATTCATGGCGCTTAAACGAACGGCACTATGGCTCGCTTTCCGGACTAAACAAAGCCGAAACAGCAGATCAGTATGGTAACGAACAGGTGCTAATATGGAGGCGTAGCTATGATACATCCCCGCCAGCACTCGATCCAGATGATCCGCGAACGTCGTACTATGACGCACGCTATGCTAACGTGCCACGCGAACTTTTGCCCCTTACGGAGAGTCTTAAAGACGCAGTAGTGCGCGTACTACCGATCTGGAATCAATCTATTGTGCCGACGATTCGGGCGGGCCGAAACGTTTTAATTACTGCACATGGCAATTCAATCCGAGCACTAGTCAAATACCTCAATGAGATATCAGATATCGATATTATCGGGCTAAATATCCCGAACGGTGTACCACTTATTTACACGCTCGACGCATCGCTTAAACCCATTAAGCATTACTATCTGTCTGATACCTTAGAAAACTGTGATGCGCAGCAGCTTCCTATTTTTTTATAATTAAATTACCAATAGCCTATCCAAGATCCCGGCATCTGTCCTAGTGACTTAATTACATAGATCTACGATAGGTCGGTGTGCTTTGTGACACTTGATCATGCGGTCACCACATATATGTGGTGACCGCACAGCTAGTTACGCCAATATTTTATTATAAGAGCGATGCATGCATATTCCAAAGCACTATTACCTGAGCGATAATGAAAGTTAAATGTATGCAAGCTAAAACCGTACAACTCCCTTATGTATGCGGTGCGCATTATTAGTTTCCAAGGGTGCGCCATAAAGATTGGCAGATAAACTCACAGAAATTGCATGTCAAGAACCGAAGCTGAATGGTTTAATTCTTGACTTGCATAATCATATTAATGATTTATGGCGCAGTGTAATCTGGATGGCCGAAACTCCGGATTCGATAGTCGTATCAACTAATAATGGATGTCTAATGCTAAGCAGACCCGTTAAAATACGTTTAAGCGCTATCAGTTAGTTGTCGACCTGCGGCAATGTACCCTCTTAAGAATCTACCAGCTATATATAAGACGGTGCCAATAGTAATGCTGGTGAATGCGTATTCAGAATTAGCATCCAAGATTGTCTCGGATGCATAGCGGGACCGGTATCGCTCGATTTATCAAGAAATCGGTGGAACCGTATGTCCGATAACTACCGATACCGCACTACGCCACATGCTGCCTATTACTATACACTCAGTATTTACTCGATCTAAAATAATGGCATCTCCCCAGAAATTTCAATTAATCAACTCAAGAGTGGTAATCTAGATAATGCTATAGCAGATAGATTATTCGCATTACTTAGATAATAAGCAGAATAATGCATGATAGCTCAGCAGGAAAAGTACGAGTAGAACCAGATCGAGCAGTTTCTTAAGCTCGCAAGACACAATTTAAGAAAAACGCTTGAACAATGCGAAAAAACGTTACAAATTACTAATTGTATTCATGAGAGCAATAACTTTGTGCTACACTAAATTAAAGACAAACCAATTCAAATTTCTTGCTTGCGGACCGAACAAAAAATATCCGAAAATAAGTCACGCACTACCCCATGTCCGAGTGCATCTCGGTTAGTTATATAACATATCCCCCTACATCAGCGCTTCTGGTATAGGTTAATTAGCGGTAGGCTAACCATGTGGAGTATTAAGATTACCCGCAATATGGGATGAAGGAAGTACGATGCATACTGCATGAATGAACGATCAACTGTTACGCTATTCGCGCCACATCCCACTCGATGAAATCGGCGTAAAGGCGCAGCAGCGTTTTCCAAGCGCACACGTATTAATTATCGGAATTAGTGGTCTAGGTTCGCCAGCAGCAATGTACCTAGCTTCAGCTGGCATTGGGACTCTAACCTTAGTTGACGCTGATACTGTGGAATTAACAAACCTGCAATGACAAATCCTGCATTCCAGTGACAGCATCGGACAGACAAAGGTCGCTTCGGGACATGCAACAATTTCTCGTCTTAATCCGGATGTATATGTTAATGCAATCAACTCGCGCGCAGATGATACGCTACTACAGAAATAGGTGCTCCGCTCCTACATCGTGCTCGATTGCACCGACAATTTTACGACCCATCACATAGTAAACTGAGTGTGTGTACAACATTGTGTGCCATTAATATCTGGTGCGGCGCTAGGCTTTAACGGGCAAATTAGTACATTTGATACGCGCGACTCAGCCTCACCATGCTATGCATGCCTTTTTCCGCCAGACCAATCGTGTGATGAGGTCGCGTGCTCGACACTTGGTGTCTTTTCCACATTAGTTGGTATTTATCGGCGCGATGCAAGCAGCCGAAGCATTGCGCATGATCGCAGGGGTTGGACATACGCTAGTTGGACGGCTGATGATTCTTAACGCAATGACTATGCATTGGCAGACAATACGTATTAGCCGTCAATCTGATTGACTCGTATGTGGTTCGATTCCACGCGTTACGCCTGCAATAAGCGCTCAAGTGCCCCCTGGATTTGTTCTGGCTCATATGATGCTAGAACGTCCTCGATCGGCTTTCTCAAATTTTTCAACCGAACACGCAGTACCTCTTGCTTAACTAGCAGTAACTGGCTCGGATGCATCGAAAACTCGGTGAGCCCCATCCCTAAGAGTAACCGCGTCAGCGCTGGATCGCCAGCCATTTCTCCGCATACGGATACTGGCACGCCGGCACGCTTTGTTTCGCGCAGTGTAATGTTAATCAGTTGCAGTACCGCTGGATGTAGTGGGTTATACAAATGCGCAACTGCGTTATCCGATCGATCAATTGCTAAGGTATATTGAATCAAGTCATTAGTGCCAATTGATAGAAAGTCGAGCCGCTTCAAAAATATAGGCAGCGCGATCACAGCAGCTGGGATCTCAATCATTGCGCCAACCTGTATATTCGGATCGAATGCTAGGCCCGCATCGTCGAGTTGTTGCTTGGCTTTCTCGATCAGGTCTAGCGTTTGATTTATCTCAAAAGTATGAGCAAGCATCGGGACAAGAATCCTTACAGGTCCGAAAGCTGATGCACGTAGAATAGGCCGTAACTGGGCGAGAAATATCTGCGGTTTAGATAGGCTCCAGCGAATAGCGCGCAGTCCAAGTGCCGAGTGGGGTGTTATCTCTAACTCCTGGGTCGCATCTATTAGTTTATCAGCACCAACATCGATTGTTCGTATTGTAACTGGCCGACCATTCATCGTCTGGACAACGCGGCGATAAAAGTTAAATTGCTGTTCTTCTTGAGGAAACTCGCCGTACGAGTTCATAAACAGAAATTCGGTACGAAACAGCCCAATTCCGACTGCACCAGCATCTAACGCAGCGCATGCATCATCTGGCATTTCAATATTTGCTAACAGATTAACCTTGGTTCCACATATAGTCCGTGTTGGCAAAGACTTCAAGCACTGTAGATTATGTTGCACAAGCTGTTTTTCACTTTGCCGGTATGTATACTTTTCTAAAATAAGCGGCGCTGGATTAACGATTACCATCCCACGGTCTCCATCCACGATAAGCATATCATTCTGTCGAATGAGTGCGCTTGCTTTCTGTATACCCACTGCGGCTGGAATGTCTAAGCTGCGTGCGACGATCGCAGTATGCGACGTACGCCCACCAAGGTCTGTAACAAACCCGAGCAACTTCTGCGCCTTAAAGTGCAGTATGTCGGCCGGTGAGATATCATGCGCGACGATAATCATCTCACTAATGTCGTGCTGCATGCTCTTAGCCATTATAGCGATTGTTGATAATCCAGCTAAGGCCCTTAATACACGCTCAATAACTTGTTCCAAGTCTGCCTTGCGTGCACGCAGATACTCGTCATCAATATTGTCAAAATTCTTAGATAGTCGCTCCAGTTGATCAGTAAGTGCCCATTCAGCGTTAAAGCCCCGTACCCTCATTAGCTCAATTACAGCTTCGACTAGAAGATCATCGCCCAAGATTAAGCCCTGAACATTAAGAAGTGCTCTTATTTCGTTTGGCGTATCCGACGGTAGCTTCGCATGCAACGTAACTAGTTCGTTATGAACAGCCTGCTGTGCAGCGACAAAGCGAGCCACCTCAGCCTCAATATATTTAGGCTTAACTAGATAATGATTAACGTCTAGCATAGCAGGCGCAATTAAATACGCCCGACCAATCGCGATGCCACGAGATACAGGGATTCCATGCAGCGTAAATGACACGCGCACCTCCTATAGTTGTGTTAGAGCGACTGGGGCAGTCTAATTCGCGCTTAACAACTAACTCATGCTAGATTCTATTACCTAGCCTAACAGATATCTAATACAGCTTTAGATAGTATGATGACTATAGGTTTTACTCTATATTTTTTGAAACCTTTGATTTCAAAGCCAGGAAACGTAGATTTCTATATAAGAAAACCGTTATTGCTGATGAGCTTGGCATTATTAATGCTCCCCAAACTTGTCCGCAATTAGCGCAAGAATCTTATCCATTGCCATTTGCTCATCCGGACCTTCTGTCTCGATGCTAACCGAGCTACCAATACCCGCTGCGAGCAGCATAACTCCTATAATGCTTTTTGCATTAATCTGTCGGCCGTTACGCGATATTCGGATCTCACAATTAAATCTGTTAGCTAACTGTGTTAGTTTAGCAGACGCTCGAGCATGAAATCCTAATTTATTAATGATCGTTGCTTCTTTTTGAATCATATTCTGGTTATGATTAAAATCATAGAGAGTCAGATCGAAAGAAAGCCCGGAAATCCCCACCGTATAGCGTTAACGTAGACTCATTAGTCGCATAGAGCGGAATGAGGGCACCTTGCGAAGAGTTTTATGTTATATAGGATATACCTATATTTTCATGAATGCCTCTCTAGGCACTTTTCGGTACGTTTTATTAGCTACATGTCAATAGAAGAAGCAATGTGTACACACTTCGCGCACTAACATCGACAGACTGATATCTTATATCAGTCGAACATATGACAATATATACTGTAGTTATGCGTACGAGTCGGTAGCACCGTTACATCAGGTATCATATCTAGTGCGCCGATGTTCGGCGGTAAATAGAGCCATAAGGCACGACACAATCTTGTGATTCGACTCTAGTAGTGCATAGGCAATGAACGGCCCCATATTAGCCCTACATAAAAATCGCTAGGAACTTTATTAGTTTACTAAACTGATGCAGATTATTCCGACCAGGTATCATCTAATCGCATACTCTAGAGCGTCGACAAACATTGCCGCAATATCAAGCCCTGTTTGTTCAGTAAGCTCGCGGAAACATGTCGGACTTGTCACATTAATCTCTGTTAGCCAATTGCCAATCACGTCTAATCCAACTAAAAGAAGGCCGCGCTCAGACAGAACTGGGCCGAGCACGGTAGCAATCTCGCAGTCACGCAACCCCAGCAACTGTCTACGCCCAACTCCACCGGCGGCTAGATTACCTCGAATTTCAGTGCCTTGCGGAATCCTCGCGAGTGCATAGGGCACTGGCTTTCCACCGATTAGTAGAATACGCTTATCGCCGTTTTTGATCTGTGGAATATATTTCTGTGCCATCACATTGCGCGAACCATTATCGCTAAGCATCTCAATTGTTGAGCCTAGATTCATGCAGTCCTTGCGTATGCGGAATACCCCTCTTCCACCCATACTACCCAATGGTTTAAAAATCACATCTTGGTTTTCGCTGTGGAATGTCTGAAGACGTACCATATCGCATGTAACGATCGTAGGCGCAGCGAACTGTGTAAATTCGCTAATTGAGATCTTTTCGGAATGATCACGAATTGCACGTGGTTTATTAAAAATTCTTGCGCCTTGCCGCTCGGCAATCTCTAAAAGCCAGGTTGATGTCACATACTCCATGTCGAATGGGGGGTCTTTTCGCATGAGCACAGAACTAAAGGTGTTTAAACAGCGATTTTCTAAGCGTTCTATGTTGTACCACTGGCCCAAATTTGTATAATCGCCGACAATCGAAAAACGCTGTACCCTGGCCTCGATACCACCCCCCGTATATACAAGGTGCCGAGGCTCACACGCATAAAGCACATAACCGCGCCGTTCGACCTCGACCATCATCGCGTATGTTGTATCTTTATAAATCTTGAACTGGGGCAGCGAGTCAGCAATAAATAGAATATCCATGGGTTGTTCCGGCAATATCGGCTATTCAGGGTGTATTATCGAGGTACTGCTGTACTCTAGTAAGTTACGCAAGGCGCGCCTCTTCGTTATCCTACTAATTTACCTGATGCAGCTAACAGTTCAAGGAAAGTAATAGTGCAATACTTATGCTACATGTGACCTTCAATTCACAGAAAGAACTTGAGCTCACGGCCACTTAAATCCTGATAGCTATAATCTAGCGAAAACTGGATATTCAGATTTTTGGGAAGGTAGGTTTAATACCATATTTATTTTTATTGAAGTTACACATAGGCTTGTGATTGTATCTGAATCAATGTAGTGTCCATCAGCTTCTTAGCCACAGTATCACGACACTATCGCTGCTGCCAATATCTTTAATTGAGCATATACTAGTATAAAGTGCTACGTAATTTATACTAAAGTGCCAGATTATAAATCTAATAGGATTAAAAAGTGTCTTAGCGCAGCCTATTTTGGGGCTAAATTGCCAGCATAAGTCTTCTACTACTATCGTATACAGCACCTAATAATCAATAGTTTACTTTCAGCTATTTATGGAGCGCACTGCAATTCAATCGACTCTAATACGTATTCTGAATATTATTATCTAAACATAGTTATGTTAAAGATAAAAATCAAAATTCCTAATAAATACAGGTAGTTTCTTACTATTTATTCTAATTTATTTATATACACCGTACAATTTTAGTCTATTATGTCTAATTCTATCGGGATGTTTCGTCAGTATATGCATAAGTGTACATAGTTTTTTTACCGAAACTAAAATAGTTTCCATATTATGATGCAGTCATTACTTTAATTACTTTCCTAATTCTAACTACAGTAGCTACTAGCTATTAATCGCAATTCGAAGGTCATTATCGGTTTCGCAATACAGCAGGAACTCTCTTTCTAGCAATCAAAGTTATAGCCTCGATCATTACAGTGTTTAAAAGATATGATTGTTATCATAGAGCACATTATGCATCTTTACCTTATCTAGGTTAATTAATTTAATGAGCACAGCAATACGTTTCATAGCATTGAATTATCTCAATAATAAGCCGCTGCGACTTAAGCTACCTATAGTGATAATTGTACAATATAGTATGTTTACAGTACTTCAAGCAGTGCAGAAGTATTACGATCAATATCGTCGATACAGCATGCGAAAATCTTGGTTAGAATCACCTAACAGCCTCACTGCGCGGTTGAACATACTATATCCCTTATCGCCCGCGTGACCATAGTGATAGACTGGAGCAATGCATAAACTTTATGCTGTATTTTAGATTTAGGAAAAAATAATGAAACAGTCTAATGGAGTGTTAGACATAATGGAGTGTTAGACAATTTGAAGTCTAACTTTAGCAAAATGCTACAAAATTCGCTTGCAAAAGATGTCGAGCGCAACATCAAAGCGATGTTTTCGCAAAGCTTCTCTAAATTAAATCCAGTCACGCGTGAGGAATTTGACGCACAAGCTAATATTCTAGACCGCATTCAGCTGAAGCTCGAAGGGCTAGAGCGACGCGTATATCAGAACTTTAATTAAAGAAAAGGCTGCCTCAAGAAGGCTGTCCGCGCATCTAAAAGAGCCCTTTGCTCATGCCCGCTGCTCGTTACAATATACGAGTGATAATTAGACTCTAGCTATATTAATCTATCTAAGTTTAATCGTTAATTCTACTCTACTTTACTTGTAGAACTCGCGTGGCATATTTGGACTATTATAGTAATTTGGATACGATCATAGCAATCTGTATCGCACTCGATTTATATGTACAGTATGCTTTTAAAATATTTTCTTATCGTATAAGGGGTATATCAAAGTGCAGCACGTAATCTTATTTCTGGAAAGAAGTGTCCTTCTTTAAATAAATCTACCTAATTTAGTGTGTTTATTGCAACTCTAGAAAAGAAAATACACTTTAACAACAATTGTATTATTACAATCTAGCCGTATTAGATTTATCTAGTTTATACTTAGATTTCGTTGGCAATTATCCCAAGAGAGTTGCAAATTGACCCGAAGAGTCCTGTAAAAATCCAGGTCTTATCCCTGAAGAGTTCTCCCGCTCTGCTGTTTCAGCACTCTTATTCTGTAATAACGCCCGCACCTAACGCCTGTACGTCTGCATAATAGCTTGAGCGCACCATTGCACCAACAGCTGCATGTGAGAAACCCATCATATAAGCTTTTTGCTCATACATTTTAAAACTGTCTGGGTGCACATAGGTACGCACAGGAAGATGATGCTTCGATGGTTGAAGATACTGGCCAATTGTTAACATGTTAACATCATGTTCCCGTAAATCATGCATAACCTGTAAAATCTCCTCTTCAGTTTCGCCAAGCCCCACCATTAATCCAGACTTTGTTAAAACGTCTGGATGTAGTGACTTAAAATTCTTCAAGAGATTTAAGGAGTGAGCATAGTCTGAGCCTGGCCGTGCTTCTTTATATAGTCGCGGTACAGTTTCAAGATTATGATTCATGACGTCCGGAGGCGCTGTGTTAAGAATGGTTAAGGCGCGCTCTAATCGACCCCGAAAGTCTGGGGTTAGTATCTCAATCTGAGTTTTTGGCGAAAGATCTCTAATTTTCCGGATACATTCTGTAAAATGTCTAGCACCACCATCGCGTAAATCGTCTCGATCTACACTGGTAATCACCATATAGCGCAATTTTAGCATGGCAGTGATACGTGCCAGTTTGATCGGTTCGTCTTCATCTAGTGGGTGTGGTCGTCCATGCCCAACATCACAGAATGGGCAACGACGTGTACACCTATCCCCCATAATCATAAATGTCGCAGTCCCTTTGCCAAAGCATTCGCCGATATTCGGGCAACTACCTTCTTCGCAGACTGTATGCAGATTGTTCTCGCGCAGAATGCGTTTTATCTCATAAAATCTAGAGTTACTAGTTGCAGCTCTCACACGAATCCAATCTGGTTTATTTAATTTCTCAATTGGTACAATCTTAATTGGAATTCTCGACGTCTTAGCCCAAGATTTTTGTTTTGTACCTTGATTAATGGTAGAGCAAGAGATATGTATCTCAGATTCAGCGAGAGGAACAAATAAATTAGGAGGCGTCGTCGTCATATTGAATTCTATGCAGTAGCAACTATATCCGGCTTAGCCGTCCACAAAGTTAACATTCTCGCTCGCCACATCGGACGATGGAAAAACGGCGATCGGAGGTAGATTAAACATTAGTCGCTCGGCAAGTATCTGTGCTACTTCATGCCAATTTGCTAATACGCCAAGTGAAGCCATATCAACCGTTTGGAGACCTACATAACCACATGGGTTAATATTGTAGAATGGTTTAAGATCCATTTGGAGATTAAGACTCACGCCGTGATACGAACAACCATTGCGGATTTTTAAACCAAGCGCTGCAATCTTTGCAATAATATTTTGATTAGAAGATCTAACTTCTACATAGATGCCTGGCGCGCCAGCTTGTCGCTTACCAACAAGATTATACGTCGCCAGAGTATCAATCACTGCTTGCTCAATGCACGTCACTAAATCACGGACCCATATCCGTCGGCGCCGTAGATCAGTCAAAAGGTAAGCGATGACCTGACCTGGACCATGATAGGTAATCTGTCCACCACGATCGACCCGGATAAGTGCTATGTCATTATTTTCGGTCAGCAAATGCGCGCTATCGCCTGCCTGACCTAGCGTATAGACCGGAAGATGCTCAACCAGCCAAATTTCGTCGGTGGTAAATAACGTGCGTTTAGCAGTAAATACACGCATAGCGTTAAAGCTTACCTCGTAGGATTCAACACCACGCCAACGCAAAATTATATCATTAAACATCTCAGCTCAAGCGGCCGGCTTTGTGCTAAGGTCAATCGACGGCACAGACATCATCCCGTTAGTTTGTCGGTAAATGTTATTACTACTAGGCGACTACGCAGATAAAGCTGACAACGACTTTTAGTATATCATCTGCTAACTGTGGAATATTGTATCAACTACTAGAGAATAATTTGTTTATTTATTGTATAAATACAACTCCGATGGCCAATCTTTATCAGACATCATGCTTATCTCCCAAAATATTCGGATAAATAGTAGGTCTATAATATAAATAGCGTATTTTAGGTGGCTCATACAAATAATTAATAGAACCTGCTAGTAGCATTAGAAATTAACAACGAGATATTAGTAAGTCTACTATAGACGAGCTTTACTACACTAATCTAAGTGCATTAATGCCTTCAAGTGCCTCGACCCTAAACCTTTATAAAAAACGCAAGAACCATGTACGACGGTCTACGCTGCTATTTACTAAATAAATCTGCACATTGGAGACTTAAGCCAGCATGTCTTTGATTGATCTGTATAATTTGCGTAACGATAATAGAGGGTCTTTGTTTCTAAGTAATCGGATCTCAGAAGATGGATCTTATAGGATGTTATATGTAAGCCCGTCAGTTATATTGTAAACTCTGCTGGAGACATAAGAAGTTATTACTTACAAAAAATAATTAATAGACTAGCGCGTTAGTCTATTAATTTAGAGACCTAAAAGCCCCCCCCGATAGATTATTCATTTGTCTATCTAAGGATTTTTCTAGGAAAAGACAGTTATTCTGCATAAAATAGTCCCCATGACTCGTACGCACGTGAGACACGATGTGATCCTCTAATGCCCGGGACATATAGATACTATATTACATATGTAGTTGTGAGACTGCTATATATCCGGCTGTTATAGCACAATCCTTACCATCGGGTGGCTAGTGAGCACATAGTAAAGAGCGTCTAATTGCGCACGGCTAATTGCACGCACAGTCACTGTGACACTAATATAGTTACCATTGCTGGAATTCTTACTCTGCACTTTAATATTGTCGAACTCAAAACCAGAATTTTGAATTACCCCAACAATAACCCGCTCAAATTTCGGATGCCACTTGCCAATCACTTTTATTGGAAAGTCGCATGGAAACTGTAATAGTGGTTTATTCAGCGAATTTATAATCTCGGCCATTTAGTCCCCAAGTTTATACATCGCACTCTTGGTAACTACGGTAGCTAATCACTTTATTTTCACGTCACGCCTTCTTAGAAAACATCATGAGTACTGTATCACACAAGCGTCCAAAGATTCCAGCTTCTGGCATAGCTTGTAGGGCCACAGCCGGAAACTGCGTTAGCACATTATCTTTGACGGTAACCTTTACCGCACCCACTATTTGTCCATCAGAAATGGGGCCAACAAGCGGGCTATAGCCTTCTAGCACTGGTGTAATTTTCTCTCCCATACCATGTGGAACCGTTATGTACTGGTCTTTCTTAACTCCGATCGGTATCGTATATTTTTGGCCTTTGTACACACGTAGCGACTCAACAACCTGGTTGGCCTTATACAATAGTATTGTGTCATACGCTTCGTAGCCATAGTTGAGCATATTCAAGCTATCTTGCGTGCGATCACTCTCTTTTGGTTCCCCCATCATCACACTTACCATCCGGCGCGACGCGTTTGAAAACGCCCATGGCAAGGGCCGTTTTGCACTAGCAATAAGGCAATAGCCTGCTGCTTTAGTATAGCCAGTCTTAAGTCCATCTACAGAGGGATCTATCCACAACAATCGGTTGCGGTTTAGCTGCTTAATCTTATTATATGTAAAATCTTTGACCGAAAAGATTGAATAATACTCGGGATAGTCTAACATCAGGTGCGCTGACAGCACAGCAAGGTCAGCTGCACTTGTATAGTGCAGCTGATTAGGCATGCCACTGACATCAATATAGTGCGTATTTTTCATGCCAAGTTTTTGTACCGCTTCGTTCATCATCTCTACGAAGTGTGCCTCGCTACCACCAATAAGCTCAGCTAACGCAATAGCTGCGTCGTTCCCAGACTGCACGATCATCCCGTACACTAAATCATGTACGGTTACGGGCTTTTTTGCCTCGATAAACATGCGCGATTCATCTGTATGCATGCGACGGATCGACTGGCTTGGTACTACAATTTGCTCCATCGAAATTTTTTTAGTCTTCAACATATCGAAAACTAAGTACGCCGTCATTAACTTGGTTAATGATGCAGGCTCCACTCTTTTATCGGCATTATTCGACGCAAGCGTTTGCATGCTACTAACATCGACCAGCACCCAGGAGCGCGCATTAACCGCAGGAGGTGGAATTTGTGCGAGCACATCGCTAGAAACGATCAGGGCAGATGCGGAGAGTATGGTAGGTAATACACATGAAGGTTTCAAGACGCGTGTGATAACGCGCCAGATAAAGATCAAACTCATAGCAATCGAATGAATGTTAAACATAAAAGTTTGGTCAGCGACTGCTATAACAGGCGCAATACTAACCGATTAAACTACAAGTAAACTAAACTCCATACGCCGAAGCAGAGAGTAGTATTTATTGTACACGCCAACTTTCAGTACTGCATAAATGCGGTTATGCTATTGTGACTTGTCGAATAAACTAAGGTGCATAAAATTTATGAGACTCCCTGGTTAAACGAAATCAAGGGGTGTTTATTCGTACCTCGATGACTACTTTAGTGGTCGTTATTGAATAATTGGTTTTCAATCGACGAAACCTGTTCTCTCTCGCACAACTAGACAATAATAACGAAATATTGTATCTAGGTTACTCTTTCACTGGGCATGCTAAACTACACGCTTGTGTTCAGGCGAATTTAAATTCTCTACCAGCTGTTGGTATAACATTCAGAAATGACAGAATGAAAAAACCGCACCGTTAATGTTAAACGCCAGTTGCGCAGTCAGAATATTGCTATGTAATACGAGATTGCACTCAAAAAATTACTGGAGTCGTTTACAATTTCTATTGTGCTCAGTAAAGGGCAAGCGCTTATAGTTAGGGTCCAAACCTAAGAATCTCTTACATATAATTAAGCCCGCTCTAGATAGGATTTAATGACATAGGAGTTTTACTTCAATCTTGGTTCATAAGACATAGATAGAATCGATCAATAGAGAAGCACCCTATAAGTTATCTATTATAAGGATGCTAAGTATCCTAGCGTTAGCGCCACAATTATTCCATCTAAATATAGCAAACTGAACAATTTGAATCATTCCCATGCCTTCTTGGTATATTCGGACGCTACCTAAAGCGGCATAATCTGATATATGGTCAAGACCATATATCAGAAATTTTAGTCAAGCTGAGACCGAGCGGGAAAAGCTATTCTTTATACTACACCCATGTACCGACGACAGGGTTTCCTAGACCGAATTAGCAATCAAGTACTACAGCACATCATCGTTAGTAAATATATCGCGTATCATGCCTGGATTGATTACCATGCCCTCGCCGACTTAGCAATCCGGCGGCGAAAATTGTTCTGTTAGCGACTATAAAAACCTCATGTTCTATTGGCATAGAACTAGTGCTGTTTAGCGACATTAATAGTAATTCAATGGGCAGTGCTTTTCACTACCCATTAGGTACAACAAGGTGTCAACTTTTGTATCATTGTATCGAAAGGCACAGCACAGCCTCACTACAATCTCAAAATGTCCTATCATTCTTCCTTCCAAGATCTGCCCAGCATCCCAGAAAAAACCGATGCTGGTTTTGAATCGCTTGCAGCAGTAGCTGATGGCATCGAATACAAACGGCTCCTCGAACTACTTGACCCACAGCCTTCGCGCTGGACACTCGAAGTAGTCTATGAGACCGGATCAACTAACGCGGATCTAGCTGCATGGCTAAAGTCAGCACGCTGGATACCGTTCGATCCTCGTGTACGCGTCGCCTATTCTCAAACGGCAGGACGAGGCCGGCATAGCCGGCCGTGGTTATCCACTCCCGGAAATGCTTTGCTGTTCTCGCTAGCTCACTTGATACCGCGCACTCCGAATCGACTCTCCGGTCTAAGCCTAGCTGTCGGCGCGACGATCGTAGAAGGGCTGCGCACCCTACCACTAGATGATAACCGACAGATTTTAATCAAGTGGCCAAATGACATCCTGTTAGATGGCGAGAAGCTGGCTGGAGTACTTGTGGAAACCGTATGGAGCACGCAAGACGCTACTGCACTCGTGGTCGGCGTGGGACTTAATATTAATAGCGCCGACAGTTTGGTGAAGCAAATTGAATCGTCACACGAAATATTACGCGCCGCTTCTCCACTTATGCCTAGCGCATTATCGAGCGCGTGGCCGCATGTCGCTCTGACCCCTGTACTTGGAGCGGTACTCAATGCGTTAGCGGTTGGATTGGAGCGCTTTGGCCAGCATGGCTTCGAGCCATTCCGTAATACCTGGATCTCCGTAAATGCCTATGTGGGCCAGGAGGTGGTCATTTTTGGACATAGAGGAGAAGTGGCGCGTGGTATTGTGTACGGCGTTGATGAAAAGGGACAACTGTTAATACGTACGCCTCAAGAAATCCGGGCGATTGCCACAGGAGATGTATCATTGAGGCTCTCCGAAAACATTCCTACGTCAGCGAAGCCGGTATCGAGTGCGTTTTCTTATGAAGAACGCCTCAATAAACTATCAATAGCCAATACCTCCGTAATAAAACGGTATTTACCTAATTGCCTACCGGGGATACGCCTGGATCCTACTCATCCGTCGCCGCGCTCTTCAAGCTCTAGCACGCAGCCAGCCGCTGAATGCTCGCATAAACAATAGCCGTACAACGACGACGCTAAATCCACTCATGATCGATCCCGACATTGCTGGCATGACCAGTTACCGCTTAGTGATCGATGCTGGCAATAGCCGCACTAAATGGGCTCTGGTATACGCTGATGGTAATTTACGGAAACTAGGTGTGTTCTCATATGAAAATGAGCAGGTCAACCTCCCGGCACGTGTGACAGGACTACTAGCAGTCGATTTTCCGGAGCCAGCCGATATCTGGATCTCTAACGCTGCTGGCCAGCACGTCGCCGCGCGTTTGTCGGAAATGCTTGATATAAGATGGCCGGACATTTCACGTACGACTATTATGTCGCGAGCAGCGCAGTGTGGGGTAAGGAATGGATATAGCGAACCAACACAACTTGGTACGGATCGGTGGGCCGGTATGATCGGAGCACGAGCAGCTTACCCGCATGAGCATCTACTGATCGTCACTCTCGGCACTGCAACGACAATCGAGGCACTACACGCCGACGGCATTTTTGTCGGTGGCCTGATTGCACCAGGATGGTCATTAATGATGCGCTCTCTCGGAGAACATACTGCGCAGTTGCCGACGCTGACACCGGCAGGCGCACGATCAGCTCTAGCCGGAAAGCTAGATCTAATGTTCGGTACGAACACACCAGCGTCTCTATCTACCGGATGTGCTCTTGCGCAAGCTAGCCTTATAGAACATGCTTATGTGAAATGGCGCGCTGAACTAGGTGGAGCGCCTGTACGTATGATTCTTGGCGGTGGCGGTGGAGACGTGGTGGCGAAAACGCTAACTATTCCACATACTCGTCACGAGCATTTAATATTATCTGGGCTCGCGCTGATTGCGCAGGATGAGGTAATAGCGCATAAGCACAGTTCTTGACACAGCACGACTTTATAGTAAAAACAAAATCGCAGATGATACTCTAGTTGATTATCAAGACCTAAGTGGACAGGCGATCGCCCCTATTATCAAGTGGCTGAGCCGAGGCATCGTTATTGACTCTTATTACTAAAGATGCGCCCAACGCGGGGGGGCGTTCTCTAAATATGTTGTGCCCGCACTACAAAATATCAAACACACCAACACACCATTAGTCAATAAAAGAGGCGAGCGAATAAGGTCCGGCGAGCAAGCAAGGTCTACCAACTCGACGAGTTTTCTCTTGAATTAACCTACGCCTATCTAGAGATTTCACGTATATCAGTATCGCTCTGCAGTTTTCTTGCTAACTCTTTTCGATAACGGTTTAATTCCTGTGCTGTTGTGAACGTGTGTCCGAATAGAAGTGAGAGATTGTGCAGAATAAGATCAATGACTTTTTTTTCCAACATATCGTCGAATTGTATCTGTTTATCCAACCAGCGCTCCAGCCATTCTGGGTCGGGAAGTCGTGATTGAACAGTGTCTCGTGGAAACAATTTCTGGTTTACATGAAGGTTTGTTGGGTGTAGTGGTTTCTCTGTACGTCGAGACGACGCCATCAGCACGCCGATCTTCGCGAATGCGACGTAAGCAGAGTCTCCAGATATAGTTAAGGCTTTCTTCATATATCGAAGGTAAGCGCCACCATGGCGAGCCTCGTCGCGTGATATTATCTCGTAGATGTGCTTGATAACAGGCTCTGTATGCCAAATGGCCGCACGGCGGTACCAATGGTTCAAGCGAATCTCGCCGCAAAAATGTAGCATAAGTGTTTCTAGTGGCGGCGCCGGGTCGAATGTAAAGCGTACTGCATGCAACTCCTGCTCGGTTGGTGCAAACTCTGGGCGGAAGCGTCGAAGATATTCCATCAATACTAAAGCATGCTTTTGTTCTTCAAAGAACCATATGCTCATAAATGCGCAGAAGTCACTGTCATTATAGTTATCGCGCAGAAACATTTCCGTTGCCGGTAATGCCGACCATTCGGTAATCGCATTCATCTTAATAGTATTTGCTTGTACGTCAGTAAGCTTTGATACAGTAAACTTACTCCATGGGATATCCTTTTCCATATCCCATCGCACCGCTTCTAGCGAACGGTATAGTTCTGGATAAAGCATGGTGTTCATAGTGCCACCCTATCAACCTAAAAGCATAGACTGCGTTGCACACTGTCGCATATATTATGACGTTTCATGGTTCGACCCAGTGAACAGATGCTGGATTTGAGTGTGGCATGCTCGGACCATAATATCTAATGGAGCACTTTTAAACTCATGCTAACACTTGCATTTGAACTATCGATAAAGCCTATTGGTAGGTAATCGTTCCGATAACTGAGTTGATAATGTATGCTTTATCAACAATAATCTGCATATGCTATAAAGCATAGCCGTCGTTCTAATATAGATACGTTGCGCTTCACGTACAACATGCGCAGGCTAAAAGATCGTTCATTAGGCACTCGTTTCAAATTTCGTCGCTGTTCGCAAGTATATAGGACACTGACAGTGTGGAGTAATGAACCAGTCTTGTATACACAACGTGTCAGGTTATATATTAGGTCTACTAGGTGGACACATACTATTTTTCATCAATCCAGATATTCGCAAAATCGATTAACCAAGATGATGAGGCGAAATCAGTATAAACTCAGCAAGAGTGCGTAAGACATTACATTCTACAGCTGCTACGCCCGGAAATAACAACTGTCGGCGTATTATCCATGACTCTCTCTTATATACATAATTATCTATTAGTCAGACTATCTCAACAAATCTAAACATTAATAAATCTAGTTTCTGTAGCACAAAGCTACCGGTTGAACTGTATCTAGTGCTTATGGATGCCGATAACGATGCACTATTTCTGGGCTAAGTATAGGCCATAATGAATTATCGCCTCAGAAAACACGGAAAAACGTAACGCAGACATTCTTATAGCTGTTACGGCACGCTATTTTCCATACTAGATATCCGAAACAGTAGAGTCGGATATCTAGTAGTTGAAAAACATATGTAACGTAATGTTACCTCATGCAATACCCTTTCCCAGTCGGCCCCTTGAATTTCTGACTAAATCTCTCCATTTACAACTCTAACCGTTGCAGAGCAACAGCATTGAGGAGTGTCGCCATGCAAATGATCTACAACAGCCCGAACTACTGCGTTGTCGAATTCGCCCCTCAAGCTGAGCACGGCACTATGCTGTCTGGCGGATTTGAGATTGTTGATAAAAATACGCAGCGCGAGATATTTATCGATGGCTCGATGGCAACGCGCTTTCGTGAGCACGTGCAACGGTTCATTCAAGATCAACCTTCACTAGAGGAAGTCGATGAATTCCTCGGGCAATTCAATTGCCTGATGAATCAACCTGTCTTGCTACATTAAGTTTTGATTTAATAGCCTCTATCTACGTACCAGCGAACTTCATACTTATCAAGTTTAATCAGCGCAAAATTTGTGTATTTTTTTCTATAAATACACATTGTCCGTCTTCTACCTTGGTTAGTGTGTTCTACTAGATGTCGTAATAGGCGATAATTCAGTAGTACAAGATGCTGAAATAATATATTGATTAGCTGTTCGCTACACTAGCTTTTAATCTTAATATCACTCTTCATAATAAGCCGCTGTCGATATACAGCCGTAGATCAGTAAACTAAAAAGTAGCACTAAGGTGGTGGGGCTCAAATAACTGAGCAAATTATCGGATGAGAAGGAGGCGGTAGTATAATTATGCTAGCTGCAAATAGACTGTTAGATTTACTCAAAAGACTTCTTCATGAAGAAAGATTTCATAATTGCAGGACGCTGGCGAGGTATTTTCTATTGCAATCTAACACATAGTAAGAAAATAGCTTAAGTAAGTTTTATCCAAATACATGCCGTGTAGATTTTCTAGACTATACAACTGCCTGTTACGTAGACGATAGATTTCCGAATCTAATAAGGAACGTTGACTTTATGAAAACACTAGACTTACCTGTATAAGTCTTCAAGCAACACGTGTCGATATGAGGTCTTATTAATCTGATTCTCGAAAATTAGAGAACACCCACTATATGACATACATCTATGTTAGAGAGATGCTATCAATATGAGTTGTTTGCTTCTGGCTTTCTATTAAATAATCGCATATCACGAATTATGTCAATAATATTATGTTTCTTGGGCAGTATGTGAATAAAAAGACTAAGTTGAGCTAGTCACGCTGATCCAAGATCAGATAATCTCAAACGAGACTCGTGAGGACTATAGTAAGTTTTTTAAACTTCGAGCATAAGAAAGTTACTCATAGAAATTTGGCCCGTCGAAGTAATCAATAATAGCAACGCGAGACTTATTGAAACCCATCATGGATATAAAAATATAGTCTAACCTAATATATAGATGCGTTCGCAGTCATAGCAGGAATCAATAATTAATACGGAAAAAGCAGTTTAAGCGGCATCATAGCAACCATAGCATGACATGCTAAGTATAGGCACCATTACTAACTGACTATTATCCATTCACCGATAACACACCAGCCACTAATATATGTCCTAATATCTAGCAATGTTTAAAATACTAATAATACTTGTTTTTGGCACTGTAAACAGGTACTTAAAGGGCGGCGTACTTCTATTAATCTGGGAGGGCGATGTAATTAGAATTTTTAGTGCTTGTATTACTTATCTTGCACAACGCATCACACTACTAACCGCAACTTGTTATATTTGATGCAGATAATTTAAGATATCTGCATATTTTATAGGCAGTGGAAAACTTAAAGAACTTCAATGCGGTATTCAAGATCATAATATAAAGATTGTTATCTTTAACCATACACTATCGCCCGCACAGCAGCGCAATCTAGAATACGCGCTAGAGCGACGTGTCGTTGATCGTACCAGCCTGATTCTTGATATCTTTGCGCAACGCGCGCGTAGTTATGAGGGTAAGTTACAAGTAGAACTAGCGCAGCTATTATATATTTAATCACACTGAACTAAGGGTGATTGAGATCATAGCTTTTTATTCGCTTTATCGAAAGCAAAAGAATGCAACATCGCATGTTTAATACACTAACTAGAAAGGCACCCTATTTAGAATTTTAATACCCGCTTAAATGTATTAATCTTGCTTTAGGCGTGTTCTAGAAATAGTCGGATACCATTTAACCAGGCCGCCCGTTTTGATAACTGACGATATTTTATTCCATGCTACCCGCACAGAAACACATCATTACATTAATCCTGGAAGATGCTATTGCTGAAGTTGCCAAGACGTTGTCAGTAGCCAGCGCTGCGGCATTTATGCCACAGATCATTACGTTGCATCGACCCAGGATTAGTGCACATGGTGATATCGCGTCAAACTTAGCCATGCAGCTAGCTAAATCTCTAGGTGAGAGTCCGCGCGTGCTGGCGCAACAACTAGCTGAAGCTGCTCTTGCGCACTCACTTGCTCCGGGGCTAATTTCCAGTGCAGAAGTTGCCGGCTTAGGTTTTCTAAATTTTCGACTAACTGACGCCGCAAAACAGCAGACTGTGCATGCGGTACTAGCAAAACGCGAGCTCTTTGGATTTGCTCCGCCAGGCAGGCATGGGCATGGCAAACAGGTACTCATTGAATTTGTGTCGGCTAATCCAACTGGGCCGTTGCACGTAGGCCACGGCCGCCAGGCAGTGCTTGGCGACGTACTAAGCAGACTGATGCAAACACAGGGCTGGACCGTGCATCGCGAGTTCTACTATAATGACTCTGGTACTCAGATCAACACGCTTACACTCTCGGTACAAGCACGCGGGCGCGGATTGAAGCCAGGCGATACACAGTGGCCAGAAACAGCCTACAATGGCGACTACATCGCTGACATCGCCCTCGACTACATTACCGGAAAAACGGTGTTAGCAAGCGACGGATCACCTGTAACAGGTGCTGGAGATATCGACGATCTTGATGAGATTCGGCGATTTTCTGTAACTTACCTGCGGCATGAGCAAGACATAGATTTAAAGGCATTCGGCGTTAAGTTTGACCAATACTATCTTGAGTCGTCTTTATATAAAGAAGGTCGAGTCGAGCGAGCGGTTCAAGCACTAATCGATTCCGGTAAAACCTATGAAGATGATGGCGCGCTATGGCTACGCACTACGGACTATGGTGATGATAAAAACCGAGTAATGCGCAAGAAGGATGGTACTTATACTTATTTCGTACCTGACATCGTCTATCACGTCACAAAGTGGGAGCGTGGTTTTACGAAAGTAATCAACATACAGGGTTCGGATCATCATGGGACAATCTCTCGTGTGCGTGCTGGCCTGCAAGCGCTAGATATCGGAATTCCTAGTGGATATCCAGAATATGTGCTACATAAAATGGTCACTGTCATGCGTGCTGGCAAGGAGATTAAGATATCTAAGCGAGCAGGCAGCTACGTAACTGTCAGAGACCTAATCGTATGGTCCAATGGAAACCATCCTGCCCAGTTTACCTCTACGCCGAGTACAAAGCAGTTGGATAGCCCCTTACTTCGTAGGGGTCGAGATGCGGTACGATTCTTCCTGATTTCGCGCAAGGCTGATACCGAATTTACATTCGATATTAACCTTGCGCTGAAACAGAACGAAGAAAATCCAGTGTATTATATACAGTATGCCCATGCTCGAATCTGCTCGATTTTAGCAGAGTTACGTACACGCTATGTGGATGATCCCAAAGACTGGTCGCAGATTACTTTAACACCGCTAAATAGTAAGCGATCTAAATCGCTACTGCAGAAACTCTCTGAATATCCGCAGATATTAGAAGATGCAACAAACGAACTCGCTCCTCATATGGTCGCGTTTTATCTGCGTGATCTGGCAGGAGAATTTCATTCGTTTTACAACGATCGGAGTGAGCGGGTGCTCGTAGATGATATGCGCGAACGCTTAGCCAGGGCTGCACTGTTGTCTGCAACACGACAGGTGTTAGCTAACGGGCTATCGATAATCGGAGTATCAGCACCAGAAAAGATGTAGGAAATAGCATATGACGTGGAGATTATATAATGAACTCCACATAGTTAGGGGAAGGTAGCCGCGATGGTAGCATAACGGGTGCGGTTTGATACAATATGGTTAATCAATACAATGGAAAAGTCACGACAATCCTCCTTGCAAGATCAAAGGGGGTGTAGCGGTATATTTTTCGGAATCGTGTTTGGATTAATCATTGGACTGGCAATCGCGATTGTAATAGCACTATACCTCAGAGAGGCGCCGACGCCGTTCTTATCTAAGGGTAATATACCCGAATCAACGTTCAGTACAGTAAATAATAGTGGATCGTTTAATCTGAATAGATTATTAGATAATAATCTATTCAGCCAAGAAAAAACTTCTTCCACCGCTTTTCCTATACCAAATATAGTGCCAAGTGAGATAGAGACATCATCTCCTTTGACAAGCGTGCTTCCGGAAGAACCACAGATTATCGAAATTCCGTCCACGACTAGCGTTACCACAGTCACAGAACAGCCTAAACCAGAGAAATCTTTGAAACGAGATGAGACACAGGCATCTGATCTTGTTTCGTCTAGTTGCATCGGCAATAAGCCGACTTTTATTGCGTTAGCTAAACCCTCTGCTGTCCCACAAAATCTAGACAGCTCGAGTAATGTCAACACTGCCTATTTTCTACAAGTCGGCGCGTACCAAACGAAACAGGATGCAGAGCAAAAGCGTGCAGAGCTAGAGCTACAACGATTCGAGTCTAAGATTACTCAGCGCAACGTTGGAGAAGTCGTATACTACCGCGTTCGAATTGGTCCATTCTCAAGTTTTGAGGATGAAGATATGAACAACTTGCATCACCGTCTATCCGTCGCGGGTATCGATACCATCGTAATCCGCGTTGCGAAACAATAGACTTATATCCGGAATTATATGAGTACGTCGGACTCTCTTAACATTTCACGCCTGTTTTTCTTGCTAGGCTACTCCCGCTATCTATGAAAAAAATTTTCGGTATTGTTTTGCTCATAGTCGCCTCTGCCACCTATTCAACCTTATTTGTCCAAGCATCAATTCTGTCGCCAGTCGCTGGGAGGGACTATACGATACTTCCGAAATCTCAGCTAGTAAAGGCCCAAGATGGCAAGGTGGAAGTAATAGAATTTATGTGGTATAGCTGCCCGTATTGTGGAGAGTTAGAGTCATATCTTGAAAAGTGGAAAGCTAAAAAAAGCGAAAACATTGCGTTTAGACGCGTACCAATTACGTTGAGTAATCAGTTTATTCCACATTCAAAGATGTTGCTTGCGCTTAATATCCTTGGTTTGTGTGATAGACTCACACCGGAGATTTTTGAGGAAATTCGCCTCGGTAGAAACCGACTGCTGAACTTAAATGAGCAGGTAAATTTCTTAGTTAAGAAGGGCGTAGATAAGAGAAAATATCTTGATGCATATCATTCATTTCTTGTCGAAATCGAAATAAAACGCACATCTCAGATGGTACAGAACTATAAAATTGATAGCGTACCAACGATAGTCGTTCAAGGAACATACCAAATCAGCCCAGCGATGACTAACAGTTTAGAAGACACTATTCAAGTTCTTGAATATTTAGTGAGAAAAGTAGTCGAAAAAAAGATGTAGTGTACAGGCAATCAATTGTTCAAAAGTTGTAGTTGCTATTAAAGTTAGTGGGAATGCTGATTAAGGTATGTTTAAGGGCACGTATAAACATTCGCACTTTGAATGAAGTGTATATATATTATATTAACTATCTTTTCGGAGACTCACTTGCGATAAATTTATAATTACTTACGTAATTACCCAAACGATATAGCAGTTGTCAAATGATTACTATCTATTAGTTGATCTGTTTCTGAAATTATAACATAAGATTAGCATTAGCGAAGCGTAACCAACAACTGGGGGCGACAGTATAGACTAAGCCCGCCCATACCAACAGCTTGTGAAACTTTAAAAAGATGTCGAGCTCCGCGGGACCTCGGGTATATTTCTTAGTAGACTGGTCAAGCAAAATACCTGGACTCAAACATTAAGATGGATAAATTTCAATCCTACATGCCCCAAACTTATTGGAAAATCTCCTAGAAAAGTGTTTATATAAAGTGCCAGAGCTATTAACATGATTAATTAAGTTACTCTAAGTAATTTACTGGTAAATTACTTAGAGTAACTCGAGGATACTATAATCGATAACTCGCTCGAGCATCCGCGATACGCTATTTTAGATTCGCCGTAAATTATCTAGAAACTGGCTGCTTGAATACAAGCTTTCTATATATAGCAGTACTGTGTGTCTACTTTTATCATAGTTTCCTAACTAAAATAGCTTTTCTTGCACCACTACAATTTACGGCGAAGATATACGGCGTTTACGTAGCTGATATGGCATATATAAAATTTGTGGATTAGCCTAATATTAGGCTAATCATTATTATCACTGGCATGCGAGATTATGCTGGAGCTTGGACTAATTTTCAGTGATCAGTAATACATATAGACATATAGAAGTACGACTGCCGCAGCCTCTACTTAAAAGGTAGATTTGTATGTAAATACATGCATATTCATATAAACCATACCAAGCCTCATGTTTATAGTCGAGTAATGTGTGGTGATTAGTTAAGGAGCCTATAAATATCTGTCGATTTAACAAGTTTTATAAACATAATCACGATCTATACTAGATGCACTCAATAGATAGTGCTGATTCCTCTTTTAGCTGTTAACTAAAGTTTGAGAATATATATAAATGTATTCTTTAAAAAATAATTCATCTGAACTGATTGCGCGCAGCTTACGCGCAGTGTGGCATCCTTGCACGCAAATGAAAAGCCACGAGAAATTACCATTAATCGCCATTGCACGGGGCGCTGGAGCATGGCTTTACGATCGAGATGGAAAACGCTACCTAGACGCAATTAGTTCGTGGTGGGTTAACCTTTTTGGACACGCTAATACTTATATCAACGATGCATTAAAAGTCCAACTGGACACACTTGAACATGCGATGCTTGCCGGCTGCACGCATGAGCCAGCGGTTGAGTTAGCCGAACGTTTATCGACGTTGACTGATCGGGTTCTTGGCCATGCATTTTTTGCGTCCGATGGAGCATCAGCAGTGGAAATTGCACTGAAAATGAGCTTTCACTTCTGGCGCAACAGCCACCTCAATCAGAAACGCGAGTTTGTCTGTGTTGCTAACGGCTATCATGGCGAAACAATTGGTGCATTAGGTGTTACTGACATTGCGTTATTCAGGGATGCGTACCATCCAATAATCCGTGCCGCACACGTGGTTTCCTCACCAGACATGCGTCAAGTGCGTACTGGCGAACAGGCGGCGGATGTAGTGACTCGAGCATTGGATGACGTCAGGCGGCTATTTATTGAGCGCGCCGAAAAAATTTCTGCGTTGATCGTTGAGCCGCTAGTGCAGTGCTCCACTGGTTTCGCGATGCATGATCCCTCATATCTAACGGGATTACGCATATTATGCAATGAATATGACGTACATTGGATTGCCGATGAGATTGCGGTTGGTTGTGGTCGCACTGGAACGTTTTTTGCCTGCGAGCAAGCACGCGTATGGCCTGATTTTCTATGTCTCTCTAAGGGTATTAGTGGGGGCTACTTGCCACTGTCTATCGTGCTTACGCGCGATGTAATATACACCGCGTTCTACAGCGACGAAATAACGCATAGCTTCCTACACTCGCACTCATATACCGGAAATCCGCTCGCCTGCCGTGCGGGTCTAGCCACGCTCGAGTTATTTGATGCATATGATGTATTGGCACAGAACCGCATCACGTCAAACACACTAAGCATGTTGCTTGAACCGCTACGCAATCATCCATTCGTACAACACCTACGACGGTGTGGCACGATATTCGCATTTGACGTATCGTTGCCTAACGCACTAGCACCTCTCTTCTCTCGGCGTTTCTTCGAATGCGCACTCGCGAACGAGATACTGCTGCGCCCGATCGGTACTACCGTCTACCTAATGCCGCCTTATATATTAAAGGAAGATGAACAAGTGCTGCTCACTACGCGCTTATATGAAACACTAACGACAGTTCTCGCTGAGTTAGGTAAACATACAGTCAGGATCTAGCATCATAGCCTTAACCGGTAGTCCACTTCTGTTAGGATATATTATATTAACGTGCGGTTCGAGGTTAATTTAGACACTTGCTGCGACTCGGGATCTTAGGGGATACCACAATGAAAGCGCTTTCGCTATTCGTTACCGGAACTGATACTGGAATCGGCAAGACGTTTGTCTCATGTGCACTATTGCGCAGCTTTTGCGCACGGGATCAGCGAGTTGTAGCTCTCAAGCCGATTGCCGCTGGCGCGAAACTGCATAACGGGGTTTGGCTAAACGAAGATACGGAGCTTTTACTAGATGAGTCTAATGTTACGCTCCAGCCACATCTAATCACGCCTTATTTGCTGCGAGAACCAGTAGCGCCACATATCGGAGCCGCACATCAAGGTCTTCCGATAGATATCAGCTATATTCAATCGTGTTATCACGACGCTGCACAGCTTGCTGATGTAGTGATTGTTGAAGGCGTGGGTGGTGTGTGTGTACCGATAGATGAGATGAAGGATACATCTGACATCGCAATTATGCTTAAATTACCAATTTTATTGGTTGTTGGATTGCGATTAGGGTGTATTAATCATGCACTGCTTAGTGCTGAAGCAATTGCGACACGTGGCCTCACATTAGCGGGATGGATTGCTAATGTAGTTGACCCATATATGACATGCTCTGCTGAGAATATTGAGGCAGTTCGACAACGCTTTGATCGACAGTATAGTGCACCGCTGCTCGGTATAATTCCACGCCTTGATGGAAATCGTTCCGATAAAACGGCATCATACCTTGATATTGACACATTGCTTAAGCGTCTCCGATACTTACATGCGCATCAGTCTAATCCTTTTCGATAAATCTCGTCTCGTTGGTAAGTTTTTATGCAAATAAACCACGGTATTCATACATGTAAATTTGATCAGATTCTGTGACTAAGCGAGGCAACCCCTATATTGTTATATAAGGCAGTATTAAGTGCGCTGCGCATAGTTAGACATGCACTTGAATGAAAATCCGGATAAAGTCTTGGAGATAACTTGCGATATTAAAGAAATCTAGCTTTAGATCTACGCCACAATAAATCTAATTAACGATAAGTGATCTGAGGCTGCTATTCGGGTTACTACCCGACCGGATGTGGAGTGTGGGATGTGGAGTGTGTATACACGTAGATTACCGCACTGCATTGAAGTCCCCGGACTAATACATATCCGATAATAGTAAACTACTAGTTTCGCAATTTTATTAGAAGTACAAAATGGCATTCAAATACACAGCGCTATTACTGGAGCTAATTACACTAACTAGATTTACTATCCAGAGGAAATGCTGTAGCTATTCCAAATAAAAATCGAGGTGCACTCATTTTATCTTATACATGCATATTTTAAGCTAAACTCATGACTTTATGCGATCTATTGCAGTCGTCAGAATCTACGAGTCATGTGCTAGGAAACGATTAGAGATAGCAATTACTCCCTATAATTTTCATATATTAGGACCATATAAAGTAGTAGAAGTAATTATTAGCAATATATCTTTTGCTAAAGCATTGCAAGATTATCAGTCGCTTAATAATACAGAAAAGTTATATAGCTAATAAATATTAGGCACTATATTTACGATGGATGATATTAGATAATCACATGCTCATCGCTTAGCTTCTATTACTATCGCAGTGAACCTTTTGCGCAGTAGTTTGATTAGCTAGAGATTAACAGAACCTTAGAGCCAGCGCGGTATCTAAATTACAAATTGGCTTAGTGCAAAATTTATTAAAGATAATTTATTTCTGTGTAGTTTTTGGTGGAGCGGAAGAGGATTGAACTCTCGACCTTCGCATTGCGAACGCGACGCTCTCCCAGCTGAGCTACCGCCCCAATTAAGTATTAAATTATAGCAGTAATATAGACATAGACTTGTGAAAGTAAGTCGTTTCCCGCTACTTCTGCAATCCATGCCAATAATCTAACCTACTAACACTTATTTAGTGATCTTACTTGGTGATCTTACTTTACCGAGGGTATGCTAATATTTAGTAGCTAGATCTTGATCAAGCGATGATAAGTCTGATTCTCTCAGAAGAGCTCCGTCTAGATCTTATCTAGTCACAATTTTGTGTTCGGAAACTACACTGTACAGTGGATACCCGCGACTCTATCAGCGCCTTCGTATCTACAAACCTCACATACTGAAAAAGTTTCACGACCCTCCTTATGCCAGTTATACGACTGACAGCGCCCAACCCTTATTACCCTTGGAAATCGTCACTAAGTTTATTTGATAAACAATACCGAACTTTATAGTTTATTTATAATAATTTGTAAAATATTTTTTTCTGAGCAACTCAGCTTATATCTTGTTACTAATATATATCCTGGCGCATGAAGAAAATGAACTCACGAGCTCCATTACTAGTTCGACGGTTATAGACTGTCTAATTAACATAGGTAGTTTCCGGAAATGAATTTTTAATGCGATTTCATACCTTAAGTTGAATCTCTCGGTCTTCTTTTTAAGCTAAAAATGTTCTAGATCGACGGCTATTAGTATGCCGCCAGCAACGGCCTCTAGAAATCATCAGCCGAAGTTATTAAGCGACGAAGAAAAGATTACAGCTAGACGCGCTTGCATAAGAGTTGTATAAGCGCGTCTAGCTGTTATCGACAGGCTCTCCATTATTTCATTAATCTTTTTTGCAAAAAAGATTATGCTAATTTTAGTTCCAATAATGATAGGTAGTGAGCACCTTCAACCCGGGAATTTAAGCTTGACATTGCCGAAATATATAAATATAGATGTCAATACTAGTTAGGTATTTACTATTGCCCAGATCAATAATAAGGGGAACGAGGGCCAGTAGTCATATCAACAAGTATATAAACAGAGCGGCGCGTATCTGATGAATTATTCAAACAAATCTTCCCTGATACATATCGGGGGTCTTTAGACAAAGTGTAACTCTATATGCTTAACATATATTATGTGTCACCAACATTAATGCGAGGTACCTTAAATAATGTACTAATCCTATAGTCTCAAAATATAACTATCGAGCTCTTTAGCACCGAACAGCATGAACAATAGTCTACCACATTGGATACTGGTATTGCCTGATAAAAAATGCTCAGTCTTCATATTACGTCGTAGCAAATATTTGTTGTTTATCGCTTTTTCTGAGATGTTTATTGATTAATTCTTTCATGCTTACTGAGAACCAGAACTATCCGGCATCAGCTCTTTATGTGACAGCAACACCGATTGGCAACTTCTCAGACATCACTATTCGTGCATTACACGTGCTGGCGCTAGTAGACCGAATTGCAGCAGAAGATACGCGACACACAGCACAACTGCTTGCACGTTACAAAATCGCGCGTCCATTACTGGCTCTTCATAAACATAACGAATGCAAAGCTGCACAGCGTATCGTTGATTTCCTGCATATGGGCGAGCGTATAGCATATGTGTCCGATGCAGGAACGCCCGGTATCTCAGATCCAGGGGCACGACTAGTTGATGCGGTACGCAGTGAAAGACTACAAGTGATTCCAATACCTGGCGCCAGTGCAATCACCGCTGCGCTGAGTGTAACTGGCAATTGGGCCAGTACGTTTACATTCGCCGGCTTTTTACCGACCAAGCCGAAGCAGCGGACTGCTCAGCTCCAGGTACTAGCGTCTCGAGAGGAAGCACTAGTTTTTTGTGAGGCACCGCACCGCGCGCTTCAGACCGTAAGCGCATTAGCTGACACGTTTGGCCCATCTCGTCGAATATTAATCGGTCGAGAAATGACCAAGCTACACGAAAGCCTACATCAGTGTATCCTTTCGGAAGGAAAGGAATGGCTAGCCATGGATCCGAATCGACTTCGAGGGGAGTTCATACTTATAGTTGAAGGTGCTGCTACATCCATGCAGCGTATTTCTCATCAGCATGATGCCATACTAATAGCGTGCCTAGATGAAGTTCCACTTAGAACCGCAGTAAAATTAGCAGTTACGCTCACAGGCGTATCACATAGTAAGATTTATTCACGCGCATTAGAATTGAAAAAAGATAAATCGAGCCCAAGAAAACATGATTGAGACAGAGTATTGTTCCAATCACCCGCTGTCTAGGTTATCTAGACGATATTAATAATTCCACTACCTAGGAATATTCTCAGCTGAAAGTAGTTACGGAATTTTAGTACTGTCCTTATGTGTGATAAGTAAGAGCATAAAAAAATAATAGTGTATTTGGTGCCCCCCCCCTAATTGCAGGAAACTACGTTAAGGTGGTATTTAGTTTGATTGCGTTAATAGACACGTTTAGATAATCCTACTGATTATCTAAACTCATTGTTAATAGCTTTTACAATTGGCTCCATCGTATATCTACGCTATGAAAATGGTGATACAAATACTCCATACGCCCAGTCAATTAGGATTTTATGATTAAACCATTATTATTATGATCTTTGATCAATAGATAATATTCTCAATAGTTAGCATGATTGAAAATCATGCTAACTAGACTAGGCTGCGAACTAAATATACAAAAATAGTACATACTATAATCCGCTGGATTTTGTCTTAACTCGTAGCGCAAGTACTCTTGCTTGGGACTAAGCTATGCTCTAAATTAGATGCTTTATGCTCAGCTGGATAAACGTATTGAATGAACTTTTAGTCTGAAATTACTACATTTTGTATAAAGCGTTACTATTAAATAGTACTTTTTTATTTTTTGTATAGAGAGAGAATACCAAACAATACTTCTTAACCTCCAGAATAACTCTGTCGTCAGGCTCAATTCGTACAATTCTTGTAGTGCTTTACTGAAAGTTATACAGATGCACAGTTGAAATATACAGACTACAATATTGTTTATACTAATTAAACACTTGGTACGCTCCCGAACTCGATGTAAGTCATGCTGACTCCATTGCTAATTTTATGAAAAACTGTTCGCTTTTTGTATGTGAACAGACGATGCACACTGATATTATCGACCCCCCCGGGGGGGAATTTAAAGTTAATTCAAGCGCAGGTGAAAAAGCATAGCGTAAACGTAAAAAAGTATTGTTGACGCATAGACATATTGATCACTGCGCATGCGCGGATGCATTAGCGATTTATTATAGTACACCGATCGAGGGGAGGGCGAATCCGGATGAGCAATTCTAGCTATTATTGCTTCCACAACAGAACACGATTTTAGATCTTCCCAAACAAAATTCGCTCCAGATCGGTGGCTACGCTGGTAACACTGTGCAGTTTGGTAATGAAATACTGGAGGTTATTCACTGCCTGGAACATACTCCCAGACACGTAATTTTTTAGTCGAAATGGTCGACTTGCTTTAGTTGGAAACGTACTATTTGTGGGGTCAATTTTAGGCGAACAGATTTCTCATATAGCAGTCATATAAATCTTATCTCGTCGATTTAAAAGAATCTATGGCCTCTTGGGGGGGGGGCGATGTGCGCTTCGTCCCCGGACATGTCTCCAATGTCAACCTTCAGAGAAGAGCGACGCACGAACCCATGCGTGATAGACAGACCACGTTATTGCTGGTTAATCGAATATTTAATGAATGAAATTTATATCAGCACTGATATCGAAGCTGATGGCCCAATTCCCGGTCCACATTCGATGTTAAGCTTCGCGTCCGCGGCTTATACAGCAGGCAAACAACTAACTGCTACGTTCTCCGCTAACTTAGAAACACTGCCTGGCGCATCCCCACACCCACTTCAAGACGCGTGGTGGAAAACACAACCTGACGCTTGGGCAGCGTGCCATAGAAATACGCGCTCACCCGAAGAAGCACTGCCCGCCTATGTTGATTGGGTTGAGGCTTTACCTGGAAAGCCTGTTTTCGTAGCTTATCCAGCAGGCTTCGACTTTACGTTTATGTTCTGGTATATGATACGCTTTGTTGGCCGCTGCCCATTCTCCTGGTCAGCACTAGATATAAAAACGCTGGCATTTGCGATGACTGGGCTGCCTTATCGGAAATCGATCAAGCCACGGTTGCCAAAAAACTGGTTCGATACAGATCTGCACACGCATATTGCGCTTGATGATGCCATCGAACAAGGAGCATTGTTTTGCAACATGCTTTCGGAGTTACGTGTCCGGCAGTTAATGCATGCTCAATGGTGCGCAGGGATAACAAATAGAGAATTCGATAAGAAAATACCTTTTCCTCCGAAAGTAAGCTCTAGAGAATCCAAAACAAAACTGGACCCATCAGATCTAGAACCATCAGATGGGTAGATATTAACCCGTTAAACTCGAGCTGTTTATATTGCTGATATGTCATAATCCCTAATTAATCTGACGGAGTACTGCCAGACATAGACGTATATAGCAATCTAGTTTTACTATTGATTACATTTTAAATACTTGCTGATTACTTTTGTCATCACCAGCTATTTAACTTTGTCCGTCCATCCAAAGAGGTACTAGGTAAATACTCACAATAAGATTGCAATACAGGTAAATTAAAATATACGCTACTGTTATATGTATGTGACATATTAAATACTTAATCAAACTTTCTGTACTCCATGAGTGTATCTAACCAACGCCATTCATCCCTAGATGAATGGCGTTGGTTAGGACAAGCTATCACATCTGTAGGTGTACTTTCAAACAAGCTATTTCGACTTATTCATCAACTTTATCGGGGATAATTAGCAGAAGACGAATACTATTGCTAGACATATTTGTTATATAGCGTGCGAAATAGGTGGAATTAGTTTCTGCTCATACAATACTTATGTTTTCAATGAATTAATTATTTGTCTATAGCTAAATCCACTAGTTATTAATATAAGAACACACATCACAAACAAAGAGCAAAGCAGTGCAGTACTATAGTCACCTATAAGACAAAGTGGCATTTATAAACATGTAGGATATATATAGCACTCTAGCTAACTTAGATTTGATCGAACTATAAATATTTATTTTGAAAATTATACTTGATTTTAATACTTAGTAGCATGTTACTAGCATGCATACTCACTCAAAATTACCAACACGTTTATACCTTGCTTAAGATATCTTGAGTAGCATAATACGAATATTAATGCATATGACTATAAGCCCATGTGGTGGCCTAGTTAAAAGATAGCAAGACCACAAAGTAGTTATTGTTAAAGCGACATGCATAGGATAATTTTTATTAGAAGCTGCTATTTCTAATAGAGCAATCTTAACTTAAACAACGATTAATTATATTTATGCAGTAGATAAGTATAAGCACCGTAAATAACATCCCGGATGGAATCTAGTCTTTAGAATAAGTCACTTATCTTTTGATATCCTTACTTTGGAAGTAAAGATTTAATGAAAGAAGCATTTTAGCGATTAATATATTTTTCAAAATGTTGAACTGATCCTAACCTGCTAAAAAGCACTCTAAAATTTTAGATCCATCGAGTTTATCAATCACACTATGCGTGTGACAAATAAAGCAAATAAAGCAATTGGATTTTATCCGGAGCCTACGCTAAACTGCTCGACTCTAAAAAGAGAAATTACATAAATATATCGTCAATCGACGAAAAGGCTAATTACCCCCCCCTAAATTGTTGCTGACGATATCGTATCTTACGCGTTGGAAATTAAATGCCATATACATTACTGCTTTGTAAATTGCTGCTTTAGTGCGAATCATTTTCTTTAAGCTTTTGCTTTATCTCTCTTAATACTACCCCTACCGAACTCCCTTCTAGGGTTAAGTCTAATACACTGAGCTACTCGTCGATACTAAATAGATGTTAAACGACATAATGTACGTCGCGAATAAATAAGGCTCGCTTCAGATTTTTATGAAAAATGCCACTGTAACAGTATTTCTTGCTAGGTGGTTTTTTTAATTTCTCAGATTAACCCAGTTAAATGCAATAAAACATAGTATATCTTTCAACATATAGCAGATTGGCTATGTCCAAAAGACAGTCCCGTATAAGAGCTGATTTAGATGCCGCAATGATATATGTATTAACTAATTTTATTTTAGGTATTCCTAATTGGCGTACTTTTGCATGCCGAGTGTCGATCATGCACCCAGGGATCCGTATGTCGTCTACCTACATTGCTCTCACTCTAATGGATCTCAGACTACTTCCAGCTAAAATATAATTTCCTATAACAATTATAAAGTTAACAGCAGCTCCTGCAAGGAGCTAACTAGTACTCACCAGCGATATTAACTATAACCGTGGATGTAACACTGGATCAATACATACTATGATCAATAAATACTATGAATTAGTCACTAAGCATCACCTTTTGCTCTAGAAACAAGCGTAAATATACATAAGGTTAAGTTTTTATTGATAACTATGCGGCGCGTACTCTTATGTCATTCCTATTCCATAAATAAAAACAAGATATCTAGTAGAAAAATCGAAGAAACTCTTTCAAGTAGTTAGAACCAGAACCATAGTTCTAATTAGTGCTTTGATAATCTCTGCTATTATGATACATCATCAAATAATAATGAGATACTAAGTTAGTAAATAAATATGCTAGTAGGTAATCATGGTTTAAGAATAAACAAGGCACTTCGACAATAATTTGTAATAGTATTAACACCGTATGAAGTGTAATACCTACATATTTTGAGCAGAAATTAAGCACCTGGGAAATAGAAGCTCTATCACAATAGATCGGACTAGAGAAAACTGTAATATCAAGTAATCTAGTTCTAACCAATTTTATGCAGAATGAAATTCCCCATATAAACGTAATGCATTTTTATTCACGTTCTCTAAACTTCGTAGAGCTCTCGCATATAACTCTGAGATATAGCTTAAGGCGCAGCCTATTTTAGGGCGTCACTAGTTCTAGGCAAAGCAATAGGCTTGTGTTGAGTACCGCTTTTTCTTTATAAGCTCCTCTATGCTTCTACCGTATGCTTTATATGCTTTCTTGGCTTATTGCTGAATTAAATATTCATCCCGATTCTTTCCAGCAATCCACTTTGGTGGTTTGCCGCGACCAGACCACGTACTGCCACTAACAGGATCCCGATACTTTGGTGCTACACCTGAACGAGGACGAACAGCCTTGGCCATCTTACTCCGGCCAAAACCAAGGTCAGCTAAGGTCAGTCCGTAATCAGACATCTTTTGTTTAATATCGTTTATTATTCTAATAAGCTCCTTAGCTTTTGCTTCCTCAATTTGCTTTTCGAGCTTTTCACGCTGCGCAAGAAGATCTTTGTACGATGACATAGTGGTCCTTATATAGTATATACGACTCAGTTTTGTACGCGTTAAATTAATACAATAAGAATCATATAAAAATGAAATTTTACTAAATTTAACACAGAATTTGAATAATACAAATAAAAAATATTTATATTTTCATAAAATTTAGGTTACATTAAAATGTAATACTTAAGTAACCATCTATTACAGTAAATAACGCAGTTAAGAACTACTAGTTATCGATCATTAAGGATTTTAGTATCGATGTTAACATTCTATAAACCATACGATCTTATATATTGATTAGATCGCACTTTTCTAGAAGAGTGCATACTTTTTTATTTACTAATAATTTAGTCTGGCAAGAGAGTCACTACTCAGAAGATCTGTCTAATTAAAAATTTTTTCGATAGCACAAGCCGATCTCAACATATCTTAATTACTTTGAGAATCGCTTATAGCACAAAAACATATAATCAAGTAAGCCTAATCTATATACAAAACTAATGCTTAGCAGGCTAAAATCGCATACTGCTATATTTTCGGTACAAACCTATAAATAGGCTAACTCTTTTCAAGAGTAGGAAGGGGTTTTACTATTCAATTTCCAGCTAAAAGTGCTTAATGTATACTCGTCAATATACTTTTCTTACCCATTGCATCAGTAGTGCGACTTAAACGGCAGCGATCTCGATTAAATTATCGATTAGTTCTTGGTTATTAAAATCCATAATGCAAGTTTACCTCACACAGTGTCAATGCAAGTATAAGCAAGAGGTTTGCGAACGACATTAGTACACGTACATCGATACATGTTGCCTGTCTAAATATAAATAAGCGTAAAATATTAAAGTACTCGGATTTCTATCTTTAATATTTAATATATTAGTTAAGTTAGCGATTTTTATCTAGTTAGTGATAATATTCGGCGCATCGCATACGAAAGAAATACATATTTATCTGATTGACCACATTATTTTTATACTTATCTGAAATAATTCTCTATTATTTATTGAATTTATATTTATTCTTGCTTGAGAAATACATATTATTATTAATAGAGTCATATACTAATAATAATATCTTATTAGTATATATACTATATAGTAAGTCATTGAAAATATTTTCAACTCATTAATATATCCGCATATAAATTGTTCGGTACGCGGCAAAGAGTTATGTGATGTTGATGCTAAATATAAAATAGCTTGGACTTCATAAAATACCAAAGGAGAGTGACGTAATGGTATAGGATTGTTGTGCGCGCTACCGGCAGGTGGGTGGTAATTACTCAAATAAATTTTTGACAGGGAGGCCATGCGCCTAGAATGCAGATACTACGCATTGCTAGATGCCGCCACACTGATTGTTATGTGCCGGCATCATGCGGAAGTAGTGAGGTCACTCAACATAGATATAAGAGGTGACAATACCACTTCAGTAGTAGCAGATAGATCGCTCTCAGTTCCTGGAAATGCTTAATTACGCTAGACGCATTAATATCTACCGCATATTGTAGCTGCTACAAACACTACCGCGATTAGTTGGCCTATTATCCGTTTTATATAATATAGTATTGCTAGATAATAGATGCCCACCAGAATGGTTAGATGGGGATGTAAGCAGGATATTAGCTCAAAGCTAATCGCATCCGGAGCACCCACGACAATCTCAGTGAGATGAACACTTTCTATTTCATACCAGGATGTATCATAACAAGCCCGTAGTGCTTTGATTGAGATAGGGCTAGCTCACTCCACTACCGTATACTTTCTTGTATCGCACACTTAATGGCTTGTATGCGCGCTGCATGTAGGGCCTCCTTAATACAAGCTGGCCCGCCAAACGTACGGTGGGCAATAGCGCCGGCATCAACACCTCGAGCGGCTATCGTCGCGACGAGAAATCGCTCGACTCGAGGATGAGCATGAAACGAAAAACTTAAACGTCCATGAAAATTTGCCTCGTAGGCTTGTAGAGCTTGCATAAACCGAGCAGGTCTACGAAACACATCGATGCGCTCGAGCATATGTAGCAGCGTGGTAGTTCTCATCTCCATCACGCGATGGATGTTACCATATTCATGTGCTACTAGCACTGCTAGGTCACGGCAATCGCTAGGAGCCCTAAGACGTTTGCAGAGTTGGAGAATATGCTCGACGCTACGTTCCTTATATCTCATATAGCGTGACAGTACATGTGGCGGAGCGTTAATCTCGCACAGATTATGCGCAAGTGCAGCAAAGCGCACTGGAAGTGCATAATTCCGTGCTGCCGAATAGTCGATTACCATCATCGCATGTGTGACGGCATGGTTTTCCGGAATATCGAACAGTCTTGACGCTTCAGGCAGTATGCGCCTTAGAGCACCACATTGGTGTAGTATATAGAACATACGAGATGGTTCTTGTTCCATTAAGCCGCGAGAAAACTCCTGCCATATGCGTTCAGGCACTAGTGTATCGGCTTCTTTTGCTATGACCATTTGTCGCATCAACAACAGCGTCTGCGGCGCAACAATGAAATTAGTGAATCTTGTAGCTAAGCGTGCTACGCGTATAATGCGAACAGGGTCTTCAGCGAAGGCATCACTTACATGTCGAAAAATACGCGACTGAAGATCCATCTGGCCGTTAAACGGATCAATTATAGGTCCATGCATACCCCCATCGGGGGATACTGCCCGTGCCATTGCATTAATAGTCAGATCGCGCCTAGCCAAATCTTCCTCAAGCGTCACGTTCGGCGTATAGAAAAACTGGAAACCGTGATAGCCGGCTGCTATCTTACGCTCAGTGCGTGCTAAAGCATATTCCTCTTGCGAGCGAGGATGAAGAAATACCGGAAAGTTTTTTCCGACGGGGCGAAAACCTTGTGCCATCATTTGTTTAGGCGTTGCCCCGACTACTACATAATCGCGATCTTTAGCTGGCTTGCCTAGCAATTCATCGCGAATAGCGCCGCCCACCACGTATACTTTCATTGTCATTTTTCTTTTCGAGGTTATGCGGCACTAGGCCAATACAGCAGCAGAGCATTCCGCATGCTTCAAGCAGAGTCTATAAACTTTTAATTAAAGATATAACGATAAATAAGGCAGGTGATTCGTACGCTATCGCACCCTTGTTATATCAGATAGACCGGCGCGTTATAGTAATTCCTGAGTGCAGTGGATTACATAGCCCGAATTTCTAGCTATAAGATCGTGCCCGAAAAGATATGCTCCCCGAATATTCTTCAGCTAGCCCCATCCGGGCTAGTTGAAGAATATGTTGTGATATATGCTTTAATGTTGGCTGAGTATATCGCGTATAGCTATTTACCGTCTGACGGATAGTATAAATAATCCAGTATAAAGTTAAACACCCTGTTTATTATACTAAACTTAGTAACCGCACAATACAATGCACAGTAAATCGTTATCTTGCAACAAGGTACAAATTAATTTAATCTATAAATAGAAAACTCATAATTCTGGTCTATGCTAGAACATCAGCACGCGGTAAGAATTTTATACGTTGCTCAAGAAATATTGATATTATTTTTTTAATACTTCACCTTATTGAAGCTAAAGCTCTGACCATTAATTATTGCAATCCCTTGCTCCTTGAAAGACGTTAAGCGTGATAGCTAAAGAGTCATAAAGCACACCGTCGTATAGACGCGATCCTATCTGTGGGATTTGGTGTTAAAAATCTTACTCTATCATTTATTAGTGCGAAATAAAATTATGTAGTGCTTAAGAGGTATTAGGTCGTCTCTATATTCTTTACAATCACTACCAGTAATAATTACGCCATGTTAGAGACATCCTGGAACCGCTACTACTTAGGATTTAGCAGTAGCATTACGCTGTATATGTTTATCGATTACATAATTCGTCTGAGAGACATAATGTATTTAAATACAACAAGTACTAAACACGGAAAAATAATTGTAGAGCATCCGCTTTACAACCAACCGCTATAATAGCTCGATATAAATCGAGCATAAATAATGTCACTCGTATTTATAATTGCGTAGTACTACTAAAAGTACACTAGATATAACTCAGTAGAATAGTGATAAGTGAATCCATAAAATTAGACAATGCTAGCGCATTGCTTTAGCACGCTATCCTGCATTCTAGTCCGAATCGGCCTGCTATCACCATAAGTATAGTCGATAGCGCCATACCACAGACAGAAAATTCTAGGTGTTAGGGCGTTCCTAATTACATAATATATCTAGTAGATAAGCGGGGGCAGGCCGATGTTTTATATGTCTAAATAAAGACAAAAATGTTTAAAAACATAATGGATAAGTTAAAACTGCCGAGCACAACTCGATATTCTCTGAAGATGGCGTTGCGCACTAGGTTAGTGATAAAACGCATGCGCTTCTCTGTGACGCCACAGCGTATCCAAGCCGATATCGAATTAGCGGTTCGCCTAGATGCGGTACTGCAACGGTACTCCCCGCGATGCATTGGTCTATTCTGGCCGGTTTTTGCAGAGTTTGACGTACGACCGGTAGTTACTCGCTGGCTCAGGGGCGACTCTACACGGCAGGCAGCATTACCAGTGAGTGTTACTTCGTACTCGCCAATGGTTTACCATGCATGGACACCTAACTCACAGATGAAGGAAGGGCGACATCGAATTCCCGTTCCAAGGCATGAAGATGGTGTCATACCAGATCTTCTACTAGTGCCATGTGTTGGCTATGACAAATCACGATACCGACTTGGTTACGGAGGAGGCTATTTTGACCGGACTCTAGCTACTTGGCCTAAGCACGCTAGCCCGCCAGTCACAGTTGGGATCGCATATGAGTGTTCGAGGATAAAGTCGCTTCCACATAAGGCGCACGACTTACCCATGGATATCATCGTCACAGATACAATCTGTTATTAATCTTCGTGGGGCAAACTTTCAAATCAATAGCAACAGTGCCTATAGCGGTGTTATAGAGGAATAAATTCAGCAAGTAGAAGCTACGCTTATATCTCTTTTCATATTTACGCTACCCCCCCGACTAACCTCAGTCGCTATAAAACAGATGCTGCCTGATTTTCTTGTTTGTCGTATAGCAGCTCGCAGTAGTTCTTTTAGTGCGCACGTCGAATTAGTTTGATGCAGTGCTGAAACAAACAAAGAACGTAGGATACTGCTGCTATAGATATAGGTATAGCTTAGTACAACAACGCATATTTAGTGCAACGCATCATTCGCTAGAAGATAGGTACCAAAGTTTGTAAAACTACAGGGACATCTATACCCCATTACAATAGCTAGCTGTTGTCTGCATGGCTATGTGTTTAAAGCTTATGATGACTCCCTAGTTCTTATAATGTAGTCATTTCAACGGTAGGCCTTAGTATGCGCTTTGTAATGTATTAGCGGCTATCCAGCGACATACACTTCATTTCATGCTACTGCGCCTAAACTCTTTAGTGAATTAAGACAGTAAAATTTGGCAGTGAAATTAGTATCAGTAAGACGTTATGAATACAATAATAACTTATGTGTGATGCAGCTTAGAGGAATACAGCATTCAGTTTTAGATAATTAAGGTTTAGGATTATATACATACCTGCTATGGATTATTGTTGTGAGCAATATGGTAATAGGCCTGAAAGCACTAGATGCCACGCCACTAGACCAACAAAGTTGGCGAATATGAAACGAGTTGACGCATGCTTGGTACTCCTGCAAAATTAGATATTAAGTCGCTCGCATATCGTTTTGCTCTCTACGGCACTATTCAGTGTATAGAAATGCAATCCTGGCGCACCGTTCATAATTAACCGCTCACACATTGCAGTCACAACATCGAGTCCGAATGCTTGAATAGCATCACGGTCGTCACCAAAGGATTCCAGCCGCCGCGCAATCCACTTCGGGACTTCTGCACCGCACATTGCAGAAAACCGCATCAGTTGCGTATAGTTTGTAATCGGCATGACGCCAGGCGTAATTGGTATGTCTACACCAAGCTTGTGCACATCGTTGACAAAGCGAAAATAGGCGTCTGCGTTATAGAAATACTGTGTAATAGCTGAATTTGCACCAGCTTTTACCTTGCGCACGAAATTCTCCAAATCTGCGCGCGGTGACTTTGCCTGGGGATGATATTCCGGATAAGCAGCGACTTCGATATGAAACCAGTTGCCGTACTCCGCTCGCACGAACGCAACTAGTTCGCAGGCATAGTGCAGCTCGCCAACCTTCTTCATTCCAGGGGGTAAGTCGCCTCGCAACGCAACAATATGTTGAATGCCGTGCGCATGGTACTGCGCTAAAATCCCACGCAAACTCTGTTTAGACGCACCAATGCAGGACAGGTGTGGCACAGCATCAAAGCCATCACTCACTATTTCAAGCGCGGTGTCGAATGTACCCTGCTGGGTCGAGCCACTAGCACCAAATGTCACTGACATGAATTTTGGCTTAAGTAACGATAATCGCGCGCGCGTTACATGTAATTTCTCGGTTCCTTCCGCAGTCTTCGGCGGAAAAAACTCGAACGATATTTGGGGAGAAGACATAAAGATTAGAAGCAAAATAGAGCTACGGGAAAGAGAGGTATTCCGCTAGCGATTGATTATTAGTACCAGCGGTCGATAGCAAAACGCTGACCAAGGATTAATACTCTTAGTAGATACGATACAGTGCTATATAGAATCGAGCCACAGAATGCCGACCAAAATCCGGAGACTTCGAACCCCCTGAGCAACATCGCACATAACCAAAAGCAGAGTGCATTAATCACTAAAACAAATAATCCCAGGGTAAGCACAGTTAAGGGCATTGTGAATAGGATTAGAACTGGCCGAATAATCGAGTTAATTAACCCGAGCACGATTGTCACGATTAATGCAGTGCCGATGCCCTTAATTTGGATCGAAGGCGCGATATATCTAATAATTAGTAGCGCAAGCGAATTGATCAACCAGGTTAACAATACTTTCATTAGAACTCCTTGTGATAAGGGCAGCGTACATTGGTGCACGCTGCTAATCTCGCTGCAGTACGCTCGGATACAGTTAATAACGATAGTGATCGAGCTTGAACGGGACCCCTCTTGTCCACGCCAATATATCGTGCCTGCGCATCGCCTAGCTCGGTCAATGTGGCTCTAGTATGCGACAGAAACGAGCGACTTTCTCATCTACTAAATGCTTCAGCAGCATGTAAACCTTATTGTGATGCTGTCCGTTGCGAGTGAATAACTCGATCTGCGCGAGTATCTGATGTGTGAACGAAGTGGACATTACAAATGATAAATGACCGGTCGCGCAGTAAGGTTTACAAGCCGTCCTCAGCTAATAAAATTATTCTCTTACCTTCCGAGAAGGTGATGTGGTCTACCAATGGCTTAATATTTACCCATTGGTACTGACACGTAGACGCCACGTCAATTTCTAAATCGAAGTGACTAATATTGCAAACGATTGCATCATGACGCATCGCTTTCATATGGTTATGGTTAATTACATGATAATTACTAGTAGCTGTTACAAAAATGTTAGCCTTATCCGCTACACTGTCTATTGTGACAACACGATAATCTTCCATAGCAGCCCGTAATGCGCAGTTGGATCAATCTCGGTTACCTATACCATGCCCCCCCAGCGGGGATTTGGTACAGCCATTGCCAACATCGACGTAGCCAACCACTACGGCGATTTTACCAGCAATCATGACGTTAGTTGCCCGCTGGATACGTCCACCAATAATTCGCGATAACCATATCGGTTGTCAACCTTAGATTTCGTTACCGAATTATTCATATTTATAACCGGAAATGGCAGACGAGACTGATGTTCCATCTCATACAATCGATGTACACCAGTTATGGTTTCTTCGGTTACTCCTCGAGTATATGAGAGGTGTGTAGAATACCAGTGCGGATATAATCTAAGATAGCGGATAATCGTGCCGCATAATGCAACCCCTTCTTTACTCGACGGCTTAGAAAGCACAGAGCGATCTTGGCCAGCTTAAGCCCCGATCATTAGTAACTTGTGTGCCACTATCATCTCTGATGATAGTGGCACACAAGTTACCTGGCTACCAAAGATCCGGTAAGTAAATTCCCAGTATTCATCTAGCGATTCTCCCTTGTACGCCAATGCTAGCGTACAAGGGAGAATCGCTGCCGCAGCGTGGTCCTGTGTAGAAAAGATATTGCACGAGGTCCAGCGTACGCCTGCGCCTAGCGCTTTTAGCGTCTCGATTAGTACGCCGGTCTGGATTATTATGTGTAGCGATCTAGCAATACGAGCGCTTTTAATGGCCGCTCGGCGCGGTACTCTCTACGCACCTGCATTAGGCCCGGCATTTTAGTCTCAGCAATGTTTAACTCTTCCGACCCTATTCGGCGAGCGATGCATTAGAAATTACACAATCCTGTGGGGGGGGGATTTTCGTAGACTATAGCGTTCATCATGCCCCCCCCTTTTTTCTATTAAAAGGAATAAAAGACGTAAGTGCCGTTATAGCCACGACCGCAGGAATTTATATAGGCTAAACGCGCTAATCGAAGAATTAATCAAAGAATTCGAGTCTGGTAGCTACTAGTCGTCGCAACGCTTCTCAAAACAAGCTTTCATGTGGTATCAAAATGACAGATATCGCTCAATTAGACTAGACAACTAGAAAATAGATGAACACGCACGTTTCCTCTGGAAACGACACCCTCCCAAGCTGTCTAGTATCCCGTGGGTTCAAGCGCATACGCTTAAGCTACATAAAATGTCAGCATTAGTTTTCCGAGCAGGATTCCGACCACGGTAGTTGCAATCTTAAAAATAACTATACTATGATGCGTATGCAGCTTAGCCGGATAGCATACACCTCAAACAGAATTAGCGCTCCAAGCCTACGTTGATCGCGCTGTTAGTCGGTAACTAAAAATATACATCACCACAGTGCTATCGAACCCTCACTACTACGACGACAATACTAACTAAGAATTACAGCTAATAGCGCCGAATTCACTACTAGTCAGTTAGAATAGACATTTTTACTGAGGTCGGCTGCGCCACTCTCCGGCTGCCGAGTATTGCCTTATGTCACTGTTTCGAAAGAAAAATATTGATCATATGCTGGCTGGCCGCAATGCCGACAATAGCTTACCAAGAACATTAGGTCCATTAGATCTTACGCTTCTTGGTATCGGGGCTATCATCGGTACCGGCATCTTTGTGCTGACAGGAACCGGCGCAGTGATTGCTGGCCCAGCTCTAACGCTATCTTTTTTCATTGCGGCGACCGCATGCTGCTTTGCGGCCCTTGCCTATGCTGAATTCTCGTCGACGATTCCAGTTGCTGGTTCCATTTATACTTATTCGTATGCGACTCTTGGCGAGCTTGCTGCCTGGATCATTGGCTGGGATCTCATGCTTGAATACGGACTTGCAACGTCAGCTGTATCAGTTGGGTGGTCAGGCTACCTGCAATCGTTATTATCTGGCTTTGGCATTACGTTACCAGAGATGCTGACTGCGGCGCCTGGCACTGTACCCGACCATATAACATGGTTTAATCTGCCAGCGTTTTTCGTTATGATCGCCATCACACTTCTGCTATCAATCGGTATACGGGAATCTACTCGAATCAACAATGTGATGGTCGCCATTAAACTGGGTATTGTGTTGCTAGTGATCGTAGTGGGTTCGCTCCATATCAAACCCGTCAACTGGCATCCATTTATGCCGATGGGATTATCTGGCGTCTTTGGAGCTGCTGCAGTAATGTTTTTCGCCTTTATTGGGTTTGACTCAGTATCATCGGCAGCAGAAGAAGTAAAGAATCCGAAGCGCGACCTACCGATTGGTATCATTGGATCGCTCGCCGTCTGTGCAACACTCTATATGGGAGTTGCTGCTGTCGTTACTGGAGTTGTGCCGTACAGTGAGTTTGCCCATGTCTCGCATCCCGTATCCTACGTGCTTCAAGTGATAGGAGCTGATTGGGTTGCCGGATTTGTTGATCTTGGTGCGGTCCTCGGAATGCTAACAGTGATTCTTGTAATGATGTACTGTCAAACACGTATCATCTTCGCGATGTCACGAGATGGCTTGTTACCTGCCGCCCTCTCTCGTGTCCACCCGCGATTCCAGACACCATTGGCTACTACCTGGCTAGTAGGTATCTTTTTTGCACTAATTGGTGCGCTGATGCCACTGGGTGTTCTAGCGGAGTTAATTAATATAGGTACTCTTGCGGCTTTTTCGATGGTTTCTATCGCAGTTCTGATTCTTCGCCGAACACACCCAGCGCTACCGCGAGCATTTCGATGTCCAGGCATACCGCTTGTACCAATATTAGCAGTTGCATCCTGTGTATTTCTGATGGCTCATTTGCAAGCGATGACGTGGGTCGCATTTGTGATATGGATAGTACTGGGGATAATCGTATACTTTAGTTACTCACGGAGACACGCAAAGATTGCCTTGAATCCAGAACATAGATAGACTTGTAAATAAGTACAAAGAGGTGCAAGGCGTTTGAATATCCTCTGGTATATGTGCGGCTCGATCTTTCAGTATGAAAGTCGGCCGCATCTGTGCCACACAGCAGATGTAATCCTATGATTACCATAGGTACTTCTTATAAGATTTTTTAAGGGTATTCCACCAAGAATAATAATCAATATAATAAATATTATAGGCTAGCTTAGCGCTGTCTATTAAATAATTAAATCTGAGTTCATGCCGGATTACTATATCAGCGTCGTTCTTAATAAGACTTAAATATACAGACCGTTATCAATTTTGAGTGCCAATCTGATAGTAGATATGCCGTACACTCAAGGCCGTATGTTTCGCGCTGGTGTTGGTGGTACTTTATAATGGGTAATGGGTAACAGTTAGAACAGAATACATATTTCTACATTCTCTACGTTAGATATCAAAGTATGTATTCACGAGCTAGCTATTAAAAAAGGGGGGGGCACTCTAGTCGCTCTTTATGTCGCTCAAGATTCATCTAATACATAAGTTATAACTATGCGCGTGTATCAGATCGCGGTAACTACCGGCTCGATGCCTGCTGCTTTAGATAGAGCAATTGCTTTATCGGTGTATTCCCATGAAAATTCAGGCTCCTTGCGACCAAAGTGACCATAGGCAGCGGTCTTTTCATAAATCGGACGTAGCAAGTTTAGCATTTGAATAACACCTCTAGGGCGTAGATCGAAATACTGATGCACAAGCTTAGTAATTACTAAATCCGGTACCCGACCCGTCTTAAATGTATTCACCATCACTGATGTTGGGTGTGCCACCCCGATAGCGTATGAAACTTGGATTAAGCATCGGGAGGCAAGACCTGCAGCAACGATATTCTTGGCAACGTATCGGCTAGCATACGCAGCCGAACGATCTACTTTAGATGGATCCTTTCCAGAGAAAGCTCCTCCGCCATGTGGCGCAGCTCCACCGTACGTATCGACGATGATTTTACGTCCAGTAAGCCCACAATCTCCCTGGGGGCCGCCGATCACAAATCGGCCAGTTGGATTAACCAGGAACTTTAGATTATTCTTGATTAGATTATTTGGTAACACCGGCTTAATGACCTCCTCAATCACAGCCTCTCGCAATGTAGATAGATCAATATCTGGCGAATGCTGCGTAGAGAGCACAACTGTATCAATTGAGTCAGGACGTCCATCAATATATCGCACCGTCACTTGCGACTTCGCGTCCGGACGAAGCCACGGAAGCCGACCGTCACGCCGCAAGTCGGCTTGCCGCTCGACAAGACGATGCGATAAATGAATTGGTAGCGGCATTAATTCAGGCGTTTCGTCGCATGCATATCCAAACATCAAGCCTTGATCACCTGCACCTTGATCTAAGTTATCGTCATGCGCATTATTTATACCTTGCGCAATATCTGGAGACTGCTTATCGTAGGCTACCAGCACTGCACAACCGCGGTAATCAATGCCAAAATCGGTGTTGTCATATCCAATACGCCGGATCGTGTCTCGCGCAACTTGAATATAGTCGACATTTGCATGCGTTGTAATTTCTCCAGCTAGAACCACTAGACCGGTGTTACATAAAGTTTCGACTGCTACACGAGAATAGCGATCCTGTGCCAGGATCGCATCCAGAATTGTATCGGAAATTTGGTCAGCCACCTTGTCTGGATGACCCTCAGATACGGATTCTGAGGTAAAAAGATAGCTGTTCGCCACTTCGTTGGCTCCAGTGATGAAGTCGGTTGAATTTGCACGTTTTTGCCGGATTCGAATCGAAGCGGCGACGCTTTGGCGAATTACGCTTCAGGCGCCGTTCTATAAGCGCCGCGCCTATTATTGTCGAGAAAGCTGCCTCATAAACTTGAGGACTTCTATATTAGATCGACTTGTATATTAGCATTTACAAGAGCCTCTTCCTTGCCATTTTATTATACTAATAAAGGGCGGCTTATTACGTAAGCCTCTATATCAGGTATCTTCAGAACTTGGCTTGTTCCTAACCTGCTATCTAGTTTGTAAAACTTTGCTCTCCGTCGCCATCTGGATTTCTTTTTTGTCGAAACGCTGCTAGGCAGTTTAACACAATGAATTCCGAACAATTATTAGCGCATAGTGAACTCTAGCTTAGCACTTCGCCTCATATAATATAATCAAGCAATATAGGAAGATCATTATAGGTATTTCCGATACGAAATGCGCAGTGATTTATCTTGAGGCATAAATTAAAGAAGAGTTGCTGGCCTGGCAAGTACGATGGGCTCGTAAAATACTACCATTTTCCATCGACGATGTTTTTCAGTGCGAATTTCGAGACACGCAGTCTAAATCAATTTTCCGCTAGTTTCGTTAGAAGTGCGCGGATATGCCAAATCGTGCTAACAGTCATAGGTCATCGTTATGACTCGATGCCATGGATCGTATACGCGAGCCCCAAATAATTATACTTAACATTAAAATCGATTATAAAATATAGGCAGCTTCCATACCATTTTCGGTGCACAGCGGGCTTGCTAATATAAGAACATCTAGGCTGGCATCGCTCATCTGTTAGATACCGTCTAATTATAAGAGTCATTGACTAAAATCTTTGCCCTCCAGAAAATCCTTTACGCAATGGTTTCCTTATTGCAATCACGACGCATGAATACATGGCTAGAAGAAAAATTCTTTGTATCTCTGGGCAATATTGCTAATACATAAACGCCTGAAAACATCTCTATTAGGCAAATCAGGCTTGACTATTGCTTAACCATACTATTGCTTAACTATTATGTGATGTTATGAAGCTTAAATTTACTAAAATGCACGGTGCTGGAAATGACTTTGTAGTCCTTGATGGTGTACGCAACATAATCTCACCCACACCCGCATTGGTACGTTACCTTGCTGATAGACACTTCGGTATTGGCGCAGATCAAGTACTGCTAGTCGAGCGACCAACTATAAATAGTGTGGATTTTAAATACCGGATCTTTAACTGTGACGGCCGTGAAGTTGAGCACTGTGGTAATGGTGCCCGATGCTTTGTAAAGTTTGTACATGAAACCGGCTTAAGTTATGCGCATACAATTCGCGTGCAGGTTCAACACGGAGTAAGCACATTAAGTCTTCAGGAAAATGGCGAAGTACTAGTTGATATGGGCTCTCCGGGCTTAACTCCGGTACAGGTGCCATTTGACCCATCCGGGTTAATACCGGTCAGCGATGGTGATGATTTACTGTGGCCACTTAATGTGCACGGCTCGACACAATGGATCTCTGTAGTCTCGATGGGCAATCCCCACGCAGTGCAAATCGTTCATGATATTAATGCCGCACAGGTACTTAGGGATGGGCCATTCATCGAATCGCAATCGAACTTTCCAAACCAAGTGAACGCAGGATTTATGCAAATCGTCTCGCGGCATGAAATTAGACTGCGCGTCTATGAGCGAGGTGTAGGTGAAACACTCGCATGCGGCTCTGGCGCGTGTGCGGCGGTAGTAGCTGGAATCCGTCGGAGAGTATTAGATTCTCCGGTTCGCGTTCGTACGCGCGGAGGTGGCGTGCTGACTATCTCATGGAATAGTCGTCATGCTAATAACAACCCCTCAGTCATGATGGCCGGTCCAGCAAGCACTGTGTTCAAAGGAGAAATCGATATTCCCAACTGCTTCCTTGTATAAGCGAGATTTTCTAGAAAAAGGGTGCACTATATACTGTTCAGTATTCGCAGACAGTCTATGATAATAGACTGTCTGCGAGTCGTGAAATACTTTACTAAGTAAAACTAAATTAACATTAATAGCCTTAAAGTATAGCTATAGTCTCACGGAGAAAGAAACGAATTAGAACGCTACATAGCCTAGACGCCAAGTTCTAAAAGAGGCCAATGCACTAAATCTCCAATCAATATAGTATTAGTAAGGGACACTAGAACACCGCATCGAGCGCATTCGGAGCAGTTGAGTTTATGAGTTCTTAGCTTATAGAAGCTTCGCGGCAGCGAGGAAGATATAACTATCGATCTCTAATTATCAATTAGCTAGTTTATGTTCGCCAAAACAATCTAGAGCACTTCTAAGGCGTTATCTATCAACAACGCTGTTACACTAGTAGAAGCTCGCGTATTGAAATACTTCTTGCACTAGCAAGATCAAAAAATTATAGAGCAGATACTGTACTTTTGATAGTTTCTCTTGAAGGTCTGCGGCTGTTCTGGTTATCGGAGTAGATTCATATCATATTTCACAATATCACTCAGCGTACTCGATCGATCGAATACGCAATGAATATCACTGTGCTCGGCAAAGGATGATGGCGCCGAATAGTGCTAATCGGTGGGCAATAGATATATTGCATCAGCAGCTTACAATTTATAATAAATTCTTCAAGAATTACAAAAACTTTTGATTCTTATCAGCCCGTAGCATGCGAATGTCAGCAGTATTATGCGCGCTGGTCAAACGCTCTGCGTTAGCCGAGGTTTTCTATTTTATGTACATCCCACATGTGCTTTAGCATTTCTTCGCGATGTACCTCCTGCAATCGATCAATAATCTTCGTGCAGCCTAGAATTTCTCTATCACTCGGGTAGCGTATCTACGCTACGTAGGTCTACTGCTTCAGTATCTTTCTTACATCTATGATGGAGCTTATTCACTTTTAAAAATCTCAGAATAACTATTGCTTATGTATTATAATCCACAAAGGCAATTTAGCACATTCTGCATTAACTAATACATTACAACTTATTTTTTTGGAGAAGACACTGGGCTCTTTTGACTAATCGTCAATGACTACAGAAAGTAATCTAGTGGCAGCGCTACAAAATCACTAATGCCTCAAGTTAGTATTAACACTTCTCGATAGTTTTCAACTAAAGCATATCCAAAAAATAAAGTGCTGAATAGGATTAAATATATAATCCAATTTCAGGCATTCTTAGACTATCGGTCAATCGCTGATGTATTCCTGCTGAATACAAAAATCTAGATCAGTCTAGAAATTAATTTTGGTAATAGATATTAAGAAAGTTATTAGCTCGATCGAATATAATTCGCATACCCCTCGAGAATTTATTGGGAATTCTGTGATAAGGTCTTAGAATCTCAAAAATATTATTACAGTTATCTACTGTAATCGAAAAATTATGACGATTGCATACTTATTACTCTGAATATCACAAACAAAAAATAGAATATATTATATTATATAAATATATTTTCATCTGTAATAAGATCCCGTTACTATACACAGTCGCTCTGTTTATACGAAATTCTGCAAATACTATTTGTAGTATTCACTAACTGCAGGCAATAACCGAAAACAAAACTTAAACATGGGTAAGGTTGAAAACTAAGTCTTCATGTCTTGGCAGCGCCCAAGATAGCCCGTCAATCATCTTTTTTATACACTCTGGATTTATTATCTTTCCTGTATATTGATATAATTATATCAATACTAAAAAGTTCCTTTCGAATTGAGGAATACCCTGTGAAATTTTCCGATACTCTTGGAATCGATTTAGTTCAGTTACAATATGTGCCCGCCAGAAAATACTAACTACATAGCACCCACAGAGGTTCAGCCCCACAACAATTACCGTACTCGCCAGATATATTCTGGCGAGACCGCCGTAGATGCGGTTATGGTAAGTGTGGATAATGCTTGATCCAGCGACTTACAATAAAGACAGCTAGCCAGATGACGACGATACGACTTTTGACCGAAGCCGAGATCCTGCAGATGAATGATAAGGATTATATGAAGGAAAATCAGATTGCCTTCTTTAAGCACAGGCTCGAACAGTTACAGGCAGAAATCCTGCGCAATGCTGGGCAAACAACAGAAAATCTCCGGGAGAGCGTAATCGTACCAGATCCCGCTGATCGCGCGACGATCGAAGAAGAGCATGCACTTGAGCTTCGAACACGAGACCGCGAGCGCAAGCTTCTAAAGAAGGTGCAGCAATCTCTCGAAAGAATTAAATCTGGTGATTATGGCTGGTGTAAAGAAACAGGCGAACCAATTGGAATTCCACGTTTGCTTGCTCGACCGACTGCAACACTGTCTCTCGAGGCACAGAAACGCAGCGAACTTCGACAAAAGCTATTCGGCGAATAAACACTGTACAACATATAGAGACCTAATCTGATTTAGGCGGATTAGATCTAGAAAGCACACGATAAGCGTAATTTTTTTATTCATAGTAGGCGTTCTCGGGTGAATTCTGCAGGTGCATTACGCTCATATGAGCTCTACCCCCCCCCGAGAACGCCTTGATATTATTCGGGCTGCCCTAAAATAGGCGGGAATACGAGACCTCAGTTCCGCTTTTCGCTGCTCGCGCGGACCCCGATTTCAAGGAATTCCACATGGAGCAATATCACAGCACAACTATAGTCTCAGTACGTCGAAACAATAGCACTGCATTAGGCGGAGATGGTCAGGTAACGCTAGGCAATATTGTTATGAAAAGCGGCGCGAAGAAGGTGCGGCGCATCTATAGTGGCAAGGTTTTGGTAGGTTTTGCCGGCGGTACTGCCGACGCATTCTCGCTACTAGATCGCTTCGAAGGCAAGTTGGAAAAACACCAAGGAAACCTGACCCGAGCAGCTGTCGAACTTGCTAAAGACTGGCGCACTGACCGTATGCTTCGACGACTAGAAGCCATGCTGATTACTGCTAACGCTGAAACAACACTAGTGATTACCGGTAACGGTGATGTGCTTGATCCGGAAAATGGTATATGCGCCATCGGCTCGGGGGGTGCATATGCACAGGCTGCCGCCCGCGCACTTGCGGAAAATACTGATCTGAGTGCGCGAGACATCGTCGAAAAATCGCTCGCAATTGCTGGCAATATGTGTATTTATACAAATCATAACCGCATTATTGAAATTATTGAATAAATTCCGGCTACTCTAAGCGATCCTATACAAACCCATTGTGCCTGTGTATCGAAGCTTAAGAGCCGATTCAGGATTGACGCTATCTGAAATGTCAAACATGACTACTATGACTCCCGCTGAAATCGTCTCTGAACTGAATAAGAACATCATTGGTCAAAACCGCGCTAAGCGCGCAGTCGCAGTTGCCCTACGTAACCGCTGGCGTCGTCAGCAGGTGCTAGAGCCTTTACGTCAGGAAATTACTCCGAAGAATATCTTAATGATCGGGCCGACTGGCGTAGGAAAAACAGAAATTGCGCGACGCCTAGCCAAGCTTGCCGATGCGCCGTTTATTAAGATAGAAGCCACGAAGTTTACGGAAGTTGGGTACGTCGGACGCGATGTCGATAGTATCGTGCGTGATTTAATTGATATCTCGGTTAAGCAGATACGTGAATCAGAAGTGAGGAAAGTTTGCAAAAAGGCGCGGGAACTGGCGGAGAGCCGGATCCTGGATATCTTGCTACCGGAAATACGTCCCGTCGGCTGTAGCACAATTAGTGAGGAGAGTGAAAGTGTTACCCGCCAGACATTTCGAAAACGGCTACGAGAAGGTCAGCTCGATGACAAAGAAATCGAGCTAGACATCGAGATGCCACAGACTAGTATGGATATAATGGGCCCTCCTGGCATGGAGGAAATGACGGAGCAAATCCGCGCGATGTTTGCTAATCTCAGCGGAGGCAAGAAACAACATCGCAAAGCGAAGATCAAGGAAGCCTTGAAACTACTGACGGATGAAGAATCTGCCAAGATGATCAACGAAGAATATATTAAGACTCGCGCAGTGCAAAACGCCGAACAAAACGGAATCGTATTTCTCGACGAGATTGACAAGATTACGTCGCGTCAAGAAAATAGTGGCAGTGAGATATCGCGCCAAGGTGTACAGCGTGACCTATTGCCGCTTGTTGAAGGTACAACCATCAACACTAAATATGGCATGGTAAAAACCGATCATATTCTTTTTATTGCTAGTGGCGCGTTTCATCTCGCTAAACCGAGCGATCTTATTCCAGAACTTCAAGGTCGATTTCCGATTCGCGTCGAACTTGATTCGTTATCAGTCGGTGATTTTGAGTCGATTCTGGTACGTACTGATGCGAGCCTGGTCAAGCAATACCAGGCACTTCTTGCAACTGAGAACGTTCATCTTGAATTTACCAATGATGGCATTAAGCGCTTAGCCGAAATCGCTTTTTCAGTTAACGAAAAGACTGAGAATATTGGCGCGAGGCGGTTGTATACAGTTATTGAAAAACTTCTTGAAGAAATTTCATTCTCAGCAGACAGCAATTCTGAACAATCAATCAAGATTAATTCTGCATATGTCGATAGCGCGCTGAATGACGTGTCGAAAAACGAGGATTTATCACGTTATGTACTATAAAACAACTAGAAAATGTGTGTACGCTTGTTTTATAGATACTTGGACAAGAATAAACTGTATTTATTATCACTAAAGCGCACACTCCGTCAAATGCCCCGTCAACTAGGTTCTCATACTAGGGTGCCATTAAATCTTAAGTTTTTTCTCAGGCGAGAAACAGCGAAGACATTGTCTACACCTTAGTAAGGGAAAGCATTATCGTTCTATATTTGTATAACCGGGCACTAACAAGAATCTGCGACTACGTCATAGTTTACATAACAAACGCATCAAAATTTATACGGTTGTTGTTATGACCGAACCTAAAAAATCCGGGCGAGCTATTCGAGGTTTATATATCTAATAAACAGTATACAAACCAGGTTTAGCCGCAGGTATAGGTAGACAAAATATTGTTAAGCACTAATAAGTTTTTTGATTAAAAATTTTTAGATATAATTAAACTAGTCGTTTGCATAAAAGCGAGATATAAAACAACGACACAATCTCATTTCGTGCCTGCGCATATTATAAACTTAGTTTGTTGCGAGATTTAGGTGAGATGCTTAAAAACCGTGGTTGCAGATATCGAAAAGTAGCGATACCCCCTATCTCACCCATAATATTACCAATAAGTAGTGAGCTCAAGCTATATTGTCTAGGAGAGATGCTGCAAGATAATAGAACCAATAGATAAGAAAACATTTCACTAATCTACGAGGAATTCACATATAGACATAAATATGTCTAACTTACTCTTCAGATATAGAACCGATAGGTAGATCGCTGGCTACCAGAGGGTTATAACTGCATAGTATAAAATGACAGCTCCTGCTCATGCAGGAAAAAATGTCTAGTTGCTTGAGTTGTGATGTGACTAGTATCGAAATTGTTGGTAGAAAACACCAATTTTGTGTGCAACACCGTAACTTGTGTACTACATACTGTGAAGCCTCTACAGTACAAAAAATATGCGTTAGATATACTAAAACATAGTTTTATGTTAAATAAAAATTTATCTACATACTAGTCTAGTTTACTTAGTAATCTAATAAGTTAGATAGTTTGTTTAGCTTTTAATGATATTAAATCAAAAACGAATTAAGCAAGCTGAATACTGTGAGCAACTGGTAAAATCGCAAAAGTATACTTTATTAAGCTAAGCTTGGAAATATGAGCCCGTTAATAAGGCTACTGTGATACACAGTAATACTGTGTAAAATTAATTTACAGCTATCCTCCGATTATCTGAATACGTGTTTCTAACGTAGCTTTCGCTATGCGAATCTAAGTCGGAATGCCAACATCACCCTCACTAAATAACAATGAGACTTGCGCAATAGGCTAAAAATATACCTTATAGATACCTTATAGATACCTTATAGATACCTTATAGATACCTTATAGATACCTTATAGATACCTTATAGATACCTTATAGATACCTTATAGATACCTTATAGATACCTTATAGATACCTTATAGATACCTTATAGATACCTTATAGATACCTTATAGATACCTTATAGATACCTTATAGGTTTTACTAGGCAGCAATAGCTGCTATTATTAGGGTAATCATGATTACTATTCATCAAGTTCTTATATCTACATATTTTGTCCCACTGGTTAGTGTAGTAAAATACAGCACGTCAAAATTCTAGATACACGGTATTGTACAGTACCTAGCCACCAAGATCTGCTTTCTTCTCAGTCCGTTAAATCATACTAATACTAACGATCCTCCTGCCGTTTTATCCATGCTGAAAGCAGGGATCTTTGTGGAATTACTGCTTTATATTTTTAGTGTCAGGGTAAGACAGTTGTAATCAAATATAGCGGATACGGATGATGGGTGGATCATCTAAAGCAGGGCCTTGCGCGCGATGTAGTATTGCTAAATCGGATAAAAATTAATCCGGTTATTATCTACAGTAGTGATTCTAAAATTTATAAAGAGCTAAAAAATTGGCATCAAGAAACGATGAAGGTCGTAGAGTGGGTACTCGCAAGTATCGTTCTGCTAATCAATAATTTTAGTAGTCACTCGACTAGCTTCACAGGAAAGATGGTGGACTAATTGATGCATACAAATACATAAACTGTTTATATTTTTAGATATTGACTAGGTAAGTGAAATCGAAGAAATGAATCTGCTGTAGTCGTACAGATACTTCAAAATGATGTATTTACTCCAGTAAAATTACTCATCGGATTAGGTAAATACGATCTTGCATACAATATTAACTCGGACATTGTTGAGGCTAAAATAGCATCTGTAATTCATTAGGAAAAGCTCATCATAATGATGAGCATACCTGGCGTAATACACAAGAGCAGTATGCTATTCAGGGATTTATCGGCATATAACATCATATACAGCTTGCTGACAAAATTTCGGAAGTACGATGCCTGAAATTTTTTTCAGCGCTAGATGTAACCAAAAGTAGCGTACATCCATGCATATTATTGATAGACGCATCGGGTACTTAGTTTTGCGTAAAGTCTTAACCGGACAGTTGCCCGATGATACGGTATTACTAATTATAGCTAATAGAGAATCGACTCATCATGCAGTATTTTAGTGCAGACGAGCATATCCAAGCGGTGTTGTATAAAATATAGCTAATGATTTTAATAGCCTATTCTCAGGCATATAGTGCACTCTTTAATCTTTAGTTGACTGCTATCCGCACGTTCAGGAGTAGATAAAAACACAGACAAAAGTATAAGTTCGATCGATGTTGTTATGCCTAAGTTTTCTACAGCATACAGCATCATACCACTACAGCTAAAAGTAGTTTGCTCTCTAGCTGGTTGGAGTCTAATTATTAAGAGCTTTAGCGTGTTTAAGGTCTCGCTCGCTAAAGCTATCTTTCTCTGTCAAGCGCCAAATATGTCATACTACCTAGTAGGATGTATGAATACAAGACAAAGCTCAAAAATGGAAACTCTTTGTGATATAGAAAACGAAAAAGCCACTTGACACAATACACTTCTTTATGCTCGGCGATTAATAATCGCATCTCGAATCTCCTCGTCTTGAGTATACTTATAGGTATTGATCTTACTACTAGCCAGTTCTATGATGTACGTCTTCTAGAAATTAGGGTTTCACTGTGATTATAAATAACTCACCCAGTAATATGTGGGTTGTCGTTTGGAACATTCTATGTTTTTATAGTCTAGCATGTTGCATGGTAATCATTTGGAAGCTTGGTTTATTAGTACAAAAGATGGGGTTCCATAAAGTTATTAGCTCAACGCCTCTATTCTATTGTAGATTTTTGTAGCGGAAAACTACAGTGACATACTGTGTCGTAAATTCAGAATCACGCACATAGCTAAACAATCATGTATTATCCGCTAATAATGTAGCGCTAAAGTTTACCAATACATTAAGATTTATAGACCAAGCGCAAAATATATGTAACCTTACTTTTAATGATGAATTTAAAGTTAAGTCCCGTTTGCAGCACCACAGCCTCAGCAAATGCACTAGCCACTTGGCTACTAATGTACGATGCGTGATTGGGAGATTATCGAGTTACCCTAATTCTATTAAAGCGTACAACAAAATATGACTGCGACGCGTGCGAAAACACTAGCTGCCCACCTTCTGTTTAGCTTTGTAGAATACTGTTTTTTATTGCTGCTAGCTCTCTTTCGCGAGATCAGCCCTAAAATCTACCCGAATATAAGCGTAACATCGCTTTGTGGCACAATTAGCATATCGTAGACACAGTGCATTCACTAGCAATTCTATATGCGACTATTGAGATAGAACCTATCACTACGGAAATCCGCGAATGAACCAGAATAAACCAATGAGATTGTAATGCGCCGCTATCCATATCGATTCTCATATAATGATGAGCTAGGTCGTGACGAGTGTAAGCGTACTAAATGATGGCATATTCAGCTTCGCATAAAAAACTGACAGGCATATAAAATGATCTTTGACTCCAGTCTACTTGCCCTGGAATTCGGTACCCTGCTTTTAGACAGGGTACTGTACGGGCAGCAGATGTACAACAGTAAAGAATAAACTAGCGTGATAGTCTAATAGAACACTGCGCCCTCAAAAATTGACCGACCTCGTTCGTTCACTGAAAACTCATGTCCACTCCGCCTTACGAAGCCCATACACTAGCCGAACACGATCCACACTCTGGTTGGCGAGTCTACTTTAATACACGTATGTTAATCTGCGTGTTTCTTGGATTTACGTCTGGCCTGCCGCTTTTCACACTCCTAAATCTAGTTCAGGCGTGGCTTCGAAACGGTGGTGTCGATATAAAAACTATCGGTCTCTTCGCGTTATTACAGTTTCCATATACGTGGAAATTTGTGTGGGCGCCATTAATGGATCGTTTTATACCTAGATTTGGCCGATGGCGCCCGGGACGACGGCGAGGATGGATGTTGCTAACTCAGCTTGGCGTTCTAACGCTAGTCGCTACCATGGGATTTATATCACCAACCAACTCAATTCGAACGGTAGCCGTGCTTGCAGCTGCCCTCGCATTCGCAAGTGCAAGTCTAGACATTATGCTTGATGCATACCGCCGCGAGTTGCTAAAAGATACTGAGCAAGGCCTAGGCACAGCAATTCACGTTAATGCATATAAACTAGCTGCTCTTGTGCCTGGTTCGCTATCATTGATCCTAGCAGACCACTTCGCTTGGTCAACGGTTTTTTCTATTACTGCAGCGTTTATGTTGCCAGGTGTGGTAACAGCGCTTATGGTTCGTGAGCCGAAGATACAGAGCACTCTACCGCATACCCTGGAAGAGGCTGTGCTAATGCCGTTTCGGGAGTTTGTTGCACGTGATGGCGCAAAACAGGCATTGATTTTGCTGGCGTTTGTTTTTCTGTATAAGCTTGGCGATAATATGGCGACCTCACTAGCTACATCCTTCTATCTTGATATTGGCTTTACGAAAACTGAAATTGGGATAGTATCTAAAACTAGTAGCTTTTGGGCAAGTATTGCTGGCGGTATCTTGGGGGGTATGTGGCTAATGCGCATTGGTACAGCCCGTGGGCTATGGATTTTCGGAATCGCCCAGATAGCTGCGGTACTAGGCTTTGCGGCTCTTGCCCGCACAGGTCATACGATCCCAGGACTGGCTATAGTTATTAGCCTTGAAGCATTTGCTACGGGACTAGGTACGGCTGCATTTACTACATATATCGCGAGTACAACTGACCCACGTTACACCGCAACACAGTTTGCGTTATTTACAAGCCTCGCATCAGTGCCTCGAACTTTCGCTAATGCTGGCGCTGGTTATATCGTCTCGCAGATTGGTTGGTTTGAGTTTTTTTTGCTGTGTGCCTTACTAGCAATTCCAGGTATGATGCTACTTCCGAGGATTGCACCATGGAAAGAGCGCGTTAATAAAGAGAGTTAGTTTCCGCTATGGCTTGCTTCTTCTAAGTTATCAACTGAGGCCCCTCTGAGCTACTGCGCCAGTAAAGCTTTTAAAACAATATTGAGTTGTATGAGCTATCTTAAAAGATTTTTGTATGTTAAAAAACGCGGTTGCCTCTAGGGGAATAAAATAACGAGACGTTAATTAAGTTAGAACGCTAAAATCTCTGAAGTCGCGCGCTGGATATTATTTTAACTCTGTCTTAGACCCGCATGACAAGTATGGCCGGATAGTGTATATTCGTAGTCAATTGTGAGTGGCGCATGATCACTAAACCTAGTATAAGAGAAGATGGAAGCATATCTAGCGGTGGAAGCAATACTAGATGTCGCGATCTGGTAATCGATTCGCCACCCAACGTTTTTCATATAGGCTTGACCGCGATTGCTCCACCATGTGTACTGTTCGGGTCGAGGATCTAGTATTCGAAAGACATCTATATAGCCAAGATCACTAAATATCTTGCCCAACCAGGCACGCTCTTCTGGCAGGCATCCAGAGTTCTTCTGGTTGCTTTTCCAATTTTTAATATCAATTTCCTTATGCACGATATTTATATCGCCGCAGATAATTACTTCGCGATCCTGGCGAAGCTTGTCTAGGTGTATATAGAAATCGTCCATGAAGCGGTATTTTACAGATTGCCGATCTTTACTACCCGAACCGGACGGTATATAAACCGACACTAGTGACAGGTTGCCGTATCGTAGCTCAACGTAGCGCCCCTCATGATCAAACGTTCTATTGCCAAAGCCAGCGATAAACTCATCTGGTTTTTGCTTTGTATAAAGTCCAGTACCGCTATAACCTTTTTTCTGCGCATGCTGGAAATAGCCGATAAAGCCATACGGCATCAGGAATTCGGGTGTCATATCATCGTGCGAGCACCTGATTTCCTGAACGCAGATAATGTCCGCATTCTGTTCAGAGCACCACTCGAAAAAACCTTTTTTTGCAGCAGAACGTATGCCGTTAAGATTAGCCGTGATGACTCGCAGCATAGTTTTATTCCTTATAATCAAAATAGATTATAATATTTAGCAGCACTTATCAGCCGTCTAATTACTTGACGAAGTTGCAAATAATAATGTGTTATTTAGCTCTTATATCCGGACCTTACAATAAAAGATAAGCAAAATACCGGACTATAAATGCAGGTCATTAAAATACTGGTAGTAGTTTAGTATTTTTAAGCCTAGAGATTAATTATACATATAACTGTCGAGGTATCTTCTGAATATACTTAGGATAGCTTTTTCTTTAGAAGTTCGTTAACCTGCTGTGGATTCGCTTGCCCTTTTGTAGCCTTCATTGCCTGTCCGACGAGCGCATTCAATACTCTATCCTTCCCCGAAAGGTATTCATTAACAAATTTTGGATTGGCGGCAAGTACCTCATCGAGGATCGTATCGAGCGAGTTGCTACTAGATATCTGTTTAAATTTCTTTGCGTTGATAATGCGGTCTGCTGCTATCTCATCAGAGGCGTTCTCGTGCCAGATTGTGCTAAAAATCTTCTTGCCTATTTTGTTTGAAATCGTACCGTCAACGATCCGCATAATAATTAAAGCTAATTGTATAGCCGATACTCGTGTCTGTTGGATGTTCAATCCATCGCGGTTTAGCTGTGATGTAAGTTCGCCTATCATCCAGTTTGCCGCTATCTTCGCATTTGCAATGCCCACCCTAGATACCACTTGCTCGTAGTATGTAGAAAAAGCTTGTGACGTTGTGAGTATGCCCGCTTCATACTCGAGTAAACCGTATTGCCCAATAAAGCGGCGCCTCATTGCATTTGGTAATTCCGGTAGAGATCGGCGGATTTTAGCAATCCACTCCCCATCGATTATAAGTGGCATCAGATCAGGATCTGGGAGATAACGGTAATCATGTGCGTTTTCTTTACTACGCATTGCCCGTGTTTTGCCGCAGTTTGTATCGTACAGCCGAGTTTCTTGTATGACAGTTCCGCCGCTATTAATTAATCTAATCTGTCGGCATACTTCGTATTGGATGGACTCCTCTAGAAAGCGGAATGAATTCAGGTTCTTAATTTCCGTACGTATGCCGAATTCTTGATCTCCAGGTCGGCGTACCGACACGTTTGCGTCACAGCGAAAAGAGCCTTCCTGCATATTGCCATCACAAATATTTAACCAGACAACTAATGAATGCAATGTCTTTGCATAGGCTACTGCCTCAGCAGCGCTTCGCATATCTGGCTCGGTTACTATCTCTAGAAGAGGTATACCAGCTCGGTTTAGATCGATGCCAGTCATCCCGGCGAAATCCTCATGCAAAGACTTTCCGGCATCTTCTTCAAGATGAGCCCGAATTAATCTGATAGTTTTCTCGTACACACCGAGTCCAGATCTTTCGTTCGCCTCTACTCGGGTCGTAATCGATCCACCCTGAACTACCGGAAACTCGTACTGGCTGATCTGATAACCTTTCGGCAAATCCGGATAAAAGTAATGCTTTCGGGAAAATACGCTACGAGGCGAGATCGTTGCATCGACTGCAAGTCCGAAACGTATTGCTTGCTCAATAGCGGCTCGATTTGCAACAGGCAGCGATCCAGGTAAAGCTATATCGACCGCGCAGGCTTGCGTATTTGGTGCGGCACCAAACTGCGTTGAGGCTCCAGAAAACATTTTTGACTTGGTTGACAACTGCGCGTGCGTCTCCAGTCCAATTACCTGCTCCCATTTCATAATTAGATTCCCATAGGTACTTTCCGGTGCCAGGCAGTAACACGTTGGAACGCATCTGCAATTTGCAACATATGGGCTTCATTGAAATAATTTCCAATAATCTGCAAACCTACTGGTCGCGTTGTATAAACACCAGTGCCGAATCCACATGGAATGCTCATACCCGGTAATCCAGCTAAGCTCGTAGAGAGTGTGTATATATCAGCCAAATACATCTGCAGAGGATCATCAACTTTCTCACCAAGGTTCCACGCAACGATTGGCGATACTGGACCCATGATTATGTCGCATAGCTCAAAAGCATCCTGGAAGTCTTGTGCGATAATCCGGCGAATCTTCTGTGCCTGTAGATAGTAGGCATCATAGTAGCCGTGTGATAGTACATACGTACCGACTAATATTCGGCGCTTCACTTCAGATCCGAATCCATTGGAGCATGTTTTTTGATACATATCGTGTAAATCATGATATGTATCTGCACGATATCCATAACGTATACCATCAAAACGAGACATATTCGATGCCGCCTCGGCCGGGGCAATTACATAGTAGACTGGAATTGCTAGTTCTGTCTTAGGAAGAGATACCTCTACTAGTATCGCACCAAGTTCTTCGTATTGCTGTAAGGCAATATTGATTGCCGCGCGCACATCACCTGATAACCCCGCTCCGAAGTACTCGCGCGGCAACCCTATGCGCAGTCCTAAGAGTGGACGATCAGAAAGTGTATCAGTATTTTTCCATGGTTTACCTAGCAAGTGTGTATAGTCTTCTACCTTGCATGTTGCGCTTGTCGAATCTCTCGGGTCAAAACCACTCATTGCGTTTAGAACTACCGCGCAATCTTCTGCTGAACGTGCCATAGGCCCCCCTTGATCGAGCGACGATGCAAAAGCGATCATCCCGTAACGGGATACTCTGCCGTAGGTTGGCTTGATTCCAGTAATACCCGTCATCGACGCTGGCTGTCGAATTGAACCCCCGGTGTCAGTGCCAGTAGCTATTGGCGCCAGTGCAGCAGCTACAGCCGTAGCTGAGCCCCCAGAGGAACCACCTGGAACTGCATTTAAATCCCAAGGATTGCGTACCGGTCCGAAGAAAGAATTCTCATTGGATGAGCCCATTGCAAACTCGTCCATGTTAGTCTTGCCCAGTGTAACCATACCCTCCGCTGATAGCCGCTCAACAACCGCTGCATCGAAGGGACTGATATAGTCAGACAGCATTCTGGATCCAGCGCTGGACTTCCATCCACGTGTTACAAACACGTCCTTATATGCAACCGGCAATCCGAGGAGAGGAGTGCGATCACCGCGCATAAGACGTTGATCGGCCGCATGTGCCGCATCTAGAGTTAGCTGTGGGTTAACGTCGATAAACGCATTTAACTCGCGTGTCGCTTCGATACGTTTTAGGAAGTGCTGTGCAAGCTCGATCGCCGATACCTGCTTTGTATCGAGGGCAGTGCGTAATTCAGTGAGGCTTTTTTGATGCATCGTATATTTTTCCGTACCTCGTATTATTCAATCACTCTTGGCACTAAATATAGACCATCCTGTACCGCTGGTGCATATCGCTGGTTATCTTCGCGATGAACTTGTTCTATCACGATATCCTCGCGAAGTCTAAGTGACACCTCCTCTATTTGCTGAATTGGATGTGAAAGTGGCTCGATTCCAGTTGTATCTACAGCCTGCATCCGCTCGACCAAGATAAATAACTGATTGAGTTGCTCTAGCATATGCTCTGCTTCGTACTGCCCAAGCTCAATGTGAGCCAAGTGCGCAATGCGGTTTACATCAGTGGGAGTTAAGACCATACAGTTACCAAGAATTAGGAAATGGGTAGAACGCCCTTACTTTTCTTTAAGTACACTGGAATTATAAGGTATCATTGGAGATTCTCTCCAAAATCAGCCTGGTCTCTCACTGCCATTTTTCAGCCATGTCTTCCGCACGCGCGTACCACGGCGGCTGCAAAATGCGCGCTATCTATATGCGCGCGCCGCCTGTACCGATAAATTTTCCACAGCTTCGTGACTGCGCGGCGGCCGCCTTTCGGACCTCTGCTGAAGTCATTATTTCACCCACCGCCGGTGCATATAAATATTTTCCGGACCGGCATATGCGAGACAGGATTTTTGATGTTCGGTTTTCTCCATAGCTATTTCTCAAACGATCTGGCGATCGACCTAGGCACTGCTAATACACTGATATACATGCGCGGCAAAGGTATCGTACTTGATGAACCGTCGGTTGTTGCAATCCACCAGGAAAGTGGGCCTAACGGAAAAAAGATAATCCAGGCGGTAGGCAGGGAAGCTAAGCAAATGCTTGGTAAAGTGCCGGGCAATATCGAGGCAATCAGGCCAATGAAGGATGGCGTAATTGCCGATTTTCGCGTTACAGAGCAGATGATTAAGCAGTTTATCAAAACTGCACATGAATCGAAGATGTTTTTACCGTCACCAAGGATTATTATCTGCGTGCCATGCGGATCGACTCAAGTTGAGCGCCGAGCGATCCGCGAAGCTGCGCTCGGCGCAGGCGCATCGCAAGTATACTTAATCGAAGAGCCAATGGCTGCAGCAATTGGTGCTGGTCTTCCAGTATCAGAGGCGACCGGCTCCTTAGTCGTAGACATCGGTGGTGGTACTACCGAAGTTGGTGTGATTTCGCTTGGTGGCATTGTATATAAGGGCTCAGTACGGGTCGGGGGCGATAAGTTCGATGAAGCAATTGTCAATTATATTCGTCGAAATTATGGCATGTTAATTGGAGAGCAAACTGCTGAGGCAATTAAAAAGGAGATTGGGTCAGCATTCCCAGGATCCGAAGTAAAAGAAATGGAAGTTAAAGGCCGAAACTTATCCGAGGGGATTCCCCGTAGCTTTACAATTTCGAGTAACGAGATCTTAGAGGCCCTAACGGATCCACTCAACCAGATTGTCTCGTCTGTCAAAATTGCACTGGAGCAGACTCCGCCAGAACTGGGCGCCGATATTGCTGAGCGAGGTATGTTACTCACCGGTGGTGGCGCATTACTGCGAGATTTAGATCGACTGCTCGCAGAGGAAACAGGACTGCCAGTTTTAGTAGCCGAAGATCCGCTTACGTGTGTGGTACGCGGGTCAGGAATAGCGCTTGAGCGGATGGAGAAGCTCGGCAGTATTTTCTCATACGAATGATGCAGCCGAAGTAAACATAGTTTCGGGTGTTGATCATGGAATATAGTCCGCCCCCATTATTCAAGCGAGGGCTTTCACCGCATACACGTCTAATTATTTTTGTCAGTCTTGCGCTTGCACTATTAGTAACTGACGCACGTTTTCGGGCGTTCGAGGCTGTGCGTAAAGTAATCGTCATGGGGCTCTATCCTATGCAATATGTAGCATTAGTACCGAGAGATCTTCTTGTCAGCGGTACTAATCTACTTGTCACAGTTCATTCTTTGCATCACGATAATAAAACGCTACGAGATAAAAATCTACAATTGTTAGTTCGCATGTCCCAAGCAGCTCAACTGAGAAATGAGAACGAGCATCTCCGAGAACTACTGCAGTTACAGCGGAACTCAATGATACGGACAATACCTACTGAGGTTTGCTACGATACGCGTGACCCCTTCACACAAAAGGTTATTATCGATTCTGGAGAGCAGCAAGATATACAGATAGGCGCACCAGTAGTAAATGAAAAAGGTGTTGTCGGGCAGGTCACGCGCGTTTTTCCGTTGCAATCTGAAGTGACACTGCTTACCGATAAAGACCAGGCGGTACCGGTACAGATACTACGAACAGGTATACGCAGCGTGATTTATGGCACCCCTAAAGGGGATACGCTTGATCTAAAATTCGTTTTAACTAGCGCTGATGTGAAAATTGGGGACGAATTGGTAACAAATGGGCTAGATGGCATCTACCCGCCAGGACTTCCAGTAGCTAAAGTTATTCGCGTTGACAAAAAATCAGACACTATATTTTCCACAGTAGTTTGCAGTCCGTGCGCGCCAGTAAGGAGCGCACGACAGTTGTTAGTACTACGCTATGAAGATAGGCCATCACGACCTATAGATGCGAATGCAGTTAATAAGGTTACCAGACAGGAAAAGGATAAGAAAAGCGCCGAGGCGGACGCAGACAATAATATTATAAAATCAGATGCTACACCTTCCTCCACCTCGTTAGCCGGAGTATAGTTAGAAAATGGCAATAAATCGCCCCTATCATATTCTTCTGCCGGTTAATCTGCACTTTATTGCGTTTAGTTTAGCTGGCGCGTTTTTTTTTAATCTTTTTCCATGGGGAAAATGGATTGGTGTACCTGATTTTGTCGCGATTGTTCTGCTATTCTGGAATGTTCACCAGCCGCATAAAGTTGGCATGGGTATTGCATTTCTTCTGGGTCTACTAACTGACGTACACGATGCGGTCTTGTTCGGCGAACATGCACTTTCCTACACACTACTGTCATACGGGGCAATTATGTTATACCGTCGCGTACTATGGCTATCGCTGGGTGCGCAAATTTTCGTTGTGATGCCACTATTGGTAATCGAGCAGGTCGTGCCTTTTATAATTCGGCTAATTTCCGGTAGTACATTCCCAGGCTGTAGCTACTTGCTGAACAGCGTGATTGGTGCGTTGCTCTGGCCGGTTGTGAGCACACTACTATTATTACCGCAGAAACGTGCAACAAACCCAGACAATGCACGACTGATTTAACTAGAGCCGCTCGAAGATGACAGAATTTAATAATCCTCGTCGGACGCTAGAGAATTTTAAGCTCCGCGTGGTTGCTGCGGGCACATTCGTGCTTGTATGCTTCATGCTGCTTAGCTGTCGCTTTCTATATTTACAAGTCTGGAAGCATAAAAAATATTTGCTGCAGGCCGATGAGAATCGTATTTCAGTTGTGCCGCTTCCGCCAAATCGCGGCACTATTATCGACCGAAATGGTGTAGTGCTCGCGAATAACTACTCAGCCTACACTTTAGAAATTACGCCATCTAAGATTCAAGGCTCATTAGATGAGCTAATTAAACGACTCTCGGGTGTAGTTAATATCAATATGCGTGATCGACGCCGCTTTAAGAAGCTACAAGAAGATTCAAAAAACTTTCAGAGCCTACTAATTCGCACTCGACTCAGCGACGAGGAAGTGGCTCGCTTTACTGGACAGAAATACCGATTCCCAGGTGTAGAAATATGTGCACGACTATTTCGGCAATATCCACTTGGCACTAGCGCAGCGCACACGATCGGCTACATCAGTCGGATTTCACAACACGACCAAGAACGAATCGATGCAAATAGTGAACAAAACGATAATAATCCGCAGCACTATGATCCTCGGCTTAATAGAAACAACTACAATGGGACCGATTATATCGGTAAGATCGGCGTCGAGCAAAGCTACGAGACGGAGTTGCACGGCATAACAGGCTTCGAAGAAGTCGAGGTAACTGCAGGAGGGCGCCTAGTACGCACTCTATCTTGCACCCAAGCCACACCCGGTAATAATCTTCGGCTCTCACTAGATATCGGCTTGCAGAAAAAAGCAGAACAGGCATTTTTAGGAAAGCGTGGTGCACTGGTAGCAATCGAACCATCGACAGGCGATGTGCTTGTATGCGTGTCATCGCCCAGCTTTAATCCAAACTTATTCGTTGACGGTATTGATCAATTAGACTGGGACAAACTCAATACACCACTCGACCGACCGCTGCTAAATAGGCCATTAAGTGGCACTTATGCTCCTGGCTCAACATACAAGCCATTTATGGCACTAGCTGCCCTTGCTACACATAAGCGTACACCATCCTGGGGCTTCCAGGATCCGGGATTTTACAAGTTCGGTGGGCACATATTCCATAACGATGTGCTACAGGGGCAGGGCTGGGTCAATATGTACCGCTCAATTGTTGTATCTAACGATACATATTACTACATGCTAGCACATGATCTAGGTGTTAATACTATTGCGAATTTTATGAAGCAGTGGGGATTCGGCCAGAAGACCGGTATCGATGTCGCGGGCGAAGCGCGTGGTGTTCTACCGTCTACTAACTGGAAAAAACGCGCCTATCGCAAAACTGAGCATCAACGCTGGTACGAAGGCGAAACAATTAGTCTTGGCATTGGGCAGGGCTATAATTCGTATACGATGTTGCAACTCGCTCACGCTGTCGCAACATTAGCAAACAATGGTGTGATCATGCAACCTCACCTAGTTAAAAATATCGAAAAGCCAATTACGCGCGAATTCAAGCTGATATCACCTAAACCTATTGGTCAAATCCAAGGTATCACGCAATCGGATATTAATGTTATTAAGCATGCTATGAAGAGCGTCATGGACAACCCCTCTGGAACTGCGTATAAATTTTTTAGTAACGCACCTTATACGTCAGCTGGTAAAACTGGTACGGTACAAGTATTTTCTCTACAAGGCCAGAAATACCGCGCACACAGATTATCAGAGCACTTACGTGATCACGCATTATTCATCGCTTTCGCACCGGTCGAGCGACCACAGATCGCTCTAGCATTAATCGTCGAGAATGGCGGCTGGGGGGGGCAAGCAGCTAGCCCTATTGCCCGAAAAGTGCTTGATTACTACCTCATCGACCGTGTCAAGATAGCTTATAAAGCTACTGATATCGCTATACCAACTTCGACAATCGATCCGGATGGTGTACAAGCTCTAATACGATCTACATCGAACCTAGCTGAAAAATCGGTGGTCATAACTAAGTCTGTACCTGTAAATACAATAGAAAGTGTTCATGGAGGGACTTCTCAAAGCTCTTATGGCGCTGGTGTTAGTACATTGGCATCAGCTTCCCCGAGCTGCGGTACCTTAGTTCCGGACACTGGCATGAGCAATAATATATCTCTTGCAAAACAAAAGATATTTCACTACGCACCCAAAGCTGCTCAGAATATGCGCTTCTTAGCCGATACTCCGCCTGCTATCTCAGATGAAAAAGACTCGAAAAGTATCACCAAAGCCTACTAGGAATCGATATGCTCATCGAGCCCCGTGTTCTAATGAGACGTGTGAAATGGATGTTCGCCGGTTTTGATAAACCATTTATGGTCATAGTATTTTTATTGCTATGTCTAGGCTTGCTAGCACTATGCAGTGCTAGCATAAACGCACCTGGACGACTCGAAGATCAAGTTCGTAATATTTTTCTTACACTAGTTCTGATGTGGATAATTTCGAATATACCCCCACAGACGCTGATACGTTTTGCTGTGCCAGCTTACTCCTTCGGAGTGGCGCTACTTATTGCTGTATCACTATTCGGCTTAACCAGGAAAGGCGCAAAACGGTGGCTTAATGTAGGTGTCGTAATTCAACCATCTGAAATCTTAAAAATTGCTATGCCACTCATGCTAGCGTGGTACTACCAGAAACGCGAGAGCGTAATACAATGGTACGACTATTTGATAGGTTTAATCATTTTAGCAGTACCAGTTTGGCTAATCGCTAAACAGCCCGACCTAGGCACCGCAATTCTAGTATTGTCTACAGGATTATTTGTAATCTACTTCGCGGGTCTAAGCTTCAAATTAATCGTGCCGCTAATATTGGCCCTGGTAATCGGTGTTGCCTCATTAATTGCCACTAAGGAGCAGATTTGCCAGCCAAACGTTCAATGGGTTCTACTACACGATTATCAGAAACAGCGTGTTTGCGCACTTCTAGATCCAAGTTTAGACCCACTAGGAAAGGGATTCCATGCAATTCAGGCAGTTATCGCGATCGGCTCTGGCGGAGCTTTCGGCAAAGGCTGGCTTAAAGGAACCCAGTCGCACCTAGAATTTATTCCAGAAAAACATACAGACTTTATTTTTGCTGTATTCTCTGAAGAGTTTGGTCTAGCAGGTGTGCTCATGCTTTTATTTTTATATCTTTTGCTTGTCGCGCGTGGTCTATACATCGGGGCTAACGGCCCCACTCTATTTAGTCGATTACTAGTCGGAGCGCTAGCGCTTTCTTTCTTTATGTACGCATTTGTCAATATTAGTATGGTCAGTGGTATTTTGCCCGTCGTAGGCGTACCGCTACCATTTATAAGTTATGGCGGTACTGCGCTCATTACACTAGGTATTGCAGCTGGAATAATTATGAGTGTCGCGCGACAAAAGCGACTGATACAAACCTAGTTATTTATGCGTCTGCATGGATGAGTTGTATTAGGATACTGTTATCCAATGCAAGCTATTGTTTAGCCCGTTTGATAAGCTATTCATCGATGCTATAAGGAGGTGATTGTTACCCTATGTTTTACTATAAAAGCAGGATAAAGTGTCCTGCATGCTAGAATTAGCAGATTCTGAATAATTGTACTGCTAGTATCGACGCCCAAACTCTCTAGAAATACGAAACCTCTCACATAAGATAGACGGTCGATTCTATTTACTAGAAAAAACATAAGTATGCCAGAATGCCATTCTGGCATACATCCGAAGCGCTGTTAGATTATTTTGTTAGACACTTCAGGCCGGGTCCATATAGATACTTTATTTAAGTACCTCTCGACATATTAGAGAATAATCTAGAACTACGGCTTCTATCATCAGCTTCTAGGATTCAGCTTATACTAGAATCTCACCTATATAGGTGAGATTCTTCCACCAGGCAGAAAGTTGTCCGGTAAATGATATTTACATAATATACATGCGTCGTTAGTTAGCGGAAACGTTACAAATTTTTGTGATGTCGAACGATTGCACATAATACTTATGAAAATAATTTCAGGAATTCTTGGGTGGCATACTTGGCAGTAGTAGATTGGAATACTGAAGAATTAGAAGCTAATAATTAATTATTAGCTAAGCAGTACAATCTAAAATAAGTAACTATTTATAAGTTTAGTCACAAATCTAATATACCGTATACTACGCATTATATAAATGTTTAGTTTTCCAGAAAAATAATAAACAGTTACTTATTTCTTAATTACTAAAGATTAGTGGTGGCCTGGGGTGGAATTGAACCACCGACACACGGATTTTCAGTCCGCTGCTCTACCAACTGAGCTACCAGGCCATACCAAGAAGTTAGTATATCAAGGTCGATCATAAGTCTCAAGTTTCTATATTTGAAGCGAAGCTATTTTGCATCTAATTCGATGCCAATTTATGTCTTTTAGTATAAATAAGTACCCCGAACCTCGTCTGTTTCGCGATGCATATTATATTGCTATTCGCAGCGCGCGATATAGTATTTAATGTATAACTTCTTAAAATTATTGAGCGAGACACGTAGAGAGTACTAAATAAGTTATAGGAGCACTAGGCTATTAGGAGTGCTATACAAATACCTAATGCAGAATAATATTTATTTATACAAAGTAGATTTGTAGACGATTACGATGGTTTTTGTTGCCTAAACTGTAGTGTCGATGGGCATGTGCTTAAATATCTATGAGCTTTTCGCCACCCATTCCTTGGGTGAAAGAGCATGTGAGTATTGGAAGCTCTGATATCGAAGAATAAAATTCTCCAGTATGACACTCATGTGCATGCTATGCTTTTCAGCAACTTCGTTGCATATCCCGCATTGTTTAAAATTTCCGAAGCAATGCTTAAATATTTATTTTGTTGTTTACTACTAAGATGGTTTCCACTTAAGTTACCCATGCGCTTTCCCACGATATTCTTTGTATGTATATTCGAATCTGTTCGCTCAATTGCGGCGTGACCCTTGTATAGGTTCGAAATATAAAGCATTACAGTATCCGCAATACTTTTTCATAGCAGGATTATGCTTACGACATATCATATCAACAACCTAATATCTAACGATATGATATTTTTCTCAGTATTAAGACACGTTTATTAAAATTAATTAAGGGAACACATAGTCAATAAAAGTGATAATGGCACCTCTTAGAATAAGATTTTTACTACGATACCACCTAACACTATTTGAGGGATTAATTAGATTTCAAAGCATTGTCCCGCATGTATGGAAAATCCCGATACGAACTCCTTAGCGACAAGCTTCTTACCACCTGGTTTTTGAAGCTGGGTAGCTCGCAATGCCTGCTGCTTACCACAGGCAATAGTAACGCCAGTGTTCTCCACAGCCAAAATAGTGCCCGGAGTCAAATGGGATCTAACAGCGTGTACCGACTCAGCAGCCAAGATCTTTAATGGCATACCATCAAGTATCCCATGCGCTACCGGAAACGGATTAAAAGCGCGTACTTTGCATGACAGAACGTCAGCTGGCAAACGCCAATCTATCGCCGCCTCCCGCTTCGATAGCTTATGCGCATACGTGACACCTTCTCTTAGCTGTGGAGTCATTGGCAATGAGCCAGTACATTCTAACTCACGCAATCCGGCAACGATAAGTCGTGCGCCGGTAGTAGCTAGTTTTTCATGCAGCGTTCCCGTACTATCTGTGGGCTCGATTACAACGGTTTCACGCATTAGCATCGGGCCCATATCCAGACCCGCATTCATTTGTATTAGCGTGACACCTGTTACTTGGTCTCCGGCTTCGATCGCACGGTGGATTGGTGCTGCGCCACGCCAACGCGGCAACAATGACGCATGAATATTAATGCAGCCATATGGTGCAATATCAAGCACTGTATTCGGCAATAGTAATCCGTATGCGGCTACCACCATCACATCATGTGGCGTGCGGCGTAATAGCATTAATGCATCTGCCGCTTCATCGGGATACTGGCCGTCGCACCTAAACGAAGGAGGCTGTGCAATTGTCAATTTTCGAGCTAGCGCAAGCTGTTTAACAGGACTAGATGAGCACTTCATTCCCCGACCTGATGCACGATCTGGCTGCGTTAGTACAAGAGGAATAATAAGACCCGCATCATAGATTGCCTGCAGCGCAGTTGCTGCAAACCATGTTGTACCAGCAAAAATTACACGAAGGGAAGACCTCATTGCAGCCATCACATCGCGTGATCGAATTGGTTTATTTTTTTCTTAATCTGAATTTGCTTAAATGGAGATAGGTATTCAATAAATACTTTGCCGAGTAGGTGATCTATCTCATGTTGTATGCAAATCGCTAGAAATCCTTTGCACTCTAGCTTGAACTTTTCTCCATGCTCGTTTAATGCCTGCACATGAACTTGATTAGCACGTTCTACACTCTCATAAATTCCAGGTACTGACAGACATCCTTCCTCATGAACTTTACGTTCTTCACTGAACCAGATAATATCCGGGTTGATAAACACGCGCAATGCATCGTGGGTCTCAGACACATCAATAACTACAACACACTCATGAACATCCACCTGAGTGGCCGCTAAGCCGACACCAGAAGCTAGGTACATTGTCTCTGCCATGTCGGCTACCAACTTACAAATACGCTTGTCAATATGTTTGACTGGTTTAGCAACTTTATGCAAGCGCTTATCTGGATAATGCAGGATTTTAAGAGCAGACATGGTCAGTTAGTCCCTTGGACCTGGACACATCTTTACAAACTTTGCTGTGTTCGTGAAGATGTGAATCACCCACTTTTTCATCTTCTATGGTAGTTAAATTAAGGTACGGTACACGGGAGGGAGTACCCCATAACCTGCACTAAGTAGATTTACAGAAATTGGCTAGCTAGATCAACGAGATTTTATCATGCAATAAATAGACTTAGATTGTCATCCCGAGGCATTTTTCCGATACGAGCTATGATATAGCTAATCCGCTCGCACCAGCGGCTTGTACAGAGGAGAACATACATGGTGACATATTCGGATACCCATCTTCACGCTCCTGACTAGTATAGCGGTAGCGCTATTATTGCTCTATGTATGCTGCACACAATGGACTGCCAAACACTAATAACTAACAATAGCAATTGTTGACAGAATAATCATTAAACGATACGAGGCTACAGGAAAAATTACTGCAATGCAACGGACTTATTAACAATGGTAGTAAGGAGTGTGCTTACTATAGAGCTCGATTTATGCTCAAGTTTGTTGATCATTACACGTCTAGCTCATAATAACAGCCATGACATATTACACCGGTTCTATTTATTAATATCTCAAGTTAAGTTAGTTATTAACTGATATACGCCAGAATGACTTATCGGCTACTGATTTAGCTGGAAAAACTAGCAAAAACTATTGCAGATAGTTTATATCTTGGGTCACCCGTATCCTTGCAGACTTCGAAAGTCTACAAGTAGTAATGCAAGCCTACAGAGTTCTGTCGATGCTAGAAAAGCTTTTAAAACCCATTCCCAAGCCACATGTTACTCATATAGCCAACCATGCTACAGTCAATAGATTGCATCACCAGCTCTGTAGTACCACGATACATTGCTAAGATTTCTTATCATGCCTGCCCTCAACCTTGATAATGACATCGACTTAATCACTATGCGACTGTCATCTAATGACACACTATTTGTGGCTTGCCTATGTGCAGAATGGTGTAGCTTGTGCCGCTCATATCGAACAGGGTTTAATGCACTCGCAGATATGCATCCGGAAATATGTTTTGTTTGGATCGACATTGAGACGCATGCAGACCGGATGGATGATTTCGATGTGGAAAATTTTCCGACTATTCTGATCGAGAATGCGTATGCTACACATTTTTTCGGCACTGTGCTACCGCATCCCCAAATCATTTCGAGGATGCTTGTCGACTTATCCTCACTGCCCTATATTAAACACGCGCCGAAACTCCGTCTGGCGCTCGTTGAAGCGTGAGCAAAGCAATATAAAACTATCTATTCTTTTTCCGTCTCCGTCTTGTAATACATATGCTTGACAATTAATGCTTATGCTCGAAAATTTTGTTGAGGGCTTTCGCCATGTTAGATCTCAGTATGTTTTTATTGACATGGCCCCATATTATTGCTGCCAGTCGCTTTCTATAGCTCTAGCTATAATTCTTGATAGCGATTTGCTTCAAATTACTTTTTTCCGCGTATTTGTATTTCCCAATAGTCATGTCAAAAGCCTTGATCATTTCTGAAAAGCCAACTGTCTCAAATGATATCGCACGCGCGCTAGGAGGCTTCACAAAGTATGCCGAGTACTATGAGAGTGATGATTATATATTATCATCAGCTGCCGGCCACTTAGTAGAGATCGCAGCACCGCAGGCGTGTACAGTCAAGCGCGGAAAATGGAGTTTTGCGAATCTGCCAATTATTCCGCCCTATTTTGACCTTTATCCGATTGCCAAGAGCGAATCTCGGCTGAATTTACTGAGCCGGCTAATCAGACGCAAGGATGTCGACCGACTGATTAATGCATGTGATGCAGGACGCGAAGGCGAGTTGATCTTCCGACTAATCGTTCAGTACGTAAAATCTAAGAGACCTTTGCAGCGTTTATGGCTCCAGTCGATGACGCCAACCTCAATCCGGGACGGCTTTGCCAAATTACGCAGCGAGCAAGAGATGCAACCGCTTGCCGATGCAGCCCGCTGTCGCGCTGAGGCTGATTGGCTCGTGGGAATCAATGGCACTCGGGCGATGACAGCGTTCAACAGTAAGGGTGGCGGCTTCTTTCTAACTACCGTCGGTCGCGTTCAGACACCCACACTATCAATTGTTGTGGACCGCGAAAAGAAAATTCGTCGTTTCCTACCGTGCGATTACTGGGAAGTAAAAGCCGAATTTCTATGTGCAGCTGGGTTTTACGAGGGACGCTGGTTTGATCCGAAATTTAATAAAAACGAGTCCGACGCAGAGCAACGTGACTCTAGACTCTGGCTTGCTGTGATGGCTAGAAAAATTGTCTCAGCATGCCGTGGACAAAAAGGAACAGTTAGTGAGGAATCAAAATCTTCAATGCAGCTTTCACCATTACTATTTGATTTAACGAGCCTGCAACGTGAAGCGAACGGACGATTTAGTTTTTCAGCCAAGCAAACGCTTACACTAGCTCAAGCCCTCTATGAGAAGCATAAGGTATTAACCTATCCACGTACAGACGCACGTGCATTACCCGAAGACTATATGACTACGGTTCGCAATACGCTCAGCGTGCTTAAAGAAAACCATACCTACTTACCATATGCTCAGCAGGTACTTGACAAAGGCTTGGTCCGATCGAACAAGCGTATATTCAATAATGTAAAAATTAGCGATCACTTTGCAATTATTCCGACATTACAGACGCCCAAAAACCTATCCGAATCGGAGCATAAGCTATACGATTTAGTAGTCAAGAGATTTCTATCCGTATTTTTTCCGGCGGCGGAATACAAAATAACAACCCGGATTACAAAAGTGGCGGGTCATTTTTTTAAAACTGAAGGCAAAATATTAGTAAAGCTTGGCTGGCTAGAGGTGTACGGCCGCAGGATATCTAGCGAAGATAACAACCTAACGGTGATTGAAAAAGAGGAGGAGATTAAAACAAACAAGATCGTAGCGAAACCTTGTACCACTAAGCCACCTATCCGCTATAACGAAGCTACGCTTCTCTCGGCAATGGAAGGGGCGGGTAAGCTAGTAGAGGATGATGAATTGCGTGAAGCGATGGCAGCCAAGGGCCTAGGAACGCCAGCTACTCGGGCGGCGATAATTGAAGGACTGCTTAGTGAAAAGTATATGCTTCGCGAAAGCCGCGATTTAATTCCGACAGCTAAAGCATTCCAGCTCATGACTCTGCTCCACGGCCTAGGCGTCGAAGAGTTAACCTCTCCAGAGCTCACTGGTGAATGGGAACATAAATTGTCTCAAATAGAGCAAGGCCATCTGGAACGTGCAGAATTTATGCATGAAATTGCATGTATTACACAAACAATCGTTAAACGAGCGAAGGAATATGATTCGGACACAATCCCGGGTGATTACGCAACATTAGAGGCACCATGCCCAAACTGTAGCAACAAAGTCAAGGAAAACTACCGACGCTTCATGTGCATGAAATGCGATTTCTCGATCTCAAAGATTCCTGGTGGCCGGCAATTAGAGATCGAAGAAGTCGAGCGGTTGCTATTGGAAAAGGCGATTGGCCCGCTATCGGGTTTCCGCTCAAAAACAGGTCGACCATTCTCGGCTATTTTAAAGCTTACTTGCGATGAAGTAGTCAACCACTATAAGTTAGGATTTAACTTCGAACAGGATACGGCGAAAGATAAGCATGAAATACCCAACTTTTCTTTGCAGGAGCCTATAGGACAATGCCCAAAGTGTTATGGCCGTGTGTTCTGGCATGGTATAAGCTATATTTGTGAAAATCAAGTTACTCATCCAAAAACCTGTGACTTTCGAGCCGGAAGGATAATACTACAGCAAGAAATCACGCAGGAGCAAATGGCAAAGTTGCTCAATAATGGGCGCACTGATCTACTAACTAATTTCAAGTCCTCACGCACTGGGCGTAATTTTAAGGCATTCCTTATTAAACAAAAAGACGGTTCGATTGGCTTCGAGTTCGAGAAGAAAGAGACATTGTCAAGGCCCATAAAAAAATCTTTAGCGTATAGTAAGAACAATAAGCAGTAAAACTGAAGATCTTATGCCTCAGAATCGTCTCAAACTAATATTAAACGAGTTGCTCAGACTGGCACGTTAAAAACGAGTCTTGCCACGAAAACTACTAAACGAAAATCTACTATAGGCTGACTAGCCAGGAAGAGCTCAACTAAAAATTTGAGAATGGCTCGGACTTGACTATATGATTAATTATCACCATATGGTGATGCGCTACTTTGTTCATGGGCACATACTGCGAGTTAAAAATATCTGCATGAGCTAGACCAGGCGTTACCTCAACAACTATCTTTGGTTTATGCGTTTCTAGTAATCGTCATTCGATATCTAATTGATGTACTCAATAAGGGGGGGTGCTCTGATTAGAATACCCTGTGATTATTTGCACTAATATTATTAGTAAGACAAACTCATCTTTTTGGGCTATTAGGATGCCTACATATAGAAACACATAAGCAGGTGATTTGTGAGTAAGTTTTCGAGTTTCTGCATCTTAATTTATGCCAACTCTAGTCAAGACAAAGATAATGGAGTTGGATAGTTGATAGCATACGCTATGAGCGCTACTCAATACACTATATGTAATAGTAGCATCAACATCGAAATTTCCTATACCATCCAACCTTTTTCTGTTTACTAAAAAGTGTATAGAGAACTTATGATAACAACTGCTATGCATAGAAATCTATCGAAAATGGAGGGTAATTTGGTTTAACTATTACTAACGAGATAATGCATAAAATCATGATAAGTAAATCTACTATATCGTATATGTACCCTACGATTTCCTTTTTGTCTCCAAATATATATAATCAAGATATTTAATCAGACGATATTATCAATAGTAATCAGTAACTTTCCGAATAAAAACATAATTAGATCTGCGCATTATAGATATCAGACTTAAAAATTTTTTAGGACTTACGAGCTCAAGACTCGTACTTATATCTAATAATCTTTTTAGAAACTCCTGTAATTTGAAATTGAATAATATTTCAGCACCTCTAAAATAGAATTTTTTTTATTTTCGAAATGTAGTAATAGATAAAATATCAATAGAATCAATTTCATAGTCACAAACTCAGCCATGAGTTATTATTTAATTAAGTATTTAACTTATTTTAAAATCTTTGGAAACTACCATGCTAAAATAAAAAATTTTTATGCGACGCCTAATTTTAGTACCATACCGGTATTAAGAAATAATCTCTGTTTGAGCGGCTAATATGCAAATGCTAAGCTCTCATAATCATCAATTTTATATTTCGATGAGATGCCAAAACTATAATAATATCTTTCCTCTACCTATCAATACACCCGAGAAAATGCACCGTAGCGCGATACTATATAATAAATACACGCAACTGATCTTCAAGCCGCGTTTTATACTTTATGTTGTAGCTAAAGATTGGCAGAATTTCGAATAGGCTATAAATAATATCCGGGTATTATTTCGACATTTATCGTCTCTGGCCCTAAGAGCGGAATATTTTTGTGAATCTCATGGTTAGGAAGATGTATTTATATTATTGAGCAACTAGAGTGTATTAGACTTGCACGATAAGCAACTACTAACTGCGTGCGCACAAGACGCGCATTACTTATATACGCTCAGTATGTTATAAACTAACTATATTATTTGAGTCATGATTTATATGTTTATAACTATATAATATGCCAGCGGATACATCTGGAACTGTGGGCAATATATCTCGAGTCAAGCGATTCGTGTACATTGGAGTTTTTTCGTAGATGTTCCGATGGGCCATAATTAATCTAGCTCATTTGAGCATTGCGGACTGCGCCAAAATAAATAAAGTGTGCTCTTTAATCTATGTAATATCAAATAGATCCAAGCAGCTAAGAACACTTATTCTATCGCTTTGCCTAATTGTCGTTTTGAGTATTACATGCTGAAATATCGGGATCTTATATTTAGTCAGTATTATTGCTATGAGCTATCTAGGTCGGGACAATACCGCGAGTTACTTAAAGGTTCAAAATTCCTGATGTATATCGAAATTAACAATGAAAGAAGAGTCTCTTTCGTCAAGTTATTTATAGAACTTATCCTATATTTTTATAAATAAAAAGGCATGAATTCTACAATACTCACCACAAGTAGTAGATGCCAACTAGTACGTTTATACAAACATTTCAGACATTGCATGTTACTTATATATATCAATACAATATAATTTGTATTGATATATATGCAGATAGTTTCCTGAACTCACTATATTGGCGCTACGGATTACTATACTGAAAGTAGCACATAAAGCATAGCAATCCATCTAGGGTGCAAATTATGCACCCTAAAGATCGCACTGTTAAAGTCCCCATGAATATTGCCATTCTCGATGACTATCAAGATGCTATCCGTAAGCTCGACTGTTTTCAGCTGCTTGCCGAGCATGACGTTAAAGTGTTTAACAACACGGTGCGCGGACTCGGGCAATTAGTTAGCCGACTTTCTGAAGTCGAGGCGCTTATATTACTCCGTGATCGCACGAGTATTACGCCAAAATTACTAGATAAACTGCCGAGACTGAAGGTCATCAGCCAGATAGGCTTCGTATCTAGCCACCTAGACTTAAATGCTTGTAATGAGCGCGGTATCCCGGTACTCGAAGGCATAAGCTCGCCCGTTGCTCCTGCCGAATTGACATGGGCCCTGATTATGGCAGCGCAGCGTCGTATTCCTCAATATGTTGCAAATCTAAAGCAAGGTGCTTGGCAGCAATCAGGTTTACGGACTACTGCGTTACCACCCAACTTCGGGATTGGCCAAGTATTATGCGGGCAGACGCTAGGGATTTGGGGTTACGGGGAAATCGGCCGGCTCATTGCTAACTACGGACGCGCATTTAGTATGAGAGTATTAATTTATGGACGAGAACTTTCGTTACAGGCAGCAAAAGATCATGGTTTTGAAGTGGTTAAGACACGCGAAGAACTATTTTCTGAGAGCGACATACTGAGCTTACATCTTCGCTTGCACAAGGAGACCCGCAGCATCGTGACTATTCATGATCTCATGCAAATGAAACCAACAGCACTGTTCGTCAATACGAGCCGCGCCGAACTACTCGAAGATAATGCGCTTGTATCCGCCCTTCATAAAGGGCGACCCGGTATGGTTGCCGTCGATGTATTCGAAATCGAGCCGATTTTGCAGGGATATCCATTACTGCGCATGGAAAATGCTATTTGTACGCCACATATTGGCTACGTAGAACGCGAGAGCTATGAACTGCATTTTCGCGTGGCGTTTAATAATATTCTTGCGTATCTAGATGGTGATACACGAAGTGTCGTGAACCCAGAATCACTGACAGTACAGATACGTCGTTAATGCCTTCCAATAGTAATATAGTACTACTCGCATAACTCCATCATTGGATACCTCAACCAGATACCCCCAACCCGAATTGGTGCGAGTTAACTTAGATACTAAAAGAGCCGACTATTCTATAGGGCTGCTATGCTTCTTAGTTGAGGTGAACTAAGCAACGATATATAAGCAATTATAGATTGCATTTCAGCATAATACGATGGTTGAGATAGAATTATTCTATACTATAAGAGTTTCGAACTTTATTTGAAATCGAGCACAGGCGGAGATTCTATCAGTGTTCTAGTATTAATAACTCCGAAAATATCTAGTATAGGATACGTACACGACATAAAAGTCTGTACAATATAACCTCTTTGGGGCGTTAGCTCAGTTGGTAGAGCAGCGGACTCTTAATCCGTAGGTCGAGTGTTCGAGTCACTCACGCCTCACCAAAAATTGGTAATACATAGGCAAAAAATACTTTTTTATCGATCAAGCAATTAAGATCTCTTGCGCAGATGGATTTATTTTGCTTGGGCGAGCTATAAATCCGAGTTAATTATTTAATATCTAATATCGATCCTTCTAATAAATTCATAGTATAAGCTTATAAAGCTGGCAGAAAAACACAGTTTTTGCGTAAAGTGGTGTTGAGTTTTACCAGTTTGCACTTTTGCTGCGTGCTATGTCACTGGCCAACCTTTATGCCTAAAATGTACTAATATATAAATTAACAAAATTTTCCCCAAGATACTAACATCGCCCCAAATCACATAGTGACGTCACTAATAACCTCAGTTTAGCATCTTAATGCCGATGTCGATAAAGATAAAATCTTTCTTTATGATTTACTATATATCGCTGTATAGCTTTTATAGAAATTGTCTATTGTCATACTCAGACATATATCCGAATTTGACCTCTATACACCTAAACTTTGTGATATACATATCACTTTCCAATACAAAACCGATTAAAGATAGCTCCCAGCAAATCACTTGATGTAAACTCACCAGTAATTGTATTCAATTGTTCCTGCGCCAGTCTTAACTCCTCAGCAAATAGATCTAGTGCATGCAAATTGCATGTTGCATGTTGCGTGGCAGTTGTTAAATGTACACGCGCTGCGTTCAGTGCGCGTAAATGACGCTCTCGTGCTAGATAAAGACTTTCCTGGCACGTCTGCCATCCTACAATGCGCAGTAATTCAGCACGCAGTAGATCGACACCAATCGACGTCCTTGCAGATAAGCTAATCTCACGAGTGGCACCGTCTACGGAATCGCGCACATTCGGTTGGATGCCAGCTAAGTCAATCTTGTTAAAAATCCTCACCACTGGAACGCCGACCGGAAAATGCTGAGCGATTTCATAATCTTCTTTACTAATTTTATTGCGAGCATCTAGTAGATGTAACACGATCTCGGCACGCTTAATCTCGCTCCATGCCTGTGCAATACCAAGTCGTTCTACTTCGTCCTGCGTATCGCGCAGGCCAGCGGTATCAATTATATGTAACGGTATTCCTTCAATCTGGATCGTATGCGTAACCTTGTCCCGTGTTGTACCGGCAATCGGCGTCACAATCGCTACTTCGGCACCCGCTAGCGCATTGAGTAACGAAGACTTACCGACATTTGGCTGACCAGCCAGTACAATCGACACCCCCTCACGCAGCAGTGCACCCTGTTTCGCATTACGCTGAACAGTTGCTAATGCATCACAGATATTCGACAGCTTTCCGGGCGCATCGGCGGCTCTCCAAAAATCGATTTCCTCGTCTGGAAAATCAATAGTCGCCTCAACTAGCATCCGCAGATCTACGACGGCGCTGACTAACCGATGAACATCACGCGAGAATGCCCCCTCTAACGAATAACCAGCTGAGCGCGCAGCCGCCTCTGTTCTAGCGTCAATTAGATCTGCTACGGCTTCAGCCTGTGCGAGATCGAGCTTATCGTTTAAAAACGCACGTCTTGTAAATTCGCCTGGTTGTGCAAGACGCAAGCCGATATCGCAGCCCGCATCTAGGCATCGCTGTAGTACGAGATGCAGTATAACTGGCCCACCATGTCCCTGTAATTCTACAACATGTTCGCCAGTATACGAATGAGGCGCTGGAAAATATAGACCAATTCCGCGATCTAGTGGTACACCAGTTGTATCAAAAAATGGTACATAGACAGCATAGCGAGGCCTTAGCTGACTATGAAACAACGCGTTCATTAATTGCATGGCACCGCCAGCCCCGGCTCCGCCGAACGAAAGACGTATTATACCGAGGCCACTATAACCTGGTGCCGTAGCAATTGCAATAATTGGATCAGAATCAGTGTACATCAATTAGCATAAATAGAGATTCGACAATAGCCGTCGCTGCTGCTCATAGTGCACGAATGTAATAATTGGGCTATGAGCAGCGGCATGTAGCGCATATCGCCTAAGCGCACTAGCTACCTTACCATTATATGCTCAATCTTTTTTGACCCTGCTCATCATCTGAGTAATGTAATACTGTTGGACAATTGATAGCACATTGTTCACTATGTAATATAAAACTAGTCCAGCTGGGAAGAAGAAAAACATCATAGAAAACGCAATCGGCATAAACAGCATTATCTTCGCTTGCATTGGATCGGGCGGCGTTGGGTTTAGCTTTGTCTGAACGAACATCGAGAGTGCCATTAATACGGGTAAGATACAGTATGGATCTTGTTGAGATAAGTCATGAATCCACAGCACCCATGGTGCGCCACGCATTTCTACTGATGAAAGAAGAACCCAGTACAGCGAAACGAATACTGGAATCTGAATCACGATTGGCAAACATCCACCAAACGGGTTCACTTTTTCAGATTTGTACAGTCCCATTAGCGCTTCGTTCATCTTTTGTGGGTCTTCCTTAAAACGCTCACGAATCTGGCTCATACGTGGTGTAATTTCTTTCATTCTCGCCATTGATTTATAGCTAGCTGCCGAAAGCGGGAAAAATATCGCTTTAATTAGTATGGTAAGCAATACAATTGCCCACCCCCAGTTACTAATAAAACCATGAATCTTCTCAAGTAGATAAAATAGCGGCTTCGCAATAATCGTTACCCAACCGTAGTCTTTAAGCAATTCGAGGCCTGGTGCAATTTTCTGTAGTTTATGCTCTTCTTGTGGGCCAGCGAATAGACGAGCAACTACATGCACGCTCTTGTTAGGAGCAATACTTTGCTCTGGCTCCTTAATGCCGACACGGTACAAATTATGGCTAAGATTGTCTGCATAGAACTGGTGTAGCACGCCTTCCTGCGGAATCCACGCAGAGGCAAAATAGTGCTGCACCATCGCAACCCACCCGTTATAGGCTGATGGTATATAGTCTTGTTTGCCCTGACTCAAATCTGAAAAGCTTATCTTTTGGAATTTGTGCTGATTAGTATAGATAGCTGGTCCGATAAATGTATGCGAGAAACGTGGCGTCTCGACTAGAGTATCGTCGCGCACTAACTCCATATACACAGCAGGCTTCACAGGGGTGGCGCTAACATTTTCTATCTTCGTATCAACATAAATTACATAGCTTCCACGCGTGAACGTATAAGTTTTTATAACCTCCACTCCTCCTTTGATCGGCGATTTAAGGCTAATTGACATCGTATTATCACTATCTGATAGTAATGCCGTACCTGGCAAGACTTCAAACACATCGTTATGGTTCGGGAAATCACCACCTATTAGGCCAGTACGTGCTAGGTATGTATGATTAGATGTCTGATCAAATAGCGTAATATATAAATCGGGTTGCCTCTTACTTCCTTTAACCAGGGCCAAGCGAGACAAGGTTCCACCCATGGTACTAATATCGCCATCGTATACGTCCGTCTTAAAGTGTATCCGATTACGCTTAGGTATTAATGGATTAGCTAGCTCACTACGATCACTACTTGCTTCTGTAATTTGTGGCAGATTTGCTAGTTCCGTTCCAAGTATAGTCGAGCGCGGCGCTACTAAATCAGCTGTCTGAGTAGGTAGCGTATTTGAGAAAAATATTGACGGATATCCATAGTCCTTCCGCAAGTTATCATAGAGCATAACGACTGATATGAAGAGAATGGCCCATAGAACAGTACGTTTTATATCCATGCGTTATCTCGTAGTGAATTAGCCGAGCAACTAGCGTCTGCTCGAATAGACTGGTGGCACAGAATCAATACCGCCCGCCGAAAACAGATGGCAGCGGCATAACCGCTTCACTGCTAGATAGCTTCCACGCCCTACGCCATGATTCTGGATTGCTTCGCTAGCGTAGTCGGAACATGAAGGATAAAAACGGCACCGCTCACCAAGATAAGGACTTAGAACAAGCCGATAAAGGTGCAGGAGCGTGATCAAAACCGTTTGCATATACGATTTACCTTATTAAAAGAAGTACGCCTTCAAGGCCATAATGTCCAGCGCTTATTAGCGCTTGTTTTTCTGAATAAGTTATTTGTCACTACTTTAACAAGTGACCGCATGCACAATTAAACTTTCAATCTGCGTTTGCAGCGTCCTCGCAAGCACTACAGACCCGGCACTTAGAAAGTGCGTATGATCGATTTTATGCTTTAGCCGGATGATTATGTCCCAGCCAGTCAACTCTAGGCGTCGTAATCTAAATGTTTCTCGTACTAGTCGCTTAACTAGGTTTCGAGTAACCGCCCGGGGCGCTTGTTTTTTCCCAATAATCATACCGAGCCGTGCAGCCTGCTCAGTGCGGCGACGATACAGAACAAAGTAGGTAGAACGCTTGCGCAGGCGTAAGCGAAAAACGGATGAAAACTCATCCGTTTTTCGCAACCTTACGGTCTTTGGGAAATTAATGAGTGCCATCTGCATTTTGGGAGTCCCTTCTTTTCCACAGGGCCTCCCCTAGATACTCCCCCCGAGCATTATTCAATAAATGCCGCATATCACTTGGCGTCGATGTATAAACCGAGTTTTCTAGCTGACAACTATCATTCACTTAGACAGTTAGCCTTTTACGGCCTTTTGCACGTCGAGCGTTAATAACTCTACGACCACCAGAAGTTTTCATACGAACTCGGAAGCCATGGGTTCGCTTTCGGGACGTCACGGACGGTTGATAAGTACGTTTCATGTTGTTCTCATTCGTTAGAGGATGGGATGCAGCGTATTTTGAAAAGATCTACCGAGTTAGTACAACGGAAAGTTGCATATCGATCCTATATTCAGTTTTGGCGCAACCTTCCATTTGAACTGCTTTTCTTTGCGGAGTCAATATATTACGCTTAACCCCCGCGGGGTATTTGCGTAAGCATCCTATATAAGGATACGTAATCGGCCCCACGGATAACGCGTCATGCTTTGCTATATTTAGCAGTAAATCCTAGACTACTCTAATAATCTAGTACGCTACTTCGGCCGCCGAAACGTGTTGTGTATCTACAGCCAGACGAGATCCATACTTCGCGTGCAACTCTATACAGAAAATTTTGACGAAAACCATGCTATTAGCGTCGAGCAATGTATGGGGTATAACGTCGCGACATAAAAACAGACCAC